>NZ_JBITFY010000017.1:0-192373 GCF_044456585.1 Streptosporangium sp. NPDC050855
CGGGCGGCGCGCCCCCCGCCCCGCCCCCCGCCGCCCCCCCCCCCGCGCGGGCGCGCGCGGCCCCGCCCCCCCCCCCCCCCCCCCCCCCCCCCCCCGCCGCGTGAAACCCGTGCGGACCCTACTCGCCGGTCTTCTCGGCGAGGGTCACCGTGACCGTCTGGGGCTGCCCGTCCCGGACGTAGGACAGGGTCACCCGCTGGCCCGGCTTGAAGCCGCGGACCGCGCCGACCACGGTGGCGGCCTCGTCCACGACCGTGTCGTCGATCTTCGTGATCAGGTCGCCCTGCCTGATGCCCGCCTCGGCCGCGGGGCTGCCCTCGGTGACCTGGCCGACCAGGGCACCGCCCGCGTCGCCGGTGGCGTCGGTCACGCTCACGCCGAGGAAGGCGTGCGAGACCGAGCCGTCCTTGATCAGTTCCTGGGCGACCTGGTTGGCGGTGGTGATGGGGATGGCGAAGCCGACGCCGATGCTGCCCTCGCCGCCGTTGGTGGCGATGGCCGTGTTGATGCCCACCACCTGCCCGGCGGCGTTGACCAGCGCGCCTCCCGAGTTGCCCGGGTTGATCGCTGCGTCGGTCTGGATGGCCCCGCCGATGGTCGTGGGGGCGGCGCCGCCCTGCTGTTCCTGCCCGCCCCAGCCGGGCGGGAGCTGCTGCTGCCCCTGGCCCCCGCCGACGGTCAGCGTGCGGTTCAGCGCGCTGACGATCCCCGCGGTCACCGACCCGGACAGGCCCAGCGGGCTGCCGATGGCCAGGACGGGGTCGCCCACCTTGAGCCGGTCGCTGTCGCCGATCGAGGCCTTGGTGAGGCCGGAGACGCCCTGCGCCTTGATGACCGCGAGGTCGGTGGCCGGGTCGGTGCCGACGATCTCGGCGGTGGCGCTCTTGCCGTCGCTGAACCTGACGGTCACCCGGTTCCCCTCGCCGCCCTGTCCCCCGGCCGCGACCACGTGGTTGTTGGTCAGGATCAGGCCGTCGGAGGAGAGCACCACCCCGGAGCCCTCACCCCCACCGGCGGCGGTCCTGACCTCGATGGACACCACGGACGGCTGGACGGCCTCGGCGATGTCGGCGACCGTCGTCACGTTGCCCACCCGGCTGACGACCGGGCCCGACGACGAGACCGCCGCGACGGGCTCGTTCAGGGCCGTCGCGGCGAAGGCCCCTGCAACCCCGCCGCCGAGGGCCATGGCCGCCAGCGCGAGCCCGGCCCCCACCTTCTGTCCCGCGCTCAGCCGCCCCCGCGGCGCGGGCGCCCCACCGGACGCGCCGTGGGCGCCCCAGGCCCCGGGCGTCCCGTGCCCCCCGTACCCGCCGTGCCCGCCGGTGTGCCCGGGAGCGTCGGCGCCGAGGTGCTCGGGCACCGGGTGGATCAGCGTCGGCTGCGGCGCGGTGTCGTCGGTACGGGAGCGGTAGGCCCCGGCCCGCGGCGGTTCCTTGCCGAACTGGGTCCATCCGTCGTTCCGGGGGGTCGCCTCGGTCGGTGTGGCCTGCTGCTCGTTCCTTGTCGGGTCCATGTCTTCCCCCACGTCCCACATCCCCCCGGTTCGACGGGGTGGAAACCGGTGTCCACCGGTTGAGGAAAAGCATGCCCGACGACGCGTAAGACCTGGTTAAGCGTGTGATCGGGATGATCGCCTTCTCCTGACAACGGCTTTATCAGCCGTGCTCGGAGCCCTGTCCGAGGCCGGAGATCGGGCCCGGGAAATTCTCCGGGACGGCCGCGGAGCCGGTGACCGGGCCCGTCGGCGCGGGCACGGGACGCGCCCGGGCCCGCCTCGTTCCTCCGTCCCGCCGTCCGCGGACGCCCGCCTCCGCCCCCGTCCGGCGCGGTCCGGCCCGGCCCGGCCCCGGTCACGATCGGGGCCGGGCGGGGGCGCGACGGCCGAAGGCCCGGAGGCCGGACAGGGGCGCGACGTGACGGCCGGGTGCCCGCCGGAGAGCCGGTCGGTGCCCGCTAGAAGGTGAAGCCCTGATCCGTGCCGTTCCCCTGCGTTCTCTCCAGTTCGGCGCCCAGGCCGGGCACCAGGCGTTCGAGGGCCTCGTGCCATTCCCGATGACGTCCGGGGTGTTCCACCATTGCTCCGCACGTCCTGCACATGAGTGGCTGGGGTTGCGTCATGTGAGATCCCTCCGGGATAGACGACCGACGGCACCGGCCCACGGCGGTACGACGCCTTCCCGAACGCCTTTCCGCCGGACCCGGTTGAACGGATCTTCCCTTTCGGGCGGGTCCGGAACCGGATGTTCGGGGACGCTTTCTCCCGTACGGGCTACGCGCGAGCCGGTGAGAACCGCGGGGAGCACCGGGATCCGTCCCCGCCCGTACCGGGAACACGGTCAGGACGACGGCGTGGCGGGCCAGTACTCGTCGCGCAGCAGGCGCTTGTAGAGCTTCCCCGTCGGGTGCCGGGGCAGCGCGTCGCGGAAGTCCACCGACCGGGGGCACTTGTAGACCGCCAGGTGGGCCTGGCAGTACTCGATCAGCTCGGCCTCCAGCCCGGGGCCGGCCATGTCCATGGAGGCCGGCTGGACGACGGCCTTGACCTGCTCGCCCAGCTCCTCGTCGGGTACGCCGAAGACGGCCACGTCCGCCACCTTGGGGTGGACGGACAGGACGTTCTCGGCCTCCTGCGGGTAGACGTTGACCCCGCCACAGATGATCATGTACGAGCGGCGGTCGGTGAGGTAGAGGAAGCCCTCCTCGTCGACGTAGCCGATGTCCCCCAGGGTCGTCCAGCCCCGGCCGAGCGGGTCGCGGGAGGACATCGTCTTGGCCTCGTCGCCGTGGTAGACGAACTGGGGGCCGTCGGAGAAGTAGACCGTGCCGTGCTCGCGCGGGGGCAGTTCGTTGCCCTCCTCGTCGCAGATGTGGACGACGCCGAGCAGCGGGCGGCCGACGGTGCCCTTGTGCTCCAGCCAGTCCTTCGAGCCGACGTACAGGAAGCCGTTGCCCTCGGTCCCGGCGTAGTACTCGTGGACGATCGGCCCCCACCAGTCGATCATCCGCTCCTTGACCGGGATCGGGCAGGGGGCGGCGGCGTGGATCGCGCAGGCCAGCGACGACAGGTCGTAGCGGGCGCGGGTCTCGTCGGGCAGCTTGAGCATCTTGATGAACATGGTCGGCACCCACTGCGAGTGGGTGACGCGGTGGCGCTCGATGAGCGCGAGCGCCTGCTCGGGGTCGAACCTCTCCATCACCACGATCGTGGCGCCCAGCCGCTGGAAGCTCATGGAGTAGCGCAGCGGGGCCGCGTGGTAGAGCGGCGCCGTGGAGAGGTAGACGCTGTCGGCCGAGGGCGCGAACAGGAACTGGATGAGCTGCAGCAGCGGCCCCGGGGTGTCCAGCGGGGCCGCGGACAGGGCGGGCTTGACGCCCTTGGGACGGCCGGTGGTCCCGGAGGAGTAGAGCATGTCCGCGCCCTGGCACTCGTCCTCGACGGGCGTGGCGGGACGGGCGGCGACCGCCTTCTCGTACGGCTCGAAGCCCGGGACGGTGCCGTCCAGCATGAGCCTGAGTTTGACCCTGGGGGTCAGGTCGGTGACGGAGGCGGCCACGTCCGCGAGCGCGGCCGAGGAGATGAAGACCTGGGCCTCGCAGTTGTCGACGATGTAGGCGAGCTCTTCGGTCTTCAGCCGGGAGCTGATGGCGGTGTAGTAGAGGCCGGAGCGGTGCGCGGCCCAGGCGACGGCCAGGAACAGCGGGTGGTTCTCCAGCATGAAGGCGATGTGGTCGCCCGGCCGCAGCCCGGCGGAGCGGAAGAGGTGGGCCAGGCGGTTGGACTGCTCGTCCAGCTCGCGGTAGGTGACGACCCGCCCGGACTCCGCCATGATCACAGCGGGTTTGTCCGGCGATACTGCTGCGATGGCTCCCGGGTGCATGAAACCGAACATTACTCGGTTCGGGGTGCACTGAGAAGACCCGCACGTCACGGAGCCCGGCCCCCGCGAGGGGACCGGGCTCCGTTCGTCACCGGTGCGGCGGCGTCACGTCACGGGCCGGTCCCGCGCAGGGGCCGGGCTCCGCGTGCCCGAGGATCAGGCGTGGTGGTAGACGGGCTTCCAGCCGCTCTGGTAGCCGTTGGGGTGGCCGTGGTGCCCGCGGCTCACCTTGACGTAGATGTGCTCGGCGTTCTTGCCCTCGAAGGAGTAGGAGGCCGGCTTCTTCGAGCAGTTCTTGAAGCGGGTGACGTCGGTCGAGCCGTCGAAGTTCACGACCTTGAAGGTCTCCCACGCGCAGGAGTGCTTCGACCTGCCCCACCACTTGTGGTTGGTGAGCGTGCTGTCGACGGTGTAGTGGTATTCGTGCACCCACTTCCACTGGTGCTTCTTGTACCACTTCTTCACCCAGACGCACTTCTTCTTGCCGTGGTACCAGCCGCACTTCTTGACGAGCTTGGAGTACTTCTTCCAGTACCAGTGCTTGACGGCCTTCTTCTCCACGGTGACCTTGCCTTCGGCCTCCGCCCTCTCGTCACCGGAGGTGTAGGGCCCCCAGGTGTCGGAGAAGTAGGGAGCCGTCACGGCGGCGTTCTGGACGGGGGCGGCGGTCTCGGCGTTGGCCATCGCCGGGGCGCCCGTCGCGAGCAGGGCCGCCGCTCCGGCGCCCAGAATGATTCGGGTGGCGAATCGCATGTGAGGGGTTCCTCTCGGGTGTGAGGATTTTGTCTCCCCTGTTGTACGACGTCCCGATTGCCCGTTACTTTCACTTCGCTTGAAACCCGAGGTCACTCCATTGATCACTTTCCTTTTTGCTGGACAAATCCCGGAATATCGCTAAAAGGCGGCCCGGTCGCGGTCGGCCGGAGCGGCGGGATTCCCCCTGCGGGACGACGGACGGCCCGTCCCCCGGGCGATCTCCCAGGGGGACGGGCCGTCACGGTGACCACGGGATCAGGCGGCGGTGCGCTCGCTCGTCCCGGTCGTCCCGGCCGTCCGAGCCGGGGTGAGCGCGATGGCCAGGACCTCGCGCACGTCGCTCACCGTGTGCACGGTGAGCTCGTCGCGCACGGCCTGCGGCACGTCGTCCAGGTCGGGCTCGTTGCGCGCCGGGATCAGCACGGTGGTGATGCCCGCCCGGTGGGCGGCCAGCAGCTTCTGCTTGACCCCGCCGATCGGCAGCACCCGGCCGGTGAGGGAGACCTCGCCGGTCATCGCCACGTCGGCGCGGACCTGCCGCCCGGACAGCAGCGAGGCCAGGGCCGTGATCAGGGTGACGCCCGCGGACGGGCCGTCCTTGGGAACGGCTCCGGCCGGGAAGTGGACGTGCACCGAGCGGTCCTTGAGGGACCCGACCGGCAGCTCCAGCTCCGCGCCGCGCGAGCGCAGGTAGGACAGGGCGATCCTGGCCGACTCCTTCATGACGTCGCCGAGCTGGCCGGTCAGGGTCAGGCCGGTGTCGCCGGTCTCGGGGTCGGCCAGGGACGCCTCCACGTAGAGGACGTCGCCGCCCGCCCCGGTGACCGCCAGCCCGGTGGCCACGCCGGGCACCGCCGTACGCTGGCTGGACTCGGGAAGCGAGGACTCCGGCACGTGACGCGGGCGTCCCAGGTAGGGCACGAGGTCGCCCACCTGCACGGGCAGCTCGCCCTCGCCGAGGGCGACGTTGGCCGTCACCTTGCGCAGGATCCTGGCGATCGAGCGCTCCAGCGACCGGACCCCGGCCTCGCGGGTGTACTCCCCGGCGAGCGAGCGCAGCGCGTCCTCGCCGATGACGACGTCCTCGGCGGTGAGGCCGGCCTTGTCGAGCTGGCGCGGGAGCAGGTGGTCGCGTGCGATGGCGACCTTCTCGTCCTCGGTGTAGCCGTCCAGCGTGACGATCTCCATGCGGTCCAGCAGCGGGCCGGGCACGGACTCCAGCACGTTGGCGGTCGCCAGGAACAGCACGTCGCTCAGGTCGAGCTCGACCTCCAGGTAGTGGTCGCGGAAGGTGTGGTTCTGCGCCGGGTCGAGCACCTCCAGCAGCGCGGCCGTCGGGTCGCCCCGGTAGTCGGAGCCGACCTTGTCGATCTCGTCGAGCAGCACGACCGGGTTCATCGAGCCGGCCTCGCGGATGGCCCGGACGATCCGGCCGGACTGCGCGCCGACGTAGGTGCGCCGGTGGCCGCGGATCTCGGCCTCGTCGCGGACGCCGCCGAGGGCGACGCGGACGAACGTACGGCCCATGGCGCGGGCCACGGACTCGCCGAGCGAGGTCTTGCCGACCCCGGGGGGACCGGCCAGCGCGAGCACGGCTCCGCTGCGGCGCCCGCCGACCACGCCCAGGCCCTTCTCGGCCCTGCGCCCGCGGACGGCCAGGTACTCGATGATGCGGTCCTTGACGTCGTCGAGGCCGGTGTGGTCGGCGTCCAGGACGGCGCGGGCCGCGGCGATGTCATAGGAGTCCTCGGTCCGCTCGTTCCAGGGGATGTCCAGGACGGTGTCGAGCCAGGTGCGGATCCAGCCGGTCTCGGGAGACTGGTCGGAGGTCCGCTCCAGCTTGTCGACCTCCTTGAGCGCGGCCTCGCGCACCTTGGCGGGCAGGTCGGCGGCCTCGACGCGGGCGCGGTAGTCCTCCTCCTCGGAGGCGGAGGTGTCGCCGTTGAGCTCGGCGAGCTCCTTGCGGACCGCGGCCAGCTGCTGGCGGAGCAGGAACTCGCGCTGCTGCTTCTCCATGCCCTCCTGGACGTCCTTGCGGATCGTCTCGGCCACGTCGAGCTCCGCCAGGTGCTCGCGCGACCACTCGACCAGCATCGCGAGGCGGTCGGCCGGGTCGGCGGTCTGCAGGATCTCGGCCTTGCGCGGGGTGCTCAGCCAGGGGGCGTAGCCGGAGTTGTCGGCCAGCACCGAGGGGTCGCTCATCTGGTTGACCGCGTCGACGACCTGCCAGGCGCCCCGCTTCTGCAGGATCGTGGTGGCCAGCGCCTTGTACTCCTTGGCGAGCTCGTGGGCCCGCTCACCGGCCGCGATCACGGGAATGACCGTGGCCTCCACCCACAGGGCCGCACCCGGGCCGGTCGTGCCGGTGCCCACCCGCACCCGGTCGGCACCCCGCACCACGGCCGCGGGCTCCCCTCCGGGAAGCCTTCCCACCTGCTCGACGATCGCCCGCACGCCCACCGAACCGTACCGGCCGTCGATCCGGGGAACGAGCAGGACCTCGGGCTTGTTCTCGGCGAGAGCCTGCGCCGCGTCGATCGCGGCCCGGACCTCGGGCTCGGACAGGTCAAGCGGGACCACCATGCCCGGCAGCACGACCTCGTCGTCGAGCGGCAGGACCGGGAGGATCAAGCTCTCACTCATGTGAACTCCAAGGGTTGAGTTATACAGGCTCAATTAATGGGAGCCCCAGAATGTTCCCGAGGATGAGCGTGTTCACTGTGAGCGATCGTAATGATGTAATCGCAAGCCTTGGAGCCGCCTCCCCGGCCCGGGAACCACGAGTGAGCCACCGCTCTCACCCAGGGAGGCACCGGGGTGACCGGCCCTCTCACCCCAGGGGGTGACCTGCGGCGTCACCCTGCGGGGTGAGGCGGGGCGCGGCCGGGCTGCCTAAGCTGACCGGGTGACTTCCCGTCCTCCCCGGCAGCGTGCGCGTGCGGCCCGCCAGGGCGTCCTGGGGCTGATCACCCCGCTCGTCGAGGCGGCGGTGACCGGGGTGCCCGATCCGGCCCGGCCCCGGACCGGCCGGCTCAACGCGCGGGTGCCCCACTTCCTGGGGGTGCTGCCGTTCCGGACCGTCGACCTGGTCCTGCTGGCCGACCTGGCCCTGACCTTCCTGCTGTTCCAGACGGGGTTCATCCGCTTCAAGGAGCTCGCGGCCGAGACGCACTCTCCCATGGACGTGCAGGGGCTCGCGTTCGTGGCCGCGGCCTTCTCCCTGCCGCTCGCGCTGCGCCATCGCTGGCCCCTGGCCGCCTGGCGGTCGGCGGCGCTGCTGATGCCGTTGGGCACGGACATCTCCCGGCAGTTCCTCGGCATTCCGTACACCTCGGCCGCCGCGGTCATGTTCACGCTGGTGGTCTACTCGGTCGCGGTGCGCTGCGATCGGCGCATCACCCTCGGCGTGTGGGGCATCTCGGTCCTGGGCGCCTTGACGATCCACTCCGACTCGCTGGCCGTCGTCACCGTCGTCCTCACCGTGACCGTCCTGTTCGGGCACAACGTCCGCGCCCGGCGGCTGGCCCTCGGCAGGCTCGCCCAGGAGGAGCGGCGCAGCAGGCAGGCGCTGGACGGGCAGGCCGTACTGGAGGAGCGGGCCAGGATCGCCAGGGAGCTGCACGACGTCGTCGCCCACCACATGTCCGTGATCGCCATCCAGGCGGAGGCCGTCCCGCTGCAGGCGGCCGGGGACGCGGCGCGCCTGGAGGAGGGGCTCGGGCAGATCCGCACGCTCTCGCTCACGGCCATGAACGAGATGCGCCGCGTGCTGGGCGTGCTCAGGGACGGCGACGAGAACGGCGACACCGCGCCGCAGCCGGGCCTCGGCCGCCTGGAGGAGCTCGTCGGCACCGCGCGCTCCGCCGGGCTGACCGTGACGCTCCACCTCGGCGGCGACCTGACCGGCCTGCCCACGGCGGTGAGCCTGTCCGCCTACCGGATCGCCCAGGAGTCGCTCAGCAACGCCATGCGGCACGCGCCCGGCTCCACCGTCTCGATCACGATCGTCCGCTCCGGCGCCGAGCTGCGCGTCCAGGTGACGAACACCGCCGGGCACCGCTCCCCCGACCGGCCGGGGCCGGCGGGACACGGCCTGATCGGAATGCGGGAACGCGTGTCCATGCTCGGCGGGAGCCTGTGGATCGGGCCGGTCGGCAACGGGTTCGCGGTCACCGCCATACTGCCGATCATGGAGAAAGCATGACGATCCGGGTGATCATCGCCGACGACCAGGGGATGGTGCGGACGGGTTTCACCGTCTTCCTGAGCGCCCAGCCGGACATCGAGGTCGTGGGAGAGGCCGCCGACGGGCGCGAGGCCGTGGCGCGGGCGGCCGAGCTGCGGCCCGACGTCGTCCTGATGGACGTGCGGATGCCCGTCATGGACGGCCTCGAGGCGACGCGGAGGATCATGGAGGTCACCGACCCCGCGCCGAAGGTCCTGATCCTGACCACGTTCGACCTCGACGACTACGTGTACGAGGCGCTGCGGGCCGGAGCGAGCGGGTTCCTGCTCAAGGACGCCTCGGCGCAGCAGCTCGCCGAGGCGGTCCGGGTGGTGGCCTCCGGGGAGGCCCTGCTGGCGCCCTCGGTGACCCGGCGGCTGATCGCGGAGTTCGCCCGCGTCGGCCCGCACCGGCCGCGCGGGCGGCTGGACGACATCACCGGCCGCGAGACCGAGGTGCTCGCGCTCATCGCGCGGGGCAGGTCCAACCAGGAGATCGCCGAGGAGCTCGTGCTCTCGGAGCAGACCGTCAAGACCCACGTCGGCCGGATCCTGGCCAAGCTGAACCTGCGCGACCGCGCCCAGGCGATCGTGTACGCCTACGAGACCGGGCTGGTCCGCCCGGGGGGGTGACCGCTCCGGCCCGCCCACCACCCGGGCCCGTGTGCCTCCGTGCGCTGCATCCCGCTCGGCCGCGCGCCCGGCCCGTCTCCCCCTCCGGGGGGACCCCCGGGGTGCGTCCCCCGGGGCGATGTGAGTGACCCGCCTGGATTTCTAGCGTTCTGTCCGGTTCCTCGACCGGACAGGAGTTCCCGATGCCCAGCCGCGCGCTCGCCGTGGTCACCGCCGCCACCCTCACCTACGTGCTCGTCCCCGCCCCACCGGGTGACCGGATCATCAAGGTCTACGGCGACCTGCGTACCGCCGAGCACGTCGCGGTCGTCGTCCCGGGCTCCGACACCACGGCCGCCACCTTCGACGGCGGCCGGGCCAAGCCGTACAGCACCCCCGGGGGCGGTGCCCGGGCGGTGCTGGCCGAGGCGCGGGCGCTGGCCCCCGGCGCCCGGCTGGCGGTGGTGGCCTGGCTCGGGTACGACAGCCCGGCCACCGTGAGCCTGGCCGTGCTGACCGGAGGCGCGGCCGAGCGGGGAGCCTCCGACCTGCGGCGGTACGTCACCGAGACGCTCCGGGGCAAGCGGGTCAGCCTGCTGTGCCACAGCTACGGCTCGGTCGTGTGCGCCAAGGCCGCGCCCGGGTCGGGCGTCGCGGACGTGGCCGTCGTCGGCAGTCCCGGCCTGGGCGTCTCCCCTGCCGCCGGGATGGGCGGCGCCCGGCTGTGGGCCGGCAGCGGAGGCGGCGACTGGATGCGGAAGGTCCCCAAGACGCGGATCGGGCCCCTCGGGTTCGGTCCCGACCCGGTGGGACCGGCCTTCGGAGCCCGGACGTTCGCGGCGGGCGCCGCAGGGCACAGCGACTACTTCGCACCGGGCGGGGTGTCCCTGCGCAACCTGACGCTGATCGCCCTCGGCCGGACGGGCGAGGTGACCCGTGGCTGACCTCGTCTCCCGGATCGAGGCGGCCACCCCGGCCGACCGGGACCGGGGCATGGACGCGCTGCGCGCGCTGGCGATCCTCGGGGTGGTCGCCGGGCACTGGCTGGTCACGAGCTGGGTGCACGGCCCCGGCGGGAGGGTGCGCCTGTCCAGCCCGCTCGCCCACCTGCCCGCGCTCACCCCGGCCTCGTGGGTGCTGCAGACGCTGGCGGTCTTCTTCTTCGTGGGCGGGTACGCCGCGGCCCGGAGCCTGAGGCCGGCCGCCGACCGGCACGGCCGACAGGACCCGAAAGACGGGGAGGGCCAGCACGGCCGGGAGGGCCCGAAAGACCGGCACGTCCGGGAAGACGGGTCCCGCCGTCTCCGTGCCAGGATGCGGAGGCTGCTGGGGCCAGCGGTGCCGCTCGTCCTGGTCTGGGCGGGGACGGCTGCCGGGATGGCGCTGCGCGGGACACCGGTGGAGACGATCCGGTCCATGGCGCTGCCCGCGGTCGGGCCGCTGTGGTTCCTGGCCGTCTTCGCCGCGCTGACCGCGGCCACCCCGCTGCTGCTCCGTGTCCGTCCGGGCGTCACGGCCGTGGTGGCGTTCGCGGTCGTGCTCGGGACGGACCTGGTCCGGTTCGGGCTCGGCGGCCCGGCCTGGGTGGGGTGGGCGAACCTGGTGGCCGGCTGGCTGGTGCCGTACGCGCTCGGGATCGCCCTGGCGGGCGGGATGCTCGCCTCGCGCCGGGTGGCGGCGGGGCTGCTGGCCTGTGGGGCGGCCGGGGCGGTGACGCTGGTCGCGGGCTTCGGCTACCCGGCGAGCATGGTGGGGGTGACCGGGGCGGCCGTCTCCAACCTGGGCCCGCCCACGCTCGCCGCGGTCTGCTTCGGGCTGGCCCAGGTGGGGCTGGCGCTGCTGGTACGCGAGCCGCTGACCCGGCTGATGCGCCGTCCCCGGGTGTGGGCCGCGGTGGCGCTGGTGAACCTCTCGGCGATGACGATCTTCCTGTGGCACCAGACGGCACCGTCGCTGATCGCCGTGGCGGCGCTGCGCTTCGGCGACGTCCCCGGCCTGCTGGGCCTTCCCGCCGAACCGGCCTGGATCGCGTACCGGCTGGCCTGGCTTCCGGTGTTCGCGGCGGTCCTCGCGCTCGCCTGGCTCCCACGTCCGGCACCGCGACGGCCGGTACTCGGACGGCCGGTGCCGAAACGACCGGTGCCGGAAGGGCCGGTGCCGGAAGGGCCGGTGCCGGAACGACCGGTGCAGGAACGACCGGTTCTGGAAGGGCCGTCGCCGGGACGGCCGGGGGCCGGGTCCCGCGGACCGGTGTCGGCGGGGCCGGGGCGAGCCGCGGACAGGCCGTGAGCGGCCATGGGGACGGGCCTCAGGAGGTGAAGGCGTACTCGCCGCTCTCTTCGTCCCAGATCAGTGTCTGGTCGTCGACGTGGACGTCCCACTCGGTGCCCGGCAGGGCGGATCTGAGCCGTCCGAGCGTGGAGCCCATGTAGTGCTCCAGCTGCGCGAGCATGGGCTCGATCCCGCAGTCTCCGTGGGAGACCTTGGTGGACCCCTCCAGGACCACGCCGGGGTCCCTGGACCCGTCCATGCCGTAGAAGCCGAACTCCTCGCAGATCTCCCCCGCGTCCGTGACGTACTCGGGGACGATCCCCTCCTCCTTCCAGCCCGGCAGACTCCGGTTCAGCCGCTCGAACAGTTCCGCGTTCTCCTGGAGCAGGATCCCGGAGACCCGGTCCAGCTCCTGCCCGTCGAGCTCGCGGTCACGGCGCGCGGTGTAGTAGATCGAGATTCCCATGTCCATGCCTCCTCGCGGGGCCGTTCCCGGCCCGCCCGCACCGGGTCACCGCGTCGAAGGATAGACCGGCCGCTACGGGGTCGTCGTGGTCGGCTTGACGTGGAGACGGGCTTTTTGTGACACTGTGTCATAAATTTCCCTCGTCGCGGAGTGATCATGAGCGAGCCGCCGTTCTCCGATGTGCTCAGGAACGCCACCTGGGGTGATCACGAGTCCGCCGAGGACGAGAGCTACCTCAAGGCGCTGATGGCCGGCAGCCTCAGCCCCGAGGCCTACGGCGAGATGGTCGCCCAGCACTACTTCGCGTACGTGGCCCTGGAGAGCGCCTCGCGCTCGCTGGCCGGCGACCCCGTCGCGGCACCGTTCGTCGTCCCCGAGCTGTACCGGGAGGAGGCGCTGGTCCGCGACCTGGAGACGATCTACGGATCGGGCTGGCGGTCGAGGATCGAGCCCTCCAAGCCCACCCTGACCCTGGTGGCCCGCATCAACCAGGTCGCCACCTGGCCGGGCGGCTACATCGCCCACCACTACACCCGCTACATGGGCGACCTGTCGGGCGGGCAGTTCATCCGGATCGAGCTGGAGAAGATCTACGGATACCGGCCGGGCGGCGGCGTCGACTTCTACCGCTTCGACGGGATCGGCAGCCTGCCCCGCTTCAAGAACGACTACCGCGCCAGGCTGGACGCGCTGCCGCTGGACGAGGCCGAGAAGCGGCGCCTGATCCGTGAGACCAGGCTGGCCTACCTGCTGAACACCGAGGTCCTGGGCGAGCTCGCCCGGGTGACCCGGCCGGAGTACGCGGCCTGACCACGGCGCCTGACCACGGAGCCGGTGCTGTGCGACCATGGGGCCATGCCCCGGATTTCGGCCGCGACCGTCGGCGAGCACCGCGCCCAGACCCGGGAGCGCATCCTGCGGGCGGTCTCGCGGCTCTCCCGCGACCAGGGCATCGACGCCATCTCCATGACCGAGGTGGCCGGTGAGGCCCAGATCACCCGGACCGTGCTGTACAACTACTTCCCCGACAAGGCGGCGCTGCTGCTCGCCTTCACCGAGCGGGTGACGCACTACTTCATCGAGGCCTACGAGCGGGAGCTGCCCGAGCGGGCCACGCCCGCCGAACGCCTGCGGGTGTTCGTCAGGCTCCAGCTCGACGGGCTGCTCGCCCACCCCCACCCCGGTCCCGCCGACCTGTCCGCCGCGCTGGGCCCGGACGCCTACCAGCGCCTGGCCGACCACGTCGCGCCCATGCAGCGCATCCTGACCGGCATCATCGACAGCGGCGTGGCCTCCGGTGACTTCCACGCCCCCGACGTGACCGCCACCGCCCGGATGATCCTCGCCGTCATCGGCGCCGAACGGGTGCCGCTGCTCAGCGGCGCGGTGACACCGCGGGAGGCCGAGGAGATCGTCTCGGGTTTCGTCCTGCGCGGCCTGAGCCGCCACGCTCCGGAACCCGCCTGACGCCCCGCGCCGGGGCCGGGTGGACCGGACGCGTTCCGGAGCGGTGACGTTCGAGGTCTCCGTCGACGCCGGGCGATCGACGCTGGGGAAGCGGCGCGGGGAGAGCACCGATGAGGAATCGATGCCGGCGGGAAATGTCGGTGGGGGCGGCTAGTTTCTCCTCAACCCCGACGCAAGGAGTCCCAGATGTATCGCCAGGGAGACGTCCTGATCATCCCCGTTCCCGAGGAGGCGGTGCCCGCCTCGGCGCTGTCCTCGCCGTCCGTGCCGCGTGACGCCCGGGGGCGTCTGGTGCTGGCCCTGGGCGAGGCCACCGGTCACGCGCACGCGGTGGTCGGCCCCGGCACCCTGGTGCGCGGCCTGCGTCCGATGGATCCCGACTTCCTGCACGTCCCCTCGGGCGGGCGCGTCGTGCACGAGGAGCACGGCGCCATCCCGCTGCCCAAGGGGTGGTATCGCGTGCAGCGCCAGCGCGAGTACGTGCCGGGCGCCTTCCGCGTCGTCGCCGACTGATCCCACCCGACCGGCCCGTCCGGCTCGTCCGGTCGATCCGCCCGGCCGATCCGCCCGTCCCATCCTGACCGATCCCGCTCGACCGCCCCGCCCACCCCAGGAGCACACGTTGACCGCCATCACCCAGACCTCCGCCCCCGCCGGGCCGGCCGGGCTCCTCACGGCCGAGACCGCCGAGTCGCTGACCTCCTCCGCGCTCAGCTGGGAGGAGGTGGCCTTCCGCCAAGGGCCGGCCGAACGGCCCGCGGCCGAGGAGGGCGTGCGGCTGGCCTACCGGATCGGCGGGCTGCCCGAGCCCGAGAAGATCATCTGGGTCGACTCCCCCGTGGCGGGCGCCAGGGCGATCGTCACGCTCGGTGCCGGCAGGACGGTCCGTGACGCGGTGCGGACCAGGCCCTGGGAGCAGACCAGGGCCGAGGTGCACTCCGCGCTCGGCACCACGGCCTGGCCGCTGGCCTGGTCGCTGACCGGTGACCGTCTCTGGCGGCCGGTGAACCGGCTGGTCACCCAGATCCGCAGGGCCGTGGCCGCGTCGGAGGAGTCGGAGGCCGCCGGGGCCGCGCTGCGCGCCTCGACGCTCGACGCCGTGCTCGGCCAGCACGACGCGCCGTGGCTCTCCCTGTTCGACGCGCTGGGCCGTCCCGAGGTGGCGGGCCTGGTCCAGGTGGCCGAGGCGGCGGGCTGGTGGTGGCCGTTCGAGCGTGTCGCGCTGATCTGCGAGCGGCCGGTGGAGCTGCACCGTGACGACTCCGACAGGCTTCACCGCGGCGAGGGCCCGGCCCTGGTCTATCCGGACGGTTTCGCCCTGCACGCCTGGCACGGCATGCCGGTCCCGGCAGATTTCGGCGCCTCCATCGCGAACCTGACCCCCGCGCGCATCCGGGCCGAGCAGAACGCCGAGCTGCGCAGGGTCATGCTGGAGCACTTCGGCTACGACCGGTACCTCGCCGAGTCCGGCGCCACCCCCGTGCACCGCGACGAGACCGGCGTCCTGTGGCGCATCGAGCTGGGCGAGGACGAGCCGGTGGTGATGGTGGAGGTGGTCAACTCCACCGCCGAGCCCGACGGCACGTTCAACCGCTACTGGCTGCGCGTCCCGCCCGCCACCCGCACCGCCCGCGAGGGCGTGGCATGGACCTTCCAGCTCTCCGAGTCCGACTACCACCCCGAGCGTGAGACCTGACAGGACCGCCCGATCCCCGGCCAGAAGGCCGGTCGGCTCCGCGATCGCCCAGGTCTCCTGCCCGGGTGGCCCATCGGCCTCCCGCCAAGGCGGGTCCACCGCTCCGTCGGTCAGCCGGGCCATCCACCCACTCACCGGTGCGTCGAGCCGTCCGGTCATCGAGCCGTCGAGACCCCAGACCGCCGAGGCGTCGAACCGTCCGGGCGTCGGGGCGTCGAGACCCCGGACCGCCGAGGCGTCGAACCGTCGGGGCGTCGATCAGCCGGGCATCGACCGGCCCGTCCGCTCGAGACGGGCCGGGATCCGTTCCAGGATCCCACCGGCGAAGACGTCGTAGAGACCGGTCGGTTCCAGGTGCACGTACCCGATGTGGCAGTCGCACAACGCCGCCGGGCACGCCCTGGCGCTCGGCCGGAACGTGCCGTCGTAGAGGTTGCCCAGCGTGTCCGGGACGAAGTGGCAGCGCCGCACCGTGCCGTCACCGTCGACGGAGATCACGCTCTCCCCGGTACGGCAGGGCAGCCCGGCGCTGCGGTGCGGCGTCCGGCTGTAGCGGAACAGCGGGTCGACGACCGTCCAGGCGTCCGCCTCCTCGTCGGTGTAGAGGGCGCCCTCGGCGGCGTTCACCCAGAGATAGACCTCGTCGGGAAGGTCCGCCCGCAGGCGACGGGCATGATCGAGGTGCTCGGGCAGCCCGACGATACCGACGCTGAAGCGGACTCCCCGGGCGACCAGGTCCCGGCAGCGGGCGAGGAAACGCTCGTAGCCGACCTGGCCGGGGTGGTAGGTCACCCACAGGGCGAGCGTGTCCAGGTCGGCCTCGGCCAGCCAGTCCGGCCGGCAGCTGAAGTTGGTCTGGATGGCGACCCGGCGTACGTGCGCGAGGTGGCTCAGCCCGACCATCGCCGTGCGGTACCAGGAGCGGACCAGCCCCTCCCCCCACGGGGTGAAGAGCACCGAGACCGGGTGGTCACGACCGGCCACCCAGGCGGTGAAGCGTTCCAGCGCGGCCCGGTCCAGCCTCAGACGGCCGGGGTCGTCGCGCCGTTTGGCGAACGGGCAGTAGGGGCAGTCGTAGTCGCAACTCGCCAGCGGGCCCCGGTACAGGATCGTCAGGTGCCCGGAGTCCCGCCCGCCGACGGACGGCACGGCCGGGGTCGTGGACGGGGCGAGGACCGTGGGTTTTCTGGACGGCGTCACGAGCAGCGGGGACGACACCCTCGGGAGCGCGGGCCTCGGGGACGGTGGCCCGGACACGGGCCCTTCGGGAGCCGGGGCGTCCACCGGATCGGGCATCGTGGTCACCGCTCCCGGTAGCCGGCCATCAGCGTCCGGACCCGGTCGGAGAACAGCGCCGGGCCGATCGCGTCGGAGTGAGCCAGCCCTTCGGCGGTCAGACGGACCCGCCCGGACCTCGTACCGGACCCGGCCGGACCGTCCGCGGCCGGGTGCTCCAGCCAGCCCCGGGCGGCCAGGCGTTCCAGCTCCTCACCGAAGTGGGTCTCCACCTCCGCGCCGAAGCGGTCGCGGTAAGCCGCCCGTTCCAGGCCCTCGGCCTGCAGCAGCGACTGGATCAGGTGGCGACGGCGCCGGTCCTCCTCGTCGAGCGTGAAGCCCACGTTGGCGACCGCGAACTCCTCCGCGGGCAGGCGCACGTAGTCGTCGATGATGCCGCGCACCGCACCGGCGCCGACCGCGTACTCGTAGGAGTAGTGCAGGTCCGAGGTGTAGGACCGGGCGCCGCAGCCGAGCCCGACCATGCCGTCGCTCTGGCAGGTGTACTCGGCCGGGGACGAGCGGCCCGGCAGCCGGAACATCCGCATCGAGACCTGTTCGTACCCGG
This sequence comes from Streptosporangium sp. NPDC050855, assembly GCF_044456585.1. Classification (NCBI taxonomy): domain Bacteria; kingdom Bacillati; phylum Actinomycetota; class Actinomycetes; order Streptosporangiales; family Streptosporangiaceae; genus Streptosporangium; species Streptosporangium sp. NPDC050855. The sequence goes on from NZ_JBITFY010000017.1 coordinate 17,217, forward strand.
CGGCGAGCAGGTGGTCACGGCCCTGCCGGTAGAGGGCGAGCCGCTGGTCGTCCCAGTCGCGGGCACGGCGGCCGAGGCCGGTCAGCGGGCGGACGTACAGCGGGTAGAGGTAGATCTCCTCGGGCCTCCAGGCCAGCGCGGCGTCCAGCGAGTACCGCCAGGAGGTCTCGGTCTGCCCGTCGATGCCGTAGATCAGGTCGAGGTTCAGCGTCTCGAACCCGGCCTCCCTGATCCGGCCGAGCGCCGTCTCGACCTCCTGCCGCTTCTGCGGCCTGACCGCCGCGCGGGCCTCGGCGTCGATGAAGCTCTGCACGCCGATCGAGATCCGGGTGGTGCCCCGCTCGACGAGGACCGCCAGCCGGTCGGCCGTGGCGGTCGCCGGGGAGGTCTCCACCGCCAGCGGGACGGCCCGCAGGTCGGCCCCGGTGATCTTCTCGGTGAGGTCGAACATCCGGGTCAGCTCGGCGGCGCTCAGGTAGGTCGGCGTGCCGCCGCCGATGGCCGCCGCCGCGAACCGGGGCCCGGCCAGGGCGTCCCGTACGGCACGGGCCTGGCGTTCCAGCGCGTCGAGGTAGGCGTCGACGAGCTCCTCGGGGGCACCGGTGCGGGTGAAGAGGTTGCAGAACCCGCAGCGCATCTCGCAGAACGGGATGTGCAGGTAGAGGAAGAGGTGCCCCAGGGGCTCGTCGGCCCAGACCCGCTCCAGCGAGGGGCGCGGGTCGAGCGGCCGGTAGGCCGTCTTGTGGGGGTAGGCGTAGACGTACCCCTGGTAGGGGCTCGCGCCCGGATCCGACGTCACCGTCACCGCCATCGCCCCCGCTCCATCGTGAACTCACCGTAGGGCACCGTCCAGACGACCTCGTGGCCGATCCGGTGCCCGACATATCCATCCTCACCGTAGGCGGTGCCGTGGTCGGAGCAGACGATCGCGTACCCCGGCCGCCTCTCGCTCATCAGCGCGAACAGCCTGCCGATGTGCCGGTCGACGTACTCCAGCGCGGCGGCGTGGCTGCGTGGGCCGTCGCCCTGCTCGGGGGTGCCGCCCGGCAGGTGGAACCAGTTGGGCTGGTGCAGCGCCGAGACGTTGACGAACAGGAAGACCGGCCCGTCGGCCCCGGCCACCGCCCGCTCGGCGCAGGCGATCTGCGCCTCGAACGAGGTGGGGGCGGTGACCCCGAACCCCGGTTCCCAGTGGCTCTCGGCGAACAGCGCCGGGAGCGCGGACCCGAGCGGGGTGAGCTTGTTGAAGAACCCGACCCCGCCGACGCAGATCGTGCGGTAGCCGGCCGCGGCCAGCCCGCCGGGCAGGTCCGGTGCGTCGAAGACCCAGGTGCCCGGGGCCGTGGTCTCGCTGCCGGGGAACGCCGCGGCGAACGGCCGCGGATGCGGCCCCGGCGCGGCCGGGGTGGGCAGGAACCCGGCGAGGATCGCCGCGTGCGCGGCGTAGGTGAAGCTGCCCGGGCTGTGCCGGCGCTCCCAGCGCCCGCCCGGCAGCGCCCGGGCCAGGGTGGGCAGCCGTCCGGCCGCGAGCAGTTCCTCGGCCACGTCGTAGCGGAGCGTGTCGAGCGTGACCAGCAGCAGGTCGTGGCTGCCCACGATCTCGTTCATGTCCCGCACGGGGTGGCCTCCCTGCGGGCGGGGACCGCGCGGGCCCACCCCGGTCGGGGCGCCTCGCGCCCGCACGTCTCCTGCCCGGCCCTTTCCGGTCCGGCCGTCCCAGACCCGGCCGTCCCAGACCCGGCCGTCCCGGACCCGTCCCTCCCAGACACTGATGTCTCCCGCTCGGACGTCTCCTGTCCGGCCGTCCCGGACCGGGCCAGGATCGCCCGGACCTGGGCGTCGTAGGTGTCCAGGCCCTCGGCGGCGCCGCCGGGCAGCCCCTGAAGCCGGGGAAGCAGGTCGCCGAACGCGTTGACCTCGGCCACCGCCAAGGTCCGCCAGTCCACGCCGATCATCAGGTCGACCCCCACGGCCAGGCTTCCCGGGAAACAGGCCGCGGCCCGCGCGCAGACGTCCAGCGCCCGCGCCCAGCCCTCGGGACCGAGCCGGGCCCGGACCTCGCCGAGGTCGCCCCGCGAGCCCCCGAGGTGCAGGTTGGTCATGGGGCCGCGCCCGGCCCGGACCACCGCGTGGGTGGGCACGCCGGCCACGACCACCACCCGCAGGTCGATCGCGCGCCCGGCCAGGCTCGCCTTGGGGAACCAGCGCTCGACGTGCAGCCCGTCCGCGGACAGCAGGCCGACGATCAGCGCCAGGTCGCCCTCGTGCTCGTAGGAGCGCAGGCGCAGCGAGTTGTGCAGCTCACCGGCCTCCAGGGCCGCCGAGGTCACCGCCTTGACCTTCGCGCCCCGGGCCTGCAGGGCGATGATCCCGGACGCCGACGAGCCGTGGGCCGGTTTGACGAACACCCGGCCCCATCCGGCCTCGCCCATCCGCCGGCGCAGCTCCCCGTACCCCTCGATCGGGCCGGGAAGGGCCGGGGGCACGGGGACACCGGCGGCCGACAGCCTGGCGTGGCAGAGCCGCTTGTCGAACATCACCGCGATCTCGCCGGTGTCGGCGAGCAGCACGGCGCCGGGCGTCCGGGCGACGGCCTGGCGGATCCGTGCCGTTCCCGCGGTGAAGGCGGCGTACCAGCGGGCCCCGCCGCCGACCCGGGACGGAGCACCCGGGCCGCGCAGCAGCTCGTCCGCCTCGGCGTCCTCGCCCGGCGAGTCGATCCGCACGAGCGTGCCCGGCGCGAGCCGGATCTCCTCGCCGCGCAGCACGGACGTCCACGGCAGCGACGCGGGCTCGGCCAGGCCGTGCCGGGCGCAGGCCTCGGCGAACAGGGTGACCCGCCGCTCCCCGGGGGTGCCGACGACGGCGAGCGCGGTCACTCGGCGACCGCGATGTAGCGCCACTCGCCGTCGGGCTCCTCCTGCTCGGACACGTCGAGCTCGACGCCGGAGCCGGAGAACGTCGCGGTCAGGCGCTCGACCATGGCGGTGGTCATGAAGTGGTGGTGCAGGTCCAGGCGCCGCAGGTGGGTGAGCGGCTGGCCGGAGAGCAGCGCCTCGGCGCCCTCGTCGGTGAGCACGCCCATCGACTGGGCCAGCGACTCCAGCCGCGCCACCACGGGGGCCGAGGCGACCGCGGCGGCGACCTCGTCCTGGATCTCGCTGTTCTGCAGCCCCAGGTGCCTGAGCGCGGGCAGCCGCTCGCCGGACAGGATCGCCTCCAGGTCCGCCACGGTGGAGTCGCCACCGTACTCGCTGGTGCCGAGCCAGAGCTCCAGGTACTCCAGGGCGGGGAGGTCGCTCTGGCCGACCGCCCTGACCACGGCGGCGGGCAGCCCGCCCGCCTCGAAGCGCAGCACTTTCAGGTGCTCGTGCCGGACCGGCCGGAACACCAGCTCGGTGCCGCCGCGGATCTCCAGCCGCTCCAGCAGCGGGAACGCCTCCAGCAGCGGCGTGACGTCGCTCTGCTGGATCCAGGAGATCTCGCACTCCTCCGACGGCATCGCGCCCAGGAAGAGCGAGCGCAGCGCGGGCAGGCGCGACGCGTTCCCGGTCAGCAGCCCGACGATCTCCGCGGAGCTCTCCTCGTAGGCCTCGCCCCACCCGCCGATGATGATCGCCTTGACCTCGGTGGTCTCGACGGTCTCGAAGAACCGCGCGACCTGGTCGGGGAGGCTCTCCTCGGAGTCGTAGACGTCGGCCGACAGACGCCAGGCGGTCTCGCCCGCCACGGGCATGGGGGCGCCCGGCGGGCGCAGGCCCTCGATGGGCAGGCCGGCGTACCGCCCCTTGTAGAGACCGTCGACCTTGTCGTCGAACTCGCTGTGGTCCATGGCAGGCTCCCCTCGGGCGTAAGTGACAGGACCCGTCCTACCAGAGATGCACGACACTTCAGGAATCGCGTGCGCCGGCGGAGTGCTCACGGGCGTCCGCGATGATGAGCGGTATGGACAACGGTCATCTGCGGTTCGGCTCCACGGCGGGACGCTGGGTCCTGCTCACCACCGTGCTCGGCTCGGGCATCGCCCTGCTGGACGGCACGGTCGTCAACGTGGCCCTGCCCGCCCTCGGTGCCGACCTCGACGCCGACATGGCCGGTCTGCAGTGGACGGTCAACGCCTACACCCTCACCCTGGCGGGCCTGATCCTGCTCGGCGGCTCGCTCGGCGACCGCTACGGCAGGCGCCGGATCTTCCTGATCGGGGTGGCCTGGTTCGCCGTGGCGTCGGCCCTGTGCGGCCTGGCGCCGAACGTGGAGACGCTGATCGGGGCCCGCGCGCTCCAGGGCGTCGGCGGGGCACTGCTCACCCCCGGCTCCCTGGCGATCATCCAGGCGTCCTTCGCGCCCGAGGACCGGCCCAGGGCGATCGGGGCGTGGTCGGGCCTGGGCGGGGTGGCCGCGGCCGTCGGCCCGCTGCTCGGCGGGTGGCTGGTGGAGACGGCCGGCTGGCGCTGGGTGTTCCTGATCAACCTGCCGCTGGCCGCGCTCGTGGTGGTGGTCGCGCTGCGGCACGTGCCCGAGAGCAGGAACCCCGGCGCGGAGGGCCGGTTCGACGTGCTGGGCGCGGCGCTGGCGGCGCTGGCGCTGGCCGGGATCACCTACGGCCTGATCGACCTGGAGGTCGTCCCGATCGTGGTGGGCGTGCTGCTGGGGGCGGCCTTCGTCTGGGTGGAGATCAGGCGCTCGCCCCGGGCGCTGGTGCCGGTCGACGTCTTCGCCTCCCGGGTGTTCACCGCGGTCAACGTCGTCACGTTCGTCATGTACGCCGCCATGGGCGTGGTCTTCTTCCTGCTGGTCGTCCAGTTGCAGGTGTCGTCGGGCTTCTCGCCGCTGGCCGCCGGGTCCTCGATGATCCCGGTGACGATCCTGATGCTGCTGCTGTCGTCGCGGGCGGGCGAGCTGGCCAGGAGGGTCGGGCCGCGGCTGCCGATGACGGCCGGCCTGGTGATCTGCGCGGGGGCCCTGCTGCTGATGTCGCGGATCGGCCCCGGCTCGTCGTACGTGGTGGACGTGCTGCTCCCTGCGGCGCTGTTCGGCCTGGGGCTCTCCGCGGCGGTGGCGCCGCTCACCGCGACCGTGCTGGCCACCGCCGCCGAGCGGCACGCCGGGGTGGCCAGCGGCGTCAACAACGCCGTCGCCAGGACCGGCGGGCTGCTCGCGGTGGCCGCGATCCCGCCGCTGGTCGGGCTGACCGGCACCGCCTTCACCTCCCCGGAGATCTTCACCGCCGGGTTCCGCACGACGATGCTGGTCAGCGCGGCCATGCTGGGCCTGTCCGCGCTGATCACCCTCCTCACCATCCGGGAGAACGTGCTGGTCCGGCCGGAGCACAGGATGAACTGCCCGGTGACGGCTCCCGATCCGGGCAGGTGAGCCGCCCGGGACGGGCGGCCGCGGGCCCGCGCCGGGACGGGCACGGGCCGAGGCGGGCACGGGCCCGAGGAGGTGCCGGGAGCGGACGGGACGAGGGGCTCCGGAAGGCGGCGGGGCCCTCCCGGAAGGGCGTCCTCAGAAGGTGAACGCCTGGCTGCGGACGCTGTTGTCGAAGTTGGACACCAGCAGCTCGGGCTCGCCGACCGACCGGATCTCCGGCAGCCTGGTGAACAGCTCGCGGAACATGGTCCGGATCTCCTGCCGGGCGAGGTTGGCGCCCAGGCAGAAGTGCGGGCCGGGACCGCCGAAGCCCACGTGGGGTTTGGTGTCGCGGGTGATGTCGAACCGGTCGGGGTCGGGGAAGACGCTCTCGTCGCGGTTGGCCGAGCCGTAGAAGAGCACGACCTTGTCCCCCGCCTTGAGGTGCAGGCCCCGCAGGTCGTGGTCCTCGGTGACGGTGCGGCGGAACTGCATGATCGGGGAGATGTAGCGGACCATCTCCTCGATGGCGCCGCCGATGCGCGCGTCGAAGTCCTCGGTCAGCAGCCGCCGCTGCTCGGGGTTGTCGGTCAGCAGCTTGATGCCGTGCGCCATGGTGTTGCGGGCCGTCTCGTTCCCCGCCACCAGCAGCAGTGTGAAGAACGACCCGAGCTCGCGGTCGGTCAGCCGCTCGCCGTCGACGTTCGCGGTGACCAGCGCCGACACCAGGTCGCCGCGCGGCTGCCCGGCGCGTTCCCTGCCCAGGTCGATCACCAGGCGCTGCAGGGCGAGCAGCGCGAGCGTGTTCTGCGCGGCCATCCTGACGGTCTGCGCCAGGCTGGGCCGCACGCCGGAGTAGGCGGTGGAGATGTCGACGTGCCTGTGGACCCTGGCCCGCACGTCGTCGGGGACGCCCATCATGTCGCAGATGACGTGGATGGGGAGTTTCGCGGCCACCTGGCCGACGAAGTCACCGGGCCCGGAGGCCGTGACGTCGTCGACGATCCGCGCGCACGCGGCGTCGATGTCGTCCTGCAGGCCGGCCAGCATCTTCGGGCTGAACGCGCGCGAGACGATGCGCCGGAGCCGGGCGTGCCGGGGGTCGTCCATGTTGACCATGGACTCGCCGAACACGTGCTTGACCCAGCCGGGCGGCTCGGGACTGGTCACGCCCGGCTCGCTGGAGAACACCTTGGCGTTGCGGCTGGCCTCGACCACGTCGGCGTGCCGGACCAGCGCGTAGAACCCCTTGCCCGAACGGAGCAGCGGGACCCGCTTCTCCTCGAAGAACACCGGCCGGTCCAGCTGCCGGAGCCGCGCGAACGCCTCGTGCCGCTCCTTGAGCGGCCGCCGCCAGAACCCCAGGTCGGCCAGGTCGATTTCCATGCGCCAATCCTGGCATGTTCTCTACGCGTACCGGCCATGTGAACGTCACGTCCCGGTGGGCCGGGGGACCGAATCACCAGGAACCATCACGAGCATGAGAGCCGTGCTTCTCGCCCCCGCCGCCCTGGTGTCCGTGGCGCTCGCCTGCCCCGCCCTCGTCCCCGCCGCCGCCTCCGCCGCCGCTCCGGCCGCTTCCGCTCCGGCCGCCTCTCCCCCGGCCGCCCACGCCTCGGGCGCCTGCTCCGGCGTGCCGTCGGACTTCGACGGCGACGGGCGCGCCGACCTCGCGGTCGCCGCGCCGTACACCAGGACGGGCGGGCACGCCCGCGCCGGATCGGTCACCGTCCTGTACGGCCTGCGCACCGCCCGCAGGCTCACCCAGGACGCCGGCGTCGAGCAGGCCGGGCACACCGAACGCGCCGAGCCGGACGACGAGCGGCCGGACCGCGGAGCGACGGACGACGACGGGCGACCGGACCGCGGAACGGACGGGAGCGAGACCGGGGACGCGTTCGGCTCGGCGCTGGCGACCGGCGACTTCGACGGCGACCGCTGCGCCGACCTGGCCGTGGGCGTCTCCGAGGAGGACCGCTCCCGGCCCGGGGCCGACGGCGACGGCGCGGTACGGCTCTTCCACGGCTCCGCCGGCGGGCTGCGTCCCGGCGAGACCATCGACGCCGGGGACCTGGGCCACAAGCGGGTGCCCGGCCGGTTCGGGGCCGCGCTCGCGGCGGGGGACCTGGACGGCGACGGCGACGACGAGCTGGCGATCGGCGCCCCCGGGCTGGGCGGCGGCGCCGTCGGGGTGTACGGGCTCACCGGCCGCAGGCCCTCCATGGTGACCCAGAGGACCGGCTGGGTCGGGCAGCACGAGCGCGAGACCGACCAGTTCGGCGCGGTGCTCGCCACCGGGGACTTCGACGGGGACGGCCGCGCCGAGATCGCCGTGGGCGCGCCCGCGGACACGATGCTGAAGAACGGCCAGGGTGCGGTCACCGTGCTCGACGTCCGGCGCCGCAGGGCCGTCCTGCTCACCCAGGACACCCCGGGGATCGGCGGGCGCGCCGAGGTGTGGGACTTCTTCGGCTCGGCCCTGACCACCGGCGACTTCGACGCCGACGGCCGCGACGACCTGGCGATCGGCGTACCGGGCGAGGGCCTGTCGCGAAACCAGCGGGCCATGGACTACGGCGACGGCACCGTGCACGTCGTCTACGGCTCCTCCGCAGGGCTGCGCGCCGCCACCTCCGAGGGGTGGTCGCAGCGTTCCCTGAACGGCCGGCCGCGCTACTTCGACCGCTTCGGCGCCTCCCTCGCCGCCGGGGACCTCAACGGCGACGGCGACGACGAGCTGGCGATCGGCGTACCGGGCGAGAACGCCGTCCAGATCCTGGCGGGGACCCGCTCCGGCGGCCTCACCCGGCACGGCGACCTGCTGGTCACCGGCAAGGGCGGGGACTTCGGCGCGGCCCTGACCGCGGTCGGGGGGCGCGGCCTGGTCGTCGCCGCCCCGCGCGCCGGCAGGCTCACGCTGCTGCGCGGCACCGTGCGCAAGGGCCCCTACCCGGGGATCAGGCCCTCGACGGCGCGGACGCTGGCGACCGCTCCCAAGGACGCCCTGTTCGGCTACGCGTTCGCGTCCGCGTCCGCGTCCGCCGGACGCTAGGAGCCCGTACCGTTCCGGCCCGGAACCACTTTCGAGCCGGGAACGAGACCCTCCCGTTCCTGGGCGTTATCTAGGATGTCGGTCATGATCGGCGCAGCGCAGAGAACCGTCCGTGATCTACGTCGAGGCAACCGGGCGACCGTGCTGCGCGCCCTCTACTTCGACGGGCCCGCCAGCCGCCAGGAACTCAGCGAGACCATCGGGCTCAGCCCCGCCACCGTGAGCAACGTGACCGGTGACCTGCTGGAGAGCGGGGTCGTCGTCGAGGCCGGCCTGGTCGACTCCGACGGCGGCAGGCCCCGGGTGCTGCTGCGCGTCAACACCACCCACGGCTACACCATCGGCGTCGACGTCGGCGAGACGCACGTGCGCGCCGAGCTCTTCGACCTGGACATGAACCGCCAGGGCCGCGCCGAGTACGCGCTCAGCCCGGTCCGGCACGACGCGGACCTGGTCGTCGGCCACGTCCTGTCCGGGATCGACGCGCTCCTCGGCGAGAGCGGCGTGCCCGCGGAGCGCGTGCTGGGCGTGGGGGTGGGCGTCCCCGGGATCGTCGAGCCCGGGCCCGACGCGCTGATCCACGCCCCGACGCTGGGCTGGGACGGGGTGCCGCTGGGCAGGCTCCTGCGGGCGGGCACGGACCTGCCGCTCTTCGTGGACAACGGCGCCCGGTCGATGGGCCAGGCCGAGCTGTGGTTCGGCGTGGGGCGCCGCGCCCGGCACGCCGTCGTGGTGCTGATCGGCTCGGGGGTCGGGGCGAGCATCATCACCGACGGGACCACGTACCTGGGCGCCGACAGCAGCGCCGGTGAGTGGGGCCACACGAAGATCGCGATCGGCGGGCACCGCTGCCACTGCGGCGCGCGGGGCTGCCTGGAGGCGTACGTCGGGGCCAGGGGCATCCTGGAACGGGCCGGGGTGTGGACCGAGACCGTCGACGAGCAGGCCGCGCTGGCCGAGCTGGTGACCGGCGGCTCCCCGGTGATCGACGAGACCGTCACCTACCTGGGCGTCGGCCTGGCCAACCTGATCAACATGTTCAACCCCGAACGGATCATCATCGGCGGCTGGGCCGGGGTGCTGCTCGGCGAGCACCTGCTGCCGAGGATCAGGAAGGTCGCCGCGGACAACTGCCTGGCGCAGCCGTACAGGACGGTCTCCATCGGGCTGGGCCGTCTCGGCGTCGACTCCGTCACGCTGGGCGCCGCCACGCTCGTGGTGGAGGACTTCCTGCGCGCCGCGGGGAGCCCGGCGGGCGCCGCCGTTCCCGCGCGCCCCCGGAACCCGGCCGGGGCACGCCCCTGACGCCGGGCATCCGGGTGGTCACCGGGTCAGCGGATGCGCGTGTCGGCCTTGATGGTGCGCCGGACCTTCTTGACGAGCCTGCCCCTGTCGGCCTTGGCGTCGGAGGTGGTGATCGCGCCGAACCTCACCGCGGCGGTGCCGCGGCGCGAACCGGCCCAGGCGCGGATCCGCACGGCCGTCGCGTCGCCCCGGTCGAGGGAGGTGATCCAGCAGGACAGGCTGCGGCGCTTGACGGAACAGCTGACGCTCCGCGGCTTGGAGATCACCTTGATCCTGCGGAAGCGGGTGGAGAAGGTCCCGGCGAGCATCACGTAGTGCTGTCCCTTGGCCTTCCTGTTCTTGATCTTGACGGTGTAGACGAGGGAGCCGCCCCGGCGGACGTGCCGGGGGAAGGAGATGGTGTACCCGAAGTCGGCAGCCGCCCTGCCGGACGCCGAGAAGCCGGACGCCGAGAAGCCTGACGCCGGGGAACCGGACGCCTGGGAGGCGGACTGCGGAAAGGCGGGTCCGGCCGTCGCGGCGGTCGCGGCGGGCGTGTGGGCGAGGAGGGTGCCGCCCAGCGCCGCGGTGAGAACCGCGGCGCCGAGCCTCGTGGTGGTTGGCCTCATACGCGGCATCATCCACCAAATCCGGACGGATTCCTCTGGTGCTCAGGTCAGTGAGGCCTGTCCTGCCGGGATGGTGAGCCGGGCACCGGTCTTCGCCGGGGCGCCCTTCCTGCTGATGCGCTCCAGGACGCGGAAGTCGGCGTCGAGCTTCTCGGCGGTGACGCGGCAGACGATGTACCCGCGCCTCTGGTCCAGGTAGGAGATGTGCGGGTTCTCCGCCATCGTCTCGGCGATCCGGCCCTCGTCTCGGTAGCCGTCGCCGTCGCTGGCGATCGAGGAGGCGACCAGCTCCACCGCCACCCGGGGCGAGTCGGGGTCGTCGAAGTCGAGCTTCAGGTCGGCCGCGTGGTGCATGTGCGCGTCACCGGTCAGCACCACCGGGTTGGCCGCGCCCGACTTCTGGAAACCGGTCAGCAGGCGGGTGCGCTCCGCGGCGTAGCCGTCCCAGGAGTCCATGTTGACCTCGGTGCCCGGCCCCACCTTGACGTCGCGCTGGGCCATCAGGATCTGCTGGCCCACCAGGTTCCAGCGGGCTTCCGAGGTGGCCAGGCCGTCCAGCAGCCACTCCCGCTGGTCCCTGCCGAGCAGGGTGCGCCCGCTCGCGAGCCGGTCGTCGCAACCGGACCGCAGCCCGTCCTCGCAGGCCTGGTCGTCGCGGAACTGCCGGGTGTCGAGCAGGTGGAAGCGGGCCAGCGGCCCCCAGTCCACCCTGCGGTGCACGCGCATCGCCGCCCCGCCGGGCACGCTGGTCCGGCGCAGCGGCATGTTCTCGTAGTACGCCTGGAAGGCGTCGGCCCTGCGCCTGGCGAAGGCCGGGGCGCCGGAGCTGGACACGTCCGCCGCCCAGTTGTTCTCGATCTCGTGGTCGTCGAACGAGACCAGCCAGGGCGCGACCGCGTGCGCCTCCTGCAGGTCGGTGTCGCTCTTGTACTGCGCGTGCCGCATCCGGTAGTCGGCCAGGGTCACGCACGGGCCCGGGGTGTGCTGCCGGACGCTCCCGCCGAGCGCCGCGTACCCCCGGGGGCCGTACTCGTACATGTAGTCGCCCAGGTGCACGACCAGATCCGGCTCCTGCTCGGCCAGCCTCCGGTACGCGGTGTAGAAACCGTGCTCGTAGTGGGCGCAGGCCGCGACCGCGAAGGTGAGCGAGGCCGACGCCGACAGTGCCGGGGCTCCCGACGACGACCCGGACGACCCGGACGACCCGGACGAGGGGGCCGGGGGGGCCGACGGGGTGGTGCGGGTGCGCCCGACCGGGGACAGCCGCCCCTCGGCCCGGAAGCGGTAGAAGTACTCCCTGCCGGGCTCCAGGCCCTCGACCTCGATGTGGACGCTGTGCGCCCGCCTCCAGCGGGCGCTCTCGGTGCCCCTGCGGACCACCCGGGAGAACCGCTCGTCGGTGGCGAGCTGCCACTCCACGTCCACGTCCCGGCTCGGCATCCCCCCTCGGCCGTTCAGGCCCAGCGGGTCGAGGGCGAGCCTGGTCCACAGCACCACGCCGTCCGCCGACGGGTCGCCCGAGGCGACGCCCAGGGTGAACGGGTCGGCGGCCAGGGCCCGCGAGGCGAGGGAGACGCTCGGCGAGGCGAGAGAGGCCCCGGTCAGCAACAGGCCGCCCGTACCGGCGGCGGCGATGGAAAGGAACGCTCTGCGTGACGGCTTCTGCTCCACGCCCCCAGTGCAACCGGCCGACCTTTCCCCGTCGTGGCCTGCGGCTCACGGCAGGATGAACAGGGACCGCACAGGCGGGCGCCCGGCCCCGCCGGGCCGTTCAGCCCAGGTACGGCTTGAGGTGCGCGTTCAGGGCGCCGCAGCCCAGGTACTTCTCCACGGTGTGGAAGTCGATCCAGTCGAGGTCGACCAGGGCCTCCTGGTCCACCCCGGTGAAGCAGGTCCGCAGGCCCGGCGGGATCGCCGCGATGTCGTCCTTGTCGGCGATGTTGACCCAGCGGCCGACCGAGCGGGGCCGCTCGCCCCGGCCGTCGACCGGGGCGGGCACCAGGTGCTCGAAGATGACGTTGCGCATGCCCAGCGGGCTGCCGAGGGTGATCAGCAGCTCGACCTCCAGGTCGGGGTTGGCCCAGAGCGTCTCGTAGGTCACCACGCTGCCCAGCGAGTGCGCGATCACCACCCGGGGACGGTTGCGCCTGATCACCTCGGCCACGGCCGCCCGCGACCTGGCCCGCGCCTGGCTCCCGGCGGCCATGTAGGCGGCCACCTCGGGGCAGAAGAGCCTGGCGAAGTCGGCGGCGTTGCCCTGAAGGCGGCCCAGCAGCCAGCCGGCCACCCGGTTCAGGGCCCCGGTCACCCCCTCCCCCACCGCGTCGAGCTGCCCGGCCCAGGCGACGAGGACCTTCTGGGCCCCGGCGTCCATGCTCTGCACCGCGCGCGCCGTCTCGTCCTTCTTCTCCCCGAGCAGGTGGGCGTAGTAGGCGATCTCCGTGACGTAGCGCTCCTTCGCGTACGGCCTGCCCCCGGTCAGTCCCATGTGCAGGTAGCGGTCCCACTTGTCGCGCATCGCCGTGGCGGCACCGGTGACCGAGTTGCCCGCCTCGCGGTAGTACCGGTATTTGCCGATGCCGTGCACACCGACGATCGTGCCCATGCGTCCCCGCCTCCCGTACCGGATGTCCCGCCGCGACCGATGCCGGCGGTGTGCGCCTCCGCCGGGCGCGCGGCCCCGGGCGAAGGTCTTCTCCGGGCAACTGTGACGGAAGGAAACCTCCCGCCACAAGGCCGTGCCGGGGCCCGCGCGGACGGGACCCCCGGAAACCGGTGATCACATCCCGGACGGGCATGAAACCCTGTGGTCCGCGCCCGTCCCCCCTGGATACCCTGGGAACGCACCCCGCGCCCGGCCGCACCCGGCCGGGAACGCGTCCCGCGAGCAGCGAGAAGGAGGTCCCCATGCCCGGCCCGCTCCAGGTCAACGGTTCGGTCTCCATCCCCGAGGCCGAGCTCGGCTGGCGGTTCTCCCGCTCCTCCGGGCCCGGCGGGCAGGGGGTCAACACCACCGACAGCCGGGTCGAGCTCAGCTTCGACCTGGCCGCCACCGAGGCGCTCGGCCCCGTCTTCAAGGCCCGCGCCCTCGAACGGCTCGGCCCCCGCCTGGTGAACGGCGTGATCACCATCGCGGCCTCGGAGTTCCGCTCCCAGCTGCGCAACCGCGAGGCCGCCGAGATGCGGCTGGCCCAGACGTTGCGCGAGGCGATCGCCCCGCCGCCCAAGAAGCGCCGCCCGACCAAGCCGAGCCGGGGCGCGGTCGAACGGCGGATCGCCGCCAAGAAGCGGCGCTCCGACCTCAAGCGCCTGCGCGGGGACCAGCGCTGACCGTCCCGCCCCCGCGCACGGCCGCGCCTCCGCACGGCCGCGTGCACCCGGGAAGGGGTCTCGCGGGCGGGGCAAGCCGCCGGGGACGGCGTGACACAATGGCCGCATGCCCGTCGTGCCGAGCGTCCGCGCCGTTCTCCTCGATGACGACGACCGGCTGGTGCTGTTCCGGCGCACGGTCCCGGGCAAGGAGCTCTACTGGTCGATCCCGGGCGGCCACGTCGAGCCCGAGGACGCCTCGCTGGAGCACACCCTGCACCGCGAGGTCATGGAGGAGCTCGGCGCCGTGGTCTCCGCGGTCACCCCGCTGACCACCCTGGAGTGCGTCCGCGACGAGGGCGTCAAGACCCAGCACGTGTACGGCTGCCGGCTGGTCTCCATGGACCCGGCGCTGCGCTGCGGCCCGGAGTTCGACGACCCCGCGCGCGGCCACTACGAGGTGATGCGCCTCCCCCTCGACCCCGCCGCGCTCTCCGCCCTCAACCTCGTCCCCCCGGAGCTCGGCGCCTATCTCGCCGGCACCGTCACCCGCCTGCCCGCCCTGATCGGCTGACCCCGCCCGGACGGTCCCGCGCCCCGCGCGGTCCCGCCCCTTCGCACCGCCCCGCTCCGCGCAGCGTCCGGCGACGGAGCGGAAAGGGACCGGACGCCCCCTAGTCGATCAGTTCGATCAGGTCGGCGACCGAGTCGACCACCCGGGACGGGCGGAACGGGTAGCGGTCGACCTGGTCCTTGCTGACGACCCCGCTGAGCACCAGGATCGTGTGCAGCCCCGCCTCCATGCCGGAGACGATGTCGGTGTCCATCCGGTCACCGATCATCGCGGTGGTCTCGCTGTGGCCGTCGATGGCCCGCAGCGCGCTGCGCATCATCATCGGGTTGGGCTTGCCCACGAAGTACGGCTCCACCCCGGTCGCCTTGGTGATCATCGCGGCGACGGCGCCGCACGCCGGCAGCGACCCCTCGTTGGACGGCCCGACCGGGTCGGGGTTGGTCGCGATGAACCGGGCACCGCCCTCGATCAGCCGGATCGCCCGGGTGATCTGGGTGAAGCTGTAGGTGCGGGTCTCGCCGAGGACCACGTAGTCGGGGGCGAGGTCGGTCAGCACGTAGCCGATCTCGTGCAGGGCCGTGGTCAGCCCCGCCTCCCCCACCACGTACGCCGAGCCGCCGGGCCGCTGGCCGTCCAGGAACCTGGCCGTGGCCAGCGCGGAGGTCCAGATCGCCTCCGGCGGGACGTCCAGGCCTGCGGCGCGCAGCCGGACGGCCAGGTCGCGCGGGGTGTAGATCGAGTTGTTGGTCAGGACCAGGAACCGCTTGCCGGACTCGCGCAGGCGGCGGATGAACTCGTCGGCACCGGGCACCGGGTGTCCTTCGTGGACGAGGACACCGTCCATGTCCGACAACCAGCACTCGATCGGCTTGCGCTCGTCCACCGTTCTCCCCTGCTCCCTGTCGATGAGTACAGGACCAAGGATGACAGGTACCGGAGCGGCCCTTCGTCGGCAGGCCCGCCCCCGCTCCCCCGGCCGTACATCGTGCGGACCGGTCTGTGGTGATACCCGAGCGCCTGCTCAGGGCGCGAGCGCCTCCAGGGCCTCCTCCGCCCGGCGCATCGACCCCGCGGGGTCGGCGTCCGGTGACCCGATCTCCGGGTCGAAGTTGAGATCGTGGAAGACCTCGGTGACGCCCCTGGCCCCCAGCGCGGCGACGTCGCCCCGGATCTCCTCGAACGAGCCGGTCAGCGCCTCGCGGCCGGCCGCTCCCGCCGGGCGGACGCGTGTGACGCCCCGGGTGACGAACCGCAGCGTCCCGGGATCGCGTCCGGCGTGACGGGCCGCTTCCTTTACAATGTAGATTTTTTCATTGATGCCGTCGAGGTCCTCGCGGCTCGAACTGATCCAGCCGTCCGCCAGCCGGCCCGCGCGCCGCAGCGCCACGTCCGCCGACCCGCCCAGCAGGATGGGCGGCACCGACGGCGGCCTGGGATCCTGGTGCGCCGCCGGCAGGTCGTAGAACTCGCCGCGGTGCTCCACGGTCTCCTCGGTCCACAACCGGCGCAGCAGCGGGACGAACTCCTCCGCGCGCCGCCCGCGCCGCTCGAACGACGCCCCCGAGGCCGCGAACTCCTCGGGCAGCCAGCCCAGCCCGAGACCGGCGTCCAGCCGCCCGCCCGAGACCGCCTGCAGGCTCGCCAGCTGCTTGGCCAGCAGCGCGGGCGAGGCGAACGGGATGTTCAGCACCGCCACCCCCAGCCGGATCCGCTCGGTCAGCCCGGCCAGGTAGGCGAGCGTGACCACCGGGTCGTGCACGCTGCGGTAGACCGGGCCCATCCCGTGGCCCCGCGGGTAGAGCAGGCGCTGGAAGGTCCACAGTTCGTGGTAGCCGAGCTCCTCGGCCCTGCGGGCGACCCGCGCCATGTTGGCCGGTGTCGCCCAGGACCCCGACACCGGCACCGCGAAACCGATCCTCATGCCCGCACCCTATTCGCCCGGATGCGCGGGCGCCGATCGGTGGTTCACTTGCCGGATGGAGAGCGAGGACCTGATCGACCGGCTGCGCCGGATCGGCCTCCGGTACGGCGGCGTGCCCGGCACGGTGATGCCGACCAGACCGGACGTGATCATCGTGCGGGCCGGTCCCGTCGTGGTCAAGGCGCACGCGCCCGGCGCGGAGCGGGAACCGCTGGTGGAGCGGATGCGGGCCGTCGCCCACCCGGCGCTGCGCGGGATCGTGCTGCGTCCGGTGACCGAGGAGGTCATGACCGCCGGGGACCGGCTGGTCACCGTCTGGCCGGCCGGGACGCCGGTGGACCACGACGACCCGGACGCGGCGCCCTGGGAGGCGGCCGCCCGGCTGCTGGCGCGGCTGCACGCCGTACCGGCGGGGACGCTCCTCCCGCTGCGGGCCGCGGGCGGTCCCGCGCGGGTGGGCACGACCGTCGCCCGGCTCGGGGAGGGCTCCGCCGCGGAGCTGGTCGTGCGCCGGGCCTTCACCTGCCTGCCCCTCGACGCCGATCCGGGTACGGGTGCCGGCGCTCCGGGCGCCGGGCTGACCCACGGCGACTGGCACATGGGCCAGCTGGTCCGCGCCCCGGACGAGTGGATCCTCATCGACGTCGACGACCTGGGCGTCGGCGACCAGGCCTGGGACCTGTCCCGGCCGGCCGCCTGGTTCGCGGCCGGGCTGCTGGACCCCGAGGTGTGGCACCGCTTCCTGGCGGCCTACCGCGCCGCGGGCGGGGTCGCCGTCCCCGCGGACGGCGACCCGTGGGAGCGGCTGGAGGTCCCGGCGCAGGCGATGACCGTGCAGCTCGCGGCGGCCGCGGTGGCCACGGCGGAGCGGCAGGCGCGACCGCTGGACGAGGTGGAGGAGGTCCTGGTCGAGTCCTGCCTCAGGATTGTCCGGCATCGAAGCGCCTGCCATAGTGTGCCCACGCAGTAGGTTGTGGTTACGTCGGTAACCACGTCCGAGCAAGGAGAACAACCAGATGCAGTGCCCCAAGTGTCGGGGTGCCATGCGCACCTACGAGCGCAACGGCGTTCACATCGACCAGTGTGAGAGCTGTCGCGGAATCTTCCTGGACTACGGCGAGCTCGAGACACTGACCCGCATGGAGAGCCAGTGGGCACAGCAGTCCCACGGCGCGCCCCCGCCCCCGCCCCCGCCGCCCGCGCACGGAGCCCCCGCCTACGGCGCCCCCGCCTACGGCGCCCCCGCGTGGGGCGCCCCGCACCACGGCGGCCACTACGGTCACCACCGCCAGCGCAGCTGGGTGGGAATGCTCTTCTCCACCTGACCGGCCCGCGGCCTCACAGCAGAGCGCGAAGACCGCGCTCCCGTGGACGGGGGCGCGGTCTTCGCGTTCGCGGGAGCACGGAGGGTTCGGGGGGTCGGGGGTTCGGGGGTTCGGGGGCACGAGGGCACGAGGGCACGGTCCTCGCGGGCGGGCGCGGCTCAGCCGGGGAAGTCGCCCGGGTTGACCTTCTTGGGCTTCACGTTCCCGCCGATGACGTTGTGCAGCGTGATCCTCCACGTGGACCAGCGGATCTGGGTCGCGGTGGTGACGGTGGTGAACCGCACGCTCTTGCCGAACTGCTGGAAGTCGCACGACCGGGTGAAGGTGCGGGCCTTGGAGTCCCAGTCCTCGCCGAAGGTGTAGAAGATCTTGTAGTTGCCGTCCCGCACGCCCTGGATCTTGAAGTTCGACTTCTTGCGGACGTACACGCCGACGACCTTCCTGCCGCCGCGCGTCATGATGACGACGGCGTCCTGCGGGTTGCCGTTGCGCACCTCGAGGGAGCCGCGGCCCGTCCGGCTCTCCGAGGTGATGAAGCTGCCGTTGGACAGCCGCCGGTCGCGCTCCTTGGCCGCCTTGACCGGGACGACGCTCGCCGGGTACCCGTTCAGCGCCTCGGCCGCCTTCTCCACCGTGTCCAGCGCGCCCTCCCGGTCCATGTTGGTCAGCACGGCCGGGCCGGTGCACAGCTGCTGGGACGCGGCGTCCTGGCGGGCGCTGCCGAGGGCGGCCGACAGCTCGCGCAGGGCCCCGACGTACCCGTCGTGCTGGGCCTTCACCTCGGCGGGCGGGGCCAGCGCGGCCAGCCGGGTCACCGCGCCGTCCACCGCGGTCGTGGTCCGCTCCAGCTGCCTGCCGAGCGTCTTCAGCCCGCCGGTCCCGGCGAGCCTCTTCACCGCGTCGCGGACCGGGTCGCGCGCCTTCTCCAGCTCCGCGCGGTACTCGTCGGGCGTCAGCGCCACGGCGCCGGGCGGGGAACTGGGCGCCCCGGAGGAGGTACGGCCACCGGCTCCCTGGTCCGTTCCCACGACTCCGCCCGCGGTCGCCGGGCCGACCACGGGGTCGCCGGCGGAGCTGCAGGCGGTCAGGGCCACCAGGGTGACCAGGGCACACGAGAGAATACGGGGGGCAGTCACCGCACAACTATTGCCGTATCCGTCACGGTGCGTCAAACAGCACCGGATCGCCGGGCCGTTCCCGGCCTCCGGGCGCCGCGGGCCCCGCAGCCACCGTCCCGTCCCCCTCCGGGAAGGGGGCGCGGACGGCGCTCAGCCCGCCGGGCGGATCACCAGCAGCGACCGCGGGCGCTTGGTGAACTCCACCTCTCCGGTGACGGTGAACGTCTCGCCGTCACGGGCCAGCAGCAGCCGTCCCGAGGGTGCCGACAGGCGCAACGTGTCGGCCTGCCACTGCTGGTAGTGCTGCGACAGCTTCACCCTCCCGGCAAGGAGGCTGAGGAAGACCCGTACCCGGGGCAGCCGGTCGGCGGCGGCGAGCACGCGGATGTCCAGCAGCCCGTCCTCCAGGCGGTGCCTGCGGGAGGGGGCTCCGCCGCGCGGCTCGTGCAGGCAGTTGCCCACGAACACCGTCCAGACGCGGCGGGGCACGCCGTCCACGACCAGCTCGACGGGGCGCGCGCCTTCCGGGCCGAGCAGCTCGGCCATGGCCCAGAGCAGGGCGGGCCACTTGCCGATCCGGCGCTTCCTGCGTTCCCTGCGTTCCATCAGGGCCGGGTGGACGCCCACGGTGGCGCTGTTGACGAACGTCCGGCCCGCCACCTCCCCGACGTCGACGGCGACGAGGTCGCCGTTGTGGTACGCGTCCACGGCCTCCTGGACGCTCTCCACCCCGAGCGCGCGGGCGAAGCGGCCACGGCCCCCGGTGGGCACGACCAGCAGCGGGGTGGCCCCGCCCGCCGTCTCCTGGGCGGCGAGGTCGACCGCGGGGTCGCCCCCGGCCACGACGAGCACCTTGGCCCGGGCGGCCGCGTCCCGCAGGGCGGACCCGAGGTCGGCGCCCCGCGTCACCTCGACGACCTCGGCCCGGGGCAGGGCCGCGCGCAGTTCCTGGGCGACGCCCGCCTCGGCGGCGTCGTCCACCACGGCGATCGCCCCCTCGCCGTCGGGGTCCAGCCGCGCCGAGGGCGCGGTGAGCGCGGCGCGGGCCTGCCCGGCCTCACCGGCCTCGGGCCAGATGCGACGGGTGATCAGCCCCGCCGCCACCCCGATCGCGGCTCCCGCGAGCACGTCGCCGGGGTAGTGCACGCCGGTGTAGACGCGGGAGAAGCAGACTCCGGCCGCCAGCAGCGCGACCGGGACGGCGACCGCCCGGGGCGCCTCCATCGCCACGGCGGCGGCGAAGGCGGCGGCCGAGGCGGAGTGGCCCGAGGGGAACGACGCGGAGACCGGCATCTTGATCAGGCTGGCCGGGAGCCCCTCGGCCGACGGCCGGTTGCGGCCGAAGGCCTGCTTGCCGACCAGGTTGACCAGCGGGCTGGCCAGGCTGACCGCGAGCAGCCCCCTGGTCGCGGCGCGGCGCAACGGCCGGCGTCCGCTGATCGCCAGCGCACCGGCCAGCCCGGCCCACAGCAGCGAGTTGTCGGCCGCGCGGGACAGCGCGGGCACGATCCGGTCGAGGCCGGCCCCCCTGGTGCCCGCCACCATGGCGAACACCCGCCGGTCCAGCCTGCCCAGACGCGAGCTCAACCGCATGCGCCGCACCCCCTGCGATGACGAAAAGCACTGACGAACCGGCAGCCGTTCGGTCCTGCCGGATACCCCGATACCCGGTGCCTACCACGTTTGCACGGCGCCCGTCCCGGCTCCGGTCCCGCGCCGCGTCCCGTCCTCGCTCCCCGTCCCCGCTCCCCGTCCCCGGTCTCCTCCCGGGATCGGGGACGGGACGGGGATCCGGACCGGGTCCGGGCACGGAGGGAGGGGCCGGGGCCCGGCCCTCCGCGCCACGAAGAGGGCCGCGGTCAGTCGTCCGCCGCGGCGTCCGCGCGCGCCGAGGCCGGGGCCGGCTCGTGGCCCCGGGCGGCGAGCTCCGCCTCGACGGCGTCGCAGACGGTCTCCACCACGGTGACGCGGGCCAGGCGCTTGTCGTCGCCCGGGACCACGTGCCACGGCGCCCCCGGGTGGTCGGTGCGGGCGAGCATCTCCTCCACGGCGGCCTCGTACTGCGGGCGCTTCTCGCGGTTGCGCCAGTCCTCGTCGGTGAGCTTCCAGGCCCGCAGCGGATCGTCGGCCCGGTCCTGGAAGCGGCGCAGCTGCTCCTCCTCGGAGACGTGCATCCAGAACTTGACCATGATCATGCCCTCGGCGACCAGGGTCCGCTCGAACTCCACGATCTCCTCGTACGCGCGCGACCACTGCCGCTCGGTGGCGAAGCCCTCGACCCGCTCCACCAGCACCCGCCCGTACCAGGAGCGGTCGAACACGGCCATCCCGCCCCAGCCGGGCAGGACCGGCCAGAACCGCCACAGGAAGTGGTGGCGCTTCTCGTCGTAGGTCGGCGCGGCGAACTGCGCGACGCGGACGTGGCGCGGGTCCAGCGGGCGCACCAGGCGCTTGATGGCGCCTCCCTTGCCGGAGGCGTCCCAGCCCTCGAAGACCACGCACAGCGGCGGGCCGATGCGTTTCTCACCGACCTGGCCGCCGAGCGTGAGCCGCAGGCGGAGCAGACGTTCGAGGGCCTCGTCGAGGCGCGCGGACGCCTCCTTCTTGGGGAGCTTCCGCGAAAGGTCGATCTTGGACAGGCGGTTCATACCGACAAGCCTCGCATGTCCCTCGGAGCGGGGGGTGCCGGGAACGGCACGCGTCACGCTCTCCCGGCCCGCACCGCATCGTGACAGCCCACCGCACCGCACCGTGACGGGCCCACCGCACCGGACGGGCCCGCGACGGCGCGGGGCCGGTGCGGAGTCGGCGCGGGGCCGGTGCGGGGTCGGAGCACGCGGCAGCGCGGGGACGGGGTCCGCGGCCGGGTCAGGTCACGTCAGGTCAGGTCAGGTCAGATCAGGTCAGGTCAGATCAGGTCAGGTCAGGTCAGGCGGTCCCGGTAGACCCTTCTGGCCCGCTCGATCACGTCCAGGTGGTCGCCGAGCTGTCCGGGCGCCTCGAACGTGCCCTCCTCGCGCAGCAGTCTCTCCAGGGTGTCCAGCCATTCCAGGCACCAGGCGACGTCCTCGGCCCTGGCCACGTGGCGGCCGTCCACGTCGAGGTAGACCGGGCTGGTGTGGGCGTACACCTCGCGGGTGAAGGAGCGCTCGTGCGGCCCGCCCGTGGCGACGGCGACGACGTAGGTGGGCTCGCCGGCGACCAGTTCGGCGGTGAGCTCGTCCGGTGGCCCCTCGGCCAGGACGCCGTCGGCGGTACGGATCTCCAGCCGTTCCACCTCCGGGCCGATCGAGCGGGCGGTGACCGTGATCCGCTCGCCGGGTGAGAGGTCCAGGGTCGCGCCGGGGCCGTGCCCGGCGGCCGACAGCTCCAGCCAGGGCCCGGTGGTGCCGAAGGTACGCCCCCGCCTGACCGCCTCGGCGAACGACGCCGCGCTCAGCGGCCCGTCCACCCGGGCGTAGACGCGGGCCCAGCCGGGCGGGTTGGACTGGTTGCCGCGCCGGGTGAAGGAGACCATCGCGTCGGTCCCGGCGGTGACCGCGATGCGGTTGCCCGCCCCGATCAGGCGCCGGTAGACGGCTGCGGTGGCGGTGATGGAGGTCTGGCTGAGCACGTCGAGCGTGTCGACGAGGCCGAGCGCGGCGTCGGCGACGATCTCCCGGGAGGAGCAGTCGCGTCCCTGCCGCAGGGCCTTGTCGGGCGCGTCGGTCTCGGCGAACGGCGCGTGGAAGGGGTGGCTGTAGCCGGTGACGGCGCCCAGCGCGCGGAGCTCCTCGCAGGCGACGCTGTTGGGCGGCCAGTCGGCGGTGCCGAGGAACCCCGTGTGGAAGCGCGACGGCGGGGCCGACACGCCGAACGCGTACAGGTGGCCGAGCAGGTCGTTGCGGTACTCGACGCCGATCCTGGCCACGTGGGAGGCGTCCGACCAGGGCAGGTCGCGTCCGGCCCAGTGCTCCAGCGCCTCGGCGTCGTATACCCGCTCGGAGGACACGTTGCCGGCGACCAGGTTGAGCACGTGCAGGTCCTCGCCGTGCTGCATGACCCCGGCCAGGCCCGGCGTGCCCACCATGTCACCGGCCCAGTTGAGGTGGACGTGCATGTCGCCGCCGTACCAGCCGCGTGCCGCGGCGTCGTAGAGCCGCTCGGGGGCCAGCTCGGCCAGCGTCTCCTCACCGGGCACCGGGGTGATCACGGCCTCGGCGGAGGCGTACTCCATCCCCCGGGAGACCCGTACGGTCAGCGGCTCGGCCGGGACGTCCAGGACCAGGTCGTCCCCGTGGAAGTAGGGCATCACGTGGTAGTCGTGCCGGGCGGGCGCGCCCTCGGGGTACCAGCCCTGGCCGTGCTCGCCGTACACGGTCCACTTGCACGGGAAGCCCGCGCGCACCCGCAGGCGGGCGGCCGGGGCGGCGCGGGTCAGCGGTGACAGGTCCACGGGCGCGCCGTCGGCGACCACCTCGCTGCGGCTCGTGATCGTGATGAGCCGGGCGCCGCCCGAGGCGATCACGTGGGCCCGCCCGTCGACCAGCACGGTGGCCGGTTCCTGCCGCGCGGAGTCGACCAGCAGCGTGGTGCGCAGCGGCCGGCCGTCCAGTACGGCCTGGGCCCGCGCCTCCAGCGTGACGCCCTCGGCGGCCAGGCGGAGCGCGGCGAGGTTGCCGAGCACCCTGCCCGCCAGGACCGCGCGGACGACCTCGTCCATGTCCAGCTCGTCGAGCCGGGTGCCGAGCTCCTCGGCCGACGCCCCGGGGTAGCGGGCGCCGAGCATGCCGTAGCAGACCTCCCAGAAGGTCGTCGTCCCCATCAGGTAGGCGTCGGCGACCATCGACCGGACGTAGAAGACGGGATCCTCGCCCCAGGTGACCCCGTGCTCGGCCAGCAGCGTCCGGTACTCGCCGAGCGCCCGCGTCACGCTCAGCGGCATGTCCGCATCGTCACACATAGAGGTCTCTCCGCACGGTAGGGCTCCCGGTGTGGCCGCCATCGTGGCACGGCCCGTCCGGGGCACCGCCGGCCCACGTCCCGGGGGGAGGGATTCGTCCCTAGCGGAGGGGCAAAAGCCCCTCCGGGGTGGTGGTCCTCCTCCCGGAGCGGACGGGCGGCGGCTGCACGGCGCACGACCGGCGCACGACCGCCGCACGACCGGCCGATGGCCGGACGACGATCCGGCCGCGGGACCCGACCGGTGGACCCGGCCGGTGGACGCGGCCGGTGTCGTCAGCGGGGCCGGCGGGCCCGGCCGGCCGGTCAGCGGGCTAGCGGGCTGGCGGAGGCCGCGGGTCACGGCCGGTGGATCGCGGCCGGCTGCGCCGGGGACGCCGCCTCCGGCCGGGGCGGGGGCGACGTGCCCAGCCGCCTGTGCATCGCGTGCTCCACCAGGGCGATGAGCACCTCCTTGCCGCACTCGCGCCGCCTGGCGTCGCACAGCACGATCGGTACGTCCTCGTGCAGCGTCAGACCGTTCCTGATCTCGTCCAGCTCGTAGCGCCGGGCGCCGTCGAAGCAGTTGACCGCGACGACGAAGGGGGTGCCGCACCGCTCGAAGTAGTCGAGCGAGGGAAAGCAGTCGGCCAGCCTGCGGGTGTCGGCGAGGACCACCGCGCCCAGGGCGCCCAGGGTCAGCTCGTCCCAGAGGAACCAGAAGCGCTCCTGCCCGGGGGTGCCGAACAGGTAGAGGCGGTAGTCGTCACCGATGGTGATGCGGCCGAAGTCCATCGCGACCGTGGTGGTCCGCTTGGTCTCCACCCCGGACAGGTCGTCGATGTCGAGGCTGCGGTTGCTCAGGGTCTCCTCGGTGCGCAGCGGCTCGATCTCGGAGATCGCGCCGACCAGCGTGGTCTTGCCCACGCCGAACCCTCCCGCGACCAGGATCTTGATCGCCCTGGGCAGTTTCGTCTGCCCGGTGCCGCGACTAGAGCGCCCGGAGTTCATCCGAGATCACCCCGTACGGCCTCTCGTCGTGCATGTCGGTCTCCGGATGCGGTTCGTGCACGGCGGCGAACTCCTGGTCGGGCTGGACGCCGGGAGGGACACGGGCCGTGCCCGCCGCGGGGCCGACGCGGACGGTGATCTTCACGATCGGCCGCGGTCCCGGTCTTCGACACGTCCGGATCGTCACGCAGCGTGATGTACGCCGTGAACGTCCGGAGGGCGGTGAGCGACACCGGACGCGAGGTGATCTCGGTCCGCGGGCTCGCGTCCCGCAGGTGCATGACATCCATCCCGGAAGGAGAAAGAAAACGAACGGTACTTTCGAACGGTCGACACGCAGGGTTCGGACGGTCGCCATATCGCACGGGATCAGACGTGCATCCCCACTGCTCCTGCCGAACCTTAGCAATGCCACTAAAAACCCTCAAGAGCGAACAGAATAGATCCTGTTCGCCGCTCCTTGTTAATTCCGGATGGTTTTCTCGGTACGGGCCCCTTCGGAAGGGGTGCGGTCCGCCGAGCCGGACGAGGCGCGCTCGCCCCGTCCGCGTGGCCGTCATCGGCGAGCACGGCCCTCCGGACACGGGAACGGTGTCCCGGCCGGGAACCCGGGGGCCCGTCCAACGGCTGGTCGAGGTCGGGATCGGGACCGGGATCGCGACGGCCACGGCCGCCATTCCGGCCGCCGGAGGAACACCGGGGGAACACCAAGGAACACCGAGAGCACCAAGGAACACCGAGGAACATCGCGTCACCGGATCGTGACCGTCGCTTCGGGGAAGGTCCTCTTACCGCCCCATTCCCGCTTTAAACATTGGAACGTGTCGTATCGCGACTTCGATAAATCAGCGCGTGCGGTATCTACGGCTCCGCCGGGAGTGAGCAGGCTCATATACGCCGCCGCCCCCGGCCGGAGCGGCCTCCCCCGCTGCCCTCACGGCCGCCCGGCGGGCCGGTCTCCCTGCCAGCCGGTCACGCTGGGTGAGAGGGGGGTCGCGACCGGAGTCCCGCCGCCGGCGGGCCGCCCGGCGTGCGACGGGGTGGTCAGCCGGCCGCGCCGAAGGCCGCGAGGACGCGGTCGGCCGCCGCCGAGGGCGTCAGAAGGCCCTCGCGCACCTCGTCCTCCACCCTGGTGATGATCGCCGCGACCTCGGGGTTCTCGCGGAGCCGGGCGAGCAGCCGGTCGGTGATCAGCGCCCAGGTCCAGCGGACCTGCTGCAGCCGGCGGCGCTCGGCGAGCTCCCCGGAGACCTCCAGGGCGTCGCGGTGGGCGACGATCCGCTCCCAGAGCTCGTCCAGCCCGGTGCCGGTCAGCCCGCTGCAGGTGAGCACGGGAGGCGTCCGGTCCGCGCCCAGCAGGCGGAGCGCCCCGGCCAGCTCCCTGGCGGCCCTGCGCGCGTCCAGCTCGTGCGGGCTGCCCTCGGCGCCGTCGGCCTTGTTGATGGCGATCACGTCGGCGAGCTCCAGCACGCCCTTCTTGATGCCCTGGAGCTGGTCGCCGGTCCTGGCCAGGGTGAGCAGCAGGAAGGTGTCCACCATGTCGGCGACGGCCGTCTCGGACTGGCCGACGCCCACGGTCTCCACCAGCACGACGTCGTACCCGGCCGCCTCCACCACGACCATCGCCTCGCGGGTCGCGCGGGCGACGCCGCCCAGCGTGCCCGAGGTGGGCGAGGGACGGATGAACGCGTCCGGGTCCGTCGCCAGGCGGGACATCCGGGTCTTGTCCCCCAGGATGCTCCCGCCGGTGCGCGTCGAGGACGGGTCCACGGCCAGCACCGCCACCCGGTGCCCCCTGCCCGTCAGCCGGGTGCCCAGGGCGTCGATGAAGGTGGACTTGCCGACGCCCGGCACGCCGGTGATGCCGACCCTGCGCGCCGCTCCGGCGCGCGGGGTCAGCTCGGCCAGCAGCCGCTGGGCCAGCTCCCGGTGGTCGGCCCGGGAGGACTCGACCAGCGTGATCGCGCGCCCGATCCAGGCCCTGGACCCCTCGGTCACCCCGCGGACGTAGTCGTCAAGCGTCCGCGTCATGGCCCAGCCGGGTGAGCAGGTCCGCCAGCAGCCCCCGGGCGGCGTCGGCGATCACGGTGCCGGGCGGGAAGATCGCGCTCGCGCCCGCCGCGCGCAGCGCGTCGAAGTCGCCCGGCGGGATGACCCCGCCGACCACGATCATGACGTCCTCGGCGCCCAGGTCGACCAGGGCCTCGCGCAGCGCCGGCACGAGCGTGAGGTGCCCGGCGGCCAGGGAGTTCACGCCGACCACGTGCACGTCGGCCTCGACGGCCTGGCGGGCGACCTCCTCGGGCGTCTGGAACAGCGGGCCGACGTCCACGTCGAAGCCGAGGTCGGCGAAGGCGGTGGCGATCACCTTCTGGCCCCGGTCGTGACCGTCCTGTCCCATCTTGGCCACCAGGATCCGGGGACGGCGCCCCTGGAGGCGCTCGAACTCGGCGCACGCGGCCCGTACCTCGTCCACGCCCGATCCCACCTCCTCGCGGTACACCCCGGTGATCGTACGGATCTGTGCCGCGTGCCGGCCGAAGACCCGCTCCAGCGCGTCGGAGATCTCCCCGACCGTGGCCATGGCGCGGGCCGCCTCGATGGAGAGCGCGAGCAGGTTCCCGTCGCCCTCGGCCCCCTTGCTCAGCGCCGCCAGCGCCTCCTCGACCCTGGCGGGGTCGCGCTCGGCGCGCAGCCGGCGCAGCTTCTCCACCTGCTCGGCGCGTACCGCGGTGTTGTCGACCTTGAGCACGTCGATGGGCTCGTCGGCGTCGGGCCGGTACCTGTTGACGCCGATGACCGGCTGGCGGCCGGAGTCGATGCGCGCCTGGGTGCGGGCGGCGGCCTCCTCGATGCGGAGCTTGGGCAGCCCGGCGTCGATCGCCCTGGCCATGCCCCCGGCGGCCTCGACCTCCTCGATGTGCGCCCAGGCCCGCTCGGCGAGCTCGTGGGTGAGCCGCTCGACGTAGTAGGAGCCGCCCCAGGGGTCGATGACCCGGCAGGTGCCCGACTCCTGCTGCAGCAGCAGCTGGGTGTTGCGGGCGATGCGGGCGGAGAAGTCGCCGGGCAGGGCCAGCGCCTCGTCCAGGGCGTTGGTGTGCAGCGACTGGGTGTGGCCCTGGGTGGCGGCCATCGCCTCGACGCAGGTGCGCACCACGTTGTTGTAGACGTCCTGGGCGGTCAGCGACCAGCCGGAGGTCTGGCTGTGCGTCCGCAGCGAGAGCGACTTGGGGTTCTTCGCGCCGAAGCCGGAGACGATCCGCGCCCACAGCAGCCGGGCCGCCCGGAGCTTGGCGACCTCCATGAAGAAGTTCATGCCGATGCACCAGAAGAACGACAGCCTCGGCGCGAACCGGTCGACGTCCAGGCCGGTCTCCACGCCGGCCCGCAGGTACTCCATGCCGTCGGCGAGGGTGTAGGCCAGCTCCAGGTCGCAGGTGGCCCCGGCCTCCTGGATGTGGTAGCCGGAGATCGAGATGGAGTTGAACTTCGGCATCCGCTCGCTGGTGTACGCGAAGATGTCGGAGATGATCCGCATCGACGGCGCCGGCGGGTAGATGTAGGTGTTGCGGACCATGAACTCCTTGAGGATGTCGTTCTGGATGGTCCCGGCCAGCTGCTCGGGCGCCACCCCCTGCTCCTCGGCGGCCACGACGTACAGCGCCAGGACCGGCAGCACCGCGCCGTTCATGGTCATCGACACGCTCATCCGGTCCAGCGGGATGCCGTCGAAGAGCTGCCGCATGTCGTAGATGGAGTCGATGGCCACGCCCGCCATGCCGACGTCGCCGGTCACGCGGGGGTGGTCGGAGTCGTAGCCCCGGTGGGTGGCCAGGTCGAAGGCGACCGACAGGCCCTTCTGCCCGGCGGCCAGGTTGCGCCGGTAGAAGGCGTTGGACTCGGCCGCGGTGGAGAACCCGGCGTACTGCCGTACCGTCCAGGGCTGGTTGACGTACATCGTCGGGTACGGCCCGCGCAGGTACGGCGCGGCGCCGGGGTAGGTGTGCGGGAAGTCCAGGCCGTCGATGTCGGCGGCGGTGTAGAGCGGCTTGACGTCGATGCCCTCGGGCGTCTCCCACACCCCGTCCGGGGCGGGGGCCGGTTCCGGGGCGTCCGCGACGCCGGCGGCACCGGCGGCCGGTCGCGGGCCGAGCTCGATCTCGGAGAAGTCGGGAATCACCGGGCCACCCCCAGGTCGTCGAATGTCGTGCGGAGCACGCCGAGCGCGTCGCATCCGGCGTACAGCCGGGAGTCCACGCCCTCGAACTCCCCCTTGCCCGCCAGCCAGATCCGCGTCGCGCCGGCCTTGCGCAGCGCGGCGGCCACCGCCTCGGCGTGCTCGGCGTACAGGCGGTCGCTGGAGCACAGGCACGCCACCGGGGTGCCCGCGGCGGTGAACGCGGCGGCGATCTCCTCGGGGTCGGTCGACGCGCCGCCGGGGACGGTGGCGATGCCGCCCGCCCGGAACAGGTTGGCCGCGAACGAGGCCCGCGCGGTGTGCGCGGCCGGCGGGCCGACGGTCGCGAGGAAGACCGCGGGCCGTTCCCGCTGCGCGTCGGCCAGGTCGCGCAGCGCCTCGTACTCCTGGGCGTAGTGCACGCTCTCCCACGGGTGCGCGCCGGCGCCCCCGCCGGGCCCCCTCTCCGGCCGGGGCCGCCTGAGGACGGGCCGCTCGTCGAGGTCGGGGAACTCGCTGACGCCGGTGATCGGGTCGCGGCGCCGGGCGATGGCGGCCGAGCGCCGCTCCCAGGTGGCCGCCAGCCGGCCTGCGACCAGGCCTGAAGCGAGGGCGCCGGCCATCCCTCCGGCGCGCTCGATCTCCCGGAACCACTCCCAGGCCGCCTCCGCCAGGTCCTCGGTCAGCCGCTCGACGTAGAACGAGCCCCCGGCCGGGTCGACCACCCGGGCCACGCCCGCCTCCTCCACCAGCAGCGACTGGGTGTTGCGCGCGATCCGGCGGGAGAAGGCGTCGGGCAGGCCGAGCCGGGCGTCGAAGGGCTGCACGGTCACCGCGTCGGCGCCGCCGGTCCCGGCCGCGAAGCAGGCGAGCGTGGTACGGAGCATGTTCACCCACGGGTCGCGGGCGGTCATCATGGCCGACCCGGTCACCGCGTGCTGCCGCTGCGGCTCGCCCGGGACGCCGCACGCCTCGGCGACGCGCGCCCAGAGCCTGCGGGCGGCGCGGAGTTTCGCGATGGTGAGGAACTGGTCGGCGGTGGCGGCGTAGCGGAACTCCAGCTGGCCGAACGCCTCGCGGGCCCGCAGGCCCGCGCCGGTCAGGGTCCGCAGCGCGGCGACGCCCGCCGCGAGGGAGCAGCCGAGCTCCTCGGCGTCCCCGCCGCCCGCGTCGTGGTACGGCGTGGCGTCCACGACGACCGCCCGCAGGCCCGGGTGGTCGGCCGCGCAGCGGCGGGCCAGCTCGGCCGCGGTCGCGGGATCGGCCAGCGGGTCGGCGCCCAGGGTCCCGGTGAGGGCGGCGCCCCCGCCGCCCGGTCCGTCCCCGCCGCCCCGGGCGGCCGTCGCGAACAGCGCCTCGGCCGCCTCGCGGGTCCGCCCGCCCGCGTCCAGCGCGACCGAGATCAGGTCCAGGTGGACCCCCTTCAGGGCGGCGGGCAGGTCCTCGGGCTCCAGGGCGAGCCAGAGCGAGGTGACGCCGTTCTCCAGGTCGGTGAGGATCGCCTCGGGGTCGGGCGTCTCGTGGCGCTGGCGCACCTCCCAGCCGCCCCGGGAGCGCGAGCCCCGGATGTAGGGGGCCCGTCCGGGCAGGCCGGGGTCGGCCGGAAGGTCGGAGGCGTCGTAGAGCGGCGCGATCGTCACGCCGTCGTGGGTGGTGAAGGCCAGGGCCTCCTCCGGGGAGCCGGTCTCGACTCCGGACTTGCGCAGCACCCCGAGCGCCAGTTCCCGCCACCGCTCACGGGTGACCGATGGGAACTCGCCGGCCGATCGAGGGTCCTCAGGCGGCACCGTCATGCACCGGATACTAGGCGCAGCCCGGCCGGCGGTGCTCGCCGGACCCGGGTCCGGAGCCGATCTTCGTGCGGCCCGCGAGTCAGCCGACCGGCTCCTCCCAGGAGGCGTTCCAGGTCACCCGGTCGACCGCGCCGGTGACCCGCAGCCCCTTCTCCTTCTGGAATCTGCGGCACACGTCCTCCGACGCCGGGCCGTACAGCCCGTCGACGTCGAGGTTCCAGCCGCGGTCGAGCATCTGCCGCTGCCAGGTGCGGACGTCCTCACCGCGCATGACCGGCGGCTGGGTGAGGGTACGGCCGGGGAAGGAGGGGTGCGGCTCGGGCGGGGTGCCGGGGCCCGCGCCGGGACGGGGGGCGCCCCGCCTGACCCAGGAGTAGAGGGGTTCGCCGGGGCAGCTGGTCGAGTAGCCGTCGCGGTGGCCCTTGATCTCCCTGCCGGCGCCGCCCTTGTCCCTGAGGTACTCGACGGCGTCCAGGATGCCGTGCAGGATGCCGTCGTTGGGCCGGGTGAACCCCGAGGAGCCCACCAGGCCGAGCACGGCGTAGTGGGCGCTGTTGAGCCCGGCGCCGTTGGCGGCCGGCACGCGGTGCAGGCCGCGGCCCTCGAACACCTTCCGGTGCGGGCAGACCAGCAGGGAGTAGCCCACGTCGATCCAGCCGTTGCCGTCCATGTGGTGGTTCTGGATGGACTTCACCATCGCGACGCACCGGGCGTGGTCCTTCACGATGTCCGGGCTGACCTGGCCCCCCGTGTAGTGGACCTTCACTCCCCTGGTGGAGTCGAGTCTGCTGTAGGAGCCGCGCGGCGAGCGGGCGCCCCACTCGCGGCGGGTGACGAGATCGATGGCCAAGGAACGTCTCCACTGTCTGAGATATGTCGGCCCATCGGAGCGTAATGGTTGACACGTGACCGTATGGGCGGATCGGGCAACGATCGTGGTCGCGTCGTGAGGCGGGGGCACTCCGGGGCGTCGGGCAGCGAAACAGCCGTCCCCCTGACCGCCGGCGGTAGGTCTAAACCACCGCACGGATGGTGAAAACCCGTCGACCGGCGGGCGTTCCGCGAGGATCATTACCGCCATGTCCGTACTCAAGGAGGTCCACTTCACCCCGGAGCCCGGCCCGCGGGAGCTGCCGATGAACGTCTGGCTCGACGACGGCGACTCGGCCGTGGACGTGATCGACGCGCTCGCGCTGTCGCCGTTCGCCACCGGCGCCCAGCCGTGGTCGTGCACCGCGAGCCTGGAGCGGGTCCGTACCGACGCCTCCCTCACCCCGGCCTCGGGGACGCTGGTGCGGGCGGCCTCGGAGAAGGACGGCCGCGAGTCGCGGCTGCTGCGCGGGGAGGGCTGGACGCTGCGCGTGATCCGCTACCGCAACCGCGCCGCCACGGTCAGCGTGACCGCGGTCGACGAGAAGCTGGCCCGCTCGGTGATCGAGGAGGTCACCAGGAACGCCGAGGAGCCCGCCCCGCAGAGCGACCACGTCGAGATGGGCTTCTGGTGGCAGGGCCCGCACGGCAGCCGGCGTTCGGAGAAGCCGATCACCGCCTCCCCCTGGGCGGAGGTCTGCGGCAACTACGCCGCCTCGGTGGGCGAGCCGCTCTCCCGGCTGATGTCGGTGACCCCCTCGGAGGTGCACGGACGGCTGGTGCTGCTGCACGGGCCGCCGGGGACGGGAAAGACGACGCTGCTGCGCACGCTCGCGCACGAGTGGCGGTCGTGGTGCCAGGTCGACTGCGTGCTGGACCCGGAGATGCTGTTCCACTCCCCCGGCTACCTGATGGAGGTGGCGGTCGGCATGGACGACGGCGACCACGGCGACGGGGACGGTTCCGGCGACCGGTGGAGGCTCCTGGTGCTGGAGGACTGCGACGAGCTGATCAGGTCCGGCGCCAAGGACGCCGCCGGGCAGGGCCTGTCGCGGCTGCTCAACCTGACCGACGGGCTCCTCGGCCAGGGCCGCGACGTCCTGGTGGCGATCACCACCAACGAGCCCCTGGCCCACCTGCACCCCGCCGTCACCCGGCCGGGCCGCTGCCTCGCCCAGATCGAGGTCGGCCCCCTGCCGTACGAGGAGGCGGCCCGCTGGCTCGGCACCACCGAGGGGCTTCCCCGCTCCGGCGCCACCCTCGCCGAGGTGTTCGCGCTCCGTGACGGCGTGCTCGACCGCACCACCATCCCGGAGAGCACCGGCCTCTACCTCTGAGACCCGGGACGAGCTCGGGGACGGGCTCGGGACGGGTCCGGGACGGGTCTCCGGGCGGCCGGGGAACGAGGTCCGGGACGGGCTCGGGACGGGACCCGTGATGCCTGTGATGCCTGTGATGCCCGGCGGGTCCGGGATGCATGGGTTCGGGGCCGCCGGGTATCGGCAGCGCATGCTCGATCTTCTACCGGAGGAGTCCCTCCGGGAGTTCGTCAACCTGCTGGTCCGCCTCGTCGAGGCCGCCGGAGCGGCCGTCATCTTCGCGGGCGCGGCCATCGCGTTCGTGCGCTTCGTCGTGGTGGCCGTACGCCGGCACGATCACGGCTTCATCGCCGTACGGCTGTTCCTGGGACGCTTCCTGGCGCTCGGCCTTGAGTTCCAGCTGGCCAGCGACGTGCTGCGCACCGCGATCGCGCCGAGCTTCGCGCAGATCGGGCAGCTCGCCGCGATCGCCGCCATCCGTACCGCGCTGAACTTCTTCCTCAACCGGGAGATCGAGCGCGAGGGGCGCGCGGTGGAGGGCAAGGGGGACCGGGCCCGGCCGGGCGAGAAGAGCTGATCCCGGACCGGCCCGCCCGGGACGACCGCGCATCCGGCGCATCCGGCGCGCCCGGTGACGCCCGGCCCGCTTTTCGGAGGGCGGCCGAACAATTCGGGAACGACGGTGGATTGATCCGCCGGGACGGTGGAACGGACCAATAGTCGTCATAGAGCGAACCACGCCCTTCGCGCTCGCCTTCCGCAATGCGAGACGCCCGGAATCGTCCCGCCCCCTGCGGCGGCCCTTGTCTTACCCGAGCGTGGCCGCACCACCCCCCAATGTGATCGACACCTCCCGGGGGACGTCTTCGAAGGCACCGATCGCACCGGCCGCAAACCCGCGGGAGGGCCGCCGCCATTCGGGAGCGAGTCACATCATTTGTCCTCCGGGAAACCCGCGGCGCGTTCGGTTACGGACATCCGGACCGCGTGAATTATCCACCGGACGACCGGCCCGGGCCACCTCCGCCCCTTCCCGGACCCTCGTCCGGCCGGGTCCGTCCCGGCCGTGTCCCCGCGCCGTCCCGGGCGGTCTCGCGCCGTCACCGCAGTGGGCACCCGTCACACCCGGACCAGGGAAAGTCCCCGGACCGGCGGGAGGAGCGGCGGCCCGTACCGGCACGCCCGGACCGTGGCACGCCGCGCCGGTCCGGCGGCCCCGCGGAGCCGGGACCCGGGGTGGGGCGCCCATTTTTCAGGGCGACAAGGGTGAAAACCACCCTTAGGTAACGAAACTTCAAAAACCATCGCGGCCGTGCCCGAAAAACCGGACCGCGGGCGGGCCGCGGCGCCGTCATACGCGTGTCAACGGGGCCGCCGGCGCCACGGTCGTTTTTAATCCCCTCCCGCAGGGAAGCATTTCACAATGACGTGAAGACCCGGAGTTCAGCCTCGGGTAATTGACCTGAGAGGGTGGATCTCCGGCGGACAGGGGTTTCCCGCGCGCGGCGGTGAAAGGAGGTACTAGAGTTTTGCGCGCGGGGAAGAGACGCGGGAACCATCGGTCGGCCGGGTTCGCAGCCGCACTCTGACGCCAACATTAAGGAGTGACACAATGGCACGTCAGCAAGTCGTCACGTTCACCGATGACATCACGGGGAAGCGCGCGGACGAGACGGTCTCGTTCGGTCTGGACGGCACCACCTATGAGATCGACCTGAGCTCGAAGAACGCCACCAAGCTGCGCGAGGCCCTCAAGCCCTTCCAGTCCGTCGCCCGCAAGGCGAGCACCTCCTCGGGGCGCAAGGGCAGGAGCAAGGGGACGGGTGGCAACCGTGAGCGGAGTGCCGAGATCCGGGCGTGGGCCAAGTCCCACGGGATAGAGGTCAGCGAGCGTGGCCGTATCGGAGGAAAGGTCGCCGAGGCCTTCGCCGCCGGTGACCCCAGCATGGCCAAGCCCGCGGCGAAGAAGACTCCGCAGGGCGCGCTCAGCGACTAGGACGGGCTCCCGGACCCTTCAGGGGTGACGGCGTCGTAGCCGGCCGGGAGTGCGCGAGGCAGTGAACGACGCGGCGACGAGGTGGTGACGGGACGACGGAAGGCGCCGCTCCCGGCCCGCAGGGGTACGCGCCTCCGGCCCCGGCCGCCGGTGATCGCCCGGACGCGCTCCGCCGGGTCCACGGGACGCCCGCGGGCGAGAACCCGCCGGACGTCCGAGGGCGTCCTCACGCGTCCCCCGCGCCGCTTCCGCCCGCCCCCGGACCGCCCGCCTCTCCCGTCACCGGGCGGCCGCGACCGGTCCCGATGTGTGTCCGCTCACGTATCGCCGCTTGATTTCCCCAGAAAACAGGGCACTCCATATCACAATCCAGCCCACCCGTGGGCTTCCCCGCGCATGCCGGGCGCGGGCCGCCTGAAACTGGGGCATCATGGCTCACGTGCCGACTCTCATGCTCCCCTCCGTGACCGGCCGGTCCCGTGACGGGACGCCCACACCCGTGACGCCGCCCCCCGGGCGACCGGGTGAGGCCGTCGTCCCGCCCCGCGCGAGCGCGTCCCCGGAACCGGCCCGCGGGTCCGCAGGAGAGGACGGCGCGCGCCGGGAGCGCCGGGATGCGTGAGGACGGCACCGGGCGGCACTCCCGGAACCCCGCGGCTCCCACGGCCCCCGGGATCCCCGCAGACCCCCTCCACCGGGCCGACGCCCCCGCGCCGGATCCCCGGGCCCCCCGGACGGGCCCGCCGCAGGCGCCTACCAACGCGGCGACCGACCTCCGTACCGCCGATGTCCGTACAGCGGACGGCAAGGCCGGCGCAAGGGCCCCGGCCGATGATGGCCACGTGACGCGCGACGGAGGCGACCGGACGACGGGACCGACCACGACCCCGGCGACCCCGGCGACCCCGGCGGGCCCGGCGGGCCCGGCGGGCCCGAGGACGGACGCCGGCCGCAGGCCCGGCCTGATGGACCGCCTGCGCAAGGACCTGCGCAACCCGCTGTTCCTCCAGGGTTACGCCCTGATGATCAACACGGGGATCACCGCCGTCCTGGGACTGGGCTACTGGTTCCTCGCCACGCACCTGTACACCGCCACCGCCTTCGGCGAGGGCCAGGCCGTGATCAGCGCGATGCGGCTCTTCGCCTCCCTGACCGGCCTCGCCTTCGCGGGCGCCCTGGCCAGGTTCATCCCGGTGGCCGGCCGCCGCACCGCCGAGTTCGTGCTCCGGGGGTACGCGATCGCCGGCGCCACCGGGCTGGTGGCGGCACTGGGGTTCCTGCTGACGCTGCCGATGTGGGGTGAGGTCTACACCCACCTGGGCGGGTTCGGGCCGGGGCTGTTCTTCCTCGCCTCGGTGCTCGTCTGGACCGTGTTCACCCTGCAGGACGTGACGCTGGCCGGGTTGCGCAAGGCCGTCTGGGTGCCGGTCAACAGCCTGGCGTTCGGGCTGGTGAAGATGGGCATGCTCGCCGCGCTGGCGGTCGCGCTGCCGCAGGGCGGGCTCTTCGGCGGGATCTTCGTCTCCTGGATCGTGCCGACCGCCATCGCGCTGGTGCCGATCAGCTGGTTCATCTTCGGCGTCATCATCCCCCGGCACGTCAAGGACACCGAGGTGAGCGCGGCCAACCCGCCGCGCCTGCGCGAGGTGGGGCGCTTCCTGGCCGGCGACTTCCCCGGCGCGTTCTCCATCCTGCTGATCCTCTACCTCGTCCCGGTGATCGTCGCGGGCTGGCTCGACGACGCCCCGACGTTCGGTTACTTCTCGATCGCCCACACGCTGGGCTCCATGATCGGGCTGCTGGCCGCGAACATGGCGGTCTCGCTGACCGTCGAGGGCTCCTTCAACGCCGCGCAGCTGGCCGAGAGCGTGCGCAACGCCCTCCGCCGTACCTTCCTGATCGTCGGGCCGGTCATCGCGGTGGTCGTGATCGGCGCGCCGCTGATCCTGAGCGTGTTCGGCCCGGGGTTCGCCGAGGCGGGCACGCCGCTGCTGCGCCTGATGGCGATCGCCGTGCTCCCCCAGACGGTGATCGAGATCTGCCTGAGCATGCTGCGCGCGCAGAGCCGGGCGCGCAGGCTGGCCCTCATCCAGATCGGGATGGCCGTTCTGGTGCTCACGTCGATCGTGGTGCTCTTCCCCCACTTCGGCATCGCCGCGGTGGGATACGCGATGCTCGGCAGCCAGCTCCTGGTCGCCGTGCTGATCTTCCCGAACATCCGCAAGGTGATCAGTTACGGCACGATGTCGCAGGTGAGCGCCGACTAGCCTCACTCCGCCGCCGCTTGTGGTCAAGGTGTCGTACGTGATAGACGGTCTCCGGTGACTCCTGAGCACATTGTGGCGAAGCGGACAGATCGCCTCTGCCTTTCGCTTCCCTCCAACCGCTTGGGCCTGTATCTGGCCCTGCGGCATTGGTGCCGTCCCGGCCAGCGGCTACTGATGTCCCCCCTTTCGGCCGACGAGATCCTCTTCCTCGTGCTCGCCGCCGGGCTCCGCCCGGTCATCGCCCCCCTGTCGGTCGAGGACGGCAACATCGACGCCGACGCCGTCGACCTCGGCACGGTCGACGCGGTCCTGACCACCAACCTGTACGGCCTGCCGGACCGGGTGGCCGCCTTCGCGGGCAAGATCCTGATCGAGGACGTCGCGCACGCGATCGAGACGTCCGTGCACGGCAGGCCGCTGGGCACCTTCGGGGTGGCCGGGGTGTTCAGCCTTTCCAAGCACGCCGGGGCGGGCTCCGGCGGGGTGCTCGCGGTGGAGCACCCCGAGGACCTGCGCGCCCTGGAGCGCGAGCGCGACCGGCTGCTGCGGCCGGGCGTCTTCCGCAAGGAGATCCACAGCGTGCTGACCTCGGCGAGCCGCCACGCCGCGCTGCGCCTGAACATGGTCCGCCCCGCGCTGCGCGCGATGCGCGCGCTCGGCATGGAGGAGGAGCGCGAGGGCTACCGGATCGCCCCTCGCCCGGTGGAGCTGCTGCGGGCCCTGGAGTACGCGCCGCAGCTGCCCGCGTTCGACTCCTGGGTCCAGGCCGACCTGCACGACTACCGGACCAGGCGCGGCCACCTGGCCCGCTGGTACCAGTCCCGGCGGCTGCGGACGCTGCCGCGCCAGCGGTCGCGGCGGATCGCCGGCGTCTCGATGCTGGCCGCGCTGCCCACCGTGGCGCCCGCGGTCCACCGCCACCTGGACCAGCCGCTGTTCCGGGTGCCGCTGCTGGTCTCCGGCCGGGACGAGGCCATCGCCGAGCTGGAGCGGAACGGGGTCGCCACCGGTTACCTCTACGACCCGCCCTACGACGGCTACCTGCCCGAGTTCACCGACCCCTCGCCGTCGCCCGAGGTGGCGCGCTGGTGGGGACGGCACGTGCTGCCGATCGACCCGCTGTACGCGCGGCGCGCGATGGCCGTCGTCGAGCGGCTCACCCCGGCGGTCCCGCCGGTGCGCTCCGGGAGTCCTACCGCGCCACCCGCCCCGGTGGTCTCGGACATCGCCTGAGGGGCTTTCGGCGTCACTCAGCGGCCGGGGCCGATATCGCTATAGATTTGCCGCGTCGGGCGGTGGTCCGGGGAGCGCCGGGGGGCCGGCGCCTTCCCGGACCGGCCGCGCCGGGCGGCGGTTCGGGGGGACGTCATCGGGATCGGGGGTCGTGGACGGCCCGCGCCCGGAGGCCGCCCCGGTCCGGTGCGCGGCCGGCTCCGCTGGATCGTTCCGAGACCCCCAGCGCCTGAGCCCAGGCCTCGAGAAAGGACCTCCCCCCGTGAACGGTAGGTTGGCGCCCGGCGCCGGTGCGGCCGGCGATCGTCCCGGTGGGGGCGGGGGCGGCCGGTGAGGGTCAGCGTCGTCCGGCCCGGGGAGCTGGGACCGGCCGAGATCAAGACCTGGCGCGAGATGCAACGTTCCAGCGCGCACCTGGCCAACCCCTTCCTGAGCCCGGAGTTCACGATCGCGATGGGAGAGGTCTCCGCGGAGGCGCGGGTGGCGGTGATCACCGAGTCGGACGGGCCGGTCGGGTTCTTCCCGTTCGAGCGGCACGGCGGCCGGGTGGGCGCCGCCCTCGGCGGGTGGGTCTCGCTCTGCCAGGGGGTCGTCCACCGGTCCGGCGCCGAGTTCGACGCGGACGCGCTGCTGCGGGCGTGCGGGCTGAGCGTGTGGGAGTTCGGCTGCCTGGTCGAGGGCCAGCGGTGGTTCCGGCCGTTCGAGACGCTCACGCAGCAGGCGGTGGTCCTGGACTTCGCCGACGGTTACCCGGCCTTCCTGGACGAGCTGCGCGGACGCTCCCCGAAGTTCGTCAAGAGCACCCTGTACAAGGAGCGGAAGCTCGGCCGCGACGTGGGCGAGGTCACCTCGGAGTTCGCCGTGCGCGACCCGGGGTCGCTCCGGCTGCTGCGCGAGTGGAAGTCGGCCCAGTACCGGCGGATGGGCCGCCCCGACCGCTTCGCCAGGCCGTGGGTCGTGGAGCTGGTCGAGCGCCTGCACGCCGTCGACACCCCGGAGTTCGCCGGGCCGCTCTCCATGCTGTACGTGGACGGCAGGCCCGTGGCGGGGCATTTCGGGCTGCGCACCGACACCACGATGATCGGCTGGTTCCCCGCCTACGATCCCGGGTACGCCCGCTACTCCCCCGGCCTGATCCAGCACCTGCGCATGGTCGAGGCCGCCGCGGAGATCGGGGTGCGCTCGCTGGACCTGGGGATCAGCAACGGGTCGGAGTACAAGGACGCGCTGTGCAGCAGGACCGTCCCGGTCTCCGAGGGCATCGTGCGCCGCAGGTCGGCGGCCGCGGCGGCGCACTGGCTGCGCACCGAACCGGTCCGCCGGGCCCGGCGCCTCGTCCTGGACACCCCCGCGCTGTACGGCGTCGCCGACCGGGTCATGAAACGGTACGGGCGGCTGCGCGGCGGGAGGGCCGGATGAGCGGGCCGGGAGCCCCGGGCACCCCGGGCACCCCGGGCACCCCGGGCACCCGGGGCACCGCAGGCACTTCGGGCACCGCCGGTGCCGGGGACGGCCGCCGGGCGCTGGAGGCGGCCATGCGCGACCGGATCGGCCAGGAGTGCCTGCACGTGCCGTCGGCCAGGTTCGGGCTGCTGCTGGCGCTGCGGCACTGGTTCGGCCGCGGTGAGCGGGTGCTGATCTCCCCGACGAACTGCGAGACCGTGCTGTTCACGGTGCTGGCCGCCGGGCTGGAGCCGGTGACGGCGCCGGTCTCCCACCGCGACGGCAACATCGACGTCCCCGCGGTGGACTGGACCGGCCTGGCCGGTGTGATCACCACGCACCTGTACGGCCTGCCCGACCGGGTGGCCGAGCTGCGGGCCGAGTGCGACCGGCACGGCGTGGTCCTGCTGGACGACGCCGCGCACGCCATGCAGACGACCGTGGACGGCCGCCCCGCGGGCACGTTCGGCGAGGCCGGGGTGTTCAGCCTGGCCAAGCACGGGCGGTCGATGTCCGGGGGGTTCCTCACCGCGCGGGACCCGTCCGCGCTGGCCGCGCTGGCGCGTGCCAGGGAGGAGCTGCTGCTGCCCGGCGGGACCGGGGCCCAGCTGTCGGGGACGCTGCGGCCGGTGCTGCGCGAGACGATCTACCGCACCGGGCTGGTCCGGCCGGTGTGGCACGCCCTCAAGGCGGCCGGCGTCGTCACGTGGACGGGTCACCGCTGCCCGCCGCGCGAGGACGAGCTGCGGAAGGTCCTCGCCGCCGGCCCCGTCGACCTGGACGCCATGCGGTACTGGCTCCGGATCGATCTGGACGACTGGAGGATGCGCCAGGGTGCGCCGCTCCTGGGCTACCAGCGGTCACGTTTCCGGGTGATCGACCGTGAGCGGGAGCGGCGGACGGCCGGGGTGGAGCTGCTGCGCGCCACCCCGTGGGCGGCCGAGGGCGTCCGGGAGACGGCGCCCCTGCCGCTGCTTCGGGTGCCGCTGCTGGTGGAGGACCGCGACGGGCTCGTGGCCCGGCTGGAGAGCCGGGGCGTGGTGCCCGGCTTCATCTACGACCCGCCGCTGGACGACTACCTGGACCTGGTGCCCGCGGGGCCGGCGCCGGAGGTGGCCCGGTGGTGGACCCGGCACGTGCTGCCGGTGGATCCGCTGCGCGCGGGCCGGATGGCCGGGCTGCTGACCGAGCTCGGCGCCCGCCCGGCTCCCCCGCCCCCCGCGCCCTGAACGGCTCCCTCCCGGGACGCCGGGCGGCTCCCGGGTGGATCCGGGCGGCTCCCGGGTGGCTTCGAGGGTGGCTTCCGGAGGGCTTCGAGGGGGCTTCGAGGGGGCTTCGACGAAACCGGGCGGAGCCCCGGGGCCACGACGGCCCCGGGGCTGCGCGGGTCTCGCCCTTCTCGCCCTGTCCCCGGGGTGCCGCCCGCCCGGGCGGAGCGCCGGGGCACGGGTCAGGAGACCAGCAGTGACGCCTCGAAGGCGAGGAGCACGTCCCAGGCGCGGGGGAAGACGATCACGGATCCCCCTGTCGCGCCACCGCAGTTCGCGCTGTTGGAGAAGCCGGAGAAGATGCCGTGCGCGTTGACGTCGCCGTAGTAGTTGGCGTGGCTGTAGACCGGTCCGCCGCTGTCGCCCTTCGCCCCGGCGCAGGAGGCGTTGACGTGCTTGGCACGGATCATGTGCTTGACGTGCTGCCCGGTGCTGTAGGTGCCGCTCCAGCCGTAGTGGGTGACCTTGATGTTGCAGATCTGCCCCATCGTGGAGCCGGAGTTGCACACGAAGTTGCCGGGGTAGGTCTTGACGACGCCCACCACCTTCGCGCCGGCCGAGGAGGTCTTGCCACCGACGAAGACCCTGCCGGTCGTGTCCGCGTTGACGATCGCGGCGTCGCGTTTGGTGATGTACCAGTTCAGTGTGCCCGTGTAGTTCGCCTGGCTGCTGACGCCGCCGCCGTCGTAGAACTCGTTCCACAGGCTGCCGCAGTGGGACGCGGTGAGGTACCCGGTGTCACCGTTCCTGTCGACGACCGGGAAGCCCGCGGTGCACCCTTTCCCCTGCTGCTTGTTGATGATGCGGCCGCCCCCGTAGTAGCTGGGGACGTCGTTCTGCCGGTCGTAGGCGGTGGTGAAGGTCTCGTTCCCCTCGACGGCGATGGGCGCCGTCGCTCCGCCGGGCCGCTGCAACCGGTCGGGGGAGGTGTCGGCCCCCGCGACGGAGAGCTGGACGCCGCTGCCGTCCGGCTGCGGCACCGCGCCGGTGACCTGCCCGGCCTCCACCCACCTGGTGGCCTCCTGGAGGAGCTCGGCGTGCGTGTGGGCCGCGGGCAGCACGCGGACCGGTGCCACCTGCCGTCCCTGGTCGACGGCCGTCTGCACGGCCGCGGGCACCGCGCCCCGCCAGTACAGGCGCACCTCGTGGTTCTCGGGGGCGACGACGATCCCCGCGTACCCCTCGGCCGTCTCCGCCCGCTCGGTGATGCGGTCGGCCACCCGGTTGAGCCGGTCCTGCTCCGCGAACAGGGTGTCCCAGCCGGTGAACCCGGCCGGCACCGGCTCCCTGGGGGCGTCCTGGTTGACGATCGGCGGCTTGTCCGCGGGGCCGTCCGCCGTCCGGGCGCCGGCGGTGCCCGTTCCCGACAGGGTCAGGAGCGTGAGCGCTGCGGCGCCGATGGCCGCCACGCGTGAGCGCGTGCTGGTTTCCATTGTTTCCCCTCGTGGTCGTCCGTGAGGGGCAATGAGACCAGCGTCCCGGTGGCGTTTCTTCGCCCTTTTACGAGGTGTGAGGGGTGATTCGCCCTTGTACGTCCCTCAGGGGAACGGGCACCGGGCGGGACGAGCGCGCCGTCCGATCACCGCCAGCGCGCCCGTGCCCCGGACGGCACGATGGGCGCATGAACCACACCGAGACCACGAGGACACGCCACCGGGTCCGGGCCATCGCCCCGGACGTCCTGCGCGAGCTGCTGGAACGCGACGACGCGGGAGGCGCCCCCCGGATGGTCCTCGACGAGGAGGGCGGCAACCCGATGCGCTGCTGCCTGGGCCGGAGCCTGCCCGGGGAGAGGATCGCGCTGGTGTCGTACGCGCCGCTGCGGCGCTGGGCCGCGGAGACCGGGGCGGACCCGGGACCGTACGACGAGGTGGGGCCGGTGTTCGTGCACACCGGCGGCTGCGCCGGCCCTGTGGGATCCGGCTTCCCGGACGCCATGCGCGGCGACCGGCGCGCGCTGCGCGCGTACGCGGCGGACGGCCGGATCCTGAAGGGACGCTACGTGGAGGCCGGTGACGGCCACCCGTCGATCGAGGAGGAGCTGGACGACCTCTACCGCGACCCGGAGGTGGCCGCGGTGCACCTGCGGGCGGTGGAGTTCGGCTGCTTCCTGCTGGAGACCCGCCGGGACTGACGCCCGTCCTCGTGCCCTCCCGGGTGGAGGGACGGCCCGCACCGGTGCCCAGCGGGAGGCGGGGCCGGGGTCCATCGGTGCCTCGCGTTCACCCGGCCACCGCCAGACGGCCGGCGCGCATCCGGGCCGGCTCCAGGACCAGCTCGAACCAGACCTCGTTGGAGCCGGCCTCCCGGACCAGCCCCCAGCGGTGGGCCAGCGCCTCCAGCAGGGGAAGGCCGCGGCCCCCCGTCGCGTCGGACGAGGCGCGGCACGCGCAGGGCACCTCGCCGGAGCCCTCGTCCTGGACCGAGACCCGCACGCCCGTCACCGAGCAGGTCACCGTGACGGTGAACGTTCCGCCGTCCGCGGACCGGGAGTGGACGACCGCGTTGGTGGCGATCTCGCTGGTCAGCAGGACGCAGTCGTCGTGGAGGGGATGGTCCCTCCCCAGGGTGGCCGAGACCAGGCGGCGGGCCCTGGCCACCTGCTCCGGCAGCCCCGCGAGGCGGAGAACCCATTCGTCGCCGTCGTACTCCGGCATGTTCATGCCGCCCCCTCCGTGTCGTTCTCGCTTCTGGGAAGACGCGGAGGTCGACAGGGGAGATGTCTCAGAAAAGTAGGAATGTGATCACTTGCCGGACAGGCAGGTGGGGCTTGCCGGAAGGGCCCCCACCTGCGTGTCCGTACCTGCCGTACCGCGTGACGTCATCCGTCACATGCGGTGCCAGCGAGCCTCGAAGAAACAGTAGACCGCGAACAGCAGCAGGCCGATCGCGACGAGCCCGAGCAGCCACGGACCGGCCGGGGTCTCGGTCAGCGAGCGCAGCGTCGCGTCGATGCCCTTGGTCTTCTCCGGGTCGTAGGTGACCGCGGCCTGGACGACGAAGACACCGGCGACGGCGGCGATCACACCGCGGGCGATGTAGCCGGCCATGCCGAGCTTCTCGGCGAGACCGCGCGCCTGGGCCGACATCTGGCCGGTGCGCAGGTCCTCGAGGAACTTCTTCTTCCAGCCCTTGTGGATCCAGTAGGCGCCCAGCGCGATCAGGCCGAGCCCGATCAGCCCCACCAGGAACTGGCCGGCGGGAAGGTCCATCACCACGCCGGTGACGTCCTTGGACTTACCGTCCATGGAGGCGCCCGGGTCGTTGTGCAGCACCATGCCGAGCAGCGTGGCCACGATCAGCGCGTAGACGGCGGTGCGTCCCGCCGACTCCACCCGGTCCTTGGTCCTGCCGCGGCCGATGAGCGCCTCGGACAGCTGCCAGAGGGTCAGGGCGACGAAACCGACGACCATGAGCCAGAGGAGCACCTGGCCGAACGGCTGCTCGGCCACCATCTCGATGGCGCCGGTCTTGTCGGCCTCCTTGCCGCCGCTTCCCCCGCCGAAGGCGATCTGCAGCGCAAGGAAACCGATCAGCCCGTAGAGGACACCCCGGCAGGCCATTCCGACCCGTGCCAGCCTGTCCAGCGTCTGACTGTCGGCCGCTCTTCGAGCGGCCCCTTCCACCTGAGCCTGAGGGCTGTTCATAACTCTGCGCTCTAACCCGCTCGGCGCCTGGTAAACCTCAGTTCTCGGGCATGGCGTCCAGCCTGCGCAAGATCACTCCCTCGCGCAGCGCCCACGGGCACACCTCCAGCTCCTCCACCCCGAACAGGTCCATCGCCGCGTCGGCGACGATCGCCCCGGCGGGCAGCTGCGGTGCCCGCGCCTCCGAGACCCCGGGCAGCCCGACCCGTTCGCGCGTCTTCATCCTGGCCAGCCGGTCGGCCCAGCCGACCAGGTCGGCGTGCCTGAGCACCCGGCGCACCC
This sequence comes from Streptosporangium sp. NPDC050855, assembly GCF_044456585.1. Taxonomy (NCBI): domain Bacteria; kingdom Bacillati; phylum Actinomycetota; class Actinomycetes; order Streptosporangiales; family Streptosporangiaceae; genus Streptosporangium; species Streptosporangium sp. NPDC050855. The sequence goes on from NZ_JBITFY010000017.1 coordinate 62,007, forward strand.
GCTCCCCCTCGCTGGAGGGCGCGGCCCCGGCGATCCTGGCCAGCTGCCTGAACGTCTTGGACGTCGCCACCGCGTGGTCGGCCGAGCCGTACCGGCACACCTCGCCCACGGTCCGGGCGATCTGGGTCCGTACGTGCCGGCGCAGCGCCCGGAGCTCGTCGGCGGGCGGCGGGTCGGCGGTGAGGTGGTCGCGGGTGAGGCGCCCGGCGCCCAGCGGGAGCGAGACCGCGGCGTCGGGCTGCTCGTCGAGGCCCGTGGCGATCTCCAGGGATCCGCCGCCGATGTCGAGCACCAGCAGGCGCCCGGAGGACCAGCCGAACCAGCGGCGCACCGCCAGGAACGTCAGCCTCGCCTCGTCCTGGCCGGACAGCACCTCGATGTCGACGCCCGTGCCGTCCTTGATCCCGGCGATGACCTCCTCGCCGTTGACCGACTCCCTGACCGCGGACGTGGCGAAGGCCATGAGGTCCTCCACGCCCTTGTCCTCGGCGATCCGGAGCGCCTCCTCGACGAACTCCCGCAGGCGCGTGGCCCCCCGGACGGAGAGGCGGTCGCCGTCCTCCATGTGCTCGGAGAGCCGCAGGTCCACCTTGTGGGAGTAGGCGGGCAGCGGCCGAGCCCCCCGATGCGCGTCCATCACCAGGAGATGGACCGTGTTGGAACCGATGTCGAGAACGCCCAGTCGCATGGGATGAAGTTACTACCCCGTGCCCGCTCCTCCACCCGGGGTCCGCGGACGGGCGCGCGGCGCACCGCTCACCCGCCGCCGCCCCGTCGTCCCGCCCGCGACCGGCCCGTCGTACGCCCGTCGTCGCCCGGCCGGTTCGCCCGCCGTCGTCCGTCCCGTCGTCCGGCCCGTCCGTCCGTCACCGCCAGGCTCGTCACCGTCCGATCGGTTCGCCCTCGGCGTCCGGCTCGTCACCGTGCGGCCCGTTCGCCCGTCACCGGGTCCGCCGTCCACCCGCGGGGTGGCCTGATGCGGCCACGAAAGGAAGTAGATCTTGTGAAGATGCCCCTTTTCTGCAAATACTTGCCATTTGTCGCTATTAACGGGGAGGTTCTCATGAAACGCGTCATCATCCACAAGCCCGGCACCGTCGCCCTCAGCGGAAACGCGAGTCCCAAGCACGTCGGCTGAGATCTGATCGCAGAACCGGCGTCCCACGCTGGACGCCGGCCCACCGAACACGGTGTTCCCGATACCATCGGAGAACCCCTGAACCGACGCGAAGGAGCCCGGTGAGCCGGGAATCGCACCCGCCAGGAGACCCCCGACCCGCCCCGCCGCTTCCCACGGTGGACGCCGGCCGGCACCTGCTCGGGCCCTACACCGCCGGAAGCGCGCTCGTCGCCGCGCTGCTGCCCGGCGCCCCGCCGGACCTGGTCTCCCGCTACGACATCGAGCTGCGCGCCGTCGCCCCCGACCTGCACGACCGCATCCCCGTACGACGCCGCTCGGTGGCCGCGGGCCTGCCCGAGGCGGAGCGGATCCTGGTGCACGCCCCGCGGCGCACGCTGCGCCTGTCCAACGGGCTGGCCGAGTTCGTCCGCGAGCGCCTGGCCGCGACCGGGCCGCGGACGCTCGTCGTGGAGAACCTCGCCCTGGCCGACCCCACCGACCTGGAACTCCTGGCGGTGCTGCGCCGCCGCGTGCCCGCGGAGCTGCTGACCGTGGTGACCCGCGAGGAGGGCACGCCGCCGGAGACGCTCACCCCGTCCGGGCACGACGCCCGCGCCGACGAGCTGGAACGGCTCGGGACGGTCGGCGCGCGGCTCGGGGCGATCCCGTACCACCGGGAACGGGGCGAGGACCCGGCCAGGGCGCTGGAGGCGCTCGCGTTCGCGGTCCGCTGGTGCCTGGACGCCGGGTGTCACGACGCCGTGGCGGATCTCGGGCGGCGCGCCCTGCGCCTGGCCGACCCCGAGGGCGACCCGACGACCTGGTGGCGGCTGCTGCACAGCACCGCGACCGCGCTGGCCGCGCTGGGCCGCGAGGACGAGGCCGAGGACCTGTTCGACCTGGCCAGGAGGGAGAGCGTCTCCCCCGCCGTGCAAGCCGCGGCCGCCTACGCCACCGGGATGCTCAAGGTGCGCCACCACGACCCGGCGCGGCGCGACACCGGCGCGGCGCTGGCCATGGTGAACCAGGCGATCGCCATCTCCTCGCTGCTGCCCGATCCGCGCGAGCGGGCGTTCAAGCTGGGGTTCGACCTCAACGGCCGGGCACTGGTGGAGACGCGGCGGGGCCGTCCCGCCAAGGCCATGGAGCTGGTGCAGGAGGCCGTCGACCTGGCCGATCGCGACCTGCGGCCCGGCGAGCACCCGATCCACCGGCTGGTGCTGCTGGCCAACAGGGCCCAGCTCGCCGTGATGCTGGACCGTCCCGAGGAGGCCCTGGCGGACCTGGACGCGGTGATCGCGGCCGATCCCGGCTACCCCGACTACTACATCGACCGGGGCAACCTGCTGCACCGGCTGGGCCGGATGGACGCCGCGGTCGCCGACTACGAGACGGCGATGCGCGCCGGGCCGCCCTTCCCCGAGCCCTACTACAACCGGGCCGAGATCCGCTTCTCCGCGGGCGACCACCGCGGCGCGCTCGAGGACCTGGACCACGCGCTGGAGCTGGACCCGTCGTTCGTGGACGGGCTCGCCAACCGGGCGGGGCTGCTGGCCGGTCTCGGCGAGTACGGCAGGGCCCGCGCGGACGCCGAGGCCGGGCTGGCCATCGCCCCCGACAACCCGTACCTGCTGTGCGCGCTGGGGCAGGTGGAGACCGCGGAGGGCCGGCACGCCACGGCGCGCGCGGCCTTCGACCGCGCGCTGGAGCTCTCCCCCGGCCTCGCCGCCGCCTGGGCCAACCGGGGGCTGCTGGCGTTCGAGACCGGCGACCCCGAGGGCGCCGCCGCCGACTTCACCCGGGCCCTGGAGTCCGGGCCCGACCCCGCGCTGCTGTTCAACCGGGCGATGGCGCTGCGCGCCGCCGGACGCGACGAGGAGGCCGTCGCCGACCTGACCCGGGCGCTGGAGCTGGCCCCCGACGACGAGGACATCCGGCGCGAGCTGAAGTCCTGACCCGGACGGGACGTCCGGTCCGGGTCCCTCTTCCGGGTCCCCGCTCCGGACGGGACCGGGCGGGACGGGGTCAGCCGAGCGCGCCGGAGAGGTAGCGCTCGGCCAGCTCGCAGGTGCCCTCGGTGTAGCCGGGGCCGAGCTCGGCGGCGATCTCCGCGCCGGTGTGGGTACCGATCCAGGCGACCAGCAGCAGCCTGCGGAACATCACGAACGTCCAGATCTCGGCCGCGTCCCCGGCCGGCAGGTCCAGCACGGTCCGGTAGCCCCGCACCCAGGCGTCGAGCAGGTCGGGGACCTCGGGACGGTGCTCGACGAAGCTGACCGCCGCGGCCAGGTCGTACAGGTACCAGCCGAAGCCGCAGTCGTCGAAGTCGATGACGGCCGGGGGCCCGTCGCCGGCCACGAGCAGGTTGGCCGAGCGCAGGTCGGCGTGGATCAGGCCGTAGCGTTCCGGCCCGCGGCCGAAGCGGTGCAGCCGCGTCCGCAGCTCCGCGTCCAGCCGTCCCAGCAGGGTGCGCGCCTCGGCGTCCATCCCCGGGCCGTCCTGCCAGCGGCCCCAGCGTGACCCCGCGCCGAGGGCGGCCTCGTGGTCCCAGTGGAAGCGGGTGAAACCGGCCGGCCGGGACCAGCCGCGCGCGTGCCGGTGCATGCGCGCGGTGAGGGCGCCCAGCCGTTCGAAGCCGGGCACCGGGCGCTCGCCGGACGGCTCGGTGCCGGGCAGGAACTCGAACATCACGCAGTCGCGCGGTTCGGCGCCCGGGACGGTCAGCACCCGGGAGCCGCCGGGGGCCGGGATCACCCGGGGCGTGCGGACACCTGCCTCCTCGCGCAGCGCCTCCAGCCAGGCCAGCTCCGACAGGATCTCCGGCGTGGTGTGGTAGCCCAGCCGGTGCACCCGCAGGACGGACCGCAGCCCGGTGTCGGGGTCGTCCACCCGGTAGGTGGCGTTCTCCGACACGTTGACCAGGGTGACCTCGGCGCCGGGCAGGCCGTACGCCCTCGTCGCCGCGCGGGCCACGTCGTGGACGCGGTCCAGCACGTCCCCCCCGGCCGACAGGTCGTGGGCGCGCATGGGTCTCTCCCCGGGGGTCGGTCCAGGGCCGGCACCGGGCCGGCGTCGGGCCGGGGGCCGGCCCGGCGTCGGATCCTATCCGAGGGGTCTCGGATCCTGTCCGGGGGGTCCTCGCGCCGCCCGCCCGGCTCCGGGCCCCGCCGAGGTCCGGCGCCGCGCCCGGGTCCGGCGCTACGCCCGGGTCCGGCGCTACGCCCGGGTCCGGAGACGATCCGGTACGTCCTCCTCCGGCCGGTCACCGTCGCGCACGGAGCCCTCCCGCGAAGGGTGCTCCTCGGCGTCCGCGGTCTCCGCGGTGTCCGCGGTCTCCGCCGCCTCCACGGCCTCCGCGACCTCCGCGGCCTCCGCCGTCTCCGCGCTCTCCGTGACGGCGCCGGGCACCGTGATGCGGATCTTGGACTGCCGGTGCGGGAGCCGCTCCCAGTCCTCCATGAAGGTCGCCCGGAGCCCGCACCGGGCGGCCAGGTCGACCAGGGTCTCGGTGCGGTAGTAGAAGTCCTCCCCCAGCACCTGGTGCTCCTCGCCCTCGGTCCGGTCGAAGGTGAAGTCGAACCAGCCGCCCGGCTTCATGATCCGGCCGACGTTCCGGAAGCACTCCTCGATCACCTGGATCGGGGAGTGCGAGAAGACGCTGTGGGCGTGCACGACGTCGAAGGCCCCGTCGGGCAGCGCGGTGAAGCGCAGGTCCCTGACCGGCATCAGGTGCGGGAACCTGTCCCGCAGCCGGTAGCGGGCCAGGGTGTCCTGGGCGGCGATCAGGATGTCCGGGGAGATGTCGATCCCGTGGTAGTTCCCGGCGTCGAGGTAGCCGATGAGCAGCCGCCCGGCCCGCAGGTTGCCGCAGCCGATCTCCAGCACGCGGTGCTCGGGCCTGAGGCCGTGCCGGACCAGGTAGTCGAACTGCATCTTCCCCAGCGCGGTCCAGCGCCGGTGGGACGCGCTGCCCACGGCCGCGTACGGGTCGCGGGCCGCGTCGGATCTCATGACGGCCCGGTAGTAGGAGACGTGGTCGCGGTTCCTCAGCCGCAGCCACGCGTTCCTGGTCCATCGGCGCAGGTGGCGGGGGATCCGCCCGGGATGACCGATGGCGTACCTGATCTGGTGGAGGATGCTGGAGCGGTTGTGGCGGTGCATGGCCCCTCCCTCGTCGGAACGGTGTCCGGCGGCTCCCACCGGCCAGGTGATCATATCCGTGAGCGACACCTTCGTCACCCCAGGTGACCGTCATCGGAATGTCGCCCGTCGCCGTCGCCCTCTCCCCCGCCCTTCCGCGGCGGCCCTGTCGCGGTACGGGAAGCGCTACGGGAACCGGTCCCACGGCGCCGTCGCGCACCCGGCGCACCACCCGTCCCGCCCCTTTCGCGTCCTCCTGCCCGGGACGCCTTCTCGCGAAGACCGCGGGCGGCGCCGGTCCTCCGGGGGGCCCGCGCGGGCGTCGGATCGTTATGACGTTTTCCATCACCCGACCGGCTGCGCGCCGTATCCGGCCGTACACGCCGGAGGTCTTCGAGACGATGAGGAGCCCGGTGAACCTGGAACTCGCGTTGCGCATGTGTGAGGCCGCGGTGAGGCAGGCCGCGCGGGAGGGGGCGCTCATCTCGGTCGCGGTGGTGGACGCGGGCGGGCACCTGGTCGCGTTCCAACGGATGGACGGCGCGCGCATCGCCGGCCCGGCCCTGGCGGCCGGCAAGGCGTACACGGCGGTGGCCCATCACATGCCCACCGCCGAGCTGGCGCCGCTGGTGGCGCCGGGAGGCGAGCTGTACGGCCTGGCGGGCGACGGCTACGTCTGCCTCGGCGGCGGCGTGCCGCTCACCGGTGCCCGCGGGGACGGCGGGGTGCGCGGCGCGATCGGCGTCAGCGGGGGGAGCATCCCCCAGGACGTGGCCTGCGCCGAGGCCGCCGCCGCACTCTGCGAGGGGACATAACACGGTATGTCCGTTAATGTCCATAGCCGTCGGCGACAGGTTTCTGATGAACCGAGGGCTTTCGCGTTATCTCCGATGATCGCGGGGCAGTGAACGCCTGCCCCGGACGATGATCGTCCGCGGGCGGACACTCTGGAGGATTCTCATGGAAGCTCTCGTACTGCTCGCCCTGGTCTGTTTCCTGGCCTCCGCGATCTGGTCCGCCATCAGCCGGTCGTGGCCGATCGCGCTGCTCGCGGCAGGCGCCTTCCTGCTCACGCTCTCGGAGACCTCGCTCCTGGGCGGGGGGAGCTGAGCGGACCCGTACCGACGCGCCGGTTCAGGCGTCCGTCCCGGAGAGGGCGTGGTCGATCTCGGCGCGGGTGGGCATCGAGGTGCTGGCGCCGGCGCGCTGCACGGACAGGCCCGCCGCCGCGGTGGCGAAGCGGACGGCCCGGTCAGGGGGCTGCCGCTCGACCCGGGCCGCGGCGAGGGCGCCCACGAAGGTGTCACCCGCGGCCGTGGTGTCCACCGCGGGCACCCGGGGCGCCTCCACGTGCACGACGGGACCGTCCCCCGAGGCGGTGAGCGCGCCGCGCGACCCCAGGGTGACGATGACCCAGCCGACCGTGCCCCGCAGCTCCTCCAGGGCCCGCTCGTGGTCGGCCTGGCCGGTGATCGCCGCGGCCTCGTGCTCGTTGGCCACCAGGACGTCCACGGCCTCCAGCAGCTCGGCGGGGAGCGGCTGGACCGGCGCGGGGGTGAGGACCACGGTGGTCCCGGCCGCGCGGGCGGCGCGGGCCGCGGCGGTGACCGCCTCGATGGGGAGCTCCAGCTGGAGCAGGAGCACGTCGGAGCGGGAGATGACCTCGATCTCGGCCGGTGAGGGGGAGGTCACGGTCCCGTTGGCACCGGGCACCACGATGATCGAGTTGCCCCCGTCGCCGTCCACCACGATCTGGGCGATGCCCGAGGGGCCCGGGACCGTGCGCAGCTCGCTCACGTCGACCCCGGCCGCGGCGAGCGTCCGCCGCATCTCGGCGCCGAAGTCGTCGTCGCCCACGGCGCCGAGGAAGGCCACCCGGGCGCCCGCCCGCGCCGCGGCGATGGCCTGGTTGGCGCCCTTGCCGCCGGGGACGGTGGCGAAGGCCCGGCCGGTCACGGTCTCGCCGAGCGCGGGGGCCACGTCGACGTAGGCCACCAGGTCCATGTTGGCGCTGCCGAAGACCGAGATCATTGTTCCTCCACCACCAGGGCCGCCGCACGGCCGGGGCCCGGTCCCGTACCGACGACCGAGCCTACAGGTGGCCCGCCCGGCACCTCCGCCCGCCCTCACCGCGTCACAGCGTCGTCGTGTCACCGCATCGCCGCATCGCCGCATCGTCGTGTCACCGCGTCCCCGGCCTCGCCGCGTCGCGGTCCTCCGGTCTCCCGGTCAGGAGCGCAGGTAGGTCAGGACCGCGAGGACCCTGCGGTGCTGGTCGCCGTCCTCGGCGTACAGGCCGAGCTTGGCGAAGATGCTGCGGACGTGCTTCTCCACGGCGCCGTCGCTGACCACGAGCTGGCGGCCGATGGCCGGGTTGGACCTGCCCTCGGCCATCAGGCCGAGCACCTCGCGCTCCCGCGGGGTGAGCAGGGCCAGGGGGTCGTCACGGCGGCGCCGTACCATCAGCTGGGCCACCACCTGGGGGTCGAAGACCGTCCCGCCGGCCGCGACCGTGCGCAGGCCCCCCATGAAGTCGTCCACGTCCACGACGCGGTCCTTGAGCAGGTAGCCCACCGCGCCCCTGGCGTCGGCGAGCAGGTCGTCGGCGTAGGAGACCTCCACGTACTGCGACAGGATCAGCACCGGGGTGCCCGGGACCCTGCGGCGCGCCTCCACCGCGGCCCGGAGGCCCTCGTCGGTGAAGCCGGGCGGCATCCGCACGTCCACCACGGAGACGTCGGGCCTGTGCTCGGCGACGGCGTCCACCAGCCCGTCCCCGTCCCCCACCGCGGCGACCACCTGGCAGCCGAACTCCTCCAGAAGCCTGATCAGCCCCTCCCTGATGAGCACCGCGTCATCGGCCACCACTACCCGCACGGAACCTCCGCCACTATGACCGTCGGCCCGCCGACGGGTGAGTCGACCGCCAGCTCGCCGTCCACCGCCCTCAGGCGGTCGCCGAGACCGGACAGGCCATGCCCCTTGGCGACGTGTGCGCCGCCCACCCCATCATCCCCGATCGTGAGCATCAGGAAGTCCCCCGTCCTGCTCAGCGAGACCGTGCAGATCGTGGCGCGGCTGTGCTTGGCCACGTTGGTGAGGGACTCGGCGACGACGAAGTAGACGGTGTTCTCCACGGCGGCGGGGAAGCGCTCCGTGATCTGCAGGTCCAGCTCGACCGGGACGGTGCAGCGCCCGGCGAGCGCGGCCAGCGCCGGGGCCAGGCCGCGGTCGCTGAGGATGGGCGGGGCGATCCCGCGCGAGAGGGCGCGCAACTCGTCCAGGGTCTCGCGGGTGGAGGTGATGGCCTGGTCGAGCATCCGGCCGACGGCCTCGGGGTCGCGCTTGAGCTGGCGCTGTGCCCGTGACAGGTCCATCGCCAGGGAGACCAGGCGCTGCTGGGGGCCGTCGTGGATGTCGCGCTCCAGCCGGCGCAGCGCGTTGGCCTCGGCCGAGACCGCGGCGGCCCGGCCCTCGGCCAGGTCGTCGATGCGCTCGTGCAGCTCGGCCACGCCGGTCAGCATGGCCCTGCCGAGCCCGGCCTGCACCAGCGCGGCACCCCGCACGATCATCGGGAGGGTGAGTGCGAACAGGATCCCGATGGTGGTGTTGACGAGGACGTCGATCCACAGCTCCGGGCCCAGGCCCAGCAGCATGCCGAGCCCGCCGGTGTTGCCGGGGATGGCGTTGACGATCCATCCGTAGAGCGGGTAGGTGAGACCGGCGATCGACCCGGCCCACCAGACCACCGCCAGCACGAAGGTGATGATGGAGATCGGGAAGGCCACGATGCCGTAGAGCAGGTCCAGCCACGACTGGCCGTTGGTGAACGGGTTGATCATCCTGCGGAACCAGCCGGCCTCCGGCGGGGAGGGCCGGTACCTCGGCCGCGCGACCGGCCGGCCGAGCACCTCGGGCAGCCAGCGCCGCTCGACGTCGGCGAAACCGCGGGCGGCCAGCAGGGTCGTCGCGAGGATCGGCAGGCCCACGAACACGGCGGACGTCGCCGCCCCCACGGCGAAGCCCGCCACCATCAGAACGAACCAGATGATCGACAGGGGGAAGCCCACGACCAGGTACCGGGTGTCGGTACCGATGCGGCGCAGCAGGGGTCTCATGACGCCAACGCTAAGGGGAGCAGGTCACGGGCATCGACCCGGCGGACCCGCCTGGCGGGGTGGGGCCAGCACTACCTCCGCCGGTGGTGCGTTCGCTCCGCAAGAGTGCCGCGTGCGTCAATGCGCCGCCGGGGCCGGGCGAGGAGGCTTCTCTCATCGCCTCACCCGCCCCCTTGGAGAATCGAGAGCCCGTGACCGCCGTGATCCCCCACCCGGCAATCCGGCCGGCGACCGCACCGGTGACCGTGCCGGCGACCGCGCCGCCGCTCGTACCGGCGCCCCGCCCGGCGCGGTCCGCCGCCGCTCGTGACCCCTTCGTGGACGTGCTCCGGGTGTTCGGCATGGCGCTGGTGGTGCTCCAGCACTGGAGCATGCCGCTGCTGTCCTTCGACGAGGGCCGCATCGTCACCGGGAACGCGCTGGCCGCGGGGAACGCGTGGATGATCACCTGGATCAGCCAGGTGATGCCGCTGGTCTTCTTCGCGGGCGGCGCGGCCGGAGCGATCAGCCGGCGGAGCGCGGAGCGGCGCGGTGACACGCCCGCGGCGTGGCTGGCGGCCCGCGTGCGCAGGCTGGCCTGGCCGGTGCTGCCTTTGGCGATGGTCTGGGTCCCCCTGCCGCACCTGCTGACGGCGCTCGGCATGCCGGCGCAGCCGGTCGAGACCGCCTCGCGGCTGGCCGGGCAGCTCCTGTGGTTCCTGGTGATCTATCTGGTCGCGGTGGCGGCGACCACGCCGATGCTCCGGCTGAACGCGGTGTACGGCTGGCGGGTGCCCGCGGTGCTGGCGGGGGCGGCCGTGGCGGTGGACGTGCTGCGCTTCGCCGGCGGCCTGGAGGTGGCCGGCCTGCCCAACACGGTGCTGGTCTGGCTCGCGGTGTACCAGCTCGGTTTCCTGTACGCCGACGGCAGGCTGACCCGTCCCTGGGCGATGGCCCTGGGCGGCTACGGCACGGCGGCGGCGCTGGTGGCCTTCGGCCCCTACCCGGGGAGCATGATCGGGATGCCGGGCGCGGTCTCCAACATGGCCCCGCCCACGGTCGCGCTGCTCGCGGTGGGCGTCGGCCAGATCGGGCTGGCGCTGGCCCTGCGCCGGTGGATCGTCTCCTTCGCGCGCTGGCCCGGGGTGTCACGGGCACTGGGCTGGGCCTCGGAGCGGATGATGACCCTCTACCTGTGGCACATGAGCGCGCTGTTCGTCATCGTCTCGGTGGTCGTGGTGGGGCTGGGGATCTCGACGCCGGCGCCGGGCACCTCGGCCTGGCTGTCGGGCTGGCCGCACTGGCTGCTCCTGCTCGCGCTGGCGATGTGGCCGCTGCTGCGGGGCTTCGGCCGATTCGAGACGCCCCCGGCGGGCCGTCCGTTCACCGGTGGGGCGGTCCGGGCCGCGACGGCCACCGTCCTGGTGGGGGTGGGGCTGCTCACGTTCACCGTGACCGGTTTCGTCCCGGGAGTGGCGCCGCTGGTCGGCGCGGGCGCGCTCGTGGCGGGCCTGGCGCTGACCGGTTCGCTCACCCGCACCGCCCACTCGTCAACCATTGGTTGACGATACCGGTCGCGTCAACCTATGGTTGACGCATGACCTCACACGTCCAGCGAAAGTGGACCCTCGGCTACACGTTGCTGATGATCCCGCCGTTCATCGGCCTGCCGCTCGTCCTGTTCGATCCCCCGCGCTGGCTGGAGATCGTCGCCCTCGTCGCGATCCTCGCCCTCGTCTACTTCGGCACCCGGCTCCTGTACAGGCAGCGGGGCGGGTGGCGGCCCTCCAGCACCCTGCCGGAACGGACCGGCGATGACCACTGACCGGGCCGGTTCCGACGCGGTCCACGAGGCCCTGACCCGGATCCTGATGGAGAACGCCGCCGTCGAGGACCCGTACGGCACCGAGGACTTCCTGCGGCTGGTCGCCGGCGCCGCCACGCTGCAGGAGGAGGCGGCCACGCTGCTGCGCACGACCGTCGCCTCGGCCCGTTCCGCCGGGGTCACCTGGCAGAGCATCGGTGCCACGCTCGGGATGACGAAGCAGGCGGCGCAGAAGCGGTTCGCGCCGCCCCTGGCCCCCAGCGCCACCGGCCTGGACCCGCACGAGCGCGTCCTGGGCCCGACCACCACCTTCGACGAGATGCGCGAGCTCGCCCTGGCCGGCCGGTACGGGTGGCACAGCGTGGAGTTCGGCGCCACCTACCACCGCGTCGTCCGGTCCGGCACGCAGTGGGAGCACACGAGGGTGACGATGTCGCCGAGCCGGGTGCGGCGGCTGCGCGCCGAAGGCTGGGAGGTGATCGGCTCGGGCTTCCCCTACACCTACCTGAAGCGCGACACCGGCGTCCCCGCGCTCCAGGAGCCGCCCTCGTCCTGACTCCCGGCTTTACAAAAAACCAGCCATAATCCCGCAATGGCGTGCATTTTCCGGCGAACGCGGCGTGATCCAGCGCCCTCACCGGTCCGACCACCGCGAGTTCTTCGGCAGTATTGGACCGTGAGCCTTGTAGACCGCCTGCCAGAAGAGATCGACGCCGACCCCGACACCATCTTCGACGCGTTCGTCGAGTGGAACTCCGAGCGGGGGCTGACCCTCTACCCGGCGCAGGAGGAGGCTCTGATCGAGGTGGTCTCGGGGAACAACCTGATCCTGGCCACCCCGACCGGTTCGGGCAAGAGCCTGGTCGCCGCCGGAGCCCACTTCACCGCGCTGACCCGGGACGTGCGCACCTTCTACACCGCCCCGATCAAGGCGCTGGTGTCGGAGAAGTTCTTCGACCTGTGCGCGGTGTTCGGCACCGAGAACGTCGGGATGATGACCGGCGACGCCAGCGTGAACCCGGGGGCGCCGATCATCTGCTGCACCGCGGAGATCCTCGCCAACGTCGCCCTCCGCGACGGCGCCCAGGCCGACATCGGCCAAGTCGTGATGGACGAGTTCCACTTCTACTCCGAGCCCGACCGGGGCTGGGCCTGGCAGGTGCCGCTGCTGGAGCTGCCGAACGTCCAGTTCATCCTGATGTCGGCGACCCTGGGGGACGTCACCCGGTTCGAGGAGGACCTCACCCGGCGCACCGGCAGGCCCACCGCGGTGGTCAAGAACGCCGAGCGCCCGGTCCCGCTGGTCTACTCGTACCGGATGACCCCGCTGCACGAGACGCTGGAGGAGATGCTCACCACCAACCAGTACCCGGTCTACGTCGTCCACTTCACCCAGGCCTCGGCCATGGAGCGGGCCCAGGCGCTGATGAGCATCAACATGTCCAGCAAGACCGAGAAGGAGGCGATCGCCTCCATGATCGGCCACTTCCGGTTCACCACGAAGTTCGGCCAGGCGCTCTCCCGCCTGGTGCGGCACGGCATCGGCGTGCACCACGCGGGGATGCTCCCCAAGTACCGCCGGCTGGTGGAGCGCCTGGCCCAGGCCGGCCTGCTGAAGGTCATCTGCGGCACCGACACGCTCGGCGTCGGCGTGAACGTCCCGATCAGGACCGTGCTGTTCACCGCCCTGTCGAAGTACGACGGCAACAGGGTGCGCCGGCTGCGCGCCCGCGAGTTCCACCAGATCGCCGGGCGGGCCGGGCGGGCCGGGTTCGACACCATCGGCTACGTCGTCTGCCAGGCCCCCGACCACGTGGTCGAGAACGAGAAGGCACTGGCCAAGATCGGCGACGACCCCAAGAGGCGGCGCGGGTTCGCCCGCAAGAAGCCGCCGGAGGGCTTCGTCGGCTGGAGCGAGGAGACCTTCGAGAAGCTGCAGACCGCCGAGCCGGAGCCGCTGAACTCCCGCTTCAAGGTCAGCAACGCCATGCTGCTCGCGGTGATCAACCGTCCCGGCGACTGCTACGCGGCCATGCGCCACCTGCTGACCGACAACCACGAGGACCGCAAGTGGCAGCGGCGGCACATCTCCCAGGCCATCGCGATCTACCGGTCGCTGCTGGCCGGGGGCGTGGTGGAGACGCTCTCCGAGCCCGACGACCAGGGCCGGATGGCCCGCCTGACCGTGGACCTGCAGGAGGACTTCGCGCTGAACCAGGCGCTGTCGACCTTCGCGCTGGCCACCCTCGAACTGCTCGACATGGAGTCGCCGAACTACGCCCTGGACATGGTCTCGATCATCGAGTCCATCCTCGACGACCCCCGCCAGATCCTGTCCGCGCAGCTCAACAAGGCCCGCGGCGAGGCGGTCGCGCAGATGAAGGCCGACGGCGTCGAGTACGAGGAGCGGATGGAGCTCCTGGCCGACGTCACCTACCCGATGCCCCTGGCCGACCTGTTGCTGGGCGCGTACGAGACCTACCGGCGCGGCCACCCCTGGGTGGGCGACTACACCGTCAGCCCCAAGAGCGTCGTGCGCGACATGTACGAGCGGGCGATGACCTTCGCCGACTACGTGCAGTTCTACGAGCTGACCCGCTCCGAGGGCACCGTCCTGCGCTACCTCGCCGACGCCTACCGCACCCTGTCGCGGACCATCCCCGAGCACCTCAAGACCGAGGACCTGGTCGACCTCATCGAATGGCTCGGCGAGCTGGTCCGCCAGGTCGACTCCAGCCTGCTGGACGAGTGGGAGCAGCTGCAGAACCCGACCGGTGAGCTGGAGGCGCCCTCCCTGGAGGAGACCACCAAGCCGGTCACCGCCAACACCCGCGCGTTCCGGGTGCTGGTGCGCAACGCGATGTTCCGCCTGATCGAGCTGGCCGCCGTGGAGGACGAGCAGGAGCTGGAGCGGCTGGCCCCCGACGTCGACTGGGGCGCCGCGCTCGACGCCTACTACGACGACCACGAGGAGATCGGCACCGGCCCGGACGCCCGCGGTCCCGGCCTGCTGCGCATCGAGGAGGAGAAGGAGTTCTGGCGGGTCCGCCAGGTCGTCGCCGATCCGGCGGGCGACGGCGACTGGGGCATCGACGCCCAGGTCGACCTGGCCGCCTCCGACGAGGAGGGCCGCGCGGTGGTCCACGTCATCGGGCTGAACCGCCTCTGAGACCGCCCCGGGAGCACCTGTGCGATCACCTGGGCTCCCGGGACCCGGGAGAATGACGGGATGAGCGACGAGGCGATCAGGCAGGTGCTCGGCCTGCTGTACCAGGAGGACACGCTGCGGGTGCTGGCGGCGCTGGTGCTGGAGGGCGAGCCCGAGAGGGACTCCGGCCTGGAGCGGGAGGCGCTGAGACGCGCGCTGGACCGCCTGGAGCGCGGCGGGCTGGCCGTCCGGGACGAGGACGGCCGCTGGAAGGTGCGCCGGGAGCGGTTCCGCGAGCTGCTGCACGCCACGGCCAGGCCCGCGGCCCCGGTCTCCCAGCAGGAGAAGGTGCTGCAGTCCTTCCTCGTCGAGGGACGGCTGCGGGCGATCCCCAGCAAGCGCGACAAGCAGCTCGTCGTGCTCGACTACGTGGTCCAGGTCTTCGAGCCGGGGGTGCGCTACTCCGAGAAGGACGTCAACGTCGCGCTGCGCGCCTTCCACGACGACTACGCGGCGCTGCGCCGCTACCTGGTCGACGAGGGCATGCTCAGCCGGGAGAACAACGTCTACTGGCGCAGCGGCGGCTCCGTCGAGCCCTGACGGCCTCACCGCCCGCTGACGGCGCCCTTCGAGGCCCGTGCGGTGGAGGCTCAGCCGGGTCAGCGGACCTCCACCGGCCGTCACCGGTCCGCCGCGGGCTCCGTGGAGGCCCGCAGGCGAGCGGCCAGCGTCCTGATGTGCTCGACCAGCTCGGGCGGCTCCCGCACGGTGAAGTCCAGGCCGAGCAGACCGATGCTGAGCGCCAGCCACTCCAGCGAGTCGTCGCCGGTGCGCAGCAGGCAGCTGTGCTCGTCCAGCTCCTCCAGCACCCAGCCGGGCCCCGAGAAGCGCTCGGCGACCACGGCCGACGGCGCGTGCACGACGACCACCGCCCGGTGGCGGCTCAGGGGGGCCGTGATCGACTCCTCGACGTGGCCGGGAGGCGGCTCGCGCGGCGGGAAGCGCACACCCGTGCCCCGCGGGTCGGTCAGCCGGTCCACCCGGTAGGTCCGCCAGTCCTGCCTGCCGACGTCCCAGGCCACCAGGTACCAGCGCCGCCCGGTGGAGGCCAGCCGGTACGGTTCGGCGACGCGGTCGCTCCGGAGCCCGTCGCGGCGGCGGTAGCCGAAGCGGATCCGCTCGCGGTCCCTGCAGGTCTGGGCCAGCAGCGTCAGGGTGGCCGCCTCCACGGTGGGCGCGGCCCCGATCGGCGCCACGGGCTGCGTCTGCGACTGCAGGGTGTGCACGCGCAGGCGCAGCCGGGAGGGCAGGACCTGTTCCAGCTTGGCCAGGGCCCGGACCGAGGTCTCCTCGATCCCGGCCACCGTGCCGCTCGCCGCCGTGCGCAGGCCCACCGCGATGGCGACGGCCTCCTCGTCGTCGAGGAGCAGCGGCGGCATCGCGGCGCCCGCCTCCAGCCGGTACCCCCCGGCCGGTCCGGGGGTCGCGCTCACCGGATAGCCCAGCTCGCGCAGGCGGTCGACGTCACGCCTGAGCGTGCGCGCGCTGACCCCCAGCCGGCCGGCGAGCTCGGGCCCCGGCCACTCCCGGTGCGCCTGCAGCAGCGACAGCAGCTTCAGCACCCGTCCCGTGGTGTCGGCCATGTCCCCACGATGCCACCGATCGCGGCCGGGAACCGACCTCGATCGGCCCCGGCGCGACCGGACGGGACGGGAAGGGGGCGGGGATCAGCCGTAGTACTTCTTCGCGCCGTCGTGCAGCGGCACCGGGTCGGCCTCGGGAGCGTTGTCGCGGGTGATGTCCTTGGCCGCCGGGTGCACCTTCTCCAGGTCGGCCTTGCGGTCGAAGATCAGTCTCGTCAGGCTCTCGGCCAGGGCGGGATCCATCGTCTCGTTCACCACGAGCAGGTTGGGCACCGAGATGGTGGGCACGTCGGCCGGGGTGCCGTAGACGTCCTTGGCGATCGTGCCCGCGGCGTACACCCGGCCGTGCTCGGCCTGCATGGCGGGCAGCACCGTGTCCAGCGGCACGAAGGCGACCTTCTCCTTCAGGGAGGTCAGCAGGTCGGTGATGCCCGGCGTCGGCAGGCCGCCCGACCAGACCAGCGCGTCGAGGTCGCCGTCCTTGAGGGCCTGCACGCTCTCGGGCAGGCCGAGCGACTGGCGGGTGACGTCCGCCTCCGGGTCGAGCCCGGCCGCCTTCAGCAGGCGCAGCGCGATCACCTCGGTCCCGGAGTTGGGCGAGCCGGTGGAGACGCGCTTGCCCTTGAGGTCGGCGATCGACCTCACGCCGGAGGCGGTGGTGGCGACCACCTGGGTGGAGTTGTCGTAGAGGCGGGCCAGGGCGCGGATCGGCTGGGGCGCGGCGAAGGCCCCCTTGCCCGCGACCGCGTCTGCGGCGGTGTCGGCCAGGGTGAAGGCGATGTCGGAGTCGCCCCTGACGACCCGCTGCACGTTCTCCACCGAGGCGCCGGTCGCCTCGGCGGTGGCCTGGTGACCGGGCAGGTGCTTGCCGATCTGGTCGGCCAGCCCGCCGCCGAGGACGTAGTAGACGCCGGTGGTGTTCCCGGTGGCGATCGACAGCCGCCTGCCCGCCGCGGCTGAGCCGTCGCCGCCCGGCGCGGCCCGCTCGGCCGACCGGTCGCCACCGCAGCCGACCAGGAATCCGCCGAGCATCAGCGCCCCCGCCGCCAGCAGGGCGGCCACTCGTTTGACGGTCATCGCTTCGCCTCTCGTTGTCGCGTCACCAGATGGAGGAGAACGGCCAGGACCAGCAGCCCCGCCCCCGCCAGCACGGGCAGCGGCGACAGGAACAGCAGCAGCACCGCCGCCACCGCGCACAGCACCCGCTCGGCGGGCCCGGCCGGGCCGAGAAGCCGCCCGCCGGTGGCCGCGGCCAGCGCGGCGACCGCCAGCGCCGAGACCGCGGTGGCCACGAGGACCTCGCCGAGCGTGCCCTGGGCCAGCAGGGCGGCCCCGCCCGGGGTCAGCACGAAGGCGAACGGGACCAGGAACGCCGGCAGCGTGTACTTCCAGGTGGCCGTCATGGTCCGGTAGGCGTCGCCCCCGGTGATGGCCGAGGCCGCGAAGGCCGACAGCGCCGTGGGCGGGCTGACCTCCGACAGCACGGCGTAGTAGAAGATGAACATGTACGCCTCGGCCTGGCTGACGCCCAGGTCCATCAGCGCGGGCCCGATGATGACGGCCGCGATGACGAACGACGCGGTCACCGGCACGGCCAGGCCGAGCACGAGCACCGCGACCGCGCACAGCAGCGCGGTGACCGCGAGGTTCCCGCCCGAGGCCCCGACGATCAGCGAGCTCGCCTTGAGGCCCAGCCCGGTGAGGGTGACGACGGCGACGATCAGACCGGCCGCCGCGCAGGTCACCGCGACCGGCAGCACCCCGGTCGTCCCGGCGGCCAGGGCCCGCGCCGCCCTGCGGGGGGTCAGGGCGTGCTCGCGGTCGAGGAAGGAGAGCGCGAAGGCCAGCAGGGTGGCGTACACCACGGCGCGGAAAGGCGACTGGCCCAGCGCCATCAGGACGACGATCACGAACAGCGAGCTGAAGTGGTAGCCGAACCGCCTCACCAGCGGCCACAGGCGCGGCGCGTCCACCTCGACCGCCCGCGTCCCGTACCGGCGGGCGTCGATCTCGATGGCCAGGAAGATCCCCAGGTAGTACAGGACCGTCGGGACGGTGGCGTACAGCAGCACGGTGAGGTAGCTCACCCGCATGTACTCGGCGATGATGAACGCCGCCGCGCCCAGCGTGGGGGGCGACAGGATGGCCCCGATGCCCGCGGCCGCGAGCACTCCCCCGCCCTGCTCGGGCGGGTAGCCCGCCCGGCGCAGGATCGGCCAGGCGACGCTGCCCACGCTCACCGTCGTCGCCACGCCCGAGCCGCTGACCGTGCCGAGCAGGAACCCGGCCAGGGTGACGGTACGGCCCGGCGCGGACCGCGAGCGGCGGAACGCGGCCATGGAGACGTCCACGAAGAACCGTCCCGCGCCGGAGTGGTCGAGCACCGCGCCGTAGACGGTGAACAGGATGATGTACGTGGCCGCCACGTCCAGCGGCACGCCGTACACGCCGTCGGTGCCCATCACGAACGAGACCAGGATCCGGTCGAGGTCGTAGCCGCGGTGCCCGACGACCCAGTCGAAGGGCAGGTAACCGCCGTAGTAGGCGTACCCGGCGAAGGCCACGCAGACCGCGGGCAGGATCCACCCGACGGCGCGCCGGCAGCCCTCCAGCACCAGCAGTACGATGACCGCCCCGGCCGTCACGTCGAGGGCGGTCGGCTCGAAGGCGCGCCGGATGAAGTCGTCGAAGACCACCAGCGGGTAGAGGCAGGCGGCCAGGGCCAGCGCGGCGAGCACCCAGTCGACGGCCCCCGGCCGGTCGGTGCCGCGCCGCCCCGGCTTGTAGCAGACGAAGGTGAGGGGCAGCACGACCGCGAGGAAGACCATCCGGTACGGCAGCACGGCCCCGGCGCGGAAGGCGCGGTAGAGGACGTACAGCGACAGGCCGAGGGCCACCAGCGTGACGGCCTGCCCCACCCGGCCGGAAAGGCGCCGGGCGGGCCGTTCCGCGTCGAACTCCGCGATCAACTCGTCCGCTGAAGTGGTGCTCGTCAACCGCCGTCCCCACGTGTGAGCCGCGACCTCTGACCGCAGAGTACAGAGATCGTTGACGCCCGTCCGTCAGAGCGCGGTCACATTCCCGTCACACCTGCGGTGCGCGCCGCTCCGTACCGGCCGATCCGGCACGTCCTGACGGCACGGCCGGGACGACGGAACGGGACATCCGGGCGGCACGGCACGTCCGCAGGCGAGCGCGCGGTGGCCGGATCACGGCCGGGCGGGACGGCCGGGCCGGTCAGCCGCCCGAGGTGTCGTTCTCGGCGTCGGCGGAGGGGACCGCCATGTCGTAGGGGTCGTCGAGCCAGCCGGCCGGGAGCTGGACGCGGTCGCGCGGGTTGGTCTTGCCGCGCGGCAGGTCGGCGCCCTCGGGCCAGGGCTGGTCGGCCTCCAGCTCGGCCAGGCCCTCGCGCAGGCCGGCCAGGGTCTCGGAGGTGGCCAGCCGGCGCCGGAGGTCGGAGCCCACGGTGAAGCCCTTGAGGTACCAGCCGACGTGCTTGCGGAAGTCGGCCACGGCGTGCGGCTCGCTCTCGAAGCACTCGGCCAGCAGCGTGGCGTGCCGGTCCATGGTCGCGGCGACCTCGCCCAGCCGGGGGCGGCGGGTGCTCTCGCCCCCCTCGCACATGGCGGCCAGGTCCGCGAACAGCCAGGGGCGGCCCAGGCAGCCCCGGCCCACCACGACGCCGTCGCAGCCGGTCTCGTCCATCATGCGGCGCGCGTCCGCGGCGCTCCAGATGTCGCCGTTGCCGAGCACCGGGATCTCCGTCACGCTCTCCTTCAGGCGCGCGATCGCCTCCCAGTCGGCCGTCCCGCCGTAGTGCTGGATCGCGGTCCTGCCGTGCAGCGCGATCGCCGAGACGCCCTCCTGCACCGCGATCCGCCCGGCGTCCAGGTAGGTCAGGTGGTCGTCGTCGATGCCCTTGCGCATCTTCACGGTCACCGGCAGCGTCCCGGCGTTGCGCACGGCCTCGCGCAGGATCGCCCGGAACAGGTTCCGCTTGTACGGCAGGGCGGAGCCGCCGCCCTTGCGGGTGACCTTGGGCACCGGGCAGCCGAAGTTGAGGTCGACGTGGTCGGCCAGGTCCTCCTCGGCGATCATGCGGACGGCCCTGCCCACGGTCACCGGGTCCACCCCGTAGAGCTGGAGGCTGCGGGGGCTCTCGTCCGGCTCGAACCTGATCATCTTGAAGGTCTTGGCGTTGCGTTCCACCAGCGCCCGCGTCGTGATCATCTCGCAGACGAAGAGCCCGCCGCCCTGCTCGCGGCAGAGCCCGCGGAACGCGGTGTTGGTGATCCCGGCCATGGGCGCGAGAACGACCGGCGGCCACACCTCCAGCGATCCCAGCTTCAAGGACTCCACCTGGCTTTTCTACCGCACCGCGACGAGCGGGACGAATCCCCGCTGGATATGGTGTCCCTGGCTCAGTCAGACGTGGCATGGGAGGCCCCGGATGCTCCTGCGACTGCGGATCGCGCTGCCCGACCAGCCGGGCTCCCTGGGGAAGGTCACCCGGGTCCTCGGCGTCGCGGGCGCGGACATCACCCAGGTGGTCGTCCTGGACCGCGGCGAGGGCCGGGCGCTGGACGACATCACCGTCTACTGGCCCGACTCCGCGCCCCGGCAGACCCTGATCGACGGGCTGGAGAGCGTGCCCGGGGTGACGATCGAGGGCGTGTGGGGCACCCGCGAGGCGCCGGGCACCTACCCCGAGCTGGAGATCCTCAAGTACATCACCACGGCGGGCGACCGGGCCCTGGCCACCCTGCTGGACTCCATGCCCGTGCTGTTCAGCGCCGACTGGGCCGCGGCCGGCACCGAGCGCATCCCCCGCGCGATCGTGCACTCCAGCTGGCGCGCCCCCGAGCAGGTGCCCTTCCCCGACGACACCCCGGCCCGCCCGACCGCCCTGACCCTCGACCCGGGGCTGCACGTGATCGCCGCCCCGCTGCCGCCGCTGGCGCTGACCCTCCTGCTGGCCCGCGCCGACGGCCCGGCCTTCCACCGCATGGAGGTGCACCGCCTCACCCGCATCCTGGAGATCTTCCTCACCCTGCCCGCGGTGGAGCGGGGCGTCGCCCGCCAGCTGCGCCGCCCGCCGGAGCCGGCCGAGTGAACCGGCCGACCGCGCCGACCGCGCCGATCACGACGGTCGCGCCGACCGTGTCGGCCGGTCCGGACGCTCGGTCGGGCCGGTGGACGGCGTCGGCCGGTTGAACGGACGGTTACGCAACCGCCGGGAAAACCCGCTAGAGTTCTCTCGTCGCCACCGGGTACGAAACCCGGAGGAAAGCACGCGGAAGTGGCTCAGTGGTAGAGCATCACCTTGCCAAGGTGAGGGTCGCGGGTTCGAATCCCGTCTTCCGCTCGAAGGGTCCTAGGGTTCTCACTCCGGTGGAGTGGCCGAGAGGCGAGGCAACGGCCTGCAAAGCCGTCTACACGGGTTCAAATCCCGTCTCCACCTCTGGTCTTTCCCATGCGGACGATTAGCTCAGCGGGAGAGCGCTTCCCTGACACGGAAGAGGTCACAGGTTCAATCCCTGTATCGTCCACCACCACCCGTAGCACCTCGACGGCCGCCACGGCCCCATCCCAGGGCCTGGCGGCCTTCTCTTTTCGCCTCCGGGCGACCGGCGCCGTCCCGCTCCCGACGTCGCGCTGCCCCTGACCCCGTACGGGATCATGTCAGGACGAGTGTCGGCCGCCCCCAGGATCGCCGTTCTCGATCCGGCTCCGCGTGGTGGACGGTCCGGTGAAGGCATCGGCGCACGCCGGACGATTCGGCCCGCGTGGCGTACGGCCTGTGCGCCGGTGAACGGCGCCGGCTGATCTAAGGTGGCTGTGCTCCGTCGTCCACCGGTGACGCGGAGCGACCTCCCCTCACGCCGTGAAAGCCGAGGCCGAGGAGAGAAGATTCATGTCTCGCGGACATGCCGTCACCACCGGATGCGCCCTGCTGGCCACCGCGCTGACGCTGGCCGCCGTTCCGGCCGGCGCCGATCCCCGCAGGAACGCGCGGACGGAGGCGGAAACCCCGGCACCCCCGGTGGCCGCGGCCTTCAGACCACCGCCGGGCATGGTGGAGGCCATCGTGCGCGACCTGGCCCTGTCCCCGGCGCAGGCCAGGACCCGCCTGCTCAACGAGGCGCGCCTGATGCCGATCGCGGCGCGGCTGAGCAGAAGCCTCGGTCCCCGCTTCGGCGGCGCCTGGCTCCGGCCGAAGACCGCGCACACGCTGATGGTCGCCACCACGTCGGCCTCCGACATCCCCCAGATCGTCGAGGCCGGCGCCCAGGCGGAGGTCGTCTCCACCTCGCTGGCCGAGCTCACGAGGATCAAGCAGAGGCTCGACGCCGCGCTGCCCCCGCACCCCTTCGTGTCGAGCGTGCGCTACATCGACATCAAGACCAACAAGGTGGTCGTCCTGACTCCCGAGCCCGGCCTGGCGCAGACCTTCATCGCGAAGGCCGACGTGGACCGCTCCTCGGTGGTCGTGCTGCCCTCCACCGAGGTCCCCCGGCCGCTGTACGACCTGGTGGGCGGCACCGCCTACTACACCGGCGTCACCAGCCGCTGCTCGATCGGCTTCTCCGTCCTCAGGGGAACCCGGGAGGGTTTCGTCAGTGCCGGTCACTGCGGCAGGAAGGGCAGCACCACGACCGGTTTCAACCGCGTCGAGCAGGGCGTCTTCGAGGGATCGGTCTTCCCCGGCAGTGACCACTCCTGGGTGGCGGTCAACGACAGGTGGAGGGCCACGCCGACGGTGAACAACGGCGAGGGAAGCACCATGGTCGTCACCGGCGCCATGGCCGCCGTCGAGGGCGCCTCGATCTGCCGGTCCGGCTCCACCACCGACTTCCACTGCGGCCTCATCCAGCAGCGCGACGCCAGCGTCACCTACCCCCAGGGCACCGTCTTCGGGCTGACCCGCACCACCGTCTGCGCCGAACCCGGCGACTCGGGAGGCTCCCTCGTCTCCCTCGACCAGGCCCAGGGCATCGCCTCCGGCGGTTCGGGAGACTGCGCCCTGGGCGGTGTCACCTACTTCCAGCCGATCGGCGAGATCCTCACCGCCTACGGTCTCGTCCTGAAGACCGGAGCGGGCGACGCGCCACGGGACGCGGGCATCTGCGCCGGTCATCCCGGCACCCTCAGGGGCACGCTGGCCGCGGGACGGTCGGCCTACGAGCCGAGGAACGTCTACTACCGCACCACCGCCACGGGGGTCCACTCCGGTTGCCTGAACGGCCCCGACGGCAGTGACTTCGACCTGTACCTGGAGAAACAGAACGGCACCGTCTGGTCGGCCGTCGCCGCCTCCGAGGGCGCGAGCCCGGACGCGCGGCTCACCTACACCGGCACGGCCGGCCACTACCGCTACCGGGTGACCGCCACGGCCGGCTCCGGCACCTACACCCTGGGATTCCGGGCGCCATGACCTCTCCCGTCCCCGCCTCCGGTCCGCGGGAGGCACACCGTCTCACGGAACACGTCATGAGCACCCTCGGGAGGCCCTCCATGTCCCACCGGCACGTCATCGTCACGGGATGTCTCCTGGCGGCCACCGTGCTCGCCCCCGCGGCCGTCCCGGTCGCGGCCCGCCCTCCGGCGGCACAGGCCGCTGCGGCGCAGGCCGTGACGGCACGGATCCCGGCCGGCCCGGCTGGCCCGGCCGGCCCGGTCGGCCCTCCGGTCACCGGGGCACCGTCGGAGGGCATGCTGCGGGCGCTCCAGCGCGACCTCGGTCTCACCCGGGAACAGGTCCAGGCCCGGCTGCTCAACGAGACCCGGCTGGCACCGGTCGAGGTGAAACTGCGCAGAAGGCTGGGTGCCCGCTTCGGCGGCTCCTGGTTCACCGGGAAGACGGCCGGCGCCCTGGTCGTCGCCACCACCAGCGCCGCCGACATCCCGGCCGTCGTCGCCGCGGGCGCCCGGGCCGAGGTCGTCGGCGCGTCGCTGTACGAGCTCACGATGCTGAAGAGGAGGCTCGACGCGGCCATGGCGTCCCACGGGCACGGGGGCAGCGTGCGCTACGTCGACGTGAGGGGCAACAGGATCGTCGTCCTGTCCGCGACGCCCACCGCGACCGTGAACCTCGCCAAGGCCGCGGGCATGGACACGGAGAAGGTGGTGGTGGTCGCCTCCTCGGAACGCCCCCGTCCCCTGTACGACCTCAAGGGAGGGGATCCCTACTACATCGGCGTCACGAGCCGCTGCTCCGTGGGCTTCGCCGCGATCGACGCCACCGACCCGGCCGAGCGCGGTTTCGTCAGCGCCGGTCACTGCGGCGAGCAGGGCAGTCTCACCAACGGCTTCAACCGGGCACCCCAGGGCGTGTTCCAGGGGTCGAGTTTCCCGATCGACGACTACGCCTGGATCACCGTGAACGAGAACTGGACGCCCACCCCGGCGGTGGACGACGGCGGCGGCGGCGTCGTGCCCGTCGCCGGCGCGCGGGTCGCCATCGAGGGTGCCTCGGTCTGCCGGTCGGGTTCCACCAGCGACTTCCACTGCGGTGTCGTCCGGCAGCGCGACGCCAGCGTCACCTACCCCCAGGGCGCCGTCTTCGGCCTGACCCGTACCGACGCCTGCGCCGAACCGGGCGACTCGGGCGGTGCGTTCATCGCCGTCGACCAGGCCCAGGGCGTCACCTCCGGAGGCTCCGGCGGCTGCGGCGTCGGCGGCGTCGGCGGCGTCACCTACTTCCAGCCGGTCGGCGAGATCCTGACGACCTACGGCCTGGCGCTGGTGACCATCGCCCCCGTTCCGCCGCTTGCCCCGGACACCTGCGCCGGTTTCCCGAACACCTCCACCGGCACCCTGGCGACCGGCCGGTCGGCATACCTGCCGAGGGGGCCCCGCTACCGGCGCAGCGTCGCGGGGACCCGCTCCGCCTGCCTGAAAGGCCCGGAGGGCGGCGACTTCGACCTGTACCTGCAGAAGTGGAACGGCGCCTCCTGGTCGACCGTCGCCACCGCCGACGGCCCGGCCCCCGACGAGAGGATCACCCACACCGGCACGGCCGGGTACTACCGCTACCGGGTGACCGCCACGGCCGGCTCCGGCGCCTACACCCTGGGATTCCGGGCTCCGTGACCTTCGCACGGCCGGGACGTCCCTCGCGGTGGCCGTGCGGGACGGCGTCCGGCCGTCGGCGCCCTCCGGGAGGGCGCCGGCGGCCTTTCCGTCCCGCTGTTCCCGGGACGTACGGAGATCGATTACGATGCCCTGGTCGTCGGGGTTCCGAGAACGGCCGCGTCATCGGCTTCAGCGCCGCGGAAGCGGCCGGGGAGAGGCCGGTGCACCATGGACATCACCGAGTACGCCGACACCGTGTGGCGGGGCGAGGTCCCCGACAGCATCGTGCAGGCCGGTCCGGCCGGGCAGGGCTTCGCGGAGGTCGCCGACGGCGTCGGATTCCGCAACGGCTTCGGCAACACGATCGCGCTGCGCCAGGACGGGGAGGTGACCCTGTTCGACACCGGCAGCCCCTTCGGCAAGGAGGGGCTCCACGCCGACCTGCGGGCCTGGACCGCCGAGCCGGTGACCGCCGCGATCTACTCCCACGGGCACATCGACCACGTCTCGGGCGTCGGCCCGTTCGACGCGGAGGCCGACGAGCAGGGGTGGCCCAGGCCCGCGGTGATCGGGCACGAGGCGATCGCCGCCCGGTTCGAGCGGTACGCGCTGACCGGCGGCTACAACGCCGTGATCAACCGGCGACAGTTCCAGCTGCCCGACCTGACCTGGCCCACCGAGTTCCGCCACCCCGACGTCACCTACCGCGAGGAGATGTCCCTCGACCACATCGAGCTCTTCCACGCCAAGGGCGAGACCGACGACGCGAGCGTCGGCTGGATCCCCTCCCGGCGCATCCTGCTCCCGGGCGACCTGTTCATCTGGGTCACCCCCAACTGCGGGAACCCGCAGAAGGCGCAGCGCTACCCGCGCGAGTGGGCGGTCGCCCTGCGCAGGATGGTCACGCTGCGGCCGGAGATCATGCTGCCCAGCCACGGTGCCCCGATCTTCGGTGCCGACCGCGTCGAGCAGGCGCTGACCGAGACGGCCGAGTGGCTGGAGTTCATGGTCGAGCGCACCCTGGGCATGCTCAACGAGGGCGCCCGGCTCGACGACATCGTGCGTGCCGTACGGCCGCCCGCGCACCTGGCCGGGCGGCCCTACCTGCGCCCGCACTACGACGAGCCGGAGTTCGTGGTGCGCAACATCTGGCGGCTGTACGGCGGCTGGTACGACGGCAACCCCGCCCGCCTGAAGCCCGCGCCCGACGCCGAGCTGGCCGCGGCCGTGGCGGAGCTGTCGGGGGGCGCCGGGCGGCTGGGCGACGCGGCGCTGCGGGCGCTGGCCTCGGGGCGGGAGCGGCTGGCGGGGCACCTGGCGGAGATGGCCGTACAGGCCGCGCCGGACGACACGGCGCTGCACGGGATCCGGGCCGAGGTGTTCGCCGCCAGGGCGAGGTCCGAGGCGTCGCTGATGGCCAGGGGGGTGTTCACCTCGGCGGCCGAGGAATCCCGGAAGATCACCGAAGGCGGCCGGGCCGGGGGCGACGCCCCGGGCGCGGGAGGCGCCGCGTTTCCCGGAGAGGCCCCCGGTGTGGAAGAAACGACGAGCCCGGGACAGGCCCCGGCCGGGGGTGACGCCCCGGATCGGCCCGGTCCCGCGCTTTCTTCCTGAAAATACCGGAAAAGGCGGCGTTGCCCCCTCTACTCCGACCAGGGGAGACAATGAGTGGAAAGGAGGCGTTCACTCTTTGTACACCGATGCGTCGGCGATGCCGTCCTCCCGGACACGTAGGCTGTTCCGGGCCCATCGGGGGCCGTAGCCACCTGGGGGAAGACCGTGGGTTCGTCACCGGCCGACATCGCCGCGCCACCGCGAGCGCTCTTCCGGGGGGCTGACGCGCCACGGGCCAGGACGTTGCTGGACGTCCTCGACGAGACGACCCGGCGTCACCCCCACGCGACCGCCCTCGACGACGGGCGGACCCGCCTGGACTACACCGGCCTGCGGGCCGAGGCCGGGCGGATGGCCCAGCGGCTGCGGGACGCCGGGATCGGGCGCGGCGACCGGGTCGGGGTGCGGATCCCCTCGGGCACCGTCGGCCTGTACGTCGCCATCGTCGCGGTGCTCACCGCGGGAGCGGCCTACGTGCCGGTCGACGCCGACGACCCCGACGAGCGGGCCGAACTGGTCTTCGGCGAGGCGCGGGTCCGCGCGGTCATCGGCGAGGGCGGCAGGATCCTGCCCCACCCCGCACCGGCCCCCTCCCCCTCCGGGACGGACGCCCCCGGCGAGCGGCCCACCCCCGCGGACGCCCCTGTCCCGTCCCCGGCGTACCCCGCCCCCGAGGACCACCGCGACGAGCGCCCCACCCCCGAGGACGACGCGTGGATCATCTTCACCTCCGGGTCCACCGGCCGGCCCAAGGGCGTGGCGGTGACCCACCGCAACGCGGCGGCGTTCGTGGACGCCGAGGCGGAGCTGTTCCTCCTCCCGGAGCCCATCGGCCCCGGTGACCGGGTGCTGGCCGGGCTCTCGGTGGCGTTCGACGCCTCCTGCGAGGAGATGTGGCTGGCCTGGCGGCACGGCGGCTGCCTGGTGGCGGCCCCCCGGGCGCTGGTGCGCACCGGCATGGACCTGGGGCCGTGGCTGATGGAGATGGGCATCACGGTCGTGTCGACGGTGCCGACCCTGGCGGCGCTCTGGCCGGTCGAGACGCTCGACGACGTACGACTGCTGATCTTCGGCGGTGAGGCGTGCCCGCCGGAGCTGGCCGAGCGGCTGGCCGTGCCCGGACGCGAGGTGTGGAACACCTACGGCCCGACCGAGGCCACGGTGGTGGCCTGCGCGGCCCCCCTGACCGGGGAGGGCCCGGTGCGGATCGGGCTGCCGCTCGCGGGCTGGGACCTGGCCGTGGTCGGCGGGGACGGCGAGCCGGTGGCCATGGGCGGGACCGGTGAGCTGGTCATCGGCGGGGTCGGGCTCGCCAGGTACCTCGACCCGGTCAAGGACGCCGAGAAGTACGCCCCGCTGGACGCGCTCGGCTGGGAGCGCGCCTACCGCAGCGGAGATCTCGTACGGGCCGAGCCGGAAGGGCTGGTCTTCGTCGGGCGGGCGGACGAGCAGATCAAGCTCGGCGGGCGCAGGATCGAGCTGGGCGAGGTCGACGCGGCCCTGCGGGCGCTGCCCGGGGCCGCGGGGGCCGCGGCGGCGGTCAAGACCACCGCCGGTGGGCACCAGGTGCTCGTCGGCTACGTCGTTCCCGCCGAGGGACCCGGCCTGGCGTCCGACCCGGCCTCCGACCGGGCGTCCGACCGTGCCCCCGACCGTGCCCCCGGCCGTTCCCCCGGCCGGGCCTTCGACCGGACGGAGGCCGCGGAACACCTCCGGCGGACCCTGCCCGCCGCGCTGGTCCCCAGGATCGTCGTCGTGGACGACCTGCCGACCCGTACCTCCGGGAAGATCGACAGGGACGCCCTGCCCTGGCCGCCGCCCGGGGATCTCGGCGGGGCCGACGGCTCCGGGGGCTCCGTGGCCGCCGCGCTGCCGGGCGTCGACGCGTGGGTGGCCGGCCGCTGGACGGACGTCCTCGGCGGCGCCGAGGGCGACTTCTTCGCCGAGGGCGGCACCAGCCTGGCCGCGGCCCGGCTGGTCGCGGCGCTGCGGGAGCGCTACCCCGCGGTCACCGTCGGCGACGTCTACGACAACCCGACGCTCCCGTCGCTGGACGCCCACCTGTCGGCGCTGGACGCGCCGGAGATCGTGACCACCGGCCGGACGGTCGCACCGGTGCCGCGCCGCGCCGCGGTCCTGCAGGCGGTGCTCACCGTGCCGCTGCTGACGGTGGGCGCGCTGCGCTGGGTGGTGGCGCTGGCCGCGCTGAACAACGTGGTGGGCCTTCCCTGGGCACCCGCCGTCTCCTGGTGGTGGGTGCTCGCGGGAGCGCTGCTGTTCGTCAGCCCGGCCGGGCGGATCGCGCTGGCCGCGGGCGGCGCCCGGCTGCTGCTGCGCGGCCTGGAGCCGGGCACCCATCCCCGGGGCGGCGGCGTGCACCTGCGGCTCTGGTTCGCCGAACGGCTCTCCGAGCGGCTGGGCGTGGGCGAGGTGGCCTGCGCCCCCTGGCTCACCCACTACGCGCGGGCGCTCGGTGCCCAGATCGGCGAGGACGCGGACCTGCACACGATGCCCCCGGTCACCGGCATGCTCAAGCTGGGCAGGGGCGCGGCGGTGGAACCCGAGGCCGACCTGAGCGGTTACTGGATCGACGGCGACCGGGTGCACATCGGCGAGATCAAGATCGGCGCCTCGGCCACGGTCGGCGCCCGCGCCACCCTGTTCCCCGGCGCGAAGGTCGGCAAGAACGCGCAGGTCGCGCCGGGTTCGGCGGTCGCGCGATCGGTACCGGCCGGGGAGCGCTGGGCGGGCGTGCCCGCCGGACGGGTCGGCAAGGCCCGCCCGCCGGCGGCCGGGCGACCGCCGCGCTCGCGGCTCTGGGCGGCCGTCTACGGGCTGTCCGCGGCGGTGCTCTCCCTGTTCCCGGTGATCGCCGCGGTGCCGGGCCTGGCCGTGCTGCTGCGCGACGGCGCCCCCTCGCTCGCCTCCGTCCTGTACGCGGTGCCGGTGGCCACGGTGGTCTCGATGGCCACCCTGGCCCTGCTGATCGTGGTCTCGGTACGGCTGCTCTCGATCGGGCTGCACGCCGGGCAGCATCCGGTGCACAGCCGCCCGGCCTGGCAGGCGTGGGCGACCGGCCTGCTGATGTCGATGGCGCGGGTCTGGCTGTTCCCGCTGTACGCCAGCACGGTCACCCCCGCCTGGCTGCGCGCCCTGGGCATGAAGGTCGGCCGGGACGTGGAGCTGTCGACGGTGCTGGCGCTGCCGTCGATGACCTCCGTCGGCGACGGCGCCTTCCTCGCCGACGACACCATGGTGGCCCCGTACGAGCTGGAGGGCGGCAGGCTCCGCGTCGACCACGTGCGGATCGGCAAGCGCGCCTTCCTCGGCAACTCGGGGATGACCGCCCCCGGGCGCAAGGTGCCCAAGGACGGGCTGGTCGCGGTGCTGTCCGCGGCGCCCAAGAAGGCCAGGGCGGGCTCGTCGTACCTGGGCATGCCGCCGGTGGAGCTGCGCCGGGCGGCCGAGGGGGGCGACCGGAGCCGTACCTACGAGCCCCCGGTGCGCCTGCGGGTCGCCCGCGCCTCGGTCGAGGTGTGCCGTGTCGTGCCGGTGATGTGCGCGGTGGCCCTGACGGTGCTCGTCGCCGCGTGGCTGGAGTGGCTGGCCGGGACGTACGGCTTCGCGGTGGCGGCGGTCCTGTCCGGGGCCGGGGTGCTGGGCGGCGGGGTGGTCGCCGCCGCGCTCGCCAGCGCGGTCAAGTGGGCGCTGCTGGGGCGGATCTCGGTGGGCGACCGGCCGCTGTGGAGCTCGTT
The DNA here is from genome assembly GCF_044456585.1 of Streptosporangium sp. NPDC050855. Classification (NCBI taxonomy): domain Bacteria; kingdom Bacillati; phylum Actinomycetota; class Actinomycetes; order Streptosporangiales; family Streptosporangiaceae; genus Streptosporangium; species Streptosporangium sp. NPDC050855. The sequence continues at coordinate 92,424 of NZ_JBITFY010000017.1, forward strand.
CGTGTGGCGCAACGAGCTGGCCGACACGTTCGTGGAGGTGCTGGCCGCTCCCTGGTTCGCCCGGTACTGGCTGGGGACGGCCCCGCTGAACCTGTGGCTGCGCTCGCTGGGGGCCCGGGTGGGCCGGGGCGTGTGGTGCGAGACCTACTGGCTGCCCGAGGCGGACCTGGTCGACCTGGGGGACGGGGTGTCGGTGAACCGGGGATGCGTGCTGCAGACCCACCTGTTCCACGACCGTGTGATGAGCATCGATAGTGTCGTCATGCGAGCCGGATCGACCCTCGGACCTCACGGGGTGATCCTGCCCGCGGCGACGATCGGGGAGAACACCACGGTCGGGCCCGCCTCGCTGGTGATGCGCGGCGAGTCCGTGCCCGCCGGAACCCGCTGGTTCGGCAACCCGATCGCGGCCTGGACCCGGCGGAGATAGCGCAACAGGACAGTGGAACGAAGGTAGCCGGTGTGGTTCTGAGCACGATCCCCCCGTTGTACTTCCCCATGCACGGTGACGACGGCTACCGGGTGGAGCACTACGACCTGACCCTGGACTACCGGGTGGGCCCGAACCGTCTGGGCGGCGTGGCCGTGATCTCGGCGGTGGCCCTGCGCCCGCTCACCCGGCTCACCTTGGACCTGGGCGCCTTCCGGGTGGGCGCGGTGCTCGTCGACGGCGCGCCGGTGCGGTTCACCCACCGCGGGGGCAAACTCCACCTGTCACCGGCCTCGCTGCGGGCCGGTCTGTTCACCATGGAGGTGCGCTACTCCGGTGCCCCGCGGCCGGTGAACAGCCACTGGGGCGGGCTCGGCTGGGAGCAGCTGACCGACGGCGTCATCGTGGCCAGCCAGCCCATCGGGGCGCCGTCGTGGTTCCCGTGCAACGACCGGCCCGACGACAAGGCCTCCTACCGGATCTCGGTCACCACCGCCTCGGCGTACCAGGTGGTCGCCAACGGGGAGCTGGTCTCCCGGCGGCAGGCCGCCTCGACGACCACGTGGGTGTACGAGCAGGCCGAGCCGATGGCCTCCTACCTGGCGAGCGTGCAGATCGGCCGCTACCGGCAGGCCGAGCTCGGGCCGGGGATGCGGCTGGTCTTCCCGGCCGGGCAGGCCACGCGGGTGCTCCACGACTTCGCCCGGCAGCAGCTGATGATGGAGCTCTTCACCGAGCGGTTCGGCCCGTACCCGTTCGGCTCCTACACCGTGGTGGTGACCGGCGACGAGCTGGAGATCCCGGTCGAGGCGCAGGGCATGTCGATCTTCGGGATCAACCACGTGGACGGCAGGCGCGGCGAGGAGCGGCTGGTCGCGCACGAGCTGGCCCACCAGTGGTTCGGCAACAGCCTGACCGTGTCCGACTGGCGCTGCATCTGGCTGCACGAGGGGTTCGCCTCCTACGCGGAGTGGATCTGGTCGGAGAACTCCGGCGGGATGTCGTCCGACGACCACGCGCTCCGCTGGCACCGCAGGCTCTCGGCCCTGCCCCAGGACTTCGTGCTGGCCGATCCCGGCCCGCGGCGGCTGTTCGACGACCGCGTCTACCGGCGCGGCGCGCTCACCCTGCACGCCCTGCGCCGGACCGTCGGCGACGACTCCTTCTTCGCACTGCTCAGGGAGTGGACGGCCGGGCACAGGCACGGGAACGTCACCACCGAGGCGTTCACCGCGCTGGCCGCGCGCCGCACGTCGCTGCCGCTGGACGAGCTGTTCACCGGGTGGCTGCGCGAGCCGCGCCTGCCCGCCCTGCCATGAGCGCCCGGCGCACCCGCCTGGCCGCCGCGCTCGCCGCGGGCCTGACCGTGGCCGCCGGGCTGACCGTCCGCGCGGTCGCCGGCGGCCCGTTCGGCGAGCACGCGGGCGACGCCCTCTACACCGTGCTCGTGCACGCGCTGATCGTGCTCGTACGGCCCAGGATCACCCCGGTGCGGGCCGCGCTCGGCGCGCTGGCGTTCAGCTGGGCGGTCGAGCTGGCCCAGCTCACGCCCGTCCCGGCCGCGCTGTCGCGGACGAGCGCCGTGGCCGCGCTGGTGCTGGGCAGCACCTTCGTCGCGGCCGACCTGGTGGCCTACGCGGCCGGAGCCGCCCTGGCCGCGGCGGTCCACACCCTGGCGGCGCGGGGACGGCGGGACCGGGCGGAGCGGGAGGGCGTCCCGTCCTGAGCACGGCCGGGCGCGTCATATCCTGGCCGGACCATGCCTGAAGGACACGTCATCCATCGCCTGGCCCGGGAGCACCGGCGGGCCTTCGGCGGCCACCGGGTCCGCGCGCGGAGCCCCCAGGGGCGCTTCACCGACGGGGCCCTGCTGATCGACGGACGGGTGCTCACCGAGGCCGACGCCCACGGCAAGCACCTGCTGCTGGGGTTCGACGACGAGCGCTGGCTCCACGTCCATCTGGGGATCTACGGCAGGTACACCTTCGGCCCATCGCCCGCTCCCGCGCCGACCGGGATGGTGCGGCTGCGCCTGAGCGGCGACGACGAGTACGCCGACCTGCGCGGCCCCAACACCTGCGAGCTGCTCGACCCGGCCGGGAAGAAGGAGCTGCACGCCAGGCTGGGGCCCGACCCGCTGCGCGCGGACGCCGACCCCGAGCTCGCCTGGCGGCGGATCGGCCGGAGCCGCACCTCCATCGGGATCCTGCTGATGGACCAGTCGGTCGTGGCGGGCGTGGGGAACATCTACCGGGCCGAGGCGCTGTTCCGGCAGGGGATCGCCCCGTCCCGGCCGGGCCGCGACCTGTCCCGGGCCCGGTGGGAGGCCGTCTGGGAGGACCTGGTCGCGCTCATGGCCGACGGCGTCCGGGTGGGTCACATCGACACCGTCAGGCCCGAGCACACGCCCGAGGCGATGGGGCGCCCGCCCCGGGTCGACGGCCACGGCGGCGAGGTCTACGTCTACCGGCGCTCGGGCATGCCGTGCCACCTGTGCGGCACCGAGATCCGCACCGAGGTGCTCACCGGGCGCAACCTCTTCTGGTGCCCGGCCTGCCAGACCGGCTGACCGCCTCCGTCCGGGGCCCGCGCACACGTCCGAGCGGCCGGGACCGCGATCACGGACGGCGCGGACGTGGACGGCCGGGCGCGGTCTCACATCAGGGTGCGGGCCGTCCAGAGCTCGGGGAAGATCTCCCGCCGCATGCTCCGCTCCAGCCAGCTCAGGCCGCTGGACCCGCCGGAACCCGGCTTGGCGCCCATCGAGCGCCGTACCGCCATCAGGTGCCGGTAGCGCCAGTCGGAGAACTGCTCGGCCAGGTCGGTCAGGGCCTCGGCCAGCGGTGCGAGCGGCCCGGCGTAGACCTCGACCCAGGCCGCCTCGACCTCGGCGCTGGGCTCGTACTCCGCGCTCAGGTCGCGCTCCAGCACGGACGCGGGGATCGCGTACCCCTGGCGGGCGAGCAGGGCCAGCACCGAGTCGTACAGGCTCGGCCGGTGCAGCGCCTCGGTGAGCTCCCGGTACGCCTCGGGGTTGCGCCGGTGCGGCCGGGTGAGCACCTCGGACTTGTTGCCGAGCAGGAACTCCACGTGGCGGTAGAGGGCCGACTGGAAGCCCGACCCCTCGCCCAGGGCGTCGCGGAAGGAGTTGAACTGCGCCGGGGTCATCCAGCTCAGCGAGGCCCAGGCGGCGTTGAGCGCCTCGAAGTGCCGGACCGTCCGCTTGATCGTCAGGGTCGCGGCGGCGACGTCGTCGTCGTCGAGCTGCCGCTGCGCCAGGAGCCACTCCGAGCGGAGCAGCCCGAAGTACAGCTCCATCACCTGGGTGGTCACCAGGAACGCCAGTTCCTCGGGGACGTCGGTGACGGTGCGCTGAAGGCGGTGCAGCGCGGCGGTTCCCACGTAGTCGTCGTACGGGGTCCCGGACTCGAAGCCGAGCGTCGGCAGCCCCGCGTTCTCCTCGGCCCGTGCCCTTCTGTCCTCTTCGGTGAGCTGCTTGATCCCGGTCATCGCTCCTCCTTCGTCTGTACACCTCCATGGTGCGCTGTATCGGTCACTACGGAAATAATGGAAGAAAGGTGATTATCAACCGGGGCCTTCGGAACGGAAGGCATCGGGCGGATCGAGTTACGACGTGACGGAGCGTGATCGTGGACGCGATGGACTGGGCCCTGCTGGCCGAGCTGCAGGACGACGCGCGGCTGTCGTACAGCGAGCTCTCCCGGCGGGTGCACCTGTCGGCTCCGGCGGTGGCCGAGCGGGTACGGCGGCTGGAGGAGACCGGGGTGATCACCGGCTACCACGCCCGGGTGGACGCGGCCCTGGCCGGGCGCGCGGTGGCCGCCCTGATCAGGATGTCCTGCTACGGCCCCCGCTGCGTGCTCCGCGACGAGCAGGCGCTGGCCTGGCCGGAGATCCTGGAGGTGCACCGGGTGACCGGTGACACCTGCTGCCTGCTCCGGGTCGCCGCCACCTCGATGTCGGCCTTCGAGGAGATGATCGACCGGCTCGCCCCGTACGGGCACCCGTCGAGCATGATGGTGCTCTCCAGCCCGGTGCCCTGGCGGCCGCTCTCCGCGGGGTGACCGGTCGGCGCCCGCCGTGACGGGGCGCCGGGGAGACCCCGGGGCAGACCTCGTGGCGGAGCCGGGTGCGGCGGGTCAGGTACCGGGAAGACCTCGTGGCGGGACCGGGCGCGGCGGGTCAGGCCGGGCGGGCCGCCACGACGTCGGCGACGGCCCCGGCGGTCGCCCGCCAGATCGGCGAGGCCGGGTCGATGACGTCGAAGTGGTCGCCGGACATCTCCAGGTAGGTCACCTCGTCCCCGGCCTCCCGCGCGGCCCGGGCGTAGCGGCGGCCGAAGTCGACCAGGTCCAGGTCGTCCCCGCCGCCCTGCACGATCAGCTGGGGCACTCCCAGCGGCAGGCGCTCCAGCGGCCCGGAGCGCGCGTAGACCTCGGGGATCTCGGTGACGGACCCGCCCAGGGCGGCGGCCACCGCGCCGGAGCTCAGGTGCCTGCGGTCGCCCTCGGCCAGATCCAGCACCCCCGCCAGCGAGACGGCCAGGGTGATCCGGTGGTCGTCGGCGGCGGCGCGCAGCGCGAGCTGCCCGCCCGCCGAGTGGCCGATCACCACCAGGGGCCCGGTGGCCTCCCGCGCCGCCGCGGCGACGGCCCGCGCCACGTCCCGGGTGGTGGCCGCCCAGCCGTGCGGCTCGGGGCGGCGGTACTCGACGTTCCAGGTGGCGAACCCCCGGCCGGCGAGGTCCACGGCGAGCGCGTCCATCAGGTCCGCGCCCCAGACCGGGCGCCAGAAACCACCGTGCAGCAGCACCGCCACGGGCACCGGCCCGGCACCGCCGGACGGCCCGGTCCCCGACGGGGGCGCCTCCCCGGCCGCCGTCCCTGCGGACGCCGTTCCCGCGGGAGGCGTCCCGGGAACCGTTTCCGTCGCGGACGGCTCCTGCGCGGCGCGCGGCGGGCGTACGTCGGCCCACTGGTCGGGGTGGTCGCCGTAGGCGACCCGGTGCGCGGGGTGGCGCGACCGGTGCACGGCGTGCCTGATCGCCCAGGTCAGCCCCCAGACACCGCGGCCGTGCAGGTACGCGCCGGTCGCGCCGACGGGGCCGACGGGGCCGTCGGCACCGGTGGGGCCGGGAGGGGGCGCGGGGAGCGGGGTCCGCGGCCGCGTCACGTCGAGCCAGACCGCCTCGGGACGCTCGGCGCGCAGCCCGCGGGCCCGCGGGTCCGGGCCCGGCAGGACGACCAGGACGCCGGGTGACTCCAGGGCCGCACGGAAGGCCGGCAGGTCGGGGGCGGAGGACAGTTCCCCGGTGACGCCCAGGGCCGCGAACTCCCGGTCGGCCACCTCGGTGAGGAGGCGGAGATCGGCGACCAGACCGGGGCCGGTGACCACCAGGACGTGCGGATCCGGAGGAATCATCCGCTCATTGTGCCCCATCACACGATGATTACGGCTCAGGGATATATGCCCGTACGAGCAGTTCCTCGGCATGGTTCAGGTAGCTCTCCAGGGCCCGTTCGGCCTCGGCGATGCGCCCGCTCTCCATGAGCTCGACCAGCTCCAGGTTGCGGGCCACGAAGGGCTCGTGGAAGGAGCGCGGGTTCTTCATGACGTGGAAGACCAGGCGCAGCTCGGCCAGCAGCTGGCGCATCGTCTCGTTCAGCCGCGGGCTGCCGTTCAGCGCGGCGAGGTTCTGGTGGAAGCGGATGTTGGCCGTCCCGACGTCCTGCCAGCGCTCCTGTTCGGCGGCGCGGGTCCCCTCCGCGACGGCCTCCTTGATCATGGCCAGGGCGGCGGGCGTGACGTTCGCGCTGTGGCGGACCGCGGCGCCCTCGATGACCCTGCGCACCCGGTAGATGTCGGCCACGTCCTCGGCGGAGAGCACCCGGACGAACACCCCCCGGTTGAGCCGGTGCTCCAGCAGCCGTTCGTGCCCCAGCAGCCGGAACGCCTCGCGAAGGGTGTTGCGCGAGACCTCCAGCACCGCGCCGATGCTCTCCTCCGACAGCCGCTCGCCCGGGACGAAGGAGCCGTCGGCGATCCGGTCCCGCAGGATGTCGGCGACCTTCTCGGCGGTGCTGCTGCGCCCGAGGCGCCCCCGGTCGTGCCGCAGGGCGGCGGCCACGTCTTCCACGGTCTCAAGAAATCATGAAACAAAAGTCTTGTCGAATTGTTCAACGATTCTTATGTTGAATGCATCCGGCAGCAGCATCCCGGAGCGACCTCTCCCCCGCGTACCAAGGAGTACACGCGATGGCACAATCCCAGACACGGCGGGTCATCGTGGCCGGCCTGATCGGCACCTCCCTGGAGTGGTACGACTTCTTCCTCTACGGCTCGGCCGCCGCGCTGGTCTTCAACAAGCTCTTCTTCCCCACCTTCGAACCGCTGACCGGGACGCTGCTGGCGTTCCTCACCTACGCCACCGGCTTCGTCGCGCGCCCGCTCGGCGGCATCGTGTTCGGCCACTTCGGCGACCGGATCGGCCGCAAGAACGTGCTGGTGGCGACGTTGCTGCTGATGGGCGCGGCGACCTTCCTGATCGGCCTGCTGCCCGGCTACGCCACCATCGGGGTGGCCGCCCCGCTGCTGCTGGCCACCCTGCGCTTCGTGCAGGGACTGGGCCTGGGCGGCGAGTGGGGCGGGGCCGTGCTGATGTCCATCGAGCACGGCGACCCGCGGCGGAGCGGGTTCAACGCGAGCTGGCCCCAGGTCGGGGTGCCCGCGGGGAACCTGCTGGCCGCGGGCGTGCTCGGCATCATGTCCGCGACCCTGCCGGAGGAGGCGTTCCTGTCGTGGGGATGGCGGGTGCCGTTCCTCCTCTCGGGGGCGCTGGTGGTCGTCGGGCTGTGGATCCGCCTGCGAATCGTGGAGTCCCCGCTCTTCGCCCAGGTGGAGCAGGCGGGCGCGAAGGCCCGGATGCCGCTGGTGGAGGTGCTCCGCACCCACCCGCGCGCGCTGATCTCCGCCGGCTTCGCCAGGATCGGGGTGGACGTCGCCTTCTACACCTTCGTGACGTACATCCTCGCCTACGTGACCGGTCCCCTCGGGCTGGAGCGCGGGGTCGCGCTGAACGCGGTGCTGATCGGCTCGGCCTTCCAGCTCTTCCTGATCCCGCTGTTCGGCGGGCTGTCGGACCGGGTCGGCCGCAGGCCGGTCTACCTGGCGGGCGTGCTCGGGGCCGCGGTCTGGGTGTTCGCCTTCTTCCCGCTGCTGGACACGCGCTCCTTCCCGCTGATCACGCTGGCCTCGGTCGTGGCGCTGGCCTGCCACGCCGCGATGTACGGCCCGCAGGCCGCCTTCATCGCCGAGCTGTTCAGCACCCGGCTGCGCTACAGCGGCGCCTCCATGGGCTACCAGGTCGCCGGGATCTTCGGGGGCGCGCTCGCCCCGATCATCGCGATCTCGCTGTTCGACCGGTTCGGCAACACCCTCGCCATCTCGCTCTACGTGGTCGCCGCCCTCGCCGTCACCGCGGTGGGCCTGGCCATGGCCCCCGGGACGCGGAACGACGACGACCTCCCCGCCCCGGCGGGCGACCCGGGCGGCGACCCGGGAAAGCACGCGGGAACCGCTCCCCGGGAGGCCTGACCCCGCTTCCGGACACCCCGGACCCCGCACCCCGGGACGGTTCCCGGCAGCGATCGGCACCCCCTCGAACCCGCCACGAAGGGGGGTCCGGCGGGCGGTGGCGCAGGACGGCCATCCATGCCACCGCCCCCGGCCCTCCGCCCGGCCCTTCGCCCGGCCCGCCCTCGACCCGGCCCGCTCGGAGCCGCGGGCCGCACAGGACCGGGCCGCTCGGAGCCGGGGCCCGAGCGGCCCGGGCGGGGGGGGGGGGGGGCCCCCCCCCCCCCGCCGGGGGGGGGCCCCCCCCGGGGGGGCCCCGCCCCCCCCCCCCCCCCCCCCCCCCCCCCCGCCCGCCCCCGCGCCCCCCCCCCCCCGGGCCCCCCGCCCCCGGGGCCCCCCCCGGCCCCCCCGTCCGGGGGGCGGGCCGCCCCCCGGACGGCCGGTTCCGGACAGGCCGGTTCCGGACAGAACCGCCTCCCGGCCGACGGGCTCCGGACAGCAGAGGACACGAGCTGACATGGGACGACACAGGAGGAACAAGGGTGGAACAGGGAGGAAACAGGGGCAGCACTGCACTCAAGGGCCTGGGCAGCCACCGAAGCATGCGTATAAGATCACTAAAATGATGGTATGTCCGCTTGATGGGATGACCTCCGGTCACAGGAGCCCCGAGACGTTGGCGCCCGCGTATGCGCTCCGTTGAGATCACGGGCAAGAGGCTCCGGTTACGTGAGATCACCATCGACGACGTGGACGCCCTGCACGCGGTCTACGGCGACCCCACCGCGACCGAGCACCTGCCGTTCGACCCCCGTACCCGCGAGGAGGTCGAGGAGACGATCGTCGAGGCGATGAACGCCCGGACGGCCGAGCCCCGGCTCCTGTACGTGCTGGCGGTGACCGGCCTCGACGGCGACGACGCCTTCGGGGTCGCCCGCCTGCACATCGAGGCCGACCATCCGCACAGCGCGGAGCTCGGCCTCGGGCTGCGTCCCGACCACTGGGGGCGGGGCATCGGCACCGACCTGATCCGGCTGATACTGACCTTCGGGTTCCGCGACCTGCGCCTGCACCGCATCTGGGGTGCCCGCTCCCCCGCCAACACCGCCGCCCAGCTCGCGATGCTGGTCGCCGGGATGGTCGAGGAGGGCAGGATCAGGCACCACGTCCGGGCGCGCGGGACGTGGCGCGACTCCATCGTGCACTCGGCGCTGGAGGACGAGTGGGAGGGCCACCGCGACGTCTGACGCCCGGCGCCGCCCCCGGCACAATGTTGTGAGGGAAATCCTGGCGTTTCCGGTAACGGAAAGCGGCAAATGGCCCTAGAGTCCGCGCTTGTGAGCGAGAGTCCCATCCTCCCCGTACGAGGGCGTCCGGTCCGGCCCTCCGGAAGGCACCGCAGGCCCGTGCCCTCCCAGCTCCCGCCCGAGGCACCGGCACTGGTGCTGGCCACCCTCGGTGACGCCTCCGGCGCCGCCGCAGAGCTCGCGGCCCTCATCCGGGTGGACAACCCCCAGATCCAGGTACGCCTGGCCGGTCTCGACGAGGACGCCAAGCAGTTGGCCTCCGAGCTGGAGGCGGCGGCCAGGGAACGGCCCGAGGACGCCACCGCCGCCGTCGTGGTGCCGCTGCTGACCGGCCCGCACCCGGTCGCGGACCGGCTGATCTCCCAGGCCGTGGCCTCGAGCGGGGTCGCGGCGACGGTCACCGATCCGCTGGGCCCGCATCCGCTGCTCGCCGAGGCCCTGCACATCCGCCTGGCGGAGCGGGGCCTGGCGCGGGCCGACCGGATGCGGCTGATCAACGTCTCCAGCCCGGTCGACGGGGTCGTCCTCGCCACCGTCGGCGGCGAGAAGGCGGCGGTGGAGGCGCAGCCGACGGCCGTGCTGCTGGCCTCGCGCCTGACGCTGCCGGTCCTGGTCGCCTCGCTGGACAGCGCTCCCTCGGTGGCCGCAGCGGCAGAGCGGCTGCGCGGCATCGGCGCCGAGCGCATCGCGCTCTCCCCGTGCGTCCTGGGGCCGGAGGTGCCCGGCGGACTGGTGGACTCGGCCGCGGCGGAGGTCGGGGCCGAGTGCGCCGGGGTCCTCGGCGCGCACGACCTGGTCGCCGACCTCGCCGCCCGCGCCTACGGGAGCATCCTGTCCGCCGACTGAGCGGGCAGGTGAGCTGTCCCCTCCGACGGGTAATGACCCTTTCAACCGTCAGAGGGGACAGACCATGCTGTTCGGAAAAGAGCATGTCGAGCGGTACCGCGCGACCGACGGTGCCGAAGGACACGACTGGCAGGGCACCACCGCCCTGATCCTCACCACCACGGGCCGCAGGTCCGGTGAACGCCGGGACACGCCGCTCATCTACCAGCGCTACGGCGACGACTACCTGGTGGTGGCGTCCAAGGGAGGCGCCGACGAGCCGCCGCTGTGGTACCTCAACCTGCAGGCCGACCCGGACGTCGAGGTCCAGGTGCTGGGCGACCGGTTCAGGGCCAGGGCGCGTACCGCCACCCCGCAGGAGAAGCAGGAGATGTGGCCGGTCATGACGGCCGCCTGGCCCGCCTACGACGACTACCAGAAGAAGACCGACCGGGACATCCCCGTTGTCGTGCTGGAGCGCGTCACGTCCTGAGCGGCACGATCGCGTCGGCCGGGTTCCGCCACCCGTGACAGGACCCGCGACGAGGCCTGTGACGAGACGCGCGACGGGGCTCGTGACAAAGCTCGTGACAGAGCTCGCGAAAGGCCCGTGACGAGACCCGCGACGCGGCCTGCGACAGGGCTCGTGACAGGGCTCGTGACAGGGCTCGTGACGGGCCGGAACCCCGGCCGGGGCCGGGAGCCGGACGGGGGTCAAGGCCGGTACCGGGACCGGGGCCGCGATCAGGGCAGGTGCCGGGAACCGGACGGGATCAGGGCTCCAGCCAGACGTAGCCCGCGAACCTGCCGGTCGTGTTCTCCCTGCGGTGGGAGAACAGGTCGGCGGTCTCGATGGTGCACCGGGTGTCGTGGGTGATCTCCCCGACGCCCGCCCTGCCGAGCTGCGCGGTGATCGCGGCTCGCAGGTCCAGGGCCGGGGTGTCCTGGCGGGTGATCGACCACGCCTCCGGCAGCGTCACCGCGACCTCGTCGCGCAGCTCGGCCGGGACCTCGTAGCAGGTGCCGCAGGCCATCGGCCCGATCAGCGCGGTCATCCGCGCCGGGTCCGCGCCGCGCCCGGTCATCTCCTCGACCAGGGCGGTGACCACACCCGCCATGGTGCCGACCCGGCCCGAGTGCGCCGCCCCGACCAGGCCGGCCTCGGGCTCGGCGAGCAGCACGGGCGCGCAGTCCGCGCAGAGCGCGGCCAGGCCGAGGCCGGGCACACCGGTGAGGATCCCGTCCAGCGGCGGCGGGTCGTCGCCGAACGGCTCCTCGACGTAGCGGACGTCGGCCCCGTGCACCTGCCGCATGAACACGACCCGCTCCAGGCCGAACTCGGCGGCCGTCCTGGCCCTGTTCACCGCGACCGCGTCGGGATCGTCCCCGCACATGCCCCCGAGGTTGCGGCTGTCGTAGGGCGCGGCGCTGACGCCGCCGTGCCGGTCGGTGATCCTCATCTGAAAGTTCACGGGCCGACCCTACTGGTCCCGGAACCCGGCTTCCCGGACGTTCGTTTCACAGGGACATCGATCCCCCGAGAGATTGCGAGTCTCATGGCACAGGTCGTGTACGACCGCAAGGAGCAGTACCAGCAGATCGAGAGCGGCCTGATGCCCGGCGAGCAGATCATCGCCGTCTACGACGCCATCGGCGCGGGCACCGGCTTCCTGGGGCTCACCGACAAGCGCGTGATCGTCCAGGACAAGTCGTTCGTCGGCAAGAAGGTCGCCATCACCAGCATCCCGTACGGGAAGGTCTCGGCGGTCAGCGTGGTGAGCAACAAGTCCTTCGCCGGCTCGTTCTTCTCCTCGGGCGCCATCGCCATCCACGTGGGCACCCACACCTACGAGGTGGAGTTCCGGGGCGACGACAAGGCCCACCACGTGCACAACGTGATCCTGCACTTCATCACCGGCTGACCGTCGCCGCCCGGAGACCCCGTCCCGCGTCGGCCGGCGCACGGGTCCCCGCCCCGCACCGGCCGACGTCCAGGACGATCCTCCTCCGCGAGGGACGCGAGGGAGGCGTCAGCCGGCCTCGGCCGGGGCCCTCTCCCCGGCGACCCCGCGGTAGAGCTCCATGGTCCGTTCGGCGATGCGCTCCCAGGAGAAGTGCTCCACCGCGCGGATCCGCCCGGCCTCGCCCATCCGGGTGGCGAGGGCCGGATCGGCCAGCAACCGGTTGACCCGCTCGGCGATGCCGGCGGCGAACGCCTCGGGGTCGTGCGGGGTGCCGTCGGCGGCCTGGTCGACCGGCACCAGCAGGCCGGTGGAGCCGTCGGCCACGACCTCCGGGATGCCGCCGGTGGCGGTGGCCACGACCGCGGTCTCGCAGGCCATGGCCTCCAGGTTGACGATGCCCATCGGCTCGTAGACCGAGGGGCAGACGAACACGGTCGCGTGGGTGAGGATCTGGATCACCTCCGGCCGGGGGAGCATCTCCGAGATCCACACGACGCCCTCGCGGTCGAGCCCGCGGACCAGGGCGGTCACCTCGGCGGCGATCTCGGGCGTGTCAGGGGCGCCCGCGCAGAGCACGAGCTGGGCGTCGGGGTGGAAGTCGCGCGCCGCGTGCAGCAGGTGGACCAGGCCCTTCTGCCGGGTGATGCGGCCGACGAAGACCACGTACGGCATGCTCGGGTCGATGCCGTGCCGCTCCAGGACGTCGGTGTCGCGGTCGGGGGCGTACTCCCCGGTGTCGATCCCGTTGTGGATCACCGTGACCTTCTCCGGCGCGATCTCGGGGTAGCTCGCCAGCACGTCGCGGCGCATGCCCTCGGAGACGGCGATGATCGCGTCGGCGGTGGCCAGCGCGCCGCGCTCGGCCCACGACGACAGCGTGTAACCGCCGCCGAGCTGCTCGGCCTTCCAGGGGCGCAGCGGCTCCAGGCTGTGCGTGGTCACCACGTGGGGCGTCCCGTAGAGCATCTTGGCCACGTGCCCGGCGAAGTTGGCGTACCAGGTGTGGCTGTGCACCAGGTCGGCGCCCTCGCACCCGGCGGCCATCTCCAGGTCGACGCCGAGGACCTGGAGCGCGGCGTTGGCCGTCTCCAGGCCACCGGGCACCCGGTAGGCCGAGACGCCCTCCTCCTGCCGGGAGGTCCCGAAGCAGCGGACCCGGGTGTCGGCGAGCCTGCGCAGCTCCCGGGCGAGGTATTCGACGTGAACGCCCGCCCCTCCGTACACGTCGGGGGGATATTCACGGGTCAGCAGATCCACTCGCATACGATCAGCCTAGTGTTTCATCCCTGGTCGTCAGGTTAAGGTCCATTCATGAGAGTCCTCGCGATCGTGCTCGCCGGTGGAGAAGGCAAGAGGCTCATGCCTCTGACGGCTGATCGAGCGAAGCCGGCGGTGCCTTTCGGGGGGATATACCGGCTGGTCGACTTCGTCCTGTCCAACCTGGCCAACGGTCACTACCTGCAGATCGTGGTACTGACCCAGTACAAGAACCACAGCCTGGACCGGCACATCTCCCGGACCTGGCGGCTGTCGGCGATGCTCGGCAACTACGTCACGCCGGTCCCCGCCCAGCAGCGCCTCGGGCCGCACTGGTTCTCCGGCTCCGCCGACGCGCTGTTCCAGAACCTGAACCTGATCTACGACGAGATGCCCGACCACGTCATCGTGTTCGGCGCCGACCACATCTACCGGATGGACCCCCGGCAGATGGTGCAGCAGCACATCGAGTCGGGCGCCGAGGTGACCGTGGCCGCCATCCGGCAGCCGATCTCCCTGGCCGACCAGTTCGGGGTGATCGAGACCGACCCGGCCGGACGCAAGATCACGGCCTTCCGCGAGAAGCCCAAGGACGCGGTGGGCCTGCCGGACGCGCCCGACCAGGTGTACGCCTCGATGGGCAACTACGTCTTCAGGACCCAGTCGATGATCGACGCGCTCCGCGAGGACGCGCTCGACCCGGCGAGCAAGCACGACCTGGGCGGCAACATCATCCCGATGATGGTGAAGTCCGGCAGCGCGGAGGTGTACGACTTCGCCGACAACGTCGTACCCGGCTCCACCGAGCGCGACCGGGGCTACTGGCGGGACGTCGGGACGCTCGACGCCTACTACGAGGCCCACATGGACCTCATCTCGGCGCACCCGATCTTCAACCTGTACAACAGCCGCTGGCCCATCTACACCGGTCACGACCCGCTGCCCCCGGCCAAGTTCGTGCACAACGACGGCGACCGGGTGGGCCGGGCCGTGGACTCGCTGGTCTCGGCGGGCGCGATCGTGTCCGGAGGGCTCGCCCTGCGGTCGATCCTCTCCCCCGGCGTGGTGCTGCACTCCCACTCCCAGGTCGAGGACTCGGTGCTGATGGGCAACGTGAAGGTGGGCCGGGGCGCCATCGTCCGCAAGGCCATCATCGACAAGAACGTGGTCATCCCGGACGGCGCCCGGATCGGCTTCGACCTGGAGTACGACCGCAGCCGCTTCGCGGTGACCAGCGGGGGCATCGTGGTCATCGGCAAGAACGAGATCGTCGAGCGCTGACCGGTCCCGCCCCTGACCTCGCCCTCGGCCCGCCCGACCGGGTCCTTGCCCTGGGCCCGGTCCTTGTCCATGGCCCGGTCCTGGCCGGGTGCCGCCCCTGACGCGGTCCCCGCCTGACCGGGTTCTGGCCTGACCGGGGCCCGGCCCTGACCGGTCGCCGACGAGACGCGCAACCTCTACGAGGTCATGTCCGACTGACCGCCCCGCACAGGCCGGACGGAACAAGAAGGGTGGAACGAGACGGGACGGACGTGGAGGCCGCGAGCCCGCGGATCCGTACGGGATAGATTCTCCTGGTACGTTTCTCCGGTTTCGTGCCGCCCCCCACACCCCGTGAGTTCACATGTTCGGCATCATCCGCCCCTGCGGCGACCACTCCTGCCCGGCGCTGCACAGGGCCTGGACGGCCCACCTGTGCGGCCTGTGCCTGACCCTGCGCGACGGGCAGGGACACGCGGCCCGGCTGGCCACCAACTACGACGGGCTGATCATCTCGGTGCTGGCCGAGGCGCAGGACCCGGCGGGCTCCCCGCACCGGACCGCGGGGCCCTGCGCGCTGCGCGGGTTCCGTACGGCGGACGTGGTGGACGCCCGCGCCCGGGGAGCGCGGCTGGCCGCCACGGTCTCGCTGGTCCTGGCCGCGGGCAAGCTCCGCGACCACGTGGCCGACGGTGACGCGGCTCCGGGCACCGGTCCGGCGCGCCGGATGCTGGCGGCCCGCTGGGAGGCGGCCGGCGCCCGGATGGGGGCCGGGATCGGGTTCGACACGGCCCCGCTGACCGCGACGGCCGCCCTCCAGCTGGAGGTGGAGGGCGCCGCGGGCAGGTCCCTGCTGGAGCTGACCCGGCCCACCGAGGAGGCGGTCGCGGCCGCGTTCGCGCACACCGCCCTGCTCGCCGGCAGGCCGGGCAACGCGGCGGCGCTGGCCGAGGCGGGCCGGTTCTTCGGCCGGATCGCCCACCTGCTGGACGCGGTCGAGGACCGGCAGGAGGACGCGGCCCGCGGGGCGTTCAACCCGCTGGCGGCCACCGGCACCTCGACCCGGGAGGCGCGCCGGCTCTGCGAGGACGCCGCGCACGGTCTGAGGCTCGCGTTGCTGGAGCTGGACCTGGAGCCCGCCGACCGGCACCTGGTGGACGCGCTGCTGGGCACCGAGGTGCGGCGCGCGGTGGAGCGGACCTTCCGGCACGTCTCCCCCGCCCCTGCCGGGACGGTGCCGGACGGTGGAGCCGGCCTTCCCGCGGACGCGGCCCGGCCAGCGGCGGGGAGCTCCTACCGGCGGCCGGGATTCGTCCGCAGGTCGGCCGCGGCCACGGGAAGCCTGCTGACCTGCGGGCTCTGGCGGCCCCGCTGGGACCCTGAGCGCCGGGCGCCCTGGTACGACCGCTGTTACCTGAACGGATGCGACGGCTGCAGCGGCTGCGACGGCTGCGGGGACTGCTGCAAGGGCTGCGGCAGGTGCGACGGGTGCTGCTGCGACTGCAGCGCCTAGGACTCGTCGTCCTGGGAACCGCGCGACGGGTCGCGCCGGTCACCGCCCCTGGCGAGGGACCCCGCCGGACGGGGGTCCGGCTCGGCCGCCATCATCCCGGTGAGCAGCCCGGGGACGCTCTCCGAGACGGGTGGGACGTCGACCCGGAAGCGGGGCATCGACTCGGGGTACCTGTCACGGATGAAGGTCACCATGTGCTCGCGGATGTCGCACTTGAGGTCCCAGGCGCTGGCGGAGTCGGAGGCGCTCATCAGGGCGCGCAGCTCCAGCAGCCCGTTGGGAAGGGTGTCGGTGACCTGGAGGGTCCAGTCCTTCTGGTCCCACAGCGGGTGCTCGCGCAGCGCGCGGTAGAGCTCGGTGCGCAGTTCCTCGACCGGCACCGACCAGTCGACCCGGATGAGCACGTGGCCGATCACCCGGCTGCTGTGCCGGGTCCAGTTCTCGAACGAGTTGGCCGTGAAGTACGAGACCGGGAGCACCAGCCGGCGCTCGTCCCACAGCCGCAGCACCACGTAGGTCAGGCTGAGCTCCTCGATGCGGCCCCACTCGTCCTGGACCACGACCACGTCGTCCAGCCGGAGCGCGTCGCTGAAGGCCAGCTGCAGACCGGCGAGCATGTTGCCCAGCGTCGACTGGGCGGCGATGCCCACCACGACGCCGGCGATTCCGGCCGAGGCCAGAAGACCGGCTCCCAGCGCCCGTACCTGCGGGAACGTGAAGAGCATCGCGCCCAGCGCCACCACGATGATCACCGCTGAGGCGACCCGGCGGACCAGGGTGATCTGGGTGCGGATGCGGCGGGCCTTGCGGTTGCGCTCGCCCTCGACGGTGATCAGGCGGTCCAGGACCACGTCGGTGATCGCGTAGGCGGCCTGGATGACCAGCCAGGTGGCGCATCCGATCAGGATCAGGCTCAGGCCGCGGTCGATCACCTGGCCCGCCGCGCCCTGCACCATGCTGGGCTCGTTGGAGCGGTCGGGCGTGTAGACGGTGTAGGCGGTCGCCACGGCGGCCGTGGCGAACCCCGGCCAGGTGCAGCGCCGCACCAGCGGGCCGGCGAGGATCCACCTCTCGCCGATCAGCCGCGAACGCAGGATCCTGCGCACCGCCTCCACCGCCACGACGGCGGCGGCCACGGAGACGATCAAAATCATCCAGTTGGACACGGACGACGTACCCCCTCGGCGTTTCTGTCCCTTATGTTTCCTTTCCGGGTTCTCCAGCTAATCAGAAGGACTCGTCAAAGGTGACATTCCCCTCGACTGCTACCTGATAGGCCGAAACCCGTCGCTCGAAGAAGTTGGCCAGTTCCTGCACGTCCTGAAGCTCCATGAACGCGAACGGGTTGGCCGTGCCGTACCGGACGGGCATGCCGAGCCTGACCAGCCGCTGGTCGGCCACGTACCGCAGGTAGAGCCGCATCTGCTCCACGCCCATCCCGAGCAGCCCGTCACCGCACAGGTCGGCCGCGAAGGCGAGCTCCGCCTCCACCGCCTCCTCGATCATCCGGGTGACCTGCTCGGTGAGCGCGTCGTCGAACAGCTCGGGCTCCTCGGCCCGTACGGTCTCCACCACGCCGAAGGCGAACTCCATGTGCATGGACTCGTCGCGGAACACCCAGTTCGTCCCGGTGGCCAGGCCGCCGAGCAGGCCGCGGGAGCGGAACCAGTACACGTAGGCGAACGCCCCGTAGAAGAACAGGCCCTCGATGCACGCCGCGAAGCAGATCAGGTTGAGCAGGAACGCCCGCCGGTCCTGCCGGGTCTCCAGCCGGGTCAGCCCGCCGAGCGAGTCGATCCAGCGGAAGCAGAACTCGGCCTTGTCCCGGATCGAGGGGATGTGCTCGACCGCGGAGAAGGCCTTGACCCGCTCGTCGTGGTCGGGCAGGTAGGTGTCCAGCAGGGTCAGGTAGAACTGGACGTGCACGGCCTCCTCGAACAGCTGCCTGCTCAGGTAGAGGCGCGCCTCCGGCGCGTTCAGGTGCTGGTAGAGGTTGAGGACCAGGTTGTTGGCCACGATCGAGTCGCCGGTGGCGAAGAACGCGACGAGCCGGTTGATCAGGTGGCGTTCCTCGGGGGTCATCCTCGCCAGGTCGGCCAGGTCGGAGGCGAGGTCCACCTCCTCGACGGTCCAGGTGTTGCGGATCGCCGCCCGGTAGCGCTCGTAGAACTCCGGGTAGCGCATCGGCCGCAGGGTCAGGTCCATGCCGGGGTCGAGCAACATCGGAAACGGTGCCTTTCGTGAGGTGGGGAGCGGCCGGGCGGTCTACTGGCAGGCGTCGCAGTACTCGGGGTTCTCCAGCGAGCAGGCGACGGCGCCGGAGTCGGTGACGGGGTCGGTGACGGGGTCGGTGACGGGTCCGGACCCGTCCCGCGGAACCTCCCGCGCACCGGCCCGCACGGCGTCCCGAGCGGCGTCCTGCGCGACGTCCCGAGCGGCGTCCTGCGCACCGGCCCGGCCGGGGGCCGCCACGGTGGCCTGGGCGATCCGGGTGGCCGGGCGCGAGCGCAGGTAGTAGGTGGTCTTCAGGCCCGACTTCCACGCGTAGGCGTACATCGAGGAGAGCTTGCCGATCGTGGGCGTGGCCATGAAGAGGTTCAGCGACTGCGACTGGTCGACGTACGGGGTGCGCGCGGCGGCCAGGTCGATCAGCGCCTTCTGCGGCAGCTCCCAGGCGGTCCGGTAGAGCGGCTTGAGGTCGTCCGGGATCTCGGGGATGTCCTGGATCGAGCCGTCGGCCCGCTTGATCGCGTCGCGGATCGCCGGGGTCCACAGCCCCCTGGCCTGCAGGTCCCGGACCAGGTAGCGGTTGACCTGGAGGAACTCCCCCGACAGGGTCTCGCGCTTGAAGACGTTGGACACCTGCGGCTCGATGCACTCGTAGCAGCCGGCGATGGAGGCGATCGTGGCGGTGGGCGCGATCGCGACCATCAGCGAGTTGCGCAGCCCGGTCACGGCGATCCGCTCCCGCAGCGCGGTCCACCGCGCCGACGTGGCCGCGCCGTAGTGGTCGGGGTGCAGCACCCCGCCCGCGGCCCTGGTCTCCTCGTACGAGGGGTGGCGGCCCCGCTCGGCGGCCAGGTCGCAGGAGGTCGCGTAGGCGGCGAGCGCGATCTCCTCGGAGATCGTGGTGGACAGCTTCAGCGCCTCGGGCGAGTCGAACGGGAGCCGGAGCGTGAACAGCACGTCGGCCAGGCCCATCACGCCGAGCCCGATCGGCCGCCACCTGAGGTTGGCGTCGCGGGCCTCGGGGGTCGGGTAGAAGCCCAGGTCGATGGTGCGGTCCAGGAAGCGCACGGCGGTGCGGACGGTCGCGCGCAGCCGGTCCCAGTCGATCCCGGCGATCCGCGACGCCCCGTCGTCCCCCGGGACGGCGCCGCCTCCCGCGACCTCGCCGTTCCCCGAGGCCGCGCCGTCTCCCCGGGTCCCGCCGTTCGCCGGGGTGCCGTCGTTCGCGGGGGGCGTGACCAGGTGCGCGGCCAGGTTGATCGAGCCGAGGTTGCAGACCGCGGTCTCGGCGTCCCCGGTGACCTCCAGGATCTCCGTGCAGAGGTTGGACAGGTGGATGACGTTCTGCGGCCTGCCCGTCTGGTTGGAGGTCCGGTTGGCCGCGTCCTTGAAGGTCATCCAGCCGTTGCCGGTCTGGGCGAGCGTGCGCATCATCCGCCCGTACAGGGAGCGGGCCGGGATCCGCCGGACGAACCGGCCCTCGGCCTCGGCGGCCCGGTAGGCCTCGTCGAACGCCGTCCCGTACAGGTCGGTCAGGTGCGGGACCTCCTTGGGGTCGAACAGCGACCAGGTGCCGTCGGCCTCGACCCTGCGCATGAACTCGTCGGGGATCCAGTTGGCCAGGTTCAGGTTGTGCGTGCGCCGGGCCTCCTCGCCGGTGTTGTCGCGCAGTTCGAGGAACTCCTCGACGTCGGCGTGCCAGGATTCCAGGTAGACGCAGGCCGCGCCCTTGCGCCGGCCGCCCTGGTTCACCGCGGCGACGCTGGAGTCCAGCGTGCGCAGCCAGGGCACGATGCCGTTGGAGTGGCCGTTGGTGCCGCGGATCAGCGAGCCGCGCGAGCGGATCCGCGTCCAGGCGATACCGATCCCCCCGGCGTACTTCGACAGCCGGGCGACCTGCCCGTAGCGCTCGTAGATGGACTCCAGCTCGTCGCGGGGCGAGTCGAGCAGGAAGCACGAGGACAGCTGGGGGCGGCGCGAGCCGGAGTTGAACAGCGTCGGCGAGCTGGGCAGGTACGACAGCGAGGCCATCAGCGCGTACAGCTCGGCGGCCTCCTCGACGGTCTCGGACAGGCCGCAGGCCACCCGCAGGAAGAAGTGCTGCGGGCGCTCCAGCACCGTACGGGTGCTCGGGTGGCGCAGCAGGTAGCGGTCGTAGACGGTGCGCAGCCCGAAGTACTCGAACCCGGCGTCGGCGTCCGGCACGACCAGCGCGTCCAGGGCCTCGGCGTGCGCGGCCACGAACTCCGCGAGCCGGTCCTGCACCAGCCCGGCCCGGTGGGTGGCGGCGACGGAGTCGGAGAAGCTCCGCACGCCGTGCTCGGCGGCCTCGTCGGCGATCAGCTCGGCCAGCATGGCGGCGGCGATCCTGGAGTTCTCCGGGTCGGTGATCACCCGGGCGGCGGCCTCGTCGATGGCCAGCCTGCGACCGTCGTTCCCGCCGTCCCCCGTCCGGGCGTCGTTCCGCGTCACCGGCCCGCCGGTGCCACCGGGCCCGCGCTCCCCGCCGTCCCCCGTCGGAGTGTCGATCTCCGTCACGGTCTGCGCCACGATCTCTGTCACGTACTGCCCCTCGCTCGCTCGGACTCTCCCCCTGCGGTCTCGACGGGGGCACGCGTCCACGAGCGATTCCGGGCACGCCGGACCGCCTCGTTCCGCGGGCCCTCCCACGAGGCCCTGGACAACCACGTCACCGGCAGGTCTTCGGACTCACGGGCGCACCGCACACGCCTACCGGCCGTCGCTTCCCGGGCATGGCGCACCCAGTGCTCAATGACGGCTTTCGTTCCCGCTCACCGCTGCGGGGCAGTCCCGGAATCTCACCGGGTTCCCTCTTGCCTCACCCTTCACGGGTGAACCAGCGACGATCAGGATCCTACATCTAGGGCCGTCTGACGCAACCACCCCAACAGGTTGTGTCCGAGGACGTCGCGAGCCCGAGTTCGTGAAGCACGCCCCGGGTCCGGCCGGTCTCGGTGGACAGCCACCGGCGGAAGTCGTCGCCGCCGAGGAAGACCCGGCTCCACCCGTTCGCCGCGCACAGGGCACGCCAGTGCGGCGTGGCGTCGAGCCGCTCGCACAGGGCGATCGCCGCGTCCCTGTCCGCCGGGCTCATGTCGCCGGGCCCCACCAGCCCGCACCAGTCGCTGTACTCCAGCCGGACGTCGAGCTCCATCAGCGTCGGCGCGTCGATCCCCTCGATCCGGCCGCCCGAGGAGACCGCCAGGGGACGCAGCCGGCCCGCGGAGATCCCCGGCAGCAGGGCACGGGCCGATCCCAGCAGGGCCGCCACCCGGCCGACCTTGAGCGCCTCGACCGCGTCCTGGGCGGCCAGGTACCCGGCGTACTCCAGCAGCCGGGTGTCCACGCCGAGGCACTTGCCGATCATGCCGTAGAGCACGTGGTCGGAGCCTCCCTCCAGCCTGCCGCCGATCGTCAGCCCGGCCGGGTCGCGGCGCAGCGCCGCGGCGAGGTCCTCGAAGGCGCGCAGCCGGGAACCCGCCGGGACGACCAGGGCCGCCCAGTCGCCGGCCAGCCGGGCGAGGGGGGTGGTGGCCCGCACCACCGCGGTGGTGTTGGCGATCTCCGCGGCGGCGAGCATCGGCATCGCGGCGACGAGCACCCTGCCCTCGCGTGCGAAGGAGACGCCCCGGGTCCCCGCAACCCCGGCGAGCCCCGGGACGCCGGAGGTGCCGGGGACGACGAAGGCGTCGCGCGAGACGGAGCCCAGGGGTCCGGGCCGGTCGGCGGCCATGACGGTGCGCACCAGCCCCGACCGGACCATGACGGAGGCCAGCCTGCGCGCGATCCCGTCCCACCCGTGACCGTCGGCGGCGGGTTCGAGGAGGAACAGCCGGTCCACCAGCGGGCCCGCGGGCTCGTCCTCCGCCCCGCAGCCCGCGAGCAGCGCGGTCCCCGCCGCCAGCGCGAAGAACCCCCTACGGCGCATAAGCGCCCCTTCCCCCAAGAGCCCCTTATACCCTAGGTTACCTCCATGTCACTTTCTGTCATAGTGCGAGGGGTATGGCCTTGGAGTAGCGGTCCTCACTCCACCGTGACGCTCTTGGCAAGGTTGCGAGGCTTGTCGACGTCCCGCTCCAGCGCCACGGCCGCGTGGTAGGCGAAGAGCTGCAGCGGGATCGAGAGCAGGATCGGGTCCAGCTCGGTCTCGTTCTTGGGCACCACGACGCAGTCGTCGGCCAGCTTGGGGTCGGCGGTGCGGTGGCCGACCATGAGCACCCGCCCGCCCCGGGCGCGGATCTCGCCCAGCGTGGTGAGGTTCTTGTCCAGCAGCTCGTCGTCGGGGACGATCGCCACCGTGGGCATCTCCGGCCCGATCAGCGCCAGCGGGCCGTGCTTGAGCTCGCTGGCCGGGTACGCCTCGGCGTGCACGTAGGAGATCTCCTTGAGCTTCTGCGCGCCCTCCCGGGCCACCGGGTAGCCGCGGACCCGGCCCACGAACATCATGCTCGGCGCCCCGGCGTACTTGCGCGCCAGCTCCCTGATGACCGGCTCCAGCACCAGGATCTCCTTGATCTGCTCCGGCAGCCTGCGCAGGCCGTCGCAGATCCGCCGGCCGTCGGCCGGTGACAGGTCCCGGACCCGGCCCAGGTGCAGCGCGAGCAGCGCGAAGGCCACGGCCGTCGAGGTGAACGCCTTGGTGCTCGCCACCGAGACCTCGGGCCCGGCGTGCAGGTAGACGCCGCCGTCGCACTCGCGGGCGATCGCGCTGCCCACGGTGTTGACGATGCCGAGCACCCGGCCGCCCTTGCGCTTGAGCTCCTGCACGGCGGCGAGGGTGTCGTAGGTCTCCCCCGACTGGCTGATCGCCACGTACAGCGTGTCGGCCTCCACCACCGGGCTGCGGTAGCGGAACTCGCTGGCCGGTTCGGCGTCGGCGGGGATGCGGGCCAGCTCCTCGATGAGCTGCGCGCCGATCTGGCCCGAGTAGTACGCGGAACCGCAGCCGATGATCTTCACCCGGCGGAACGAGCGGGTCTCGCGCGCATCCATGTTCAGGCCGCCCAGGTGCGCGACGTGGAAGCGGTCGTCCAGGCGCCCGCGCAGGGTCCTGGCCACGGTGTCGGGCTGCTCGGAGATCTCCTTGAGCAGGTAGTGCTCGTAGCCGCCGGTGTCGTAGTGCCCGGCCTCCCAGTCGACGGTCAGCGGCTCCTTGGCCGTCTCCCGCGCGTCGCTGGCGAAGGTGGTGAACCCGTCGGCCTTGAGCACCGCGATCTCGCCGTCCTCCAGGTGGACCACCTGGCGGGTGTAGCGGACCAGCGCGGCGACGTCGGAGGCGGCGAACATCTCCTTCTCGCCGATGCCCAGCACGATCGGGCTGCCGTTGCGCGCCACGACCACCTCACCGGGCCGCTCGGCGTCGAGCACCGCGATGCCGTACGTGCCGACGACCCGCTTGAGCGCGGCGCGGACGGCCTCCTCCAGCGAGTCGGCCTCCTTGACGGTCCGGGCGATCAGGTGTGACAGCACCTCGGTGTCGGTCTCCGAGAGGAAGACCACGCCCTCGGACTCCAGCTTGGCGCGCAGTTCGTCGGCGTTCTCGATGATTCCGTTGTGCACGACGGCGATGCGCTCGTCCGCCGACAGGTGCGGGTGGGCGTTGACGTCGCTGGGCGCGCCGTGGGTGGCCCACCGGGTGTGGCCGATGCCCAGGCCGCCCTTGAAACGCGCGGGCATGGCCGCCGCGAGGTCGGCCACCCGGCCCTTGACCTTGCGCATCTTGAGGCCCTTGTTGGAGACCACCACCCCGGCGGAGTCGTAGCCCCGGTACTCAAGACGCTGCAGGCCCTCCAGCAGGATGGGTGCCGCGTCCTTGGGCCCCACATAGGCCACGATTCCGCACATACGAGCGCTCCTTCTATCCGTGGACGATCCTGCGCGACTGCTATCCGTAGACGATCCTGCGTAACTGGCGCAGGGAGAGCTCGGGCGCCGCGACGCGGCGGACCGCCAGTTCGGCGGCCACCCTGGGGAAGATCTCGTCGTTGACCATCCCCCTGGCCTTGAGCTCGGCGTGCCGGCGCCGGACGAACTCCTCGACGGGCTCGGAGAAGTAGGCCAGGACGTCCGCCACGACCCGCGCGGCCTCGCCCGGCCCGAGCCCGCTCGTCCGGGTCAGATGGGTGATCAGATCCTCGTGCTGATGCCGCGCCATGGACACAGAGCAGGACCCTACGCATCCGGAGAAGAGAACAACAAGTTTTCTGCCCGATTTCGGGCAGAGAATCTCTTCGAATCTCAACCCTGTCAGAATGCGCGACAATCGGTAATCTCTGGTAACTCTAGGTAGTGAACGGAGAGAGAGGAACACCACCATGCGCCGCCTGCCGGGAACCGCCCTCGTCGCCGCTCTCGCCGTCCTGGTCTCGGTCGTTCCCGCGCGAGCGGAACGTTCCGGCGGGCAGGCGGCAGTACCCCCGGCACCCCAGGCACCCCAGGCACCCTCCACGCCCTACGCCCCCGGGACGGCACCGGCGGGCCGGCAGGCCGCCTTCGCCGCGGCGGCACGGGCGTACGGGGTGCCGGAGAGCGTGCTGCTCGGGGTCTCCTACCTGGAGTCACGATGGGACGGCCACGCGGGGCGGCCCAGCGTCTCGGCCGGGTACGGGCCGATGCACCTGGTCGACGGCCGGGCGGAGCGGGGGCACCCGCACGGCGCGGGCGAGGACCCGCGCGGCGACGAGCGCAGGCCGCGCGTGATCCCGATCCCGCCCGTCACGCCGTCCACGCCGGAGGACACCCTGCGACGGGCCTCGGAGCTGTCCGGCATCTCCCCCGACCGGCTGCGCCGGGACCCTGCCGCCAACATCATGGGCGGTGCCGCGCTGCTCGCCGCCTACCAGCGCGCCACCGGCGGCGACCCGGACGCCGGGCCCGCGGGCTGGTACGGGGCCGTGGCCCGCTACTCCGGTCCCCTCGGCGGAACCCCGGACACGAGGACCCCGGACACGAGGACCCCGGACACGAGGACCCCGGACGGGGAGGCGGTCCTGACGGAGGCGGCGCGTTCCTTCGCCGACGAGGTCTACGCGACGATCCGCGCCGGTGTAGCGCGCGTGACCGACGACGGCGAGCCGATGGTCCTGCCCGCGAAACCCGGCCTGGCGCCCAGGACCCCGCCCGTCCGGACCTCGCCCGCCCCGCCCGCCACGACCCCGCCCGCCCGGACGCCCTCCCCCCGGACGGCACAGCGCCGCGCCCCCGATCCCGCGCCCACCGGCGCCCCCGCCACCGCACGCCCTGCCACCGCGCGACCCGCCACCGTGCGGCCGGCCGCGGTGCGACCCGCCGCGGTGCGGTCCACCGGACGACCCGCACGGCCCGCACGACCCGTCGCGGTCCGGCCCCCCGCGACGGCACGGCCGCCCGTCACGGCGGGCACCGCCGTCGTACGGCCGCCCGCAGCCGTACGGCCCCCCGTCGTGCGGCCACCGGTGGCCGTACGCCCAACCGCCGCACGCCCGCCCGCGGCACGACCCCCCGCGGCCGTGCCGCCCATCGGGCCCGACTGCCCCAGGAGCGTCTCCTGCGAGTGGCTTCCCGCCGTCTACCAGCGGCTCAAGGGCGGCGGGTACGGCAACCACGACCGCGTCGAGGGCGGGCGGCAGATCGACTACATCGTGATCCACGACGGCGAGACCACCTACGACGCCATGACCCGCCTGGCCAAGAACCCCGACTACCTGAGCTGGCACTTCACCATCCGCTCCCGCGACGGTCACATCGCCCAGCACCTGCGGGGCAAGGACATCGGCTGGCACGCCGGGAACTGGTACGTCAACTCCCGCTCCATCGGCCTGGAGCACGAGGGGTACCTGGCCAGGGGCGGCACCTGGTTCACCGAGGCGATGTACGTGGCGTCGGCCAGGCTGGTGCGCCACCTCGCGGACAAGTACGACATCCCTCTCGACCGGGCGCACATCCTCGGGCACGACAACGTGCCCGGCACCACCCCCCAGACCGTGAGCGGCATGCACGACGACCCCGGCCCCTACTGGGACTGGGGGCACTACTTCGAGCTGCTCGGCAGCCCGCTGCGCGCCTCGGGCGGCGAGAACGCCCGCTCGGTGCTGATCAAGCCCCACTACGCCTCCAACAGCCCGGGCTTCACCGGCTGCCCCGGCGGGTGCCGCAGGCTCGGCGCCGCGTCGGTCTGGCTGCGCACCCGTCCCTCCCCCACGGCGCCGCTGGTCAGGGACGTCGGCAAGCACCCCATCGGCGGGTCCAGCTACAGCGTCTACGACCACGCCGCCCGCGCCTCCACCGGCCAGCGGTACGCGCTCGCCGATCGCCGGGACGGCTGGACCGCGATCTGGTACCTCGGGCAGAAGGCCTGGTTCAGCGATCCGGCCGCCGCCCCGACCTCCCTGCCCGCCTCCGGCCCGCTGGTCACCCCGCGGCCGGACCGCGCCCCGATCAAGGTGTACGGCAGGGCCTACCCGGGGGCGTCGGCCTACCCCAGGGGCGTGCCCGTCCAGCCGCTGGCGCCGCTGCAGTACTCGATACCCGCCGGGCAGGTGTACAGCGCCGCGATGACCAGGCGGGCCCGCTACCTGAGGGCCTCCTCCTACGACACCTCCAGGCACCGGGTCGTCGTCGGGAAGGTCCGCTACCGGCAGATCCAGTTCGGCCACCGGGTCATGTTCGTCCGCGCCTCCGACGTCCAGCCGGTCACCGCGGAGGATGCTTCGCGGTCCGATGTGATGCGCGCATCCGCCCGGCGGAGGCGCTAGAGTTTCCACGTGCTCCGGAGACGCCTCCGGGGGCACGCGGAAGTGGCTCAGTGGTAGAGCATCACCTTGCCAAGGTGAGGGTCGCGGGTTCGAATCCCGTCTTCCGCTCCGGCGGATCCTCCGGGATCCGGCCGGTGGAGTGGCCGAGAGGCGAGGCAACGGCCTGCAAAGCCGTCTACACGGGTTCAAATCCCGTCTCCACCTCAACCGCACGGCCGACGGACCCTCCGGGATCCGGTAAAGTGGTGCGGGCGCCGAGGGGAAACCCGGAGCGGATACGCGGAAGTGGCTCAGTGGTAGAGCATCACCTTGCCAAGGTGAGGGTCGCGGGTTCGAATCCCGTCTTCCGCTCTGATTCACCCGAGGACGATTAGCTCAGCGGGAGAGCGCTTCCCTGACACGGAAGAGGTCACAGGTTCAATCCCTGTATCGTCCACCAGACAGATCCCAGGCCGTCGGCCTGGGATTTTCTGTTTCCCGGACGGGCCTCCGCCGCCCGGACGAGTCCCGGGCCGGGCCGCCGCCCGGACGAGACGATCACCGCCCCACTCCCGGACACGGACGACCCCGGCTCCACGCCGGGCCCCACCCCGACCCGGCCCCGGCCCAGCCCTGACCCGGCCACGACCCGACCTCGCCCCACCCCCGGCCCCGACGCGGCAGGGAAGCGACAGGGACGCGGCCGGACCATGCCGGACGCACATCCGGGCAGTTGTTACGATCGCCTTTCCGGTCCGCGCCATCCATCCGGGAAAGAGGCACCATGGAAGGACGCACGACCTGAAACCCGGTTAATCGCTATGCTCGTGAAACACGGCAAAGGGGGCGAGCCTGTGCAGCGCGTGGTGGTCGATCCGGAGGTGCCCAGGGAAGTCGCCGACCTCTTCCGCCGTAGCGGGCCGATGCTCTCCCGCTTCCGTGCCGGACGGGTGCCACGGCAGACCGGTGACTCCCGCCTCCCGGGGAAGCTCGTCGGAACCCTCGGCGTGTCCACGGCCGCGCTGTCGGCCGCTCTCGGCGTGCTCGGCGGCTCACCGCTGCTCGCCATCTTCCTGATGATCATGCTGGGTGGTCTCTCCCTGGTCATCCTGAGCGTGGTGTACATCGCCAGGAAGCCCTCCTCCGTCGACTCCGTCGAGCGCGTGCTGTACCGGCACTGCCTGGACTGGCAGGGGCGTTTCCTGATCCTGGAGGACTTCGACCACGACTCCAGGCACCTGCTCGGCCGGGTCCAGCGGGCCATCGACTTCATCGTGAAGTCCCGTACCAACTCCCTGGGCATGCTCGACAGCGTCCGCAACTCCGTGATGCTCCCGGCCGAGGAGTGGGAGATCGCCCGGCTGCTGACGAAGCTCTCCGCGCTGCGCGCCAGGCACCGCCACCTGGCCAGGGGCGGCAGGAGCCCGGAGGTGGTCGCGGCCATGGCCCCGCTGGAGCGCGCCCTGGCCGCCAGCGAGGCCGCGGTGACCGCGCGGGTGGAGGCGCTGGAACGGTACGCGCGCCACGTGGCCGACGCCGATCGCGCCCTTCTCTCCCAGGGACAGATCGAGGTCCTCAAGGCCCACCTGCCCGAATACGAGCAGCTCGTCGCCGAGGCGGGCGCCGCGACTTTCGCCCTGCCGGAGATCGGGTATCTCAGTGACGACGCCGCCATGCTCCGGCAGGCGCTGCGCGAGAGCGTACGCTCGGCACACGAGGCGTTCCGGCATCTCGACGGCTGATGTGAACACGTAGAGGTCCTGACTGATACGGAGGGCGAGCCTGTGCGGCGCGTGGTGGTCGATCCCGAAGTTCCCGCCCACGTCGCCGACCTGTTCCGCCGACACGGATCGATGCTGTCGCGCATCCGGGCCGGGTGGAGTCCCGAGCCGCCGTCGTCCGCCTCCCGCCTGCCGGGCCGTTTCCTGCAGGCGGGCGGCGCGCTGTCGGCGCTGCTGCTGGTGACGCTGCTGTTCCTGCTGGACGTGGGGCAGCTGTTCTTCTTCGTCGTGGCGCTGCTGCTGTTCGTGGTCTTCGTCGGTCTCCTGGCCGCTCCCGACCCCGTGGACCTGGAGTCGGAGGAGACCGAGCTGTACCGCGAGGCCCGCTGGTTCGAGGGCCGTTACCTGCTGGCCGAGGACTTCGACCACGACGCCGGACGGCTGCTCGACCGCGCCCAGCAGGCGATCGACTTCATCCTGCACTCCCAGGTCAACGCCACCGGGCTGCTGGACGACGCGCGCAACTCGGTGATGCTCCCCGCGCAGGAGTGGGAGATCGCCCGGTTGCTCACCAAGCTCTCCGCCCTGCGGAACGAGCACCGGGAGTTCGCCTACGGCGGCAGCACGCCGGAGGTGGCCGCGGCCATGGCCCCGCTGGAACGTGCCCTGGTCGCCAGCGAGGCCGCGGTGACCGCGCGGGTGGAGGCGCTGGAACGCTACGCGGGCCACGTCGCCGACGCCGATCGGGCGTTGCGGGCCCACGAGCAGATCGCGGTGCTCCGCTCGCGGCTCCCCCGCTACGAGGAGCTGCTGGCCGAGTCCGGCGCGGACGCCTTCGCCGTACCGGAGATAGGGCGGCTGGCCGAGGACGCCGGGCACCTGGAGCAGGCGCTGCGCGACAGCGTCCGTTCGGCGCAGGAGGCCTTCCGCTACCTCGACGGCCCTTCCGCACCGCCCCCCGCCGATCCTCCCGCCGATCCCCCGGCTCCCGCCGACCGCCCGCCGCCCACCGACCCCCCGGCCTCTTCCCCGGCCTCCTGAGCGAACGCCGCGTCCGGGCAGGTCGCCCTTGTCAGCGAGGACGAAGAAGGCGAGGATAACTCGCATTCTCTGGAGGTGACATGCGGATCCGCCTGGACGTGGCGCTCGGCGTGGTGGTCCTGACGGACGTGCTCAGGGTCTTCCTGCCGTCGCTGATCACACTCTTCGGCCGGGCGGGGAGCACTCCCGCCGAGCTGATGGGCCTGTTCGCCCTCGCCTGGTTCGTCCTGGCCTTCCTGACCGTCCCGCTGGCCAGGAGGGTCAGGCCGCCGCTGATCGCGCTGGCCGCCGGTGGGGCGCTGCTCCTGGCCCGGCTGGTCCTGCAGCTGACCGACGGAGGGGGCGTCCAGCTCTACGTGGCCTGCCTGGGCCTGCTGGCCGGGCTGGTCTGGCTGACGGCGACCGCGATGACCGCCCTGGACGCCCGGCCGGTGATGGCCGGGGTGATCGCCGGTCTCGCGGCCTCCACGGTGATCCACGCGGCGCTGGACGGCATCGACCTGATGTGGCGGCCTGGACCGGTCCCGTGGCTGCTGCTCCTGGTGGAGCTGTGCGTCTTCGGCGGGCTCCTGATCCGGGCGGTGCCCCCGGACGAGGAGTACTCCGGCGCCCCGCGCGCCTGGCTCGCGATCGGCCCCGCCCTGCTGCTGTGGGGGCTGTACACGGGCAACACCGCGCACGCCCAGGCGGCGACGGACTCGGCCCAGCAGGCCGCCGCCGTGGTCGTGGCGGCGTTCGCGGTGGTGTCGGCGCTGCCCGCCGCGCTGCCGGTGCTGCGCCGCCCGCTGATCCCCGCGATCGCGCTGGTCGCCTCGGCGGTGGCGTTCACCCTGGGCAGGGCCACCGTGGACGGGGTCCACGGGGTGGCGCCCGGCTGGACGATCGTCGCGCAGATCGTCGGCCAGGTCGCGCTGGGCGCCTGCCTGGCGCACGCCGCGACGTCCTTCGGCCCGGACCGCCCGGCCCGGCGCGGCCTGGCCGCGGCCGGGGGCATGCTGCTCTTCTTCGTGTTCGTCTTCGGGTACTACGCCGCCTACGACCTCTACCTGCCCAACGGGTGGGTGCCGGTCTCCGCGGCGCTCGTCGTCGCGGTCCTGGCCGTGGTGGGCGGCTCCGGCCTGCCCCGCCTGTCCTACGACCGGCGGTTCGCGGCGGTCGCCACGACCGCGGTCGTCCTGGTCGCCGCGGTGCCCCTGTGGCAGGGCAGCGTGCCGCGCTGGGAACCCCCGGCCGACGGGCTGCGGGTCGCGGCGTACAACATCAGGATGGGGTACGGCGAGTCCGGCAGGCTCTCGCTGGAGCAGCAGGCCGACGAGCTGCGGCGCCTCCGGCCGCACGTGGTGGTGCTGAGCGAGGCCGACCGGGGCTGGCTGCTCAACGGCGGCCACGACGGGGTGCGGCTGATCGCCGAGCGGCTGGACATGCACTACATCTGGGCGCCCGCGACCGACGAGGTGTGGGGCGACGCCCTGCTGACCACGTTGCCGATCACCTCGGTCCGCAACCACGTGCTGGTCCAGGGCGGCCCGACCGGCGCGCAGGCGCTGGAGGTCGGGCTGCGGTGGCAGGGCCGGCCGATCACCGTGATCGGCACCCACCTGCAGCCCTCGCCGGACCGGAACGACCTCGCCCAGGTCACCCAGCTCGGCGGGATCGTCCGGACCGCCGCCGCCGGGGGCGCCCCGGTGGTCGTGGCCGGAGACCTCAACCTCCAGCCCGGGGACGCCGCCTGGCGGGTGCTCACCGGCGCGGGCCTGACCGACCCCCTGGCCCCGGTACGGCCGTTCGACACCGTCCCGGGCCGGGGCGGCCCCGTCGAGCAGATCGACCACGTCCTGGTCACCCCGGGGATGACCGGGAAGGACCAGGCCAACCCGGACGTCCCGCACTCGGATCATCGTCCGATCGCGGTCACCCTGGTCGCCGGGCCTTGATCGAACCGGGCTGGGTAGTGTCGTTGGCATGACGGGAGAACCTGTACTGGTCTTCGACGGCGACTGCGGTTTCTGCACGACGAGCGTCGGCCTCGCCGAGCGTCTCGTCGGGATCCGCGCGCGGGTCGTCCCCTGGCAGCGGGCCGACCTGCCGGCGCTGGGCGTCACGCGCGAGCGCGCCGAGTACGAGCTGCTCTGGGTCGAGGACGGCCGGGTGCGCGGCGGAGCCCAGGCCGTGGCCGGGCTGCTGATCGCCGCCGGCCTCCCGTGGAGCCCGCTGGGGTTCCTGCTGCGCCTCCCGCCGGTGCGGTGGGTCGCCCACGGGCTCTACCGGCTCGTCGCCGCCAACCGGCACCGCCTGCCCGGCGGCACGCCCGCCTGTGCCCTGCCCCCTCGGGACTCCTCCCCGGGCCCGTCCGCCCCTTCGCCCGGAGCCGGGCCGGCGGAGAACCGATGAGGAACGTGCTGCTCGTCGCCCTGGAGCCGCTCGACGGCACCGGCAATCCGCCCTGGGAGGCGATCGGGCTCGTCCCCGGGGTGCGGACCGCGCTGCTGCCCTGCGTGTTCGGCGAGTCGCTGGAGCGGCTGCGCGCCGCGGTCTGCGAGCACGACCCCGCGGTGGTGGTCTGCGTCGGGCAGGCCGGTGGCCGGCCGGACGTGACGCTGGAGCGGGTGGCCGTGAACCTGGACGACGCCCGGGTCCCGGACGCCGCGGGCAGGCGGCCGATCGACCGCCCGGTGGTGCCCGGCGGCCCCGCGGCCTACTTCGCCACGCTGCCGGTGAAGGCCTGCGCGGCGGCGGCCCGGGCGACCGGGGTGCCCGCGAGCGTCTCGCAGAGCGCCGGCACGTTCGTGTGCAACCACGTCTTCTACGGCCTCATGCACCTGATCGCCACCGAACGGCCGCAGGTCCGGGGCGGCCTCGTGCACGTGCCGTTCTCCCCCGGGCAGGTCCTCGACGGCGCCACCCCCTCGATGCCCGTCCCGGTGGTCGCCCAGGCGCTCACCGCGATCGTGACGACCGCCGTCTCCGTCTCCCTGGGCGGCGACCTCCGCCTGGTCGGCGGCTCCCTGCACTGACCCGGACGCGCCGCTCCGGCCGGAGCGGCGCGTCCCCCGCCGGAGCGGTACGTCCTCCGGCCGGGCCCGGTCAGAGCGGTACGCCGAACACCGCCCGCCTGCCGACGAACTCGCTCACGGTCCACAGCGTGCGCCGGTCGCGGACGCAGGTGAGGTCCTCCGGGCCCACCGCGTAGGACCGCCTGGCCGGTGTGTCGCCGACGACGATCAGGGTGCCGTTCGCGGCGGCGCCCGCGCTCTGGCTGAGGTACCAGGTGCCGTTGTGGGAGAGCGCGCCCTGGATCTTCCGCGCGGGCAGCGCGTAGGCGTCCACCGCCTGGACGACGCCCCCGGCCGGGGCGTTCAGGATGCCTCCGGCCGCCAGCGGCCAGCGGGCCACCCGTCCGGTCACCCCGGCCTCGTCGACGTACTCACCGGAGATGAGGGTGTCGGGGGCGGTGCTGCGGTCGACGGCGGCGAAGGAGAAGCGGACGGTGCCGCTCGTGGTGGTCCAGGCGTCGGTCTGCGGCATCACGTACCGGTAGCCGAACGCCTCGTACGCCCCGCCCTTCCTGCCGATGGCGGACGTGCCCTCACCGTCGACCTCGAAGATCTCCCGGACGTCGAAGACCCGCAGGCCCCGCGTGGTGTCGGCGACGTACAGCAGGTCGCCGTACCAGGCGACGCCGCCGGCGTGGACGTTGATCGGCGCGATGTCGCCGTCGGCGGTGACCCGCACGAGCAGGACGTGCCGGTAGCGGAGCGTCGCGGTGTTCAGGAAGGTCAGGCGGACGCCCCGCTCGGCCCCGGACGAGGGCGTGTGGTACCAGCTCACCACGAACACGCTCGCGCCGCCCCCGGCGATCCCGGCGTCGGAGGCGCAGGTCAGGCCCTGGGGGTACCACTCCCTGACCGCGTTGTCGTCGGTGTCGAAGCAGTACCAGTCCACGGGTTTGGGGCTCATCCCGGTGAACGCGCCGGCGCCGTTCCTGCCCTTCCTGACCAGGACGCGGTTCGCCTTGGCCAGGACGGTGGCGAGGGGGACCCGCCGGAGCTCCTTCTCCAGGAGCCCGATCCCGGTCGCGAGGCCGCCCCCGTCACGCCTGAGCCCGAACGGCTCCGTCGACACGGCCTTCAACTGGCTCATTCAGGTCACTCCTTGTCCGGTTCCGCCCGGAAGGGGCGGGCCAAGATGCGGAGTTCATGAGTATGCCTTTACTCAAATCCCCTTGCGGTCAAAGGGGCCAGGTGTGCACGGGCTCACCCGTCAGCGAGAGCTCCCGGTACCGGGCGACCATGCGCGCCCACGCCCCCTGGTCGCCGCCCAGGCGGGCCGTCGCCTCCCGCTGCCAGATCGCCCCGGTACGGCGGCGCGTGACGCGCTCGCGCACGATGTCCAGCGTCCACCGGATCTCGTCGGGTTCCACGCCCATCCTGGCGAGCCCGCTCTCGGCGACCGGCAGCAGGTCCAGGGCGAGCCGCTCGGCCGGGACCTCCTCGTCCAGGCCGGGCCAGCTCATGGACGCGTCCAGGCCGTGGGTCGCGGCGCGGTAGAAGTTGCGGTAGGCCCCGGCGAAGGGGAACTCCTCCACCGGCCGGACGGCCAGGGCGGCGGTCAGGCCGAGCAGGAACGCGGAGTTGGCCACCATGTCGGCCGAGCTCGGCCCGGCGGGCAGGGCGCGCATCTCCACCCGCAGGTGGCCCCCGTCGCCCGGGTCGTAGACCGGGCGGTTCCACAGCCAGACCGTGCCCTGGTGCAGGCGGAGCTCGGCCAGCTCGGGGACGCCGCCGGGGCCCGGCTCACCCGAGTCCGTGATCATCGGCAGCACCGGCTCGTAGTCGCGGACGCAGGTGGCGAACATCTCCTCGATGCCCTGGGTCCAGTTCGACCCGAAGGACACCCGCCCGTCCCTGCGGTCGAGCCGTTCCACGTCCCGGTCGTCGGCGGACTCCTCGAACAGCGCGATCCTCGTCTCCTCCCACAGGTGCCTGCCCAGGAAGGAGGGGGAGTTGCCGCTGACCGCGAGGACCGGCCCGATGGCCAGCTGCGCGGCGTTGTAGACGCGGGCGAAGTCGGCGGGGGTGGTGCGGAGGTGGACCTGCCAGGAGGTGTTGGCGCTCTCCAGGATCATCCCCTCGACCTCCAGCTCCAGTCGCTCGATCCCCTCCAGGCGCACCCGGAACGGTTCGGCCCGCAGCCGGCGCATGCCCCGGGACATCGCCTTGTAGCGGTCCTCCCCGCTCAGCGTCTCGTGGGTGAAGTCGAACTCGCTGAGCGAGGGCAGGATGCCGATCGCCACGGCCTGGCCCCCCTGCGTCGCGGCCGCCTCGTCCACCACGGTCATGACCTCACGGACCTCGCGCACCAGGGCGGTGAACGGCCGCCCGGCGATCGGCAGCGGGGTCAGGTTGGCCTCCAGGTTGAACCTGCCCATCTCCAGGGTGAGCCGGTCGTCACCGGCCGCGGCCTGCACCTCGTGGTTGCGGGGCAGCGGCCGCCCGTCGGGCGTGATGAGGAACATCTCCAGCTCGGCCCCGATGGTCGCCGGCCCCGCGCCGAAGCCGGGCCGCGCCAGCACCTCGCGCAGGGTGTCGAGCTGCTCCGCCAGCTTCGCCCTGAACTGGACGAACTCCTCCTCGGAGTAGCGGTCCTTGTCGACTTTCTGCCCCATCACACCGTCCGATCAGTCGGTCCTCGTCCCGTCTCGTGCCCCCTGCCTCTCTCCCAGCATGACCCCTCTAATCAGTGCTCGGGACACGTCTTCACCAGGGGCTCCGGCTTTCCGCGGGACGCGGGTGATCGCACGGCCACCCCGGCCGTCCCGCGTCCCCTCCCCCGCACGCCCGCGGGCGCCTCCCCGGAGCGTCGCGCGTCCCCTCCCCGGATCGTCCGCGGCCACCTTCCCGGAGCGTCGCGACACCTGCCCCGGCGGCCCCACCTGCACCTTCCCCCGGCGTCCGCGGGCGTCGACAATGGTGCGGGGCCGCGGGCCGGCGGGGCCGGGCGGACCGGCCCCGCCCGGCCGGGATCCGCGGCCGGTCCGAGCCCGAGAAGGGGGTACGCGGGTGCGAGCGGTGGTCTTCGACGCTTTCGGAGCCGATCCCGAGGTCCGGGAGGTGACCGCCCCGGAGCCTCCGCCCGGCGGAGCGGTGATCCGGGTGGAGGCGACCGGCCTGTGCCGGAGCGACTGGCACGGCTGGCAGGGGCACGACCCGGACATCCGGGTCCTGCCGCACGTGCCGGGACACGAGTTCTCCGGGGTCGTCGAGGCGGTGGGCACGGGCGTCGTCTGCTGGCGGCCCGGTGACCGGGTGACGGCCCCGTTCGTCTGCGCCTGCGGCTCGTGCGCGGCGTGCAAGGCCGGTGACCAGCAGGTCTGCGAGCGCCAGACCCAGCCGGGATTCACCCACTGGGGCTCCTTCGCCGAGTACGTCGCGATCGACCACGCCGAGGTGAACCTGGTCCGGCTCCCCGGGGAGATGGCCTTCTCCACCGCCGCGAGCCTGGGCTGCCGCTTCGCCACCGCCTACCGCGCGATCACCGCCGTGGGCCGGGTCCGGCCACAGGAGTGGGTGGCCGTGCACGGCTGCGGCGGCGTGGGCCTGTCCGCCGTCATGATCGCCGCCGCGGCCGGGGCCAGGGTCGTCGCCGTGGACGTCTCCCCCGGAGCCCTGGAACTGGCCCGGCGGTTCGGCGCCGCCGCCTGCGTCGCCGTCTCCCCCGCCGAGGGCGGCGGAGTCGGGGACGCCGTCCCCGGGGCCGAGGTCGCCGCGCGGATCAGGGAGGTGACCTCGGGCGGCGCGCACGTCTCCGTGGACGCGCTCGGCAGCCCCGGGACGTGCGCGGCCTCGATCGAGGGCCTGCGCCGCCGGGGCCGTCACGTCCAGGTCGGCCTGCTGCCGGGGCTGACCGCGCTCCCGATGGGCCGGGTGATCGGTCACGAGCTGGAGCTCCTCGGCAGCCACGGCATGGCCGCGCACGCCTACCCGGAGATGCTGGCGGCCGTCGCCCGCAGGGCCGTACGACCGGAGGCGCTGGTCACCCGGTCCATCGGCCTGGAGGAGGCGGGTGCCGCCCTGAGGTCGATCGGCTCCGTCCCCGGTGTGACGATGATCCTGCCCCGGCGGTGACCCTCCGGGAGGGTGCCGGAACCGCGTAGGGCCGCGGAACACCGCGACGATCTCCATTTGCCGCGATTCACCCGAAGGTGGACATGGTCGTGATTATGATCGAATTCCGGTGTCCCCCGTCCCGGCGTCGGCCCTTCGCGGTCCGGTGCGGCCGGCGACTCGTGAAAGAACAGGTGAGAGGTGAGTTCAGCGGTGGGTGCACCCCAGGGCGTGGACACCACGAAGCCGTCCCCCGCCCGGGTCTACGACTACGTGCTGGGCGGGACGGACAACTTCGAGGTCGACCGCGCGGTGGCCGATCCGATCCTCGCCCACGCTCCGGAGCTGCGCGACCTCGCCGCGGACAACCGCCGCTTCCTCGAGCGCGTCGTGCGGCACGTCGTCGGGGACCACGGGGTCACGCAGATCCTCGACATCGGGTCGGGGCTGCCGACCGCGAACAACGTCCACCAGGTCGCCCAGGCGATCGACCAGAGGACCCGCGTGGTCTACGTCGACAACGACCCCACGGTGCACGTCCAGGCGCAGGCCCTGATCGTGGGGGACGAGAACACCCGTTACGTCAACGGAGACGTCCGCACCCCGGAACGGATCCTCAACGCCCCGGCCACCCAGGAGCTCATCGACTTCGGGCGTCCCGTGGCCGTGCTGTTCGTGTCGATCCTGCAGTTCGTCCACGACTCGGACGACCCGTACGGGGTGGTCCAGCACATCCTGTCCGAGGTGCCCTCGGGCAGCTACGTCGCGATCGCCCACGTGACCGACCACGAGATCGACCCGGTCGTGCACGCCAAGATCGAGGAGATGTACGCGAACGTCCCCAGCCGCTTCTACTTCCGTGACCGTGACGCCTTCTCCCGCTTCTTCTCCGGCTGGGACGTCCTGCCCCCGGGCATCACCACGGTCGGTGACTGGACCGTCGACGGCGCCCCTCCCGGTGAGAGGCGCCCCATGAACGCCTGGTGCGGCCTCGCGCGAAAGCCCTGACCTGCGGCCAGGCCCGGGGGCTCCCGTGTCAGGCCGGTGAGCCGCCCCCGCCCGACGTGGCGCGGCCCAGCTTGCCGTCGTACCGGGACCGGTGCGGGTCGGCCTCGTCCGTCCCGCACAGCGCCACCGCCTCCCCGTAGCGCTGCGCGGCCTCCCGCGCGCGGCCCAGGGCCGACAGGGCGTCACCGGCCCGTTCGGCGAGCGCCGCCTGCGCCGGTGCGTGTCCCGTCCCCCGCGCCGCGTCGAGGGCGGTCTCGCACACCGCCAGCGCGCGCCCGGCCTCGCCCGCGGCGACGAGGACCGTCGCGAGCGCCACGGCCGCGAACACCTCGTAGGCCGCGTCCCCGGACGTGTCGGTGACGGCCCGTCCCCGGGCGAGCGCCGCCTCGCACCGGTCGATCGCCTCGGCGTGGTGCCCGCTCGCGGACGCCACCAGCCCCAGGGTCCGCAGGCACACCAGTTCGGTGTACCCCTCCCCGGTGAGCCGCGCCAGCTCCAGGGCCTCCCCGGCGTCCCGGGCGGCCCGTTCGACTCCCGGCCCGCCGGAGTCGCGGTAGAGCCTGTAGGCGCAGAACGCGCGCAACGCCAGGGAACGCGCCCACCGGTTCCGGTCCACCAGCTCGGCGAACACGGCGACGCAGGTGTCCAGCATCGGCAGCGCCCGGGCCGGGCCGCCGGGCCCGCGGGTGATCAGCGCCGCCATCCGGTGCCGCGCCTCCGCTGCCAGGCGCCGGTCACCGGCGGCGGCCGCGGTGCGCATGATGATGCGCCACATGTCCTCGGCGTCCCGGTCCCGGCCGGCCCGGTACAGGTGGGACGCGAGCCGCAGCGCGATGCCGTACCCCTGCCGGTAGCGGTTCTCCTCGCACGCCGCCCGGATGACCGCCAGCAGTTGCGCGCACTCCCGGGCCAGCCACCCGCCGGGGTCGGCGTCGATCAGTTTCTGCGCCTGCACCGGGACGTGCAGGTCCCAGTGCAGGCGGGCGGGGGGCGGGAAGAACGGCTCGCCGGGGATCGCCGCGGAGGCCCGGTCGGCGAGCAGCAGCCAGCCCAGCAGCAGCCGGTTCATGGTGGTGTCCCACTCGTCGACGTGCTCGGCCAGCCGCGCCTCGGCGAAGTCCCGTACCAGGTCGTGCTGCCGGTAGCGGGGGTGGCCGAGGTCGTCGGCCCCCGCGGGGGACAGCAGGCTGTGCGAGGTCAGCGCCGCCAGCGCGTCGTCGGCCTGCTCCGCGCCCAGCAGCATCCCGGTCAGCCACATCGGCCAGTCCCCGGGCCCGGCGAGGGCCAGGACCCGGAACGCGTGCCGCGCCGGTGGTGAGAGCGCCTCGTAGCTCTCGGCGATGCTCGCCTCGACGGCCAGGTCGCCGTCGGCCAGTCCTTTCAGCCGGTCCTGCAGGCGGGACGCGAGCAGCTCGACGGGCCAGTGCGGCTGGGACGACAACCGGGATCCGGCGATCCTCAGCGCCAGCGGCAGCCCTCCGCACGCCTCCAGCACGGTCCTGGTCGCCTCCGGTTCGCGGCGTACCCGGTCGGTGCCGACGATCTCGCCCAGCAGGGTGAGCGACTCCTCGCCGCGGAGCGGTTGCAGCGGGAAGGACCGGATCCCCGCGCCGTTCAGCAGGGCGCGGCCGGTGATGATGACCGCGCACCCGGCCGTGCCCGGCAGGAAGTGGGACGCCTGGGAGACGCCGGCGGCGTCGTCGACCACGATCAGGACGCGCCGGCCGGCCAGGACCGAGCGCAGCAGCCCGGCCCGGCCCACGGTGGAGGGCGGGAGGTCCTGCGCCGGGACGCCGAGGGTGGCGAGGAGTTCGGCCAGCATCTCGCCGACGTTCGCGGACCGCCCGGACCGGCCCGCCAGGTGCACGAAGAGCTGGCCGTCGGGGAAGCGCGGGCGGAGCCGGTGCGCGACGTGGATCGCGAGCGCGGACTTCCCGATCCCGGGCAGCCCGCTGATCCCCACGATCGGCACGCCGGTGGCGTCCGGTGCCGGGGTGAGGAGCCCGGTGAGCCGTTCGACCTCGTGCGACCGGCCGGTGAAGTCCAGTACGTCCGGCGGGAGCTGCGCCGGGACCGCGGGAAGGGCGGTCGCGGCGCCCCCGGCGCCCGCGGCGGCGGCGGGGCCGGTTCCGTCCGCCTCGATCTGCGCGCGCAGCCTGCGCAGCCGTTCCCCGGGGTCGCCGTTCTCCTCCAGCAGGATCCCGGCCGCGGCGTCGGCGTGCTGGAGCGCGGGGACGCGCTGTCCCGAGCGGTACAGGGCGTTCACCAGGAGGACGTGCAGGGACTCGGCGTCCGGGGAGTCCTCCAGTTCGCCGCGCAGGTCGGCGACGATCTCGCGGTGGTGGCCGAGGGCGAGCCGTGTCTCGAACATCAGGACCATGGCGTCCTGGCGCTGCCGCAGAAGGGCCTGACGGCGCTGCCTCAGCCTCGGGTCACCGGTGGGGACGTCGGCCAGCGGGTCGGCGCCCCACAGGTTCAGGGCCTCCCGCAGCGACGCGACGGCGGCCCGGTGCTCACCGGCCTCGGCGAGGCGCTCACCGGTGGCGACGAGATCGTGGAAGGTGTCGACGTCGACGGTGTCGCCGGGGAGCAGGCGCAGCCGGTAGCCGTCCGGTCCGGCCGGGGGGATCCGGCCGGGGACCAGCAGCCGCAGCTCGGACACGTGGGTCTTCAGGGCCTCCTTCCTGGCGTGGGTGTCGCCCCACACGGCCAGCATCAGCCGCTCGACCGCGATGGTCCGTCTCTCGGACAGCAGCAGCGCTCCGAGCAGCCTCCGCTTGAGGGGAGGCAGCGGCACCACGGCGCCCTCTCCTGAGATCACCTCGACGTGCCCCAAGAGGTGGAAGTCCACGCTCGCTCCCCAGCTGCCCGTCGTCCGGCCGGCTTCCCGTGACCGTGCCGGGACGTGACGACACACCACGCGCGCGGGCGCGCCACCTCGCCGACCTTGATCCTTACCGGATGCTAACCGACCGGTGACCCGAAATGACCCGGCTTCCGTACCGTGCACCCCTCGCCGAACGCATCATTGTGAAGGCGACGGTTCACCTGATGTCTCACGATTCGTCGGGGAATCGCCAGCTCTCCGATTCACGCCTATGCTCGGAGCACCCCGTTGAACGATGACCGCGGCGCCGTCACAGAACCCCGTGCCGAACCGCTCCCGGAAAGAATCCTCCGGTGTCATCGAGACGGTTCCGGAGCGACGACCGGCTCCGGGACCCAGGGAGGGGAAGCCGCCATCGCGGCCTCCGGAGAAGGCGTCCCCGGCCCCACGGCCATCACCGACCCTCCTGTGAGGCGACCCATGAGCATGCCGCACTGGAACGACGACCCCCTCGTGCAGAGCGAGGAGCACATGCCCGACTGGTGCATGGACTACATCACCTCGGCCCACGTCGGCCGCGACGTCTACCGCTCCGGTTGCTCCTGCGACCGCATGCCACTGACCAGCGCGACGAGTCCCAGGGACCTGCTGGACGCGTTCAGGGCGCACATGCGCGACGAGCAGATCCGCGCCCGCACCCTGCTGGAGTGAGCCCCGTCCCCGTGCCCGTTCCCGGCACCGGATCCGGAGCCGGGAACGGTCAGGTGGAGCGCCGGGCCCGGAGCCGCTCGCCCCACCGGTGAACGGCCTGCCGGTCGGCGAAGGCCAGCGCGCGGATCATCTTCCCGCCACCGGCCTCGACGTTACGGCGCAGGCGCCGGCCCATCCGGCCGGGCAACCCGACGGCGCCCGCCTCGACGTCGTCACCGTAGAACGGGGCGAACGCCACCCCGGCGAATCCGGTACGGCTCAGCAGGGTGACCAGCGTCTCGGCCGAGTAGAACATCAGGTTGTTCCGCCTGAAGCCCGTCCAGCCGTTCCCGTACGCCTTGAGCTGCAGGGAGGCGGCGTTCGCGGTGAGGATCAGCATCACCCCGCCCGGGGCGAGCAGGCCGCGGAGACACCGCAGGTCCTCCATGGGCCGGGGCAGCCGGGCCAGGACCGACCAGAGGGTGATCACGTCGAACCCGCCGGCGGCCGCCCCGATACCGGCGGGTCCGGTACCGGCGGGTCCGGTACCGGCGGGTCCGGTACGGGCGGCCCGGACACCGGCGGTCCCGGAGCGGGTGCCGGGCACGGCGAGACGGGCGACGGCGGCCGTCACGGAACCGGCCGCGAGGTCCAGCCCGGCCGCCTCGAAGCCGCGCTCCCGGGCGAGCCGGAGGAAGATCCCGTCACCGGCGCCGTGACCGACGTCGAGCAGCGCGCGTCCCCGTCCCGACGAGAACACCGGGCCGAAGGCGTCCATGGTCAGCCGCCGGCGCCGGCGCCGCCGGTCGGCCGTGCGGTCCGGTGCCGCGCCGTCGTCCGCGCGCGGGACGTCCGCGGACGAAGGGTCCGCGTACAACGCGTACAAGAGGTCCGCGTACAAGGGGTCCGCGTACAGGACGTCCGTGTGCGGGACGTCCGCCGTCGGGGGCCGGAGCGCGGGGTTGCGGTAGAGGAGGCCGCACGCCGGGCAGCGCACCACCCGGTAGCTCCCCCCGCGCCCGGCACCGGCCCGCTGGAACAGCGGCTGCTGGCGGGTCTCCCCGCACAGGCGGCAGGTGACGAACTCCTCGGCCCGCTCCAGCAGGGTCCGCTCGCGGTAGTCCTGGAACCTCATGACGGGGGTCCGCCCGATCCGCAGGCGCCACTGGACCTCGCGGGCGAGCCTCTCCCCCGGGCGGACGTAGGAGCGGTGGTTCCTGGGCACCCGGTCGTAGCGGGAGCCGTACACGACCCGGGAGAGCGCGCGCCGCGCGAACATCGCAGACATCCCTCCGGCGGGGCCTCCCCGGGCGGGAGGATCACTCCAAAAGTGGCACGGCCCCCTTCAGGGACTCAACCGCCCTTTCACCTCGGTATCCCCAGCTGTTCCGCCGGTTGCCAAAGACCGGTACAAGGCACCCCCGGGTACGCGTACGGCCGCGGTCAGGCCAGGCAGGTCAGCGGCCTGCCGCCGTTGTAGTCGATCATCTCCAGCACGGCGGTGACCACGTCGATCGGCTCACCCGCGGGCAGGCCGTCCAGCTCCGCGTAGGCCCGGTGCAGGTTGCCGACGATGCGTTCGGGGTCGAGCAGCCCGGCGTACTCCCCGAGGTCGGTCTCGCGCGCGGTCTGCAACGGGGAGAGGCCGGCCTCGCGGCCGCGCCCGGCGGTGGCGAGCACGAACCGCAGGTAGTCCTGGACGGTGTCGACGACCTCGGGCCCGCACACGTCGCCGTGTCCCGGGACGATCGTCTCGGCGCCCAGTTCCCTGAGCCGGTCCAGTGCCTCGATCGCCCCCGTCACCGAGCCCATCATCACGAACGGGGTGCCGCCGTTGAACACCAGGTCGCCGGAGAACAGCAGCGACCGCTCGGGGATCCACACGATCGAGTCGTTGGTCGTGTGGGCGGGCAGGCCGATGTGCCGTACCTCGCAGCGCAGCTCGTCGGAGTACACGGTCACCCCGTCGGTGTAGGTGAGGAACGGCGGCCGGGCCTCCAGGGCTCCCCAGTCGACCTCGGTCCAGGCCATGGTCAGGTAGTCGGGGATCCCCTCGGCGAGGATCATCTCCCTGGTCCGCTCGTGCCCGACGACGGTCGCCTCGGGGAAGACGAAGTTCCCGAAGGTGTGGTCGCCGTGGTGGTGGGTGTTGATCAGCGTGGTGACGGGCCGGTCGGTGACGGCCGCGATGGCCTCGCGGTAGGCGAGCGTGCGGCGCTCGGTGGCGCAGGAGTCCACGCTGATCACCCCGCGGCGGCCGACCAGGAAGCCGGCGTTGTTGATCCACCAGCTCCCGTCCGGCTGCAGGTAGGCGTGGACGCCGTCGGCCACCTCCTCGACGCGCGCCGGGGGCAGGGGACGGTCGTGTCGCGATGAGCTCATGACCGACATTGTCGCCCCGCGCCCGGCGGCCGTCCCGGAGACCGGGCGCGGGAACGCCCCGGCCCCGCTCCCGGCCCCCGCCTGAGGGCCGAGCTCGGGCCGGGCTCAGGACAGCGGCAGCCACACCCGCATGCTCGACGGCCCGCGGTTGCCCCAGCGGTGGTACGGGACCAGCCGCAGGGTGACCTCCCGCCCGGCCGCGTCCGGGTGCCCGTCCCGGTAGGGCCAGGGGACGTCGCCGGCCGGTACCAGGCAGGCGCGGGCCTCCAGCTCGACGACCCCGTCCCGCTCCCGCTCGGCCGGGG
This sequence comes from Streptosporangium sp. NPDC050855, assembly GCF_044456585.1. Lineage (NCBI taxonomy): Bacteria > Bacillati > Actinomycetota > Actinomycetes > Streptosporangiales > Streptosporangiaceae > Streptosporangium > Streptosporangium sp. NPDC050855. The sequence continues at coordinate 136,611 of NZ_JBITFY010000017.1, forward strand.
GTTCGGGAAGGGCCTTGACCAGCGCCAGCGGCGGGTCGTCGGCGACCGACTCGGCGCAGTAGACGAGCGGGCCGCGCTCGACCGCGGCGCACCCGCGCACCGCGTCCACCCGCCGGTCGGGGAAGGTCCAGCGGGACGCCATCGGCAGGTCGAGCCGGATACGGTCGCCCGGTCGCCAGTCGGCCTCGGCCGTCACGTTGCCGGGCCCGGCCGGGCGGGTCGTGCCACCGTGGGTGAGGGTCGCGCCCTGGGCCCAGGAGGGCACGCGCAGGACGATCCGCCCGGGGCGGCCCTCGACGACGTGCGCGGTCACCGTACCGGACCAGGGGTAGTCCGTCTCCAGCCGCAGGGTCAGGCCCCGGTGGCCGATCTCGGCGGGGGCGTAGTGGTGGACGTGCAGGGCGTCGCCGTCGGCGGCGGCCAGGTAGGCCGGGAGCGAGGCGAGGGTGCGGGCGATGTTGTTCGGGCAGCACGACACGTCGTACCAGGAGGAGCGCAGCCCCACCCCGGAGGTGTGGTCGACGACGCCCTCGCGCGGCTCGGGCGGGATGCGCATGTGCAGCGGGTTGGCGTAGAAGAACGAGCGCCCGTCCAGTGCCGGTGAGGTGGCGAGCACGTTGTACATGGTGCGTTCGGCGAGGTCGGCGTAGCGGGTCCGGCCGGTGGCCAGCAGCAGCCGGTGCGAGAGCATGATCGAGGCGATGCCGGCGCAGGTCTCGGAGTAGGCCCGGTCGGCCGGGAGCTCGAAGTCCTCGCCGAAGGCCTCGTCGGAGTGGCGCGAGCCCATCCCGCCGGTCAGGTGGGTGCGCCGGGCGACCGTGTTCTCCCACTGCTCCTCGATCGCGTGCAGCAGTTCCCCGTCGCCGGTCTCGACGGCCACGTCCACCGCGCCGCAGGCCAGGTACAGGGCCCGTACGGCGTGCCCGCGCAGCACGCGCGCCCGGCGTACCGGCATGTCGTCCTGGAAGTACGCGCGTCCCAGATGGATCGGTCCCAGGGCGGGCAGGCCGCGTCGCTCGACGAGGCGGCGGGCCATCTCCAGGTAGCGCTCGGTCCCGGTGGCCCGGTACAGCTCGACCAGCGCCATCTCCACCTCGGGGTGGCCGCAGGTCTCGGTGGTCTCCATGAAGCGGTCGCAGAGGTGGTCGGCGGCCCGGCGGGCGACCTTGGTGAGCTCGTCCTCGCCGTGCGCGCGCAGCCGGGCGACCCCGGCCTGGATGAGGTGGCCGTAGCAGTACAGCTCGTGTCCCCATTCGAGGTCGCTGTAGCGCTCGGAGTTCCAGCGGGTGTTGAGGTAGCCGTCGTCCTCCTGCGCCGCGGCGACGGTCGCGGCCAGCTCGGGCAGCCCGGGGTGGCCGGACCAGGCCATCGCCTCCAGCAGCTTGTACGCCTCGGAGTCGCTGAACTCCCTGCCGCGGCGGGGACGCTCGCCGCGGAAGTTGCCGATCCAGCCCTCCCGCTCCATCCACTCCAGGCAGTGGCCGATGATGACCTCGCGGTTGAGGGCCGCCCGGTCGCCCCAGAAACCCGGGGCGAGGCGTACGGCGTCGAGGCCGAGGGGGGACAGCACCCCTGCGGAGGGGGTGACGGGACTAACCACGCAGGGCTCCTGACATGAATCCGCGCACGTAGTGGCGCTGGAGGACGACGAAGAGGATCAGGCAGGGCACGGCCATGACCATGACGCCGGCCTGCAGCATGCCGTAGTCGATGGCCCCGAAGGTGCGCTGGGTCATGCTGACCACGGCCACCGGGAGGGTGAAGTTCGCCCCGTCGTTGAGCAGGATGAGCGGTGCGAAGAAGTCGTTCCAGGAGGCGAGGAAGGCGAAGAGGGCGACGGTGACCAGGGCGGGCCGCACGGCGTGCAGCAGGATGCGCCAGAAGGCGCGGAAGGTGCCGCAGCCGTCGACGAGGGCGGCCTCCTCCAGCTCGCGGGGGATCGCCTCGAAGGCGTTGCGCATCATGAACAGCGCGAACGGCAGCTGGAACATCACGAACACCAGGGAGAGGCCCACCAGGGAGTTCTGCAGCCCGATGCGGCCGAGCAGGACGTACAGCGGGATCAGGATGGTCGCGTACGGCACCATCAGGATGGCCAGGGTGACGAGGAAGAGCAGGTTCTTGCCGGGGAAGTCGAAGCGGGCGAAGGCGTAGCCGCCCAGCGCGGAGACCGTCAGCGTGCCCGCGACGGTCATCGCCGACACCAGCACGCTGTTGACGAGGTAGACGTCCACGCCCTCGCCGAAGCGGGCCATCTCGGCGTAGTTGCCCGCTCCCCCGTCGAAGGAGGACCAGCCGCTCCACACCAGCGGGAACAGGAAGAGCACCGCCAGCGCCAACATCGTGGTGTAGTAGGTCGTCCTCACCGGGTCCTCACCGCCTCGCGCGCGTCGTTCCCGCGTCCGCACCGCCTCACGTGGACCTCCTGAACACCCGCATCTGTACGGTGTTGAGCGCGACCAGGGCGACCAGCAGCACGACCGAGAGCGCCGCGGCGCCGCCCAGGTCGAAGCGGAAGAACGCGTCGCGGTAGATGACCATGACCATGGAGACGGTGCTGTTGTCCGGCCCGCCGTTGGTGAAGATGAAGAACTGGTCGAACGCGAGCAGGGAGCCGGTGACGCTGAGGATGAGCATCAGCGCCAGCGTGGGACGCAGCAGCGGAAGCGTGATCTTCGTGAAGATCTGCCACCGGTTCGCGCCGTCGGACCGGGCCGCCTCGTAGACCTCCACCGGGATCGACTGCAGGCCGGTGAGCAGGATGAGCATGTTGAACCCGGCGAAGCGCCACAGCACCAGCGCGATCGTGGAGAACAGCGCCATGTCCGGGGTGCCGGTCCACTTCACCGGCTCGTCGGTGATCCCCAGGGCCCGCAGCAGGGGGTCGACCGGCCCGAAGTCGTTGTTGAGCATGCCGTAGAACAGCAGGGCCGCCGTGGCGAAGCCGACCGCGCCGGGCAGGAAGAACGCGGTGCGGAAGAAGCCCACGCCGGGCCTGCGCTCCTGCACCAGCAGGGCCAGGCCGAGCGCGGCGGCCGACAGCAGCACGGTGACGACGGCGGTGTACTTCAGCGTGAAGAGCACCGCGTCGAGGAAGAGCGGGTTGTCGGCGATCTTGAGGTAGTTGCCCGGCGCGTTGAACGTGGCCTGGCCGAGCAGCGGCCAGCGGTTCAGCGACATCCAGACGACGAGCACCAGCGGTGCCACGAAGAGGGTGACGACGATGACGGCGGCCGGGGCGGCGTACAGCCAGCCCTGGGCCCGCCGTCCGCGCCACCGCGGGGGCGGCGCCGGGACGGATCCCCGCGCCACCCTCCGCCGCGTTCCGGTCAGTGTCATGTTCACTGCTGCAGCGACTTGGTGATCTCGGCGTTGAGCCGGGTGACGTTGCCGGGGTCGCCGAACAGCGCCTCGCGGGCCAGGCGCAGCCAGGGCCCCTGCGGGTCGTTGAAGGTCTGCCCGAAGCGCGGCGCGTACGGTGTCCGCCCCTTGGCGACCATGGAGTTGATCAGCACCACGCGCGGGTCCTCGGCCGAGTACTCGTTGTTCGACAGGTCGGTGCGCGCGAGCACGTCCTTGTTCTTGGCCATGATCTCGACCTGCGCCTCGTCGGAGACCGTCCAGGACAGGAACTCCCAGGCCGCGTCGGCCTTCTCGGTGGTGGAGGAGATGCCGACCGAGTCGCCGCCCACGAAGGTGGACTCGCCGCCGTCGGGCCCGGCGATCGGCGCGACGCCGACCTTCATGTCGGCGGGCATCGAGCCGAGCGTGGTCGAGGGCATCGGCATGACGCCGATCTCGCCCTTGGGGAAGAAGCCGGTCCAGGTGGGCCCCTGCTCCTCCTTGGTCGTCGGGCCGGTCACGCCCTTGTCGTGCAGTTCCTTGTAGATCGCGAAGACGTCGGTCATCGGTGGCCTGTCGTTGAGCGAGGCGGTGCCCTCGGGGTTCATCACCTGGCCTCCGGCGGCCCAGACCGAGGGCCAGAAGGTGAAGACGTAGCACCCGCCGCAGTTGCCGCCGAAGAAGGTGCCGTGCACCTTGCCGTCCTTGCCGAGCTTCTCGTCGATCGTGGTGGCGTGCTCGGCGAACTCCTTCAGCGTGGTGGGGCCCTTCTCCGGGTCCAGGCCGGCCTTCTCGTACAGGTCCTTGTTCCAGAACCAGACCGACAGGTCCAGCGTGTGCGGAAGGGTGTACCGGCGTCCCTCCTGCGTGCCGAGCTTCATGTGGCTGGGCGCCAGGGAGTCCTTGTACGGCAGGGCGGCGATCCGGTCGGTGATGTCGAGGAAGAGCCCCTGGGAGGTGTAGTTGGGGACGAAGATCACGTCCGCGGCGAACACGTCCGGCAGCTGCCCGGCCCCGGCCGCCGCCGCGATGCGCGGCTGGTAGTTGTCGGTGGGGACGACGGTCAGCTTCACCTGGTTCCTGTGGCCGCTGTTGTAGGCCTTGACCAGGCGCTCGCTCTGCGCCTGCGTCGCGGCACGGGTCCACATGGTGATCGTGACCGGTTCCGCCGAGGCGGGCGCGGCCTTCCCGGTCCCGCTCCCCCCGCAGGCGATCATGGGGGCTAGCGCCAGCAGGATGGCTGCGGCGCCGACGACGCGTGCGCGTGGCTGCATGGTCCTCTCCTCTTCCGGCATCCCCCGCGACGCACGAAATAGAAATAAAAGGTTTTCGGAAACGTAAAAGAAACACCGATGCGTGTCAACACCCCCCTGGCCGATCCGTCGACATGAGGTAATCTCGGGAGGTACCGCCGGACGGCCGGCCGGGGTCGCACGGGCAGGCGCAGCGAAAAGGATTTCGTCACGATGACGGGCAGGCGGTCACGTTCGGTGACCATAAGTGACGTGGCCTCGCTGGCCGGGGTGTCGATCGCCACCGTGTCCAAGGCCCTCAACGGCAGGGACAACGTCCGCCCCGACACCCGCAGGCGGGTGCTGGAGGCGGCCGAGCAGCTCTCCTTCCGGCCCAACGCGCTGGCCAGGAACCTGCTGACCGGGCAGAGCCGCACGGTCGGCCTGCTCACCAGCGACAGCGTGGGACGGTTCGGCATCCCGGTCCTGCTCGGCGCGGAGGACGCCTTCGGCGCCGGGGAGATGGCCGTGGTGCTGTGCGACGCGCGCGGCGACGCCATCCGCGAGCAGCACCACCTGCGGATGCTGCTCTCCCGCCGCGTCGACGGCCTGATCGTCGTGGGGGAGAGCACCGACCCGCGGCCCTCCATCAGCCGCGAGCTGCCGATCCCCGTGGTGTACGCCTACGGCCCGTCCGACGACCCGGGCGACGTGTCCTTCACGCCCGACGACGTGGGCGGCGCCGTGCTCGCCGTACGGCACCTGCTGGCCACCGGGCGGCGCAGGATCGCGCACGTCACCGGGCCCACGCACTACAAGGCCGCGGCCGACCGGGCCGAGGGGGTGCGCCGGGCGCTGGGCGAGGCCGGTCTCGAACAGGCCGGCGAGACCCTGTACGGCGCGTGGTCCCAGCGCTGGGGGCGGCAGGCCGCCGAGATGCTGCTGCTCACCCAGCCCGGCCTGGACGCGGTGTTCTGCGGCAGCGACCAGATCGCCGCCGGTTTCATGGAGATCGCGAGGGAACGCGGCCTGCGCCTGCCCTCGGACGTGGCGGTGATCGGCTACGACAACTGGGAGGTGCTCTCGGCAGAGACCAGGCCGTTGCTGACCAGCGTGGACCCGAACCTGGAGCGGCTGGGGCACACGGCCGCGCAGCACCTGTTCGCCGCCATCGACGGCCGGGCGGCCCCGGGCGTGCACTCCATGCCGTGCCGCCTGGTGATCCGGGAGTCCACCGCGCCGCCCGCCCCCGCCTGAACCGTCGCCGGGGATCGGTGGTGTTCGCGGAAACCCCGGCCGGGCGTGTCCGCACGACCGGGGTTCCGCTGCCGTGACGGCGGCCCGCGTTCTCAGTGATCAGCCGGCTCGGTGTTTCCCGACCGGACCGGCGGATCAGTCGTTGCTGATGTAGCCCGCGTTCCCGCTGCCGCAGCTCGACAGTTCCATCCTGTAGCGGCCGTACAGGCCACCGATGTATCCACCGGCCTCGTCGAACGCGCCCAGATCTCCGCTGCCCACGATGGCCTTGCTCGCCACGTCACGAACGACCCAGTGACATCCACGCCCCAGGCTGAACACGCTCCACGCGATGTCGTGACGCCTGCTGTTCGCATTCAGCTCGCCCGTGTTGCACGACGTCTTCCAGGCTATCTGGCACGTCGCGGACGCCGCCGATGCGGGCGGTGCCACGAACGTCATGCCCGCCGTCATGCCCGCCGCCGCGACCAGGGCCGTGAGCAACCGGCGCGTTCCTCTGCTCTCTCGCATCACACCGTTCCCGTTCTCCTTGTTGCCGATATCCGGTTCTCCTGCCGACGTGTGCAGCCGTATCCGGCTCGGCGACATGACTCGCGGCCTCCGACCGCGCGGACGACGCCGCGTGGCCACCCGCCGGGCGCCCTCCGCCCGCGCCGTACCGGAGCCGCACGGCCCGCCGGGTCGTCGAGTCGGCCCCCGGTGAGACACACCGTGGTGCACACCTTCGAAGTTCCGGCGAATGACGCCGTGATCAGTAATAGACCCGGGGGCTGGTGTACACGCCGTGCGGGTTGTAGTTGATGTCGTAGACATGGACGACGGTGACGACGGAGCCGTTCTTCCACGGCTGCGAGGCGATGTTGATCCCCGATGACAGCGGGTTGAAGCGGCCCGTGTGGTTGAGCCGCGTCAGACTGGTCGACCTCGAACCGTGAGTGGTGGTCTGGATCTCCATCCAGTAGTAGTAGCGGCTGGTGTCCAGCGAGGCGTTCATGTAGAAGTCGCCGTACACGTAGTTCCCGGTGCGAGAGGCGCAGGAGCTGATGGGATACGCCCCGGTGCATCCGAGTACGCCGGTGGCCTGAGCGGTTCCGCCGGTCACGAGCACGGTGCAGAACAGTGAGAGTACGGCCATTCCCCGCATGATTCTTCCGAGCACTCTTTTCCTTTCCTTGAACCATCGGATCAGCGTTCCGGTCGGCACCGGCCCCTGTTGTCACCCTCCGCCGTACACGCGGGATTTCTCCAGAGGTGCTGGAGGGGGTGAGACCACCGGCGCCTTCCTTGTGCAATGACATGTGTAGTTGCTCCTGAGTTGTGAGGCTTCGGAGCGAGCGGGGCACAATCAACACCGCACAACCGTCGCGCTTCTCCCGGAGGTGGGCATGCCGCGTCCCGAGCGTCCGGTGGACCCGGAAGAGGGCGCTGTTCAACGGTTCGCGTGGGAACTCCGACAGTTGCGGCAGAACGCCGGCAACCCGGGTTACCGGAACCTGGCGCGACGCGCGCACTACTCCGCCGGCACCCTCGCGCAGGCCGCCCGGGGCGAGAAACTGCCGAGTCTGGCGGTGACGTTGGCCTACGTCCGGGCGTGCGGCGGTGACACCGCGGAATGGGAGACGCGCTGGCGCCGCATCGCGGAGGAGGTGCGCGCCTCACCCGCGGACGCCGGTGACGACGAGGGCGGCGAAACACCGTACCTGGGACTGGCGGCCTTCCAGGAAGAGGACGCGGAGCGTTTCCACGGCCGTGAAGGGATCGTCGACGAGCTCATCGCTCGGCTGGCCCGGCAACGTTTCCTCGCGGTGTTCGGAGCGTCCGGGGTGGGAAAGTCGTCGTTGTTGCGTGCCGGCCTGATCCCCAGGGCCCGCGCTTGCGAGTCGGCGGACGGCGGGGGATGGCGGCCGGTACTGATGACTCCTGGAGCGCATCCGCTGAGGGAGTATGCGACCCGGCTCGCCACCGCGAACGGCACATCACCTGATGAGCTGTACGCCGCGCTTCTGGACGATCCGTCCTGCCTGCCCGGCATGCTCGGACGGGTCTCGCCCCGTCAGCCGGTCGGCGGGACGCTCCTCCTCGTGATCGACCAGTTCGAGGAGGTATTCACCCTCTGTCACGACACACGGGAACGCGGCCGGTTCATCGCCGCCCTGTCGGCCCATGCCGGAAGGGCCGATGACCGGACACGGGTGGTGCTCGGCGTACGCGCCGACTTCTACGCCCACTGCGCCGATCATCCCGTGCTCGCGGCGGCGCTCACCGACGCGCAGATGCTCATCGCCCCCATGGCGACCGAGGAACTGCGACAGGCCGTCACGCAACCCGCCCGCGACGCCGGCTGCACCGTCGAAGGTGCCCTGCTCGCCGCGATCATCGCTGACACCGCCGGCCGGCCGGGGTCCCTGCCACTCCTCTCCCACGCCCTGGTGGAGACCTGGCACCGCCGCCGGGGCAACACCCTCACCCTCGCCGGATACCGGGCGGCCGGCGGTATCCACGGCGCCCTGGTGAAGACCGCCGAGACGCTGTACGCCACGCTCACCCCCGCGCAGCGATCCTGCGCCAGGAACCTGCTCATCCGGCTGACCGCGCTGGGAGAGGGCACCGGTGACACGGCACGCCGAATCACCCGTGGCGAACTGGACGCCGACAACCCCGATACCCGCGCCGTCCTCGACCTGTTCGCCGAGGCCCGGCTGATCACTCTCGGCGACGACACGGTGGAGATCGCCCACGAGACGCTGATCCGCGCCTGGCCTCGCCTGCGCCAGTGGCTGACGGCCGACCGGGAGGGCCTGCGCGTGCACCGCCAGCTCACCGAGGCCGCCCGGACGTGGGAGGCACTCGACCACGATCCCGGGGCGCTGTACCGGGGCGCCCGGCTGGCCATCGCCCGCGAGTGGGTCACGCACGACGGCCGCCGCGACACGTTGAACAGGGTGGAACGTGTTTTTCTGGACACCTCTATCCGGTCAGAGGACGCCGAACGTACCAGGATCGTCCGCCGCGGCCGCCAGCTGCGCCGCCTGGCGCTCGGCCTGGCGTTCCTGTTGCTCGCCACCACCGGTACCGGCGTCGTGGCGGTCCGGCAGTGGCACGACGCCGAACACGCCCACCAGGTCGCGCTCTCACGCCAGCTCGCCGCCCAGACGCTCACCCTCGCCGACTCCGAACCCGGCACCGCCATGTTGCTGGCCGCGGAGGCATTCGCCAGCGCACCGACGGCCGAGGCACGCGGTGCCCTGCTGAGCATCTCCTCCTCCCAGGCCCACAGCGGTGTGCTCACCGGCCACACCGGCGCCGTCTCCCAGGTGCTCTTCGCTCCCGACGGTCACAGGCTCTTCAGCGTCGGCAGGGACAGGACGGTGGCGCTGTGGGACGTCCGTCGCGGAGCTCGGCTGGCTACACTGCCCGGCCATGACACGTGGCTGAAGGCCGCGGCCCTCAGCCCGGACGGTGGGGTGCTGGCCACCGGCGGGGACGACGGTCGTCTGGTGCTCTGGGACGCGACCGGACGCGCACGGGTCGCCACCCTCACCGGGCACACCGGGCCGATCAGGGAGATCGCCTTCAGTCACGACGGCCGCACGGTGGCCACCGCCAGCGACGACCGAACCGTCATCCTGTGGGACGCCGTACGGCACACCCGCCTGACCACGCTGACCGGGCACACCGCGAAGGTGCGCGGCGTGGCCTTCAGCCCCGACGGCCGCACCCTCGCCACCGCCGGTGACGACAAACTGGTGATCCTGTGGGACCGCGAGCGGCGTGTCCGGCTGGCCACCCTCACCGGGCACAGCGAGACCGCCAGCGCCGTGGCCTTCAGCCCCGACGGCCGCACCCTCGCCACCGCGGGCGGCGACACGACCGTGATCCTGTGGGAGGTCGCTCCACGCACCCGCGTGGCGACTCTCACCCACCGGCGGCCAGGACAGGTCATCGCCCTCAGGTTCAGCCCTGACGGCCGTACCCTCGCCACTTCGGGCCACGATCCGGCGATCCTGCTGTGGGACGTCGAGCGCCGCGTCCTGCGCGGGCGTCTCACCGGGCATCACAACAATGTCTACACGCTCGATTTCAATCCCCGCACATCCATGCTGGCCTCGGCGGGAGAGGACGGGACGATCATCTTGTGGGACACCGCGCGGGCCTCCCTCGCGGGTCATGCCGCAGAGGTCAACGACGTCGCCTTCAGCCCCGACGGCCGTCTCCTGGCCACGGCCAGCGCGGACCGGATAATGGTGTGGAGGACCGGGGACCGGACCTTGCACACCGTTCACACCGCCGGCTTCCCGCGGGTGAACGCCCTCGCCTTCAGCCCCGACGGCCGCATCCTCGCCACCGCGGCCGGAGTGATCGAACCGTCCTCGGGGAAACCGGAGGGCACCGTCACCCTGTGGACCCTGGGGAGGAAGACCTCCACCAGGCTCGCCGGGCACGCCGGTGCCGTGCTGGACGTCGCCTTCAGCCCCGACGGCCGCGTCCTCGCCACCGCCAGCGCCGACAGGACCGTGATGCTGTGGGACGTGGCCCGGCGCACCCGCCTTGCCACCCTTACCGGCCACGACCTGCCCGTCAACGGCGTGGCCTTCAGCCCCGACGGCCGCGTTCTCGCCACCGCCGGCCACGACCCGGCCGTGATGCTCTGGAACGTCGCGACCCGCAAACCGCTGGCCGCGCCGCTGTCGGGTCACACCGGATGGGTCAGAACCGTGGCCTTCAGCCCCGACGGCCGCGTCCTCGCCACCGCCGGCGCCGACAGGACCGTGATGCTGTGGGACGTGGCCCGGCGCACCCGCCTTGCCACCCTCACCGGCCACGCCGACGCCATCACCACAGGCGTCGCCTTCAGCCCCGACGGCCGCACCCTGGCCTTCGCCGACGGCGACCACACCGTCACCTTGTGGGACATCCGCCACGGTGTGCACACGGCCCGCCTCACCGGTCATACTCAGCCGATCCACTCGATCGCCTTCAGCCCCGACGGCCGCAGCCTCGCCACCGCGGGCGCCGATCACAACGTGTCGCTCTGGAGCACCGACCCCGGGCAGGCGGTCACCCGTGTCTGCCGCATCCTTGCCCGGGACCTCACCGCGGAGGAGTGGCAACGGTATGTCCCAGGGATGCCCTATCGAAGGACGTGCCGCCGCCTCGATGAGACAGAACCGTCCCGCCTTCACGCCCCGAGGGTCAGCCCCGTGTGAACCACCGCCCGGATCGCCCTGCCCGTCTCACCCGGTCCCGGCGGAGCACGACCGGGTCCGCGCCGATGGCCTGTGCTCGCGCCCGGACACACGCCGGCCGGCCCGGACGCGAAGGTCCGGACCGGTCGGCGGCGGTGCGATGTCCGTACGCGGTGCGATGTGGGTCAGAGGCCGTAGCGGCTCTTGAGGTGCCGCCACCAGTCGCGGAACATCCAGGCGTCGAACTCGGTGATCCGGCTCGCGCTTCCCGCCTTCATCAGGAAGCCGCCGACGCCGGTGGGCGTCCAGTCGTAGAAGTCGTCCAGGCCGAAGCTGTGCCCTATCTCGTGGAGCAGGATGTGCATGTCGGGGGCGTCGATGTTGTTCACGAAGTACTCGCTGCCGAGACGCTGGCCCCAGTCACCGCCCGCTCCCCCGCCCATGCCCGCGGTGAGCCACAGGGACATGTCGTAGTGGCGCGCGGCCCCGCCCGGGCAGTTGGGGTACTGGCCGTTCTGGTTGAAGAACCGGCCGCAGGCCGGGGCGCACTGGGGGGCGTTCTCCCGGATGTCGTTGACGTAGACGTCCACGGAGTTGTCGCTCCACTGCAGGGTGGCGCGGTCGCGTACCGCCCAGCCGACCACCTTGACCGGGACCTCCGTGTACGGCCAGCCGTTGTGGCCGACCATCAGGTCCATCCACTTCTTGAACTGCCGGGCGAGCGAGGCGTGGATCCGGTCGCGCAGGGCGGCCGAGACCGGCGCCGAGGAGTCCCAGCGCACGCAGTAGTTGATGCTCCCGCGGTTGGCCATGATCTGGTCCCAGCCGTAGTTGCGGAACACGGTGGGGCCGGGGTTGTAGGTGCTCTCGACGTGCCGCCAGACCTGGTCGAGCGGGGTGACCAGGTTGGCGGGCGGGTTCCAGCCGGTGGTGCCGCCGCCGTTGCCCGGCGACTCGGTGGAGTACGCCTTCACCTCCAGCAGGCCGACCGAGGCCGCGCCGCTCTGCAGCACCACGCGCAGCCGGGAGGAGGAGACGCTGTTGAAGACGACCTTGTTGTAGGCGTTGACGGCCGTGGGGTAGCCGCTCGCACCGGCGACGTCGGCGTAGGCGCTGCCGTTCCAGTACTGCAGCCTCCATGAGGCGGGCACCCGCACGCCGCCGTTGTCGTCGAAGAAGTACACCTGCGCCGAGCGCAGCGTCTGGGGCCGGCTCCAGGTCAGCTCGGCCCACTGGGTGCCGGTCTCGGGCCAGGTGCCCCAGCGCGGGTTGGCGGTGTCGTTGGAGCTCGGGGGGTCGATGTCATCCTTGATCGCCGCGATGCTCTCCCAGGAGGAGGTGTAGGAGGCGCTCGCCGTGGCGGAGACCGCCAGGTTGCCGTCTCCGGGTGCCGCGGCCAGGGCGGTGTCGGCCGGGGACATCAGCAGGCCGAGGATCAGGGCGGGCACGGCCGCCGTCCACCATCGTCTTCCCATGTGTGCGAACCTCCGTGGGGGGTCGGGTCTCGAACGCCGGGAGTGCGCGTCGTCCTCGTCACCTTTCCCGTTGGCGCCGACAGGATTTGTTAGCGATAACAGAAACCCTTTACGCAACGGTCAGAGGGGTGGAAGTCCTCGTTGGGTGACAAGGTTTCCCAGAGTGTTGGGGATGCGAAAAACCCTGTCAAGCCCGCACCCGCGCGGCCGTCCGTCCCCCGCGGGCTCGCGCGGCCCGGCCCGGTCCGGGACTCCGCGCCGCGGGGCCGTTCCCGCGCGTGCGGTGGAACGTGCCCGCGGGGGTCTCCCGCGGGCGGCCGGGTGACGGTCGCGCGGCGCTCACCTCCCCCGAGGCGGGGGGCGCGCCGGGGGGGGGGGGGGGGGACGGGGGGGGGGGGGGGGGGGGGGGGGGGGGGGGGGGGGGGGGGGGGCGGGCGGCGCCCCCCCCCCCCGGGGGGGGCCCGCGGGGGGGGGGGGGGGGGCGCCGGGGGGGGCCCCCCGGGGGGGCCCCCCCCCGGGGGGCCCCACGCCGGGCGTCCCGCGGGTCCCCGGGACCGGGGACCGATGAAACTTTCACGCCGAGGGGGCCGTGCCTCCCATGATCACGGAGGGTGCCGATCCTCCCCGCGGTCGCGGGGCGGGACGGCCTCCCCGTGACCGCGGAGGAGGCCGGCCCCCTCGCGACGGGCGGCCCTGTGACCACGGAGGGTGCCGGTCCTCCGCGATCACAGGGCAGGGGTCAGTTCCTCGTGATCACGAAGCTGGACCCCGGTTCCCTCACGATGTCGCCGTCGGCCGAGCCGCTGATCGTGACGTTCGTCAGCGTCGCGTTGCCGCGGGCGCCGCCCATGGCCAGGATCCCGGCGCCGTTGTTGGACTTGGTGATCCTCACGTTGGTGATCGCGACGTTCGGCATGTTGCCGCCGCCGGTCTTGAACTGGATGCCGTCGTAGGTCGAGTCGTGGATGTCGGTGTCGCGGATGGTGACGCCGGTGATGTCCCTGGTCGACGGGAACAGCGTGATGGCGCCGAACTCCTGGTCCTCGTTCCAGAAGGCGCCGCCGGTGCGGTAGAGCCCGTTGCCGGCGAGCAGCGTGGTCCCCGAGAAGGGCAGGGGGCTGTGGTCGGTCGCCAGCATGATGCCCGGGTAGTTCATGGTGTCGTAGATGAGGTTGTTCTCGGCGGAGTTGTCGTACCCGCCGTAGATGGCGATGCCGTTCGCCCGCCAGGGCAGCTGGATGGTGTTGTTGACGAAGTGGTTGTCGTGGGTGTTGTCGACGACCTGGTCCTTCACGGCCTGGTTGGCCCAGATCGCCAGGGCGTCGTCGCCGGTGGTGCGGAACGAGGAGTTGAACACCTTCGAGTTGCGCGTGCCGTTGGTGAAGTTGATGCCGTCGGCGTAGGTGTTGCGGATGCGCATGCCGCTGAACAGCAGGTTGTCGCCGGGGCCCCACAGGGCCGGGATGTTGTCGTAGTCGCGGCCGACCCAGGCGCCCACGTTGGCGTGCTCGATCCACACGTTGGTGATCTTCGTGTTCTCGCCGAACCGGCCGTTCAGGCCCACCCCTCCCTCGTCGTTGCCGTCCCCGCCGCGGATGCGGCCCGAGCCGAAGATGGCGATGTCGGAGATCTGGGTGTTGCTGTCGATGTCGAAGCCGAAGTTGCCCTCGTGCGGGTGGTTGATGCCGCCCACCACGTCCTGCGGCTCGGTCAGCGTGTACAGCTGGGAGTGCCACATGCCCGCGCCGCGGATGGTGACGTTCCTGATGCCCACCTGGTTCCACTGACCCCGGTTCAGCGGGTCGTCGGTGAGGATCTTCTGCTCCTGGCGCCACTGCCCCGCCGGGATCCACACGCAGCCGATGACGCCGTTCTGGTCGTCGGTCACCGCCCGCTGCAGGGCGGCCGTGTCGTCGAGCCCGTCGTTGGGGACCGCGCCGTAGGCGGTGATCGAGGTGCACCCGGCCGGCTGGCTGGTGGGCGGCGCCACCTGCTCCAGGTCGATCAGGTCGATGACGTAGAACGAGGCCGTGTCGCTCGCGTCACGCTGCAGCCGGAACTTCGTGCCCGCGGGGTAGGTCTGCGACAGCAGCGCGTTGGACTCGTCGAACAGCCGCCGCGCGTCGGCCTGGGGGGTGTTCGTCAGCGCCTCGGGGCCGTCGGTGTTGCCGTACAGCCAGCTGTGGCGCGAGGAGAGGGTCAGCTTCCTGGCGAAGGTGCCGTTGATGTAGAGGCTGATGCTGGCGTCGATGCCGCCGCCGTTCGGGGCGTCGGGGATGGAGTTGCGCACCACGATCGAGTTGGACGGCGCGGTCGAGGTGAACTCGACGAACTGCCCGGTGCTGTTCAGCCGTACCGACTTGCGGCCCGAGGACTCGGTGGCGAAGTTGGTGTGCCCGAAGGTGCGCAGCGGGTCGGTCTCCAGCAGCGTGCCCTGGTAGACGGCGGACTCGGCCTCGTACTCCGTCCACGGGACCGCGGCGCCGCGCCCGACCACGATGGCCTGCGAGAACGTGTTGTTGGTCTCGTTGGTCTCGGTGACGGTGTTCGTCGCGTCGGCGGTCGCGGTGAGCGTGGCGCCCCCGCTGACCGCGGTCCAGCTGCCGCTGACGGCCACATTGGCGGTCGTGCCCGCGGCGATCGACGGGGTCGTGGTGTTGAGCGTGGTGCCGCCCGCCGTCAGGCGGGTGACCGTGGCCGCGCCCGTGGCGGCGCTGCCGCGGTTCCGCACCGCCACGGTGAACGTGACGGACGCTCCGACGGCCGGGTTCGCCGGGTTGGAGGTGATGCCCAGCACCTGCAGGTCCGGGCCGGGGGCCTCGGTGACCACCAGCGGTGAGGACGCGACCAGGGTGTTGTTGTCCTCGTTCCGCTCGGCGACCGTGTCGTCGGCGTCCACCCTGGCGCCGACCGTGTAGCTGCCCGCGCCACGGGTGCCGATGACGTGGGTCACCGTGGCGCTGGCGCCCGCGGCCAGGGCGGGGA
This sequence comes from Streptosporangium sp. NPDC050855, assembly GCF_044456585.1. Classification (NCBI taxonomy): domain Bacteria; kingdom Bacillati; phylum Actinomycetota; class Actinomycetes; order Streptosporangiales; family Streptosporangiaceae; genus Streptosporangium; species Streptosporangium sp. NPDC050855. Next base: position 152,088 of record NZ_JBITFY010000017.1, read on the forward strand.
CGGCGGCGGTGCCGGCCTGCGTGCCGGCGAGGGAGAGGGTGACGCTGTCCGCCGGGGAGGCCGCGTTGCCCGCGTTCCTGACCGTGGCCGAGAGCGTGATCGCGCTGGTCTCGGTCGGTGAGGACGGCGTCCACGACAGGTTCGTGACCGTGAGGTCGGGACCCGGCGCGGGGACGCCGAGCACCTGGAACTCGGCGACCTGCCCGCCGGGTGCGCCGCTGTTGGCGGTGAACCTCAGCTGGACGTCGGCGACGTTCGCGGACACGTCGATCCGCACCGTGTTGCCCGAGGCCGGGTTGAAGGTGTGGTTGGCCGCCGACACCAGGTTCTGGTAGGTGGTGGCGTTCCGCGCGCGGCCCAGGACCTGGATGTTCTGCGTGCGGGTGCCCCAGGAGGGGTCGGGGTTGAGCCTGACGACCACCGCGTTGACGGAGGCGTCGGCGCCGAGCCTGACGGTCAGCGTGTTCGGGAACGCCCCGGAGTTCGCCTCCCAGTAGGTGGCCGGGTTGCCGTCGTTGGCGTTGGCGGCGACGAACGAGTGCACGTGCCCGGAGGCGGTGATCTCCTTGCCGAGCGCCAGGTTCGTCCCGGGGTCGCCGGTGCCGGTGCGGGTCACGGCGTTGCTGTCGGCCGAGCGGTTGCCCGCCGCGTCCCTGGCGCGCACCGTGTACGTCACGGTCGCCGACGCGGGCTGGGTGTCGGTGTAGGTCAGCACGGCGCCGACGCTGCCCCGCAGCTGCCCGTTCGCGTAGACGTCGTAGCCGGTGACGCCCACGTTGTCGGTCGAGGCGTTCCAGGTGAGCCTGATCTGACCGGCGGCCGGCTGGGTGAGGGCGAGGTTGCCCGGGGCCGACGGGTTCTGGGTGTCGCCGCCTCCGGCGGCGCCGTAGATCTCGAACTCGGAGATCTGCGCGGCGGGCCAGCCGGTGTTGGCGGTGACGTTGACGCGCCAGTACCGGTGGGTCGCGGCGGCGAAACCGATCGTGACCGTGTTGCCGGTGGCCGGGTCGAACGTGTGGTTCGCCGAGGCCACGACCGTGCTGTAGGCGGAGCCGTCGGAGCTCCCCTGGATCGAGAGCGTCTGGGTGCGGGTCTGCCAGACGGCCGGCGCGGGCACCTTCAGGACGATCCGGTCGACGCTCGTGGCCGCGCCCAGGTCGATCCGCGCCCACCCGGGGAAGCTGTTGTTGGCGCTCTCCCAGTAGGTGGACTGGTCGCCGTCGTTGACGGCCGACACCTCGTGGCCGGCCGTGGCGCTGGAGGCCTGGGTCGCCTTGCCCGGCGACAGGTTGGGGCCGGCCGCGGCGGAGGCCGGGACGGCCGCCCCCATCACCAGCAGCCCGGTGGCGACCATGGCCGCCACCAGCCGTAACGGTCCGTACGGCTTTCTCATTCGCGTTCCTCTGTCTCTCGTCATGCACGACGGGGTCGGGGCGTGAAGGCATGCGCCTTCACCGCTCACGGATGGGGGGCAGGTGCACGGCTGCGGCGCGTTCCTGAGGAATTGCGAGGAGAGTAAAAAAGACTGCATGCTTTTGTATGATTTTTGCTTAGCTTTGGCCAAGGGTTACATACGTGCTACGGGCGCGTCAACGGCCGGGAAACCTCTTTTCACACCCCCGCGCACGGCCCCCACACTCGGGCCCCAGGCCGCCGCACCCGAGCCGCCAGGCTGGCGCGTCCGGACCGCCAGGCCGCCGCACCGACGGAGGGCGCACCGGAATCCGGGCCGGCGGCACGGCACCGGCCCGGTGATGATCGGGGGTGACTACGAGGACGAGACGTCGATCACGCGGTCGCGCAACCATCGGTGAGCCGGGTCCGCGTCGAGCCGGATGTGCCACATCAGCGACACCGTCACCTCGGGAGCGCGGAAGGGCAGCTCGAAGGAGCACATCCCTCGCCGCAGGCCGGCGGTCTGACGCTCCGGAACGGTGGCGACCAGGTCCGAGGCCTCCGCCAGCGCCAGCGCGGCGCCGAAGCCGTCCACGACCGTGACGACCTCCCGCTCGTGGCCTGTCGCGCGAAAGGCCTCGTCCACCAGCCCCTCCGTCAGGCCGCGCCGCGAGACGTGCACGTGCCGCGAGGAGGCGTACCGGGCCGCGGTCACCTTTCCGGTGCTCAGCGGGTGCTCGTTTCGCACCACCCCGATGAAGCGGTCGTTGAACAGGGGCTCGCCCAGCACGTCGGGAGGCAGGGCGTTCTCGATGACGCCCGTCTCGAGGTCGACCATGCCCTCCCGCAGGGGAGCGATGTCCTTTGTGGTCTTCCGCAGGAACCGCAGCCGCACGCCGGGTGCCTCGCGGCCGATCTCCGCCACCAACGCGGGTCCGAACCTCTCCACGAACCCGTCGCTGCCGCGCAACGCGAACGTCCGCTCCAGCGTCGCCAGGTCGAGCCTCTCGGCCGGCCGGAGGACGGCCTCGGCCTCCTGGACGAGGGCACGCACCCGCTCGCGCAGCTCCAGGGCGCGGGGCGTGGGCACCAGCCCTCGACCGGCTCGTACCAGCAGCGGGTCGCCCGTGGCCCGCCGTAACCGCGCGAGCGCACGACTCATCGCGGACGGACTGAGCGCGAGCCGCTGCCCCGCCCGCGTCACGCTGCCCTCCTCGAGCAGGACGTCGAGGGTGACCAGCAGGTTGAGATCGGGACGGACCATGTGCGAAGGATCTCACGACCCAGCCATGACATGGCGTTTCACGCACAGATGGCTTTCCGATATTGCGCCTTCCGCCATGTCGAGGCAAAACCTAGGTTCGGTTACGACCCCATCGCGCCATCGACCTCGAAAAGAGCCGTCATCGTGAGAGCAGCAACCGAACCCGAGCCCGAGCAGGCACCGCCCGCACGCCGTCCGCCCCTGATCCGGGCACTCGCCGCCCTGTCACTTTCGATGCTCCTGCCCTCGCTCGGCACCGGCATCGCCAACGTCGCCCTGCCGGCCGTCGCCGTGGCCTTCGGCGCCGCCTTCAACGACGTCCAGTGGGTCGTGATCGCCTATCTCCTGGCCGTCATGACCCTGATCGTCGGAGCCGGCCGGCTCGGCGACCTCGCCGGCCGGCGTCGCGTCCTGCTGGGCGGCATCGCCGTGTTCACGCTCGCGACGCTGCTGAGCGGTCTCGCCCCGAACCTTCCGATCCTGGTCGCCGCCCGGGCGCTCCAGGGAGCCGGCGCCGCGTGCATGATGGCGCTGACCATGGCCGTCGTCGGCGAGACGGTGCCCGCGAACCGCACAGGCAGGGTGATGGGGCTGCTCGGAACGATGTCGGCGGTAGGCACGGCGCTGGGCCCCGGCCTCGGTGGCGTCCTGATCACGGTCTTCGGCTGGCGCGCCGTCTTCCTCGCCGTCGTGCCGCTCGGCCTGATCGCGCTCGCGCTCGCCTTCTGGACGCTGCCGGGCTCCACGCCGGCGGTGACCTTCGCAGGCGGGCGGTTCGACGGCGTGGGCACCGCCCTGCTGGCGATCACGCTGGGGACCTACGCGCTGGCCATGACGATCGAGGGGAACTCCTTCGGCCCGCTCACCGTCGGGCTGCTCCTCGCCTCGGGGGCGGGCCTTGCCCTGTTCGTCGTCGTCGAGCAGCGGGTCTCGTCCCCGCTGCTCACCCTGTCGATGTTCCGCGACCCCGTCCTCGTCGCCGGGCTGACGACGAGCGCTCTGGTCTCGACCGTCATGATGACCACTCTCGTCGTGGGGCCCTTCCATCTGGCCTGGGCGCTCGGCCTCGACTCGGCCCTCGTCGGCCTGGTGATGTCGGCGGGCCCCGCCGTGGCCGCCCTGACCGGCCTCCCGGCGGGCCGCGCCACCGACCGTTTCGGGTCCGGGACCGTGGTGGTGGCCGGGCTCGCCGGCATCATCGGCGGCGCCGTGGCACTCTCCTTGACGCCCGCGTCCGCCGGGGTCGTCGGGTATGTCCTGCCCCTGGTCGTGGTCACCGCCGGTTACGCGCTGTTCCAGGCGGCCAACAACACCGCGGTGATGAAGGACGTCTCTTCGGGTCGGCGTGGCCTGCTGTCGGGCACGCTCAACCTCTCCCGCAACCTCGGCCTGATGACCGGCGCGTCGGTCATGGGAGCCGTCTTCGCCTTCGCCGCGGGCGACGTCGGCACCGCCACGCCGGCGGAGGTGGCTCGCGGAACGCACTGGACCTTCGCCGTCGCGGCCCTCCTCGTGACCTTCGGGCTGGTCGTGGTCCTGATTCTCCGGCCGCGCCCCGGCTCTCACCCGGCCACGGCGCCGACGCCCCTTCGCGGTGGCCTCGGCTGACGACGGACCGGGCCCATGACAGGGCGTGGCATCGGGATCGGGATCGGGATCGGCCGGGAGGGGGTCAGGAGTGGGAGCGTTCGTCCACCACCTGCACCAGCTTGCCGGTGCGCGGATTCGTCACCAGCTCGGACGGGCGCACCCATTCGACCGACAGGGGGTGGATGAAACCCTCGTCCGCGTGGTCGGGGTACAGCGGGCGGGCCTCGTGGACGGCGTCGACGAGCCTGCGGGTCAGCTCCGCCGGGGGTTCCCCGGCGCAGGCGTGGGCGAGCCGCAGCACCAGGCCGTCCTTGCCGTCCCAGCGGCGCTGCACCAGCTGCACCCCGGACACGACCCGGTCCGGGTCGGCCGAGGCGAGCGCCGCGCGGACGTCCTCGGTCCTCATCGTCACCATCGCCACCCGGGCTCCCTCGATCGCCCTGCCGACCAGCCGGAACCGGCGGAGGTCGTCGCCGGCCCACTCGGCCAGGTCCCCGACCGGGTACCGGATGATCGGCATCAGGGTCCGGAACAGGTTGGTGACCACCACCCGGCCCGGTACGCCGGGCACGGTGATCGGCTCGCCGGTCACCTCGTCGACCAGCTCCACGATCGTGCGGTCGGGGAACGCCTCGTGGACCCGCGGGTCGTCGCCGGGCACCGGCCCGCCGATCAGCCCGCCGTCCACCGACGCGTACCCGAGCGAGGCGATCGCGGCTTTGGGAAAGGCCCTGGTCAGCTGGGGCCGCAGGTCGTCGAAGAGGAGGTCGCCGGCGAACAGCAGCAGCTCCACCGTGTCGGCCGCCTGCCCCCGGGCGCTCACCACCTCGGCCACCGCGCCGAGCTTCATCGGCGGGCCCGCCAGCACGTTGACGCCGAAGACGGTGATCAGGTCGGCGACGTACTCGTTCGTCGTGGCGCCGCCGACGGGCAGCCGCACGTTCTCCACCGGGGCGTGGTGCAGGGCGTTCTCGATGTAGAGGAACCCCCCGTACAGTTCCCCGGCGAAGAACAGGTTCGCCACCCGGTGCCCCGGCCTCAGACCGGCCCTGACCATGCCGGCCCCGAACGCGGTCACCGAGTCCGCGTGCTCGGTGCGGGTCCAGGGGGAGAACTTCGGCGCCCCGGTGGTGCCGCCGGAGGTGTACACGCCGGCGTCAGTCAGCGGCCCGGTCAGCAGCCGGTTGTCCGGCCACGTGTTCGCGGCCCAGAACTCCGTCTGGTCGATGATCGGCAGCTGGGTGAGGTCGGAGACGACGTCCGGGACGTCACGGTACAGCTCCGCGTAGAACGGGGAGTTCCTGCGGGCGAAGTCGACCAGGACGTGCAATGGCTTAGCGGGCATGTGTCGTTCCTTGTCTAGTCGGTACGTCGCACCGCGGAGCGGGGTGCGGGCGGCGCGGGGCGACGGCCGCCCTCATCGCGGCGTCCTCGCGGGCGTGCCGGAGACCATCACGCTCTGCCCGCGGAACTCGGCGACGACCTCACCCGAGGCGCGCCGCACGGTCACGTCGTACACGCCGCCCCTGCCGTGGCGGACGCGCTCCACCGCCTCGGCCACCAGCTGGTCGCCGGCGGCGGCCGGGCGCAGGAACGTCACCTGCGCGCTGTGCGCCAGCGTGACCGGGCCATGGGTGTTGCACGCGTAGGAGAACGCGGCGTCGGCGAGGAGGAAGAGATACCCGCCGTGGGCGATCCCGTGCCCGTTCATCATGTCCTCGGAGACGCGCATCCGCAGCCGTGCCCGTCCCGTGGTGATCTCCTCGATGACGATGCCGAGCGACCGGCAGGCCGGGTCCTCCTCGTAGGCGGTCCGGGGCGGGTCCTGTTCCGCGCTCATGCCTGCCTCACCGTCGGCCCGGTGCCCGCGATCCAGGTCCTGGCCAGGGCCTGGACGGCCGACCCGTCCCCGTCGGCGAGCTTGTGCGCCAGATAACCGGCCACCCGGTCACTGGTCGGGATGCGGAACGGCGGTTCCTCCGCGGTCAGCGCGCCCACCACCACCTCGGCCACCTCCCACTTCGACTGGCCTCCTCCCCAGCCCTGACCGGCCAGCCGGTCGATGTAGCCGGAGAACGTCCGCGCGTACGGCCCGGAGGCGGCCTGGATCGTCTGCCGGTTGATGTCGGGGAAGTAGCCGAACCGGGTGTCGTGCACGAAGCCGGGCACGACCACGCAGACCTTGACACCGTGCTCGGCCGCGACCGGCGCGAGGCTCTCCATGAAGCCCTCGACGGCGAACTTCGCCGCCGCGTACGCCTCGTTGAAGGGCTGGCCGACGACCCCGTGCACGCTGCCGACGCTCAGCAGGCGGCCCCCGGCGGCGCGCAGCAGCGGCATCGCGGCGCGGCTCACGGCGACGACCCCGAAGAAGTTCACCTCCAGGTTGGCCCGCAGGGCCTCCGTCGTCGACATCTCCATCGTGGGGTCGAAGTTGGAGATCCCGGCGTTGTTGACCACCGCGTCCAGTCCCCCGTACGCCTCCCGCACGCCCCGCAGGCAGGTGGCGACGGACTCCTCGTCGGTGACGTCGAGGCGGCGGACGTCCAGCGTGACCCCGGCCCGGCCGGCCTCCTCCAGCAGCTCGCGCGTCCTGTCCGGGTCGCGCACCGTGGCCACCACGGAGAACCCCGCCCTGGCCGCGGTGACCGCGGTCGCCAGGCCGATGCCCGACGACGTCCCCGTGATCAGCACCGTCCCGCGCCGCGCCGTCATGACGTGCTCTCCGAGGGTTCCGGCTCGGCCCGCCGTTCGGCCTGGTCGAGCAGCGGCTGGATCCTCGTCGCCGGCAGGAACGACAGGGCGGCCAGCAGCGTGCCGGCGACCATGACCGTCCTGGTCGCGCCGAGCACGCCGAGGTCGTCGGTCAGCAGGGTGACCGCCAGGCCGCCGAGGAAGGCGGCCAGCGGGATCACCCCCCAGGTGGCGGTGCGGAAGGCCGCGTGCGTCACCCCCTGGTTCTCCGCCGCCATCCGCGACTGCCGGATCGGGGCGCTGCAGACGTTGATGCACGACATGAAGAAGCCGTAGAACCCGATGGTCACGCCGATCACGAGCGCGGGCGGCAGCGCGGGCGCGGCGAGGACGCCCACGCCGACCAGGCAGTGCAGCAGGAGCGCCCACGCCATGGTCCGCCCGAGGCCCAGCCTGCCGGCGATCCTGGGCGCGGCGACCGCGCCGAGCACCGCGCCGACCGCGGCTGCGGACATCACCGCCCCGAACACGCCGACCGAGACGCCCAGGCCCTGGTAGGCGAGCACCGGCAGGACCGTGACGAAGACGGGCCCGCCCGAGTTCAGGATCACGGCGGCGACGATCACCCGGCGCAGGACCGGGTCGGCCCAGTTCAGCCGGAACCCCAGGGACAGCCGCGACAGCACCGACCCCTGCTGGGCCGTCCTGGTCCCCCACGGCCGCATGGAGCGCAGGCAGAGGGCGGAGACCAGGTAGGTCGCCGCGTCCACGAGCAACGCGGCCACCCCGAGCGCGTGGTACAGCCCCGCGGCCACCGAGGGGCCCGCCACCTCCGACACCGTCCTGCTGCCCTCCAGGCGCGAGTACGCCCCGACCAGCCGGTCCTGCGGCACCGTGGCGGGCACGGCCACCAGGTACCCGACGTTGAAGAAGATCGTGGCGCCGCTGATCAGCGCCACGCAGGCGAACAGCACCGGCGTCGACAGCACCCCCCACCAGTACGTCACGGGGATGGCGATCACCGCCGCCAGCCTCACCAGGTCGCACATCACCAGGGTCAGGCGCTGGTCCCACCGGTCGACCAGCACGCCGGCGACCGGTCCCAGCAGGGGGATGCCGAGGTACTGGGCCATGGCCACCACGCCCACCTCGAACGGCGAGGCGTCCAACGCGAAGATCATCAGGGCGGGCACCACGAACACCGTGATCCGGTCCCCGAGGAGGCTCACCGTCTGGCCGCCCCAGAGCAGGTTGAACTCCCGGCCCGTGGAACCCGGAGAGCCCGTGGACGCCGGGGAGCCCGCGGAGCCCGCGGAGCCCGCGGAGCCCGGGGAGCCCGCGGAGCCCGTCGGCCTCATGGCTCCTCCCGTACGACGAAGGCCGCGGTCTTCCCGGTGCGATCGTTGCTGACCAGCGCGTCGACGACCTCCACCCGGAACGACCCGGGGTCGTGCTGGAACGCCGTGCTGATCGTGAACGTCGAGGACATCAGGTCCGCGCGCAGCCGTTCCGCCAGGTCCGGCGGCGCGTCCCGGTCGGTGAGCAGCAGCACGTCCACCGTGGACACCCGGCCCCGCCGCTCGGTGATCAGGACCTGCGCCCGTGAGACCCCGGGCTCCCGCTCGGCCCGCTCGACGACGTCGTTCACGTGCAGCCCCAGCCCGCGCACCTGCACCACCGAGTCGCGGCGGCCCAGGATCCGCACCGCCCTGTCCTCGCCGCCGCACTCGCACGTCACGAACCGGCCCGCGTCACCGGTCCGGTACCGCAGCACCGGGTTGAGCATGTCCGGGTTCAGGGTGGTGAAGTCCAGCAGCTCGTCCGCGTCCACGTGCACCAGCTGGTCCGGCAGGAGGTGGAAGACGTCCGGCGGGCACCGCGGGGTGTTGGTGCCGGCGACCCAGGTCTCGGTGCTGCCGAACATGCCCCAGCGGCGCGCCAGCGGCGCGACCTCGGCGATGTCCTCGTCGAGCTGCGGGTGCCACGCCTCCCCGAGCCAGAGCACCTTGCGCAGCGCGGGAAGGGTCGTCCCGGCCGCCCGGGCGTGCGCGAACCACAGGCGCAGCACGCTCGGCGTGCCGCCGATGGCGGTCACGCCCCTGGCGGCGAAGAACCCCAGCCAGTCGCCGTACTCCTCCCTGCCGACCGAGCCCAGCGCGATGACGTCGCACCCGGACAGGTCGGCGAAGGCGGCGGCCAGGAAGTGGGCGCCCCACATGCGGCCCGCGCCCCAGGCGTTGACGAAGACGTCGTCCCGCTCCAGGGGGCGCCACCGCTCGTACACGCCGTCCATGTAGAAGCCGGTGGGGGCGTGGCCGACCTTGGGCGCGCCGGTGCTGCCGCCGCTCTGGAAGATCCAGGTGGCGCCGTGCCCGGCCTTCGGGCTCAGGTGCGCCAGGGCCACGTTCAGGTCGTCCTTCACCAGGACCGGCAGGGCGGCGACGTCCCCCAGCGTGAGCACCTTCTCGTGGCCCGCGTACCGCGGCGCGAGCTCCGGCACGCTCCGGAGGCGCTCCAGGGAACGGCGGGGAACGCCCAGGTGCGGCTCGGCCGCCTCGGGCGACAGCGAGAACGACGCGGCCGTGTCGCCGGGCGACGGCGAGAACGATTCGGTCATGTCAGAACCAGCTTTCAATGGTCGTGTCCGCGGCGCCCGCGGCCAGCCACCGGGCGTGGGCGTCGCGGTAGGCGATCCAGCGCGCCCGGGTGATGTCCCGCTGGAGCTTCCGCTCCGGATCGCCGTAGTCGGGGGCGATCACGCCGTCGGGTTCGAGCTCGGAGAACCAGAAGCGCTCACCGTCGAACAGGAAGTCGACGCAGAAGAACGGGACGGGCACCTTGCGGTAGAAGTACGCCGTCGCCTCCGCCAGCTCGGCGGGGACCGGCGGGAACTCCATGGTGGCGCCGCGGCTGGCGTTGGCGACCGGCGAGCCGGGCTCGGGGATGCGCTTCATGACGGCGTACGGCTCGCCGTCGACGACGTAGACCCGGTAGTCGACCGTGCCGTCGCCCAGGTAGGGCTGGATCACGAGGGTGGTGTCGCCGCCCTGGGCCAGGCTGGCCAGGCCCCGGATCTCCTCGGAGTCGCGGGCCAGGTTGACCCCGCCGCCGCCGCACCATCCCGCGGGCTTGACGATGGCCGGGTAGGTGAGGTCCTTGAGCGCCACCTCGTACAGGTGCTTGCCGATGTCCCGCCCGGTGCCGATGCGGAGCGTGGGGATGATCGGGACGGGCGAGTCCCTCAGGTGGAGCATCGTGGCCAGCTTGTCGTTGGCGACGGCCGACAGGCCCGGCGGGAACGACAGGTAGAAGCCGGCCCGCTCCAGCACCGCGTACAGCGCGTACTGGTTGAAGATGTCCATGGACTGGTACGGCAGCGAGTACAGCGCGGTGATGAAGAGCGTGTCCTCGGGGGTGACGAGCTCGTCGTCCACGTAGACGCGCGGCCCGCCGGGGCCCAGCAGGTCGACCGTCACGGCGTCGGGCGCGTGCCTGGTCCAGCTCAGGCCGAGTTCGGCGGCCACGTCGGCGTAGACGTCCCAGAAGAAGTCGTGCCACATCGCGGTCGCGCGGCTCGACTCCCTGTCGGGAAAGATCCAGCACATGCGGCGCAGCGTGCTCGCGGCGGCGGGGGTGGCCGGGGTGGCCGGGGTCATGGTCGTCCCTCTCCGTCGGCCCACCAGCGGCGGCCCGACTCGGGCAAGGTGTCGATCGGGTCGTAGAAGGGGAACCGGCGGTCCTGGGGACCGTCGCGGTCGAGGCCCGTCCCGTGGCTTCCGGCCCAGTACGAGATGCCGCGTTCCCGGTCGTACTCGACCACCTGGTGCACCCAGCGCTTGCCGGCGTACGGCACGTCGCACACGATGCGCGGCGTCGCGTAGCCGGGCAGGTAGCCCATGATGGCCTCCTGGAGCCGCTGGGCCCGGTGCACCGGGATCCGCCAGTGCTCCGCGTTGGGGATCATGTCGCAGAGGTAGAGGTAGTACGGCAGGATGCCCGCCTCGCCCTGCAGGGCGAAGCACAGGTCCAGCAGGTCGGCCGGGGTGGTGTTCACCCCGCGCAGGAGCACGCCCTGGTTGCGCACGTCCCGCACCCCCGCGTCCAGCAGGGCCCTGGCGGCCTCGGCCACCAGCGGCGTCACCGACCGGACGTGGTTGGCGTGGGTGTGCACGGCCAGGTTCACCCCGCGGCGCCGGGCGAGGCCCGCGATCCGGGCCATCCCCTCGACCACGCCGGGCTGGAGCCAGTGCTGCGGCAGGCCGACCAGCGCCTTGGTCGCCAGCCGGATGTCGCGTACGGACTCCAGTTCCAGCAGCCGCAGCACGAACGTCTCCAGCCGGGGCCAGGGCACGTTGGCCACGTCGCCGCCCGAGACCACCACGTCCCGCACGCCGGGCGTGCGCTTGAGGTAGTCCAGCATCAGCTCCTGCCGGTCGGCCGGCTTGAGGACGAGCCGGGTCTTGACGACCTGCGGGGTCGAGGTGCCGACCAGGTCCATCCGGGTGCAGTGCCCGCAGTACTGCGGGCAGGTGGGCACCAGCTCGGCCAGGACCTTGGTCGGGTAGCGGTGGGTCAGCCCCTCCACCGCCCACATCTCCGCCTCGTGCAGCGAGTCGCGCTGCGCGCGCGGGTGGCTGGGCCAGCGCGGGTGGCGGTCCGAGTGCACCGGCAGCATGTACCGGCGCACCGGGTCCGCCATGAACGCCTCCGTGAAGGAGGCGGGGTCGCTCCCGGCCTGCGGCGCCATCACGTTGAGCATCTGCGGCGGGATCAGCATGGACATGGTCGCGAACCGCTCCACGTCGGCCGCCAGGTCGGCGTAGAAGGAGTCCTGGAGCAGGTCGCCCACGACGGCGCGCAGCTCCCTGGCGTTCTTCACGCAGTGGGCGCGCTGCCAGCGGGCGTCGCGCCACTGCGCGTCGCCGACGCCGCGCCAGCCCGGCAGCCGCCGCCAGTCCGGCTCGACGAGCGGCCGGCGCACGTAGGTGTACGGGCGGTGGGAGGCATCGGTGTTCATCGGGTGAACATCGCGGCGTGCCGGGTGCGGAGCTCGCGCTTGAGCACCTTGCCGGTGGGACCGAGGGGGAGGTCGTCGCCGGTCCGGGCGATGACCACCGCGTCGAGCGTGGCCAGGCCCGCGTCGGCGAGGGCCTTGTTGGCCTTCTCCCGTACCTCGTCGGCGGTGACATCGCCGGCGTCGGCCTGCAGCCGCACCACGGCGATCGGGCGCTGCCCCTCCCCCGCCTTCCCGGGTACGCCGACGACCGAGCAGTCCTGGACGAGGGCGGCGCAGTCGGCGATCAGGACCTCCTCGACGGGCAGGCTGTAGACCGGCCCGTCGGCGGTCTCGATGACGTCCGCGGTCCGGTCGAGGTGGTAGAAGTTGCCCTCGCCGTCCCTGCGGGCCACGTCGCCGGTGAGCCAGTAGCCGTTGAGCTCGAAGCTGCGGGTCAGCCCCGGGTCGTTCCAGTACCCCGGGGTACGCGAAGGCGTGATCACCGCGAGCAGGCCCACGGTGCCGTCGGGCACCTCCTCGCCGTTCTCGTTGAGCACCGCGGCCTTGATCACCGCCTCCTGGGCCTTGCCCACGCAGCGGTCGTCCCGCGGGCTCTCGGGCGTGGTCACCTGGCCGAAGAGCGCCATCCCCATCTCGGAGGAGCCGAGGCCGTCGATGAACTGGGAGCCGGGCAGCGGCTCGCCCGCCGCGGCGCCGTCCGGGAGCAGCCACGGCTTGATCAGGCCGGCGGGCCGCTCACCGAGCCGGACCAGCCGCCTGATGTGCCCGTGGTGCGCGCTGTCCCCGGTGTTGAACCAGGAGTGCACCCTCGCCGCGCCCCTGACCGGGAGCTCCCCGGTGGCGAGCTCGACGAACGTCCGCGGGAACGAGGCCATCATGGTCGGCTGGAACGCCTCCATGACCGGTTCCACGACCGCGCGCCGCCAGTCCGCCATGATCACGGTCGGCAGCCCGAGCAGCACCGCGGTGAGGAAGTAGCTGAGCCCGCCCGCGTGGGTGTGCGGCATGAGGGACATCAGCCTGTCGTACGGCTCGGCGGGGAAGCGGAGCATCCGCGGCTGCTTGCCCTCCCAGAACTGCCGGTGGCCCAGGATCGTCGACTTGGGCGTGCCGGTGGTGCCGGAGGAGTGGATCAGCGCCACGACGTCGTCCGGGGCGTGCCGGTAGGGGTACTCGGCGGGGAGCGCGGACGGGTCGGCGCCGTGGGCCCTCACCTCCGCGGCCGGGACGATGAAGCGCGGCCTGTTGTGCGGCGCGTCACGGTAGGCGAGGCGCAGCCGGGTCGGGTCGTCGGCCACCACACCGGCGACACCGACGTGGTCGAGGTAGCGGACCATGGTGTCGAGCCGCATCGCGTCGTTGACCATCGCCGGTACGGCGCCGAGCGCGGTGAGGGCCAGGAAGTGGAGCAGCGGCTCCAGCCCCTCCCCCACCACGACGCCCACCGGCTCGCCGGGCCGTACGCCGTTGGCGTGGTACCAGGCGGCGTACCGGTCGCGCAGCGCCGCGAGGTCGGTCAGGCTGTGGCCGCGCAGCACCACCCGGCCGCGGTGGTCGTCGTGGTGGCCGTACACGAACGGCACCCCGCGGTTGGGGTTGGCCTCCAGGGCGTACTGCAGGAAGTTCCCCGCGCCGAGGTCCGGCTCGGTCATCAGTGATCGCCGGACCGGCAACGGCGCGATCGAGGTGGCGTCAGGCATGGATGTCCCTTCATCTGTACGTCGCGATGATCTCCGCGGCCGCCCGGTGCCCCGACCGGACGGCGCCTTCCATCAGGCCGAAGAACTCCACGCTCGTCTCGGTGCCGGCCCAGTGCACCCGCCGGTGCGGGGTCGTCAGGTGCGGGCCGAGCCGCAGCCAGTCCCCCGGTCCGAAGAGCGCCGCGTAGCATCCGCGGCTGTACTCCTCGCCGATCCAGTCGGTGGCGTGGAACCCGATCGGCCGCGGCAGGCCGGGGAAGAGCCGCGCGGCCTGGGCGAGTGCCCGCTCGCGCCGCTCGTCCACGGACAGCCGCGAGAACCGGTGCGCCTCCCTGCCGGTCACGAATCCGGTCAGCACGCCCACCCCGCCGTCCGCGGGCGAGTCGTCCACGGTGGACAGCAGGGGGCCCCGCGCGCTGACCGACCAGCCGGACAGCCCGTGCTCCCGCCAGGCGGGCGCCGGGTAGACCAGGTGCACCTTCACCGCGCACCCGGGTGCCGTGCGCCCGGTGGAGCGGGGTGCGGGCGGCCCGGGCCGGTGGTCGATCGTGCCGGCCAGTGACGGCGGCACCGCGACCACCACGGCGTCGGCCCGCAGCGATCCGGCGGGGGTCGTCACGGTCACGCCGTCGTCGTCCTGGTGGATCGCGCGCACCGGCTCGTTCAGGCGTACCCGGACACCCGGCCCGGCGGCCAGCCGTTCGCACAACAGGTGCGCCCCACCGGCGATCCGGTGTTCCTGCGCACCGCCCTCGAAGGCGTTCAGGTAGCGGATCCCGCCCCCGGAGCGGAGGTAGAACGCCATGTGCAGGACGGAGACGTCCGCCGGGTCGGCGGCCATCATCTCCCCGAGGAACAGGGGGAAGAACAGCCGCGCGTCCGGATGGCGCAGGTGCTCGCGCGCCCACTCGGCCGCGGTCAGCGCGTCGAGGCGGGCGGCGTCCGCCGCCGACCACGGGGCGTCCAGGCCCGGGGTGCGGACCAGCTCGTCCAGGGCGTCGAACATCTCGCCGAGCGCGACCGCGGACAGCGGCGGGAACCGGCCGGGCCTGGTGCGCTCGTCGCCGCCGAGCGCGAAGCGGCTGTCCCCGGCCACGGCGGCGGGCGTCGTCTTCAGGTCCAGCCCGGTCATCAGGGCGGTCAGCGCGGTGTGCCGGTCGCCCAGGTACGCCGCCCCGGCGTCCACCCAGCCGCCGGGCGCGACCTCGATGCCGCGCGTACGGCCCCCGACCCGGTCGCGCGCCTCAAGGACGGTGACCTCGAGGCCGTGGGCCACCAGGTCGGCGGCGGCGGTGAGGCCCGCCAGCCCGGCCCCGACGACCACGACGCTCACGTCAGGCTCGCGATCTTCTTGTAAAGGGCCTCGGGGGTGGGCGCGTCCAGGAAGTCGTCGAAGTCCAGTTCCACGCCGCAGGCGCGCGCGATCGCGCTCAGGACGCGGGTGGCGAGCAGGGAGTCCCCGCCCATGATGAAAAAGTCTGAGTCGCTATTTATGCTGCTATTTTCTAGAATGTTCCGAAATATGTCGGTCAACTCGTCCACGCTCATAGGAAACCCCTTTCAGGTGGTGGATGCGTATCGCCGGTGCGAGCCCGTCCGGTCGACCTTTCCGCTGGCCGTGTGGACGAGTTCCGGCACGACGGTGATCCGGCCGGGCACGAGATGGGCCGGGGAACGGTCGCGCAGGTGGTTCAGGACGTCCTCGGCCAGCGTCACGGCGCCGCCGGGCGAGCGCGGTACGACGTAGGCCGCGAGCGTCGTGTGGTCGGCGACGGTGACGCCCGCCACCGCCACGGCGGCCACCTGCGGATGACCGGCGATCTGGGCCTCCACCTCGGCCGGGTCCACCCGGACGCCACGCACCTTGAGCTCGTGGTCGAGCCTGCCCTCGTGGACGAGCATGCCGTCGGCCCCGCGGCCGACCCGGTCACCGGTGCGGAAGTAGCGCTCGGGACCGCTGCCGAGATCGAGCTCGACGAACCGTTCCGCGTTCGCGTCCGGCCCGCCCCCGTATCCCAGCGCCAGCGACGGGCCGCCGACGAGCAGTTCGCCCTCCTCGCCGAGGTGCTGCAGGACATGGGGCAGGGGGTGCCCGATCGGCACGCGTTCCCCGGGGCTCCAGGGTGCCGGCCGGCTCGCCGCGAGGGGGCCGCTCAGGTCGACGGCATGGGTGACCAGCGTGGTCTCCGTGCACCCGTAGGTGTTGACCAGGCGGATCGCGCCGGTGTCGAGCGCGCACCAGTCGGCCAGCCGGGCGGGGTTGACCGCCTCCCCGCCGACGACGATCATCCGCACGGACGCGGGCAGCGTCGCCCGCTCCTCCGTCAGGTGGCGTACCAGCTCGTGCCAGAACGCCGAGGGGAGGTCCAGGACGGTGACCCGCTCGGCGTCGAGCATCCGCAGCATCCGCCGGAAGGAACCCGAGTGGGCGTGGTCGTGGAAGACCAGCGTCGCGCCCGCGGTGAGCGTGGGCAGGATCTCCTCGAAGCAGGTGTCCCAGTTCAGCGACGCGAACTGCAGCACGCGGTCCGCCGGCGTGAGGCCGAACAGGTCGCGCAGCGCGCCGACCGCGGTGGCGATGGCCCCGCGCGGGGTCACCACGGGTTTCGGCTCCCCGGTGGAGCCGGAGGTGAACAGGACGTACGCCGGGTCGCCGGGATCGCCGGTGGCGAAGGCCACCGGCGCGGTTCCGGACGTGTCACCGGAAGCCCGCGCGGCCTCGGAGAGGCCGGGGAGCCGCACCGGGAGCGTCCCCGGTGGCACGGGCGTCTCCGGCCCGGTGGTGATCACCAGGCGGCATCCGCCCGCCGCCGCCAGCGCCCGACGCCTCGGCTCCGGGTACGCCGGATCGATGGGGCAGTACGTACCGCCCGCGGCCAGCGTGCCGAGCAGTCCGGCCACGGTGGCCGGCGACCGCGACGTGACCACTCCGACGACTCCCGGATCCGGGCCGAGCCTTCGCGCCGTGGCACGCACCCACAGGTCGAGTTCGGCGTAGGTGAGGGATCGGCCGTTGTGCGTCATCGCCGTCCGGTCGGGATTTCGGCTGGCCGTATCGGCGAATGCCGTTATTACGTCGTGGTGCGGTTCGGGCACGGCTGCGCCTTCCTTGGATGCCATACCAAATGCCAGGGATGCTATACCAAGGTGCGCTTTGTAACGAGAGAGGAAAACCGCCATAATTCTGGCGAAAAATAGCTGATGTGAGCGTGATTTCCGGTCGGAACCACAATCCCGGAAAACTCATACCGAAAAGCCGGGCACCCATTCCGAGCTGCGGCGACGCCACAATGGCCGGAACATCGGAATACGTGTCGACCGCAGGACGCCGGGCCCGGCGGACCGGGGCGCCGCAGACGGACGGGACGCCGGAGACGGGCGGGACGCCAGGGCCGGGCGGGGCCTCAAGGCCGGGCGGGCGTCAGGGCCGGGCGGGCAGCTCGAACTCGACGCAGGTCATGCCGCGCATGTCCAGCCAGGCCCGGCCGGGCGCGCGGACCAGCCGGAAGACGACCTCCCCGCACCCGGGGCAGCGGGCCACCAGGCCCGGGGCGTGGGTGTACAGGTGCGCCTCGGCCAGGGCGAGGGACCGGTCGCAGGTGGAGCAGCGGCCGGTGGCGGCGGTCAGGTCGACGGCGAAGACGTCGCGCAGGGCTCCTCCTGCGGCGTTGCCGTCGATGTGGTCCTGGGTCATGGTCGTCCTCCACTGGGGCCGAAGCGTTCCGTGCGGATCAGGCCGGGCTCGTGCCCGGCGGAGACGAGCAGGTCGGCGACCGTCTCGACGAAGCCGGTGGGCCCGCAGACGAAGACGGCGGGCTCCCGCCCGGGCGGCCAGACGGCCCGCGCGAGCAGGTCCGCGTCGACGCGGCCCGCGGGGCGTCCCCAGCCCTCGGGCGCCCGGCGCGTGTAGGCGTAGGTGACCTCCAGGCCGGAGCCTGCGGCGGCCAGGCGGTCCAGCTCGGCGCGGTAGAGGGCGGTCCCGGGCTCGCGCGCCGAGTACAGCAGCCGGAACGGCGCGTCGGCACCGGCCGCGGCGCGGGCGCGGATCATCGCCATCAGCGGGACCACGCCGGAACCGCCCGCGACGAGCTGCACCGGTTCCGGCGTCTCGGGACGCCAGACGAACCAGCCCCCGATCGGGCCGCGCACCTCCAGCGGGTCGCCCGGTGCCAGGACGCCCGCGAGGTAGGGGGAGACCTCTCCGTCGGGCAGCAGCTCGACGGTGAGCTCCAGCCGGTCCCCGCCGGAGGCCGAGGCGATGGAGTACGAGCGCTGGGTGGAGTAGCCGTCGGGGGCGGTGAGCCGCACGTCGAGGTGCTGGCCGGCCAGGTGGCCCGGCCAGCCCGGCACGTCCAGGACGATCGTGCGCGCCCCGGGGGCCTCGTCGCGTACGGCGGCGACCGTGGCGACCCGCCAGGTCAGTCGCCCCAGTACCGTTGCTCGCGCCATGGGTCTCCGTAGGGGTGATAGCCGGCGCCCTCCCAGAACCCCGGCCGGTCCTCGTCGAGGAGCCGGATGCCGCGTACCCACTTGGCGCTCTTCCAGAGGTACAGGTGCGGCACGAGCAGCCGGGCGGGCCCGCCGTGCTCGGGGTCCAGGGGGTCGCCGTCGTAGCGGGTCGCGATCCAGGCCCGCCCGTCGAGCAGGTCCTCCAGCGGGAGGTTGGTGGTGTAGCCGCCGTAGGAGTGCGCCAGGGCGTACTCCGCGGACGTCTCCACCCCGGCCAGCAGGGTGTCCAGCGACACCCCCTGCCAGGTGGTGGCGAGCTTGGACCACTTGGTGACGCAGTGCAGGTCGACGGTGAACCGCTCCAGGGGCAGCGCGCCCAGCTCCGCCCAGGTCCAGCGGGTCGTCTCGCCGGTCTCGGTCACGATCTCGAAGGCCCACTCGTCGGTGGGGACGTGCGGGGTGGGGCCGGCCGACAGGACGGGGAAGTCCTCGGTGAGGTACTGCCCCGGCGGCAGGTCCGGGTTGGCGGCGCGGCGGCGGCCGAAGAACCCGGGCGAGACGATGCCCATGACGCCCACCTCCTGTGTGACGGGATCCGCCGGTCCGGCCTGACCGGCCTGACCGACCTGACCGACCTGACCGGTCGGTGCCCGGTGGCCGTGGCGGGCCCCGGACCGGCCGCGACGCGAACGGACGCGACAGGTAAATCTCATCACACTCGGTCAGATACCCAGCAACCGGGCGTATCCAGAAGAGCCTCTCCCCCGGGTGGGGCGGCCGCCGTACCAACGAAGCGCATGAGTCTTTTTGTCAGGATTTACCGCCCAAAGCGCTATGTCGACGTGGATAGGCGCATATGTGAAAGGAGTGATGTTCCCGATCGTGGACCGACGGAGGATCCGATGCTTCGAAAGCTGATCATTATGCTGGCCGCCGTCCTGGCCATGACGGGCGGCACCACCGCCTTCGCGTTCTCACCGCCCCCGCCGCCTCCGGCGCCCGCCGACCCCTCCGCGCCGACGGGCTCGCCGCAGGCCGCCAGCCAGCAGGACAAGGACTTCCTGGTCAAGGCGCACCAGTCCAACCTCTTCGAGATCGAGTCGGGCAGGGTGGCCCGGCAGAAGACCACCGACCAGTCCGGGCGGCCGAACGCCGCCACCGTCCTGGAGCTCGGCGAGATGTTCATCGCCGACCACACGAGGCTCGACGCGACGGTACGGCAGGTGGCCGGCCGGCTCGGGGTCACACTCCCCGACGCACCCGCCCCCGCGCAGCGCGAGCAGCTGGACAAGGTGGCGGCGCTGAACGGCGCCGAGTTCGACAGGGCCTGGATCACCGTGCAGATCGCCGGTCACCGGGCGACCCTCGCCGACGTGGACAAGGAGATCGCGAGCGGCGCGTCGCCCGAGGTGAAGCAGATCGCCGTCACCGCCAGGCCGGCCGTGCAGAGGCACCTCGACATGCTGCTCCAGGCCGAGGAGACCCCGTCTCCCAGCCCTTCGGAGAGCTGAGCCACCTCACCGGCGACCGCGGGCTCCTGCCCGGCCCCGCTCCCGGTGGAGCGGGGCCGGTCAGGGCCGGGGAACGGCAGGGCCGGGGGTCACGGCGACTCCGAGCCGGCACGCCGCAGGTGGCGGGAACGGGCCAGCTCGTGGGCCGCGCGGAGCAGCTCCCGGACCACGGGCTCCGTCCGCGGCCCCGGGTTCACCACGGCCAGCCAGCCCAGGGGGCCGTAGACGGGGTGGGCGATCACGGTGTCGGCCACGCTCGGGTCGGTCCCGTCCGGCTCCGGGTCGCGCGGCCCGCGGCCCGTGTGCCGGGCGAAGGCGTCCTTGCCGGCGAAGAGGTTGAGGCGGAAGGCGCCGGGGCGGTCCAGCCGTGAGCGCCGGTCGTCCGGGTAGTCCTTCGTCACGATCGTCGCGAACGGCTGGGTCCGCTCCGGGACCTTGCCGTCGGGCGCGTGGTAGAAGAACGCGTCGCCCCAGCTGATCTCGGGGGAGCCGTCGCCGGGCACCGGCCGCAGGACCAGGACCCCCTCCAGGCCGCCGAGGAATTCGATGATCTCGTCGATGCTCATGTGCTGTAGCGTTTCATTCATGTGCTTGTGGAGACTTCACTCCGGACACTCCCAGGTGGACCGGTGAGAAGTCGCAAGTCGCCGTCATGAGGACGATCGACGTCGCACGGCGTGCCGGGTGCTCCGTCCAGCAGGTTCGCGATCTCGAACGCGAGGGCGTGCTGCCCGTGGCGGCGCGCACCGCCACGGGGTACCGGGTCTACGACGATACGCACGTGCGCTCGGCGCTGGCCTACCGGGCTCTCGCGGCCGGGACGGGGCCGGTCGAGGCCAGGCGGATCATGCGCGCGGCGCACACGCGTCCCCTGCCGGAGCTGCTCGCCCTGCTCGACGCGGCGCACGCCCGGCTCGACACCGAGCGGCGGGACCTCGCGCTGGCCAGGCGGGCCGCCGCGACGATCTCCGAGGAGCCGATCGGCGACGTACGCCCGTCGGACGTCATGAGCGTCTCCGAGCTCGCCGTCGCGCTGGGAGTGCGGACCTCGACGCTGCGGCACTGGGACGCGGAGGGCCTGGTGGTGCCCCGCCGGGACTCCCCGTCGGGGCCTCGGCGGTACTTCCCCGACGACGTGCGGGACGCGCGGATCGTCCACCAGCTGCGCAGGGCCGGTCACCGCGTCGCCGCGCTCCGCGCCCTGATGCCGCAGCTGCGCGGCGCCCGCCGGTGGGACGAGGTGACGGCCGCGCTGTCCGCCCGGGAGGCGGCCATCGACACCCGCTCCAGGGCCCTCCTCGACGCCGCCGCCGCCCTCGCCGCGCTGATCCCACCGGCGTAGGGGGTCCCGGGCCGGGAGCGGGAGGACGGCACACGACCGGCCGCCGGGTCCCGCCCTCGTGGAGCGGGACCCGGCGGCCGGGACGTGACGGACGGCCGACGGACGGCCGGTGGGCGACTACGGGACGAGCCGGAGCACGCCCCACCTCGACGTGTCGACGTAGCCGCGCCCGGTCGGGTCGCTCCAGGTCGCGGCGGCCGTGCGGGCGGCGCCGGTGGCATCGTTGACCTGCACGTCGAAGCCGAGCAGGGTGTCCCTGGCCAGGGTGACGGTGGGCAGCCTGATGGCCGCCTCGACCACGTAGCCGCCGGAGGTCCGCACGGCCGCGGCGGTCAGGTTGTCCCGGACCGCGAACGCGTCGAACGTGCCTCCCACGGTCCGCCTGCCGGTGAAGCTCACCCGGTACTGGCCGTCGTCGTCGTCGTACCCCCTGGTCTTGTTGTTCTGCGGGTCCACGAAGATCTCGACGGAGTCCTGCGACCAGGCGTCGGGCGACTCCTCGCTGAGCACCGGATCGGTCACCCGGGCCAGGACGTACAGGACCCCGGCGTTCCACACGGCCCTGACCCTGGCGGTCGCGCCGGAGGCGCCCTGGACGCGGGTGCCGGTGACGATCTCCGGCGCCCTGTTCCAGGCGGCCTCGGCGACGCCGTCCACCACGGGCGCGCCCCTGGGCGCCAGGGCGGTCCTGACGGCCGGGACGAAGGTCAGCCTCCCCGTCCAGGACGTCTCCCCGCCGGTCGCGTCGTCCACCACGACCCGCGCGTCGGCCGTCGTGCCCGTACCGGCCCGCAGGGGCAGCAGCGCCTCGACCCGGTAGCCGGTCGCGGTCGGCCTGGTGTGCGCCTTGAAACCGTGGGCGTGCGTGCCGCCCCGCCGGACGCGGTACGGGGTGCCGTCCACGGTGAAGGTGACGGTGTCCTCCCTGTCGCCGGTGGCGTCGACGACCTCGGCCAGCACGTACAGGCCCCCGGACGCGCCGGTGGGCGCGACGCGCGCCTGCCAGGTCGCGGACAGCCCGCCGACCCGGGGCACGGGGGCGCCGGGCAGCAGGTCCCACTCGCCGTCCCGCTTGCCGTCCACCCGCACCGTGCCCGCGGGCACGTCCAGGGACCGGACGAGCGGCGGCAGCCTGGACGGATCGACGATGCCCCAGTACGCGGGCTTGGCCTGGAGCTCGTCGTCGAACGGCAGCGGCGGGTTCAGCCGGGCGATGGGGAAGGTGGACAGCCAGGTCGCGTCGTCGGCCACGCCCCAGATCGTCACCGACGACAGGTGCTCCGCCTGGCGCCGGAAGACGTCGAAGATCTCCCGGTACCGGTGCCCCTGCAGGGCGAGGACCTCGGCCGGGACCGTCTCGTAGGAGCTCACGAAGTCGGTGTAGACGCTCACGTCCAGCTCGGTGACCTGCTGCTCGACGCCCAGGCCGGCGAACTTCTCGATCGTGTCCTCGATGTACGAGGCGGGCGGCTGCTCGACGTTGACGTGCAGCTGGTGGCCGACCGCGTCGATCGGGACGCCCTCGGCGCGCAGCTTCGCGACCAGGTCGTACAGCGCCTGCCGCTTGCGGGGGAACTCGGTGTTGTAGTCGTTGATGACGAGCGTCGCGTCCGGGTCGACCTCGCGGGCCACCCGGAAGGCGGTGCGGATGTAGTCCAGTCCGGCGATCTCGAACCACGGGGAGCGGCGCAATCCGTCGGGCCGGTTCTCGTCGACGACCTCGTTGACCACGTCCCAGGTGTCGATCCTGCCCTTGTAGCGGCCCATCACCGCGCGGATGTGGTTCTCCATCCGGCGCAGCAGGACCTCCTTGGTGGCGCCCTCGAAGACCCAGGCGGGCGTCTGGCTGTGCCAGACCAGGGTGTGGCCGCGCACCCGCAGGCCGTTGCCGGTCGCCCAGTCCACCAGGTGGTCGCCCTCGGCGAAGGTGAACTCCCCCTCGGCCGGTTCGGTGGCGTCCCACTTGAGGCTGTTGCCCGGGGTGACGCTCTCGTAGTGCTTGGTGATCAGCTTGGCGTGCTCGCCCAGGGTGGCGCCCCGGTAGAAGGCCGCGCCGATCGTGAACGGCACCGTGTCCTTGAGCGAGGGGATGTCGGTCTGCACCGGCTTGGGCTCGATGTAGGCCAGCCGGAAGTCGTCGACGGCGAACGGCGCCGTCCCCTCGGCCGACTCGACGTAGACGCTCAGGAAGTCCACGTCGTGGGCCGGCAGGTAGGTGCCCGCGAGCCTGGTCCACTCGCCGGCGGCCAGGGCGCGGGGCCCGGCGACCCGGTCGTAGGACGGGGTCTCGCCCGAGCGTCGTTCGATCGACAGGCTCACGCTCTGGGCGGTGGCGCTGCGCACCCAGACCGACAGGTCGTACTTCGATCCCTTGGCCAGCTTGCCGAGCACCGTCCGGGACGGGCCGTCCCAGGACGCCTGCCGGTCGGTGACGCCCAGGCCGTACGCGCCGTCGTGCGCCGAGTCCGCCTCGGCGGTCAGGACGGCGCCGCCGCGCGAGGTCCACCCCTCGGCGGTCCCGGTCTCGAAGTCACTGGTCAGGCCGGACCTGGCCGGGTCGGTGTCGGCGGTGACCACGATGTCGTCGAGGTGGAACGCGACGGTCGCCACCGAGCTCTCGGCGTACAGCGACAGCGCGGAGTCCGCGGTGTAGGTGTAGGTGCCCGTCAGGCGGACCCAGGCGGAGTCGGTGACGGTGGCCGCCGCGACCCGCTCGTAGACGGCCTCGCCCCCGGCGGGGGTGCGCTGCACGGTGAGCGCGACCGTCGAGGACTCCTGCCCGGCCGCGGCCCGCGCCCACGCGGACACCTCGTAGGTGACGCCCTTCTCGAACGGCGGGGTGACGGCCGCGCCGTGCCAGGTGTCGGTACGGCCGGTGGTGAGCAGGGAGCGGGCGCCGCCGTGCGCGGCGTCGGGGGTGGTCGCGACCGAGACCCCGGAGCCCCGCGGCTCCCAGCCCTGGGGCCCGGACTCGAAGTCGTAGGTGACGATCGTGGCGGCGGGCGCCTGCGCGACGGACGTGTGCGTGGCGGAGGCGTGGGCCGTGGAGGCGTGGGCGGCCGGGGTGACGGGCAGGCCCGCCACCGTTCCGGCCAGCAGGGACAGGGACAGCAGGGCCAGGGCCGTTGCCCGCGGCCGGGGGGCGCGCATCTTTCCGGTGCTCCTCGGTCAGGTAGGAGTGGAAACGAATGGGACGGTGGGGGGTGCGACGGCCTTCCCGGGATACCACGCCTTTCCGGATTTTTCCGGATATCTACCTAGGAGCCGTCGGGTGTCAGGCCCCGAGCGAGTTCTGCCCGAGCGGCTCCCTCCCGAGCGGATCCCCGGCGTGCGGGTCCTGCGCGCCCGAGCTCCCCGCGTTCGGGTTTCCCGCGTGCGAGTTCCCGCCGAGGGGATCCCCTCCGAGCGGATCCCCGGCGCGCAGGTTCTCGGCGAGCAGGTCGAGCAGCGGCTGCCGCCGGCTGCAGCGGGCGAGCGCGAACGAGTCGGCCAGGGCGACCAGCTCCTCGTCGGAGCGGTCGCGCAGCAGCCCGGCGTACTCGGGGAGCAGCGCCTGCGCGATGAGGATGTGCCGGATCAGGTCGTCGACCTGGTACCGGGCGCCCCAGGGGTAGGGGTCCCAGGAGGGGAACTCGGTCTCCATCAGCCGGTGCAGCGGCGCCAGCTCGCTCGCCGCCTCCTCCATCGTCGATCCCCACCGGTCCGCGCCCAGCCGCTGCTTCTTGGCGATGAAGTCGCCGAACCGGCTCATGTACGGCTCGCCCGCGCAGACCAGCCCCTGCAGGCCGACGTCCTTGTAGGTCCACAGCGACCAGCCGGCCTCGTGCGCGTCGAAGATCTCCAGCTGGTCGCGGAGGATCTGGTAGCGCTGCCGGTCGATCTCCGGGTCGCCGGTGTAGACCGGGCCGAACTCGCCGACCCAGATGGGGGTGCCGGTCTCGCGCTGGAAGACGGTCCGGCGCTCGAAGGAGCGCTCCAGCTGCTCGCGGTCCACCCACTCCCCCCGGGTGTGCCCGGGGTAGGGGCCGCCGTGCGCGAACCCGGCCAGCGCGTAGTCGTGGCAGACGAAGACGGTGTTCTCGTACACCTCGCGGAAGATCGAGAAGTCGGTGGAGTAGGTGTTGCCGTCCAGGAACAGCACGTGGCCCGGGTCGACGGCGCGCACGGCCTTGACCAGGCGGTCGTAGAAGGGGCCGACGACCTGCCCGCTCGGGTCGCCGGGCTCGTTGACCGGGTTGTAGCCGGCCACCCAGGGGTTGTCGCGGTAGCGGTCGGCCATGACCTCCCACAGGTGGACGGCGCGGTCCTGGAAGTGGCGGTGCTGCCAGAACGCCGCGATGTGGGTGGGGTTGTCGGAGTGCCAGTGCTGGTTCTGCGCGCCGGGCAGGGCGTGCAGGTCGATGACGCTGTAGATGCCGTGCTCGCCGAGCAGGCGGATCACCCGGTCCAGGTGGCGGAAGCCGTGCTCGTCGATCTCGAAGGGGCGGTCGTCGGACTCCAGGTGGCGGTAGTTGATCGGGATACGGACGCAGTTGGTGCCGAGCCCGGCCAGCAGCGCGGCGTCGTCCGGCCCGAAGAAGGAGGTGAGCAGGCGGTCGAAGAACATCTCGGCGCGTTCCTCGCCCAGCGCCTCCCGGACGGCCGTGCGCATCGACGCCTCGTTGGCCGGGTAGCCGGTGATGAAGTTCTCCATGTTCAGCCAGCCCCCGAGGCCCACTCCGCGCAGCCGTACCGGGGTGCCGGCCGCGTCGACGAGACGGGATCCGGCAACGCTCAGGGTCATTGTTTCTCGCTTCCTACACGACGAACGGGATGAACGAGGACGGGATCAGCCCTTGGTGGCGCCCGCGGTGAGGCCGCTGATCAGCTGACGCTCGGCGACGGCGTAGAAGGCCAGAGCCGGGACCATGGAGACGATGACGTAGGCCAGGATCCTGGCGGTGTCGGCCATGTACTCCCCCTGGAACTGCTGGACGCCCAGCGGCAGCGTCCACAGGTTCGGGTCGTTGAGGACCACCAGCGGGAGGAAGAAGTTGTTCCAGCTGGCCACGATGGCCAGGACCGAGACCGTGGCCAGGGCGGGCCGGGCGATCGGCAGCAGCACCCGCCAGAAGAAGCCGAAGGGGGTGCAGCCGTCGATGATGGCCGCCTCCTCGACCTCTCTCGGGATGGACCGGAAGAACGTCCGCAGGATGATGACGGTCAGCGGCAGGCCGAACGCGGCCTGCGGCAGGATCACCCCCAGCGGGTTGTCCAGCAGGCCGAACGTGCGCAGCAGGACGAACAGCGGCAGGATCGCCACCGCGAACGGGAACATCAGCCCGACGGCGAACAGCGTGAACAGGAACTCGCGGCCCCGGAAGGCGAACCGCGCGAACGCGAAGGCGGCCATCGCCGACAGGCCGACGACCAGCACGGTCGTGACGACCGCGACGAACAGGCTGTTGAGGAACTGGCGCCAGAACGTGCCGGAGAGGATCACGTCGGTGTAGTTGCCGGTCACCCACGGCGACGGCAGGCCCAGCGGGTTGCCCGAGAGCTGGTCGGAGGTCTTGAAACCCCCCAGCAGGCCGTACAGGAAGGGCACGACGATGAAGACGGCCGCGACCCAGATGATCGCGTGGATCGGGAACGTGCGGAGCCGGGCGATCATCGGCGGTCTCCCATGGTGGTGCTGGCCCCCTCCAGGTCCCGGCGCAGGACGAACCGCTGGTAGCCGAGGGCGAAGACGAGGCTGATCAGGAACATGACGACGCTGATCGCGCTGGAGTAGCCGATCTGGGATCGCTTGAAGCCGTACTCGAACATGCTGACGGCCATGGTCTCGGAGGCGTGCGACGGCCCGCCCCCGGTGAGGATCCAGACCAGGTCGAAGAGCTGGATGGTGCCGATGATGGACAGGAAGACGCTGACCCGGATGGTGGGGCCGAGCAGCGGCAGGGTGACGTGGCGGAACACGTTCCAGCTGCCGGCGCCGTCGATCCTGGCCGCCTCGCTCAGCTCCTTGGGGATGCTCTGCAGGCCGGCCAGGTAGAGGATCATGTGGAAGCCGAAGTACTTCCAGGTGATCACCAGGAAGAGCGAGAACATCACGGTGTCCGGCTCGGACAGCCAGGTCCAGGGCTCCAGCCCCCAGGAGACGAGGATCCGGTTGGCCAGGCCCGCCTCGGGCGAGAGGATCAGCGAGAACAGCACGCCGATGATCGCCTCGGAGAGCATGTACGGCGCGAAGAACAGCAGCCGGTAGAAGGCGCGCCCGCGGATCCGCTGGTTCAGCATCACCGCCAGGCCCAGCGAGAGCGGCAGCTGCACCAGCAGGCCCAGCACGATCAGGATGCCGCCGTTGCGCAGGTCGCCGACGAAGATGTCGCTGGCGAACAACCGGGTGAAGTTGTCCAGGCCGACGAAGTTGCTCGGCGGGCCGATGCCGTTCCACTTGTAGAGGCTGGTGTAGCCGGCCACCATGATCGGGGCCAGCACCAGCAGGGCGAACAGGACTAGCGCGGGGAGCACGAACAGGATCGCGGTGACCCAGCCGCGCCCCCGCCGGGACCCGCGCCCGCGCCTTCGCGCCGGTGCGGGCCCCTCGGGGGAAAGGGCCGGACGCGCGTCCGGCCCTGTCATCGTCTTCATCCGGGCGGCTACTCCGACTCCGCCTTGGCCGTCTCGGTGATGCTCTTGACGACCTCCTCGGGCGTCTTGGTGCCCCCGATCAGCTCGGCCACGGAGTCGTTGATCTCCTGGCCGACGGCGGGCGGGTACTCCTGGTCGAGGTAGAGCTGGAAGCCGGTCGCGGCCGCGAGGGTCTCGGAGACCGTCTTGACGTGGGGGTCGGTGACGGCCGCCTCCTCGCCCTGCTTGAGCACGGGCAGCACGCCGCCCGCCTTGACGGCCTTGCTGTGGTTCTCCGCCTTGAGCGAGAACTTCAGGAAGTCCAGCGCCGCGGGCGGGGCGTTGACGCCCACGGCCAGGCCGCCGCCGCCGCCGAACGCGTCGCCGGGCGACCCCTTGCCCCCCTCGACCGCGGGGAAGGTGAAGAATCCGAGGTCGTCGCCGAGGCCCTTGCCGGAGTCCTTCTGCACGGACGGGGCCCACTGGCCCATCAGCTCCATGCCGGCCTTGCCGTTGCCCATGGTCGCGGCCTGGCCGTCGGGGGTGGAGTAGTCGGCGCCCTGGAAGCCCTTCTGGAACGGCTGGAGGTCGACGAGCTCCTTGAGCTTCTGGCCGGCGGCGACGAAGTCGGGCCCGGTGAAGTCGTTGGTGGAGCCGGCCTGCTTGAACGCCTCCAGCCCGGCCACCCGCATGGCCAGGTAGGACCAGTAGTAGTGCCCCGGCCACTTGGCCTTGCCCGCGAGGGCGATCGGGGTGGTCCCGTCCGCCTTCAGCTTCTTGACCGCGTCCAGGAAGCCGGTCCAGGTGGTGGGCGGCTCGGTGATGCCGGCCTTCTTGAACAGCGCCTTGTTGTACCAGAACCCGACCATGCCGATGTCGGTGGGCAGCCCGTAGGTCTTGCCGTCGAACTGGTACGCGGACAGCGCGGCCGGGGTGATGCCGCCGATGACGTCGGCGGCGTCGGACGTCAGGTCCTTGACCAGTCCCGCCTCGACGTGCTGCTTCAGGACGCCGCCACCCCAGGTGGAGTACAGGTCGGGTGCCTTGCCCGACTGGGTGAGCGTGGCCAGCTTGGGCTTGTAGGAGTCGTTCTCGATGGCGATGTTCTTGATCGTCACGTTCGGGTGGGCCGCCTGGTACTCCTTGATGCGCTCCGCCCAGAACGTCTTCATCGGCTCTGCCGTCGCCAGGTTCCAGAACTCGAAGGTGACCTTGTCAGAGCCGGCGGCCGCACCGGACGTGGCCCCGCCACCTTCTCCGCTCGTGCTGCAAGCTCCGAGAAGCAGCGTCGATACCGCCAGAGCCACCACGCCTCGCCGACTCAGCATGGGATCCCCTTTCGGGAGTGAGGCTAGAAAGTTTCATATGTACCCCGAATATTTCGTGTCCCGGAGAATAGGTAAACCGGCGGTTACGCGTCAATAGTCGCCGAGGTAGTGATCCCATCCCGTGTCCCTCCCGTCCCGGCGTCCGTCCCGGTATGGATGGTGAGGTTACCGAAAGTTTTCGTTTAGTATTCGACTCATGTCGACCACAAGGCGCGTGACGATCGCCCATATCGCCGAGCGGGCAGGGGTCTCCGCGCCCACCGTCTCAAAGGTCATCAACGGGAGGCCGGAGGTCGCCCCCGCGACCAGGCAGCGGGTGGAACGGCTGCTGCGCGAGCACGGCTACCGGCGCAGGGGCGGTCAGGGCGACGGTCCCGCCGGGCTGGTGGACCTGGTGTTCACCGAGATCGAGAGCCCGTGGGCGATGGAGCTGGTGCGCGGGGTGGAGGCCTCGGCCCGCGAGGTCGGCGCCGGCGTGGTGATCTCGGTCCTGCACGACCGGGCCGGGCCGGGCCGGGACTGGGTGGAGCGGATCGCCGCCCGGCACACCGACGGGGCCATCCTGGTCGGCTCGCGGATCAGCGCCGACCGGCACGACCGGCTGGCCGCCCGGTCCATCCCCTTCGTGGTGGTGGACCCCGACGGCGAGCCGCCGGCCGGGGTCGCCTCGGTCGGGGCCACCAACTGGCACGGCGGGCTGGCCGCCACCCGCCACCTGCTGGAGCTGGGGCACCGCAGGATCGGGATGATCGGCGGCCCGCCCGGCATGCTGTGCAGCCGGGCCCGCGTCGACGGCTACCGCGCCGCGCTGGAGACCGCGGGCGTGCCGGTGGACCCCGCGCTCATCGGGTACGGCGACTTCCTGGTCGGTTCCGGCCGCGACGGCGGGCACGAGCTGCTCTCCCTGCCCGACCCGCCGACCGCGATCTTCGCCGGCAGCGACATGCAGGCGTTCGGCGTGCTGGAGGCGGCCAGGCGGCGCGGCCTGCGGGTGCCCGGCGACCTGTCGGTGGTGGGCTTCGACGACCTGCCGCTGGCGCGCTCGGCCTGGCCGCCGCTGACCACGGTCTGCCAGCCGCTCCAGGAGATGGCGGCGCTGGCCACCCGGATGGTGCTCGACCCGTCCGCGGGCGGGCGCGAGCCCCGGCGGGTGGAGCTGGCCACCGAGCTCGTCGTGCGGGAGAGCACCTCGCCGCCGATCGGGCGTTGACGCTCACCCGCGTGACGTCTACGGTACTCACACGAAAAGTATCTGTAATCTTGTGAAAGTTTCGGAAAGCGGGTCCCCGCATGTCTCGACGTCGCAGGACAGTACTGGTACCGATCCTCCTGCTCCCCCTGCTCGGCTCCGTCCCGGCCGCCGCCCAGGCCGGGCCCGAGAACGGCACGACCACCGCTCGGGCCGGCTCGCGGACCGCCCCGGAGATCCGCCTGGAGCGCCACCGGACCCTCCAGCGGATCGACGGCTTCGGCTTCTCCCAGGCGTTCCGGCGCAACGAGCTGGTCCGCGCGCTGCCCGCCTCGTCACAGCGGGAGATCCTCGACCTGTGGCTCAGCCCCACCAAGGGGGCCGGGCTGAGCATCCTGCGCCTGGGCATCGGCTCCTCCCCCACCGGCAGCCCGTACGACCTGATGTCCTCCATCCAGCCCGTCGACCCGGGCGGCCCGGACGCGCCGCCGAAGTACGTCTGGGACGGCGACGACGGCGGCCAGGTGTGGCTGGCCAAGGAGGCCAGGCGGTACGGCGTGAAGCGCTTCTACGCCGACGCCTGGAGCGCCCCGGGCTACATGAAGGACAACGGCTCCGACAGCAACGGCGGCTCGCTGCTCCCGGAGTGGCGCAAGGCGTACGCGAACTACCTGGTGCAGTACGCGAAGTTCTACGCCCGCGAGGGCATCCGCGTCACCGACCTGGGGTTCACCAACGAGCCCGACCTGACCGTCTCCTACGCCTCGATGCGGTTCACCCCGGCCGAGGCCGCGGACTTCGTCAAGGTGCTCGGCCCGGTCGCGGCACGCGCCGGCATCAAGGTCGCCTGCTGCGACGCCGCCGGGTGGGCCCAGCAGCGCGAGTACACCAAGGCCATCGAGGCCGACCCGATCGCGCGCAGGTGGGTCGCCACGCACACCGGGCACCCCTACGTCAGCCCGGTGGACGGCCCGCTGCCCACCGACCGGCCCACCTGGATGTCGGAGTGGTCGCCCAACGGCGACACCTGGAACGAGGCGTGGGACGACGGCAGCGGCTACGACGGCTTCGCGGTCGCCCAGCAGATCCACGACTCGTTCACCCTGGGCGGGGTCTCCGGCTACGTCTTCTGGTTCGGGGCCTCGCGCGGCACCACCCGGGGCCTGATCCAGATCGACCAGGCGACCTCCACCTACCGCGTCGCCAAGCGCCTGTGGGCGCTGGCCGCCTACAGCCGCTTCATCCGGCCCGGCGCGGTCCGGCTGGCCGCCGAGGCGCCCGACCCGGCGCTGAAGGTGACCGCCTTCCGCAACGCCGACGGCTCGGAGGTCGTCGAGATCCTCAACACCGCCACCACCGAGGTCTCCACCAAGGTCACCACGAGGCCGGGGCGGGCCACCTCCTACCTGACCGACACCGGGAACTCGCTTACCGCCACCCCGCTGCCGGGCCTGCGAGGCGGTCGCGACCTCGTCCTGCCGCCGCGCTCCCTGACGACCGTGGTCGTACGATGAGGATCATGAGTCTCTCCCTGTCACCTTCGCCCGGAACGTCCCCCCTGTCGCGGAGCGCCGCGGGGAGGGGGCGGTGATCCGGGCGGCGGTGGTGGGCACCGGCGGCATCGCGGGGATCTGCCACCTGCCCGCGCTGCGCTCCCAGGCCCACCGGGTCCGGCCGGTGGCCGCGGTGGACGTGGACGAGGCGCGGGTGAAGGCGTTCTGCGCCGAGCACTCCATCGAGGGGGCGTACACCTCGCTGGAGGAGATGCTGGAGGCCGAGCGGCCCGACCTGGTCCACCTGTGCACGCCCCCGCACCTGCACGCCGCGCAGGCGGTGGCCTGCCTGGAGGCGGGCGCCTGGGTGTGGATCGAGAAGCCCGCCTGCCTGTCGCTGGCCGAGCACGACCTGATCACGGCGGCCGAGGGGGCCGGCCGCGCCTCGGTCGTCTCCCAGCACCGCTTCGGCTCGGGCGCGCGGCACCTGCGCGCGCTCGCGCCCGAGCTGGGCCGCCCGCTGGTCGCGCTCTGCGTCACCACCTGGTACCGCGACGACGCCTACTACGAGGTGCCCTGGCGCGGCCGGTGGGAGACCGAGGGCGGCGGCCCCACGATGGGCCACGGCATCCACCAGATGGACCTGATGCTCTCGGTGCTGGGCGACTGGACGGAGATCCGCGCGATGACCGGCACGCTGGAGCGCCGGATCGAGACCGAGGACGTCTCCATGGCCATGGTCCGGTTCGACTCCGGCGCCATGGCCTCGGTCGTCAACAGCGTGCTGTCGCGGCGTGAGGAGAGCTACCTGCGCTTCGACTACACCGAGGCCACCGTGGAGCTGCGCCACCTGTACGGCTACCGCAACGCCGACTGGAGCTCCACCTCGGCGCTGTGGAACCCTCCCGAGGACCTGCCCAGCTCGCACGAGGCCCAGCTCGCCGAGCTGCTGGACGCCTATGAGCGCGGCGAGCCCCCGCCCATGGGCGGGGCGGACGGGCGCCGGGCGCTGGAGCTGGCCACCGGCCTGTACGCCTCGGCGGCCACCGGCCGGCCCGTGCTCCGCGCCGACCTCGTCCCCGGCCACCCCTTCTACGACCGGCTGGACGGACGCGGATGGAGCTGACCCTCACCGAACGCGGCGTGCCGATCCTGCGCTACGTGTACGTGCCGGAGACACCGGTCTTCGAGTCGCCGAAACCGTACTTCCACCCGATCCGCACGACGGCCGGCGACGTGGTCAGCGCCTACCGCCCGCACGACCACCGCTGGCACCGGGGGCTGCAGTTCACCGTCTCGGACCTGTCGGGGGAGAACTTCTGGGGCGGCGGCAGCTACGTCCGCGAGGCCGCCGGGTACGTGGACCTGCCGAACAACGGGACCATGCGGCACGAGGACTTCCCCTCCCCCGGCGTGGAGCGCCTGACCTGGCACACCCAGGGCGGCGAGCACTGGGTGGACGAGCTCCGCACCTTCGAGGTGCGCGACGTGGACGAGGACTCCTGGACGCTGGAGCTGTCCACGGAGATCGTCAACGTGCGCGGCAGCGACCTGGTCTTCGGCAGTCCCACCACCAACGGCCGCCCGATGGCCGGCTACTGCGGCCTGTTCTGGCGCGGGCCGCGCTCCTTCGAGCACGGGACGGTGATCGCCGAGCGCGGCGACGGGCCGGAGATGATGGGCCGGGAGTCGGAGTGGCTGGCCTACGCGGGCAGGCACGACGAGGTCGACCGGTCCTCCACCCTGCTGTTCCGCAGCGCCCTGCCGACCGTCTGGTTCGTCCGCACCACGCCGTTCGCGGCCGTCAACCCCTCCATCGCCTTCCACGAGCCGCTCCTGCTGCCGCCCGGTGACACGCTGCGCCTGCGCTACCGGATGACGGTGGCCACCGGCGCGTGGGACCGCGACCGGCTGGAGGCGTACGTGAAGGAGCACCCGTGGCCGGCGCGGGGGTGAGCGGGCCGGGTGCGACCGGTACCGGCGCGGGCGGGACGAGCGTGAAGGAGGAGCCGTGTTCGGTGTGGGCGTGAGCGGCCTGTCCGTCTACGACGGGCCCGCCCCGGACGGCCTGCGGGGCGGCTCCCCGCACCTGCACACGCTCTGCTCCGAGGCGTACGTGGTGGTGGCCGGTTCCGGCACCGTGCAGACCCTGACCTGGAGCGGCTACCGGGAGACCTCGCTGGCCCCGGGCGAGGTCGTCCGGTTCACCCCCGGCACCGTCCACCGCCTGGTCAACGACGGGGGCCTGCGCATCGTGGTGCTGATGCAGAACAGCGGCCTGCCCGAGGCCGGTGACGCCGTCCTGACCTTTCCCTCCGACGTCCTGGCCGACCCCGGCCGGTACGCCGAGGCCGCGGGCTCGGACCCGCAGGAGCGCCGGGACCTGGCCGTCGAGGGGTTCCTCACGCTCCGCGACGGCGGCCGGGACGCCTTCGCCGCCTTCCTGGACGCCGCCGCGCGGCTGCTCGCGCCCCGGCTGGACGCCTTCGAGTCCCGCTGGCGCCAGGGGCCGCTGCGCGCCGCCCAGGAGACCGGGGAGCGGCTGGACGCCCTGCGCGCCGGTGATCTCGGCCACCTGCGCGAGGCCGGGGTCGACCGGGTCCCCGCCGTGCCCCGCGACGGCATGTGCGGCCACCTGCTGACCTACCCCACCCCGGAGGGCACCGCCTTCTAGGCTGGGGGCATGGCACGAGCTAACGACGACGTCGCGTCCGCCCTGGAGGAGTACGCCGAGCTGTTCGCGATGAACGGCGGCGACGCCTTCCGGGTGCGCAGCTACCAGAAGGCGGCCAAGGCGATCGCCGGCCTCGCCGAGGACATCACGACCGTACCGGTGCGGAGCGTGCCCGGGGTGGGCGAGGCGATCGCCAAGAAGGTCGAGGAGTACCTGGGGCGGGGCGGCTTCCGCCAGCTCGACGAGTTGCGCGAGAAGGTCCCCCAGGGGGTGCGGCGGCTGACCCGGGTGGCCTCGCTGGGGCCGAAGAAGGCCGTCTTCCTGTACAGGGAACTGGGCATCGACTCCCCCGAGGCGCTGGCCAGGGCCATCGAGGAGGGGCGGCTGGAGGGGGTCAAGGGCTTCGGCGCCAAGACCGTGGAGAACCTCCTCAAGGGAGTCGAGCACCTGGCGGAGAACAGCGCCAGGATGCACACCGGGACGGCCATGGACCTGGCCGAGCGGGTGATCGCCTCACTGCCGGGCGCCGAGCGGATCGCCTACGCCGGGTCGCTGCGCCGGATGAAGGACACCGTCGGCGACATCGACGTCCTCGCGGTCGGCCCCGAGTCGCTGATGGACGACTTCAAGGCGCAGCCCTACGTCGCGGAGGTCGTCGCCTCCGGCCCGAAGAAGACCTCGATCCGCACCGCCCACGGCGTCCAGGTCGACCTGCGCCTGATCCCCGCCGAGTCGTGGGGGGCCGCGCTGATGTACTTCACCGGGTCCAAGGAGCACACCGTGCACCTGCGGGAGATCACCGTGAAGAAGGGCTGGAAGCTCTCGGAGTACGGCCTGTTCGAGGGGGAACGGGTGATCGCCGCCGCGACCGAGGAGGAGGTCTTCGCGGCGTTCGGCATGCCGTGGATCCCGCCGACCCTGCGCGAGGACGGCGGCGAGATCCCCGCCGCGCTCGCCGGCGAGCTGCCCGTCCTGGTCACCGTCGAGGACCTGCGGGGCGACCTGCACACCCACACCGACCTGACCGACGGGATCGCCTCGCTGGAGGACATGGTCGCCGCCGCCCACGCCCGCGGGTACTCCTACTACGCGGTGACCGACCACGCGCCCGACCTGGCGATGCAGCGGATGACCCTGGACAAGGCCCTGGAGCAGCGGGCGCGGCTGCGCGCGCTGCAGGAGCGGTACCCGGACATGCGGCTGCTGCACGGCAGCGAGCTGAACATCGCCCCGGACGGCTCGGTCGACTGGCCCGCCGAGGTGCTGGAGGGGTTCGACGTCTGCGTGGCCAGCGTGCACTCGCACTTCAACCAGTCGCGCGAGGAGATGACCCGGCGGTTCGTCACCGCCTGCGAGAACCCGAACGTGCACATCATCGGCCACCCCACCACCCGCAGGATCGGCGTCCGCCCGCCGGTGGACGCCGACTGGGACGAGGTGTTCCGCGCCGCGGCCCGCACCGGCACCGCGCTGGAGATCGACTCCTTCCCCGACCGTTCCGACCTCCCCTCGGACCTGGTGCGGCTGGCCCGCCACCACGGGGTGAGGTTCTCCATCGACAGCGACGCCCACGCGGTGCCGCACCTGGACAACCAGCGCTTCGGCGTCGGCGTCGCCCAGCGCGGCTGGCTCACCGCCGACGACGTGATCAACACCTGGCCGCTGGAACGGCTGCTGGCCTTCCTGGGGCGCTGAGATGGCGGGCGTCACCTGCGTCTCCCGCGTTGCCCGCGTCCCCCGCGTCCCCGGGCAGGCCGTGGCGGCCGTGGCGGCCGGGTCCACCGGCCGGGACGAAACGAGAGGGGTGACACCGGTGTTCCGCCCTTCGCTATTACAGACTTTCCTGGTAGGAAATAGATGTAGAAGAAGGGGTGGTGCCGGATGCCGTACGACAAGACCCGCCAGGAGACCGCCTACCGTCGCGACCGGGCGGGCGGGAACGGGATGACCACCGAGGACGGCGGCGCGCGGGAGGGGCGCCCGGCCTCGGGGATCGTCAAGCCGCTGCCGCCGGAGCTGTTCACCGAGCACGAGACCAACGCGGAGATGCGCTGGGAGGCCATGGGCGACGTCGGCTTCCACGTGCCCAACGAGCGGTTCTTCGTGCGCAACCACACCCGCACCCCGATCGTCGACGCGGAGTCCTGGCGGCTGCGCCTGCACGGCAGCGGCCTGGCCGCCCCGCGGAGCTTCGGCTACCGGGAACTGCTCGCGCTGCCCTCGGTGACGCGCGACGCGGCGATCGAGTGCGCGGGCAACGGGCGGAGCCTGTTCGCCTCCCAGCAGCACCGGGAAGCCGAGGGCACCCCCTGGGGCCTGGGCGGTATCGGGGTGGCCCGCTGGCGCGGGGTGCCGCTGGCCACCGTGCTGGAACGGTCCGGCATCACCCCGGACGCCGTCGACGTGATGGCCCGCGGGCTCGACCCCGCCTACGTGACCGACGACGGCGTGGACTTCGGGCGGGTGCGCCGCCCGATCCCGGTGGCCAAGGCGATGCACGACGTCCTGCTGGCCTACGAGATGAACGGCGAGCCGCTCCCGCCCGACCACGGCCATCCGGTACGGCTGGTCGTCCCCGGCTGGATCGGCCTGGCCTCGATCAAGTGGGTCGGCGACATCGAGGTCTCCGCCGCACCGCTGTTCTCGCCGTGGAACACCGAGTTCTACCGGATGTTCGGCGACGCCTACCCGCCCGGGGGCGGTCCCCCGCTGACCGTGCAGGGCGTCAGGAGCGCGTTCGAGCTGCCCTGGGACGCCACCCTGACCGCGGGGCGGCCGTACGTGCTGCGCGGCCGGTCCTGGTCGGGAGGCGGCCGGATCGCCGACGTGGAGGTGAGCCTGGACGGCGGCGCCCACTGGCAGCGCGTCGCGTTGCGCGGCCCGAACACGGCGGCGGCCTGGACCCGCTGGCAGGTCGTCTGGAGGCCGGAGCGGACCGGCCCGCACCTGCTGCTGGCCCGCGCCACCGACGAGACCGGCGCCGTCCAGCCCGACCACACCCCGCACAACGACTTCGGCTACCTCTTCGACGCCGTCGTCCGCCACCCGGTGACCGTCGTGGACGGATGATCCCGGCCCGTGCCCCCCGGAAGGTATGGTGACGGAGCGAAAGGGGAAGGATACTCACGGTGACGATCGGCCGGGCCGTCCGGCCGTCCCAGAAGGGCGGCCCCGGTCCCGCGGGGGAAACGAGAGGGAAACGTGCCGGGGTGATGATGGCGACGCGTGTCCCCCCTTCTTCCAGGAGGCTCGATCGATGCGCCAGCTGACCGCGCTCGACGCCCAGTTCCTCCATGCCGAGTCGGCGACCACCGCGGCCCACGTCGCGGGGCTGGCCGTCCTCGCCCCGTGCCCCGAGGGATCCGCGAGCTTCCGCGGCTCCGAGGGCCTCGAGGGCCCAGAGGGCCCTGAGGGCCCCGAGAGCTCGGCAGGCTCCGGGAGCTCCGGGGACGCCGAGGGCTCCGAGGGCTCCGGGGGCGCCGGGAGCTCCGGGGCCGTCACCCGCGAGCGCCTGATCGAGCTGCTGCGCGAGCGGCTGCACCTGACCCCGGCGCTGAGGATGCGGCTGGTCACCGTGCCGTTCGGCCTCGACCGGCCGTACTGGACCGAGGACACCGGCGTCGACGTGGCCGATCACGTCCACGAGGTGACCCTCGCGCCGCCGGGTGACGACGCCCGGCTCGCCGAGGAGGTCGCCCGGATCCACGAGCGGCACCTCGACCGGCGCCGCCCGCTCTGGGAGATGCACCTGATCCACGGCCTGACCGGCGGCCGGGTCGCCCTCTACGCCAAGGTCCACCACTGCGCCATCGACGGCGTGTCCGGGGCGGAGACGATCGCCGCGCTGCTTGACCTGACGCCCGAGCCGCGCGCCGTCGAGCCGCCCGCGCCCCCGGCCGCGCCGGCGACCACCGCCCCCGGCCTGGCCGGGATGCTCGCCGGGGCGATGGCCAGGACGGTGCTGCAACCGGCCCGGACGCTGTACTCGCTGGGCCGCATGGCGGCCGAGCTCGACACGATGCCGCTGGCCTCGGCGCTGCCGGGCGCCCGGCAGGTGGCCGCGGCGGCCACCCGGATGGTCACCGGAAGGATGGAGGAGCTGCCCGAGCTGCCCGTGCTGGCGGCACCGCGCACGCCGTTCAACGGCCCGATCGGCGCCGAGCGGCGCTTCGCCTTCGGGTCGATCCCGCTCGCGGACGTCAAGCGGATCGCCAAGGACGCGGGGGCCAGCGTCAACGACGTGGTCATGACGCTCTGCGCCTCGGCGCTGCGCGCCTGGCTGCGCGAGCGCGACGCCCTCCCCGACCGGCCGCTGATCGCCGCGGTCCCGGTCGCGCTCCGCGACGGCGGGTGCGGGCGGCTGGGCAACCAGATCTCCGTCATGGTCACCCCCATCCCGACCGATCTGGCCTGCCCGCGCGAGCGCCTGCGGGTCATGGCGGGCACGATGCGCGCGGCCAAGCGGCGCTTCGCCGGCTCCCCCGCGGGGTGGCTGGGCGAGCTGTCGTCGATGCTGCCGGCCGCCGTCACCGCGCTGGCGACCTCCGCGGTGTTCCGGCTGGCCTCGATCGTGCTGCCGCCGGTCAACCTGATCGTCTCGAACGTGCCCGGCCCGCAGCTCCCGCTCTACCTGTGCGGGGCCAGGGTGCTCGCCTACCACCCCATGTCGGTGCTGACCGACGTGAGCGGCGGGGTCAGCATCACCTGCTTCTCCTACGACGGCTCGCTCGACTTCGGCATCCTGTCCTGCCCGGACCGGGTGTCCGACGTGTGGCGGCTGATGGACCACCTGCGAGAGGCCATGGACGAGCTGGGGGACCTCCCGCAGACGGGGGGCCGGCGAGCCCCGGCCGACCTCGGCGGCGGGGACGCCTCCCTGTTCCGGTAGGTCATGTCGTGGCGTCCGGGGTGGAAGCGCGGCTCGCGGGGCCGGTCGTCGCCGATGCCCGGCAACCGCGCGATTATTCGCGAAATAGAGTTAGCCCATGAGCTTTTCTGAGCTGAACCTGTTCCCTCTCTGCCTCGGCGGCAACGTATTCGGCTGGACCGCGGATCGAGACGACTCGTTCGCGGTGCTGGACGCCTACGCCGAGGCGGGCGGCAACCTCGTCGACACCGCGGACCTCTACTCCGGCGGGGTGTCGGAGACCATCGTCGGCGAGTGGATGGCCTCGCGCCGTAACCGCGACCGGATCGTGGTCGCCACCAAGGTGGGCATGTGGGGCGAGCGGCCCGGCCTGTCGGCGGCCAACATCCGCGCGGCGGCCGAGGACTCGCTCCGCCGGCTGGGCACCGACCACATCGACCTGTACTGGGCCCACGTCGACGACGCCGACACGCCCCTGGAGGAGACCCTCGGCGCGTTCGACGAGCTGGTCACCGAGGGCAAGGTCCGCAACATCGGCGCGTCGAACTACGGCGCGGAGCGCCTCAGTGAGGCGATGCGGATCTCCGAGCGGGACGGCCTGGCCAGCTACGGGGTGCTGCAGCAGCACTACAACCTCCTCGAACGCGACTACGAGGGGGCCCTGCGCGACGTGGTCATCGAGCAGGGGCTGACCAGCACGCCCTACTACGGCCTGGCCCGTGGCTTCCTGACCGGCAAGTACCGTCCCGGGGTCACCGTGGACAGCCCCCGGGCGGCGAAGGCGGCGGAGTACCTGGAGTCGGAGCGGGGCCCGCGGGTCCTGGACGCGCTGGACAAGGTGGCCGCCTCGCACGGCGTCGCCCCCGCCACCGTCGCGCTCGCGTGGCTGGCCGCCCAGCCCACGGTGGCCACGCCGATCGCCAGCGCCCGCAACGTCGAGCAGCTGCGGCCGTTGCTGGCGGTGGCCGACCTGACGCTGTCGGAGGACGAGCTGGCCCTGCTGGACGAGGCGTCCCGCTGACCGGCGGGTGAGACGAGCGGGGGGGGGGGGGGGGGGGGGGGGGGGGGCCCGGGGGGGGGGGGGGGGGGGGGGGGGGGGGGGGGGGGGGGGGGGGGGGGGGCCCGGGCCCGCCCCCCCCCCGGGGCGGGGGGGCGCGGCCC
>NZ_JBITFY010000018.1:0-182879 GCF_044456585.1 Streptosporangium sp. NPDC050855
GCATCACGAAGGCGAGCTGGTGAACCATGGCCGTCCCCAAACGCAAGACCTCCCGCAGCAACACCCGCCACCGCCGCTCCCAGTGGAAGGCCACCGCCCCCGACCTGGTCCCCATCACCATCGAGGGACGGCGACTACTGGTGCCCCGCCCCCTGATCCGCGCCTACCAGCGTGGACTCCTCACTCCCTGATCGCTCCTGATCCCAGCCGATCACCCCGCCTGTGACGGCGCGGCCGTCCGGACGGCATGGACACGGAAGGCACCTCATGACATCGGATGCGGCACTTCTGGATCCGGAGTCCGCCAGGGCGTGGTCGCGCCGGTGGGACGCCCAGCAGGAGCGGTACGTCGCCGACCGGGAGGAGCGGTTCGCGGTGATCGGTGACGTGCTCGCTCACGCACTCACCGGATGCGCCCGCCCTCTCGTGCTGGACCTGGGCTGCGGCCCGGGCTCACTGTCGGTGCGGATGGCCGCGCGCCTGCCGTCGGCGCAGATCATCGGCGTGGACAACGATCCACTGCTCCTGGCCCTGGCCCGCGCCGCTCATCCGGGGGCCGCCCGGTTCGTCGAGGCGGACCTGCGCCTGCCGGGCTGGTCGGCCCTGCCCGGCCTCGCCCGTGAACTCGATCGTGAACTGGACGCGGTCGTGTCCTCGACCGCGCTGCACTACCTGCCGGTCGAGACCCTCGCGCAGGTGTACCGGGAACTGGCCGGCCGGATGCGGCCCGGCGGCATCCTGGTCAACGCCGACAACCTCTACGACGAGCAACCGGCGATCGCCGGCATCGCCGCGGCATTGCGCCACGGCAGGGCCGGTGACGGCGAGGAATGGGCGTCCTGGTGGCAGGCTGCCGCGCGGGATCCGGCTCTGGCCCGGCTCATGGCCGAGCGGGAGAAGCGGGTCATGAGCGGAGGCGACCACCGGGTGTCGGTCTCCGTTCACGGCGAGCTGCTGCGGCGCGCCGGGTTCGTCCAGGTCGGCCCTGTCTGGCAGGTCGGGGACGATGTGGTCCTGGTGGCCGTGCGCTGAGATACCCCTGACGAGTGGGAAAGGAAGAATCATGGATCCTGAGAAGGTGGGGGCGGTCTTCGACGCCACACACTCCGACTTCGCTCGGTTGGCCCCGTATCTGTGGGATCCGATCGGTGAGGCCAGTGTGCGGGCCGTGGGCATCGGAGCGGGTGACCGCGTGCTGGACGTGTGCTGCGGGACCGGGGCGTCGGCGATCCCGGCCGCCGTGGCGAGCGGGGCGGGCGGCCGTGTCGAGGCGATCGACCTGGCGGAGTCGCTGCTGGAGCACGGGCGACGCCGGGCCGCGGCCCTGGGGCTGGAGACGGTACGTTTCGTGCGAGCCGACGCGACCCGGTGGGCGCCCGAGGACGAGGGCCGCTACGACGTGGTGCTGTGCGTGCACGGGATCTTCTTCCTGCCGGACATGGACGCCTGTGCCGCGCGGCTGGCGGGCTTCCTGCGGCCGGGGGGCCGGTTCGCCGTCACCACCTGGGCCAAGGGGGCGCTGGAGCGGTTCGGCGGGGCGCTGTACACGGTGGTCGGACGGGAACGCGGCCTGCCGCCGGACTCGCCGTCCGGCCGGGCCGCGGCGGCCAGGATCGACACCGGCGACACCATGCGCACCTGGCTGACCGGCCTTGGCCTGACCGGGATTCGTGTCCACCCGATCCCGTTGAGCGTCCCCCTCACCGCGGAGTCGGCCTGGCTCATGGTCGTCGGCACCGGTTTTCGTAGCATGCTCGACGGCCTCGGCCCGGAAGCGATCGCCCGGGTACGGGAAGGGCTGCCCGCTCTGCTGGCCGAACAGGGGGTCGACTCGGTCGACGCCACGTCGCTGGTCGGGATCGGCACGGTGACCTGACCCGGCGCGGACCGGCACCGGAATCACCGCCGCGGTCCTGATCGCCGGAACGGCTCGGCCACGCGCCGCGCACCGATCTTCTCGTCGCCCGGTGATTCCGTGCGGCGGCGGCCCGCGTCCACGGCCTGGTCACCGCTCCGGCCGAGGTGCTCGCGCCCACCGCCGGTCCCGCGCCCGCACCGGGCCCGGACGTGGTCTTCGAGGACGTGCACTTCGGCTACTCCTCCGACGGGCCCGAGGTGTTGCGCGGCGTCTCCTTCACGATCCCGCACGGCAGGACCGTCGTCCTCGTCGGCC
The DNA here is from genome assembly GCF_044456585.1 of Streptosporangium sp. NPDC050855. Classification (NCBI taxonomy): domain Bacteria; kingdom Bacillati; phylum Actinomycetota; class Actinomycetes; order Streptosporangiales; family Streptosporangiaceae; genus Streptosporangium; species Streptosporangium sp. NPDC050855. The sequence continues at coordinate 2,174 of NZ_JBITFY010000018.1, forward strand.
GGTCCGGCGCGGGGAAGGACGGGTGGACGATGCCGGGAAGGTGGAGAGCCGTCGCGGTTGAAGATCGACAGGACCTCGAGCGGTTGCCCGCCGAGGGCGGCGACGCCGTGCGGGATGCGGGTGTCGAACTCCGCGGCGTGGCCCTCCTCGACGATCACCTCGCGGTCGCCGAGGACGATGCGCGCACGGCCCTGGAGGACGTAGCACCATTCGTAGCCTTCGTGGCTGCGGGTCTGGATGGGCTCACTGCTGGGGGCGAAGGTCATCTTGAAGGTCTGGATCGGCGCGGACTCGGGCGACAGGTACTCCACGGTCAGGTTCCCGAAGTGCCGGGTCCGCGAGCGCACACGCCGGGTCGGGCGCTTTCCGCATCAGCAGCTCGTCAAGGCTCAGCCGCAGCGCGCGGGTGATCGGGAGCAGTAACCCGAGGTTGGGAGCGCGCTTGCCGGCCTCAAGCCGGGAAAGGGTGGAGGCGGAGATTCCGGTCGCGCCCGACAGCGCCTCCAGGGGGAGGTCGCGTTTCAGGCGCGCGGCGCGCAGCCGCGGCCCGACCTCACGCAGGACCGCGTCCGTGAGGTCGGGTGCCTGTCGCTGTTCCGCCATGCTCACATCCCATCGTCAACCGGGGGTCAGGCCCCGGTCTCGCGCCGGTGGTGCAGAAGGTGGTCTTCGCGGATGCCCGATTCCCCGGCGGGGGAGGTCACCTCGATGACGACGGTCTCGGCCCGGATCGTCTCCCATTCCCCATCGGCCAGGCGCAGGGCCGCGATGTTCTCCGCAGGCGTCTGCACGGTGAGGTTCATCGGATGCTCGGTGAGCCCCTCCGGCATCTCCGGGTGCCAGGAGGGGACGCTCTGATGGGAGACCACGAGCAGATGCCCGCCGGGGGCGACCGCCTCGGCCGCGCACCGCAGGATCCGCTCCCGCTCGCCCGGGGCGGCGACCGGCGAGTGCAGGAACTGGGCCGAGGGCTGCAAGCCAGTTCGGTGGGCACCACGGTGTTGCCGGCCACGAAGCTGCCACGGCCGGGGCTGGGTCGGCGCCGAGCATGAACCCGCCGAACCTCCCCCCGCCCACCGAGCCGCCGCCGTCCTGGGAGCACCGCATCTGGTCCGACCCCACGGCCGCCGCCGTCCTGGGATGCCACTACTGCCTGAGCTCGAAGACAGTGGCCCACCTGGATGAGAGCACCCGCACGCTGGTGATGGCGCCCTGTCGATGCTGGACGTCTGACGGCCCTTCAGTGAGCGGGTAAGAAGTCCGGCTACGTTGTCAGCCATTGCTGCTGCTTTCTTCTGGGCTCGTGGTGCCGACGGGCGGAGACGCCCGCGCGGTCGCAGCCGGAACGCCGTGACGAAGTGGTCTCCGCGTCCGGCCGTCCGCGCCGCCGTGGCTCAGCGCTGTCGCAGGGAATCGGTACGCACTACAGGAACATCGCCACTATGACCGCGCCCTGGAACCCCACACGAACAGGAGGGACGGTCCGCGATACACCTGTGGGCCTGCCGGACATGACCTGAGCATGAACGTCACCGATACCGGGCCGCCGCGCACCCAGCGCTTTGCCCAGCTCTACGAGCAGACGTACGCCGCGTTGCTACGGTTCGTCGAGCGTCGCGTCCCCCCCTCCCACGCCGAGGACGTGGTCGCCGACGTGTTCCTCGTCGCCTGGCGGCGCCTGGACGACGTGCCGCCGGCGGCGGACGAGGCGCGGGCCTGGCTGTTCGGCGTGGCGCACCGCACCCTGCGCAACGGACTGCGGGCCGACCAGCGGCGGCAGGCGCTCACCGTCCGCATCGCCGACGACCGGCTGACCGGCGCCGCGGCGGCCGGGCTGGACCCCGAATCGGTGGCACGCCGGCTCGACCTCGTCCAGGCGTGGCGGCGGCTCAGCCCGCGCCACCAGGAGACGCTCGCCTTGGCCGTGTGGGACGGCCTCACGGCCCCGCAGGCCGCGCGGGTGCTCGGCATTTCCCCCGTCGCGTTCCGGCTCAGGCTCACCCGGGCCCGGCGCGCCCTGCGCCTGCACGCCGACGCGGCCCCCGCCACCACGACCCAGCCCGTGGCGACCGCCACCATGAACTCCCGGAGCACGCGATGAACGACACCCTCGACCAGGCCCTGCGCGACCTCGACCCGGCCGTCACCCCCTCCGACCTGGAGGTCGGCGCCGACCCCAGGGCCCGGGCCCTGCTGGCCCGGGTGGTGGCCACCGACCCGACGAAGGCGCCCGCACCGGCGACCAGCGGCCCTCGCCTGCTCACCGCCGGGCGTCTCGCCGCTGTCTGCGGAGGAGTGGCCGCCGGCATCGCGGCGGCGCTGCTGCTGCCCGGCGTGTTCGGCGGGGGCTCGGCGATGGCGGCGTGGACCGCGACGCCGCACGCGGTGAGCGGTGACCGGGCCACCGACGCCCAGCAGACGTGCCTCGACAGCGCCCGGGACACCACCAAGAACACGACCGGGCGCGAACTCGGCTTCCGGCCCGTGGTGACCGAGGGCCGGGGGCCCTGGACGCTCGTCTACGTCAACGACGGCAGCGGCCATCTGGCCGAGATCACCTGTCTGCTCCGCGACGGCGACCTCGTCGGCTCGCAGGGCAGCACGCCGGGACCCGACGCACGACCGCTCCCACCGGTTCCCGCAGGGTCGGCGCGGGCCACCCTCGGCGCGGTCATGAGCACGAGTGAGCAGAGCGTGCGCATCGTGACCGGCAGGGTCGGTGCCGACGTGGCGGGCCTGGAGCTCTCCACGGAGGCGAAAGGCAGCGTGACCGCGACCGTCACCGGCGGCTACTTCACAGCCTGGTGGCCGGACGCGCCGACGACGGAGGAGCGCGAGAACGCCTCGCCCCGCGGCGGCGTCAGGAGCGTCACGGTGATCCTCCAGGACGGGTCACGGCAGGGCGTCTCCCTCGAGGAGCTCACCGGCCGCACGAGCGCGCAGCTGAACACATCGGCCGGGGGCGGCTCCGCACGCGACTGACCCGGCCACCCGCGGCGGCGCCGGGCCACACGGTCGGGCAGGTCCGTATCGCCCGGGCGGCACCGCCCGGGCCAAGGACGTACACCGGCACCCGTAGGGTCCGCCGGCCGCTGCGTTCAAGCGGCCGGCGGGCCCGTGCACGTTGCCGTGATGATCCTGGCGCGCCGATCAACAGCGTTCGGACGGACGGCCGGAAGCCGCCGGCGATTCCCCTCGTGAGCGGGGTGTGGTGCGGATACCGGGTTCGGGGTGCTGGAAAGGGGGCAATGTAGCGGTGTCGCTTGGTCACCTTTACATCGTTACGCCCCCGCCAGGGGGGCAGGAGCTCATCTACGCAACAACTGGTTCGCGACATGCGTTGCCTGCTGCCGCGCCGGGGCTTAGTACGACAACGACAGGCCGTTATGAGCGTCTTCGCTTATGGTGACTGGCTCGAGCCCGCGCTTGGCTGAGCCGGCGCCAGACCGACCAGGCAAGGACATGACCGATCGGGTGCGCGGTCGGTGCGGCGATGCGGTTGAACAGCCGCCGCACCTCCTGGACCGTCCACGGCATCACACCGGTTCCGCAACCGGCCGCAGACCCCCTTCTTGCAGCCCATCGCGCACGACCACCAAGAACGCCGCCGCGGTCATCGCCAACGTGATGTGCCGGTACCAGGCCCGATACGAGCGCACCTGATAGTGATCGAGGCCGACCTCGTTCTTGGCCATCTGCAAGCACTCCTCGATCGCCCACCGACTCCCTGCCACCCGCACCAGTTCGGCCAGGTCCGTGCCGGCCGGGCCCAAGCACAGGTAGTAGGCGATGTCAGCGGGGTCACCGATCGACCGGCGGGCCAGCAACCAGTACCCGTGCCGCGGGTCGCGCAGCGGCCGGATCTCCACGGCCGCCCACGCGAACACGCGCGGCCCGCGCACCCCGTCACCGCAGCTGAGCCGCTGCCAGGCCATCTGCGGGAGCTCGGCGACCAAGCGGTGCACCCGCACCTTGGTCAGCTGCATCGACACCGCCATCGCATTCTTGGGCACCGCGACCAGATGGGCGATCCCGGCGCTCTCCGGCCACAGCCGGAACTTGCTGTCCTGACCGTAGACCTCATCGGCGGTCACCCAGCCGAACGGCACGCCCGCCGCCACGGCGCGTTCGATCATCGTGCGGGCGAGCGCCGGCCTGGTGGCGAAGGCGATCTCGTCGCCGATACCGGCGGCCCGGCAGCGGGGCCGGTCATCGGTCCATTCCCGGGGCGGATACAGCTCCCGGTCGATCAATGCCCGCCCCCGCGTCGAGGCACAAGCGAGGAACACGCCGATCTGGCAGTTGTCGATCCGGCCCGCGGTGCCGGAGTACTGGCGGGCCACCCCGGCCGAGCGCACACCCTTCTTCAGGAAGCCGGTCTCATCGACCACCAGCACCCCGCTGCGGGCATCCCCCAGGACCTCGACCACGCTCCAGCGCACGTCATCGCGTAGTCCGTCGCTGTCCCAGGCGTAGAAGTTCAGCAGCCGCTGCAGGCGCTCCGGGCCGGACTGTCCGGCGGCCTCGGCCAAGGTCCAGCCGTTCTTGCGCTCACTCTCACCGAGTAGACCGCGTACATAGGAGCACACCTGGCGACGCGCCTCCACCCGCGCGAACCGGCCCGCGAACCGGCCGACGAACGCCGTGAACCCCGCCGACCATTTAGCCACCGTCTCCGCCAGCATGACCAGATCGTCTACCACGTGACCCTAGATCACGACCTGTCGTTGTCGTATTACGCCGACGGCGCCGCATCCGGCTGACGGCAGCCGGGCTGGGCCGCTCTCGGGGTGGACTGACCGGCAAGGTCCACCTGTCGGCTGATCGGCGCTGTCGTCCACTGTCGTTCGTTTCGACCCCGGGCCAAGCCGGCGACAGCCCGCAGTTTCGCACCGTCCTGGCGCGTATCAAGGTCCGCCTACCCGTCGGCCGTCCGCGCACCCGCCCGGCCGCGGTAGCCGCCGACAAGGCCTACTCCTCCCGCGGCAACCGCCTCTATCTGCGCCGACGCCACATCAAGGCCGTCATCCCGGAAAAGAGCGACCAGGCGGCCCACCGTAAGAACCGCGGTTCCCATGGTGGCCGCCCGGTCAGCCATGATCCAAAGCTGTATGAGCAGCGCAACACTGCGAACTGTCACGAAACTGTCAGTGCCGATTTGCCATCAGGTGTCAGTCCGCAGGTCGGAGCGTTGGTGCGGGCAAGGCGCTACAGGAAGTTTCGTCTTCGCAAACTCCAGTGATCGCTCAGAGTGGACTCCTTCTTGTCCCAAGAGCGCTGACTTGCCTCGGCCTTACTGCCGCGCTCTGTGGCGGATCTCTTCTCTTCCTTGAGAGGACTGTCAGCGGCTGGCAAGGTGCCACCTTCTGCCAACTGAAATCCATGCTCTGAAGTGCAGTTTTGCCACTTTGTGTCAGTGGCTTGTGCCACTGCATGTCGGCCCGGGGCCGGGTGCGACCTCGTCCTGTCGGACGAGCACGCCGGGTACCGGTGGATCGACCCGGCGGGTGTGGTCACGTCCGGCGCGAAACGGCAGGCTGATGGTCCGCGCCGGTGAGACCGCCCCGGGGTGAGCGGCGCGGCTACCGGCCCTCGGCCGTGCTGCCGGGTGAGGAGGCGGCGTCGAGCTCCGCGACACGGTCGGCGTGGCGGCTGGCCGCCTGCAGAGCGGCGGACAGGGCGAGCACCAGAGCGGGGGATCTCTACTCGGGAACCCCTGGGGCAAGATGATCATGCCGTCCTCGGCCAGCACGGGCAGGCGGTCGTCGACCAGGATGCCCGGGTGCCATCTAGGTCCCCCAGCGGCGGCGCCGCGGCGAGGCACTGGTCGACCCGGTGCGCGTCGCGTCGGGCCCGGTCGGCCAGTTCGATCGCCCGATGCCGACCACGTCTGAGATCTCGACGCGAGGAAGTGTTGCCATTACGGTACGTATCGTCATCGCCTGCCCCAGATGGCGCGCAGTACCTCGGCAAGAGCGCGCAACACCTGAGCCAGGTCGGCCGAGCGGGAAGCGCGGGTGGTAATGAAGACCATCAGCACCGCGGCCAGGGCCGTGCACATCACACCGATGATCGGGGCCAGCGCCAGAAGGTCGAGGTTCATCGAGTCGTCCTTTTCTCGTCCGGTTGCGATGTCCCTCAGTTCAGCCAGCGGCCGGCAGGGCAACAAGAACAGCCGGAGAGGCCGGATAGGGGCGACGAAGCCGCAGGTGGCGGGGGCATCCAGGGCTTCTTGCGCCGGATGGGCCGGATGCGCCGTACGGGTGGGAGGCCGATGAGCGGGCCCAAGCAGTTGCCGCCCGACCGGCAGAAGCTGCGTGATGGGCTGCGGGCGCTGCGAGACCAGGTCAAAAACAGCCGAAAGCTGTCTCAGCAGGATCTGGTCAACCTGACCAACCAGCGCCTTGCCGAGCTCGGGGTGGAGGCGCTGGCCCCGCAGACGGTGAGCGGCTGGCTGGCCACCGGCAGCGTCGCGAACGATTTCCGGCAGTTGTGGGCGCTGGTCCAGGTCATGGTGGAACTGACCGGCCGCCTGCCGCCGTATGACCTCAAGCACCCCTTGTGGCTGAGTGAGTATCGCTGGTGGAAGACGCACTGGGAGAAGGCAGGCAGCCCCGGCCCCCGCAGAGCCCCGCGACGAGAGGAACGGGAGGATGAGGACTGCCCCTATTCAGGGGGCTTGCTGCTCGCGGTCGACGAAGGACAGACGGTCAAGTCGAAAACAGCCCGGACAGCGCCGTCATTGCTTGCTCCGCTGTATCAGCCGCTGCCCCCGGAGGCACCAGAAGCGTGGCTGTTACAGCCCCGCTTCGGCGTGGTGCCGTACTTGGCGCGAGAAGGCCTGCTTGAGGACCTACAGGCATGGTGTGCCGAGGACCGCATGTTCAGCATCGGCGTCATCTCTGGCGAGGGCGGGTCCGGCAAGAGCCGGCTCGCCGCCGAGTTGGGCACCCGGATGCAAGAGCGCGGGTGGGACTGCGGTCAGGCGCCGAACACCGAGGCGCTGAGCGAGTTCACTCCGAGGTCTGCCACCTTGCTGGTGGTCGACTATCCGGAGCAGTGGCTCGCCGTCCTCGGCCGCGTGCTGGAACGGCTGGCCGGCCGAGTGGCCGGGCCCCATGTGCGTGTGCTGCTGCTGGCCCGCCAAGGGGCGGCGCGGTCGCACTGGTGGGCTGAACTTGACCGGACCAGCCACCGGACCGCGACGGGGTTCGGCAATTTACACCTCGATCTGATCACCCACGCGCTCTCTCCGAACGAGCGCCGGGAGCACGCCGAGACCGCGATGCGGGCATTCGCCTCCTATCTCGGGATCGACGAGGTCGGGGCAGTGCCTGATGTGACCGACGACGACTTCGCCAATCCGTTGCTCGTACACGCGGCCGCCTTACTGGCCGTACATGGTCGGCGCGGCGGGACAGAGTCCGCCGACTCCATGCGCCAGGAAGTGCTGGCACACCTCCTGGCTCGCGAGCAGAGTCGATGGGCTCGTTTGCGGCCCGCGCACCAGCTTGCCGATTTACACGAGACGCATGCTGTGCGCGCTGTGCTGGCCATGGTGCTGACCGGGCCCTCAGCCGGTGAGGCGGCTGAGCTGCTCGCGGCCCTGCCTGAGCTTTCCGGGCCGGCACAACGGGAACGGCGCGGGCGCATCTGCTACTGGCTGGCCGACCTCTATCCGGGAGAGCGGCCGCTGGCGTCGTTCGGGCCGGACCTGCTGGTCGAGCAACTACTCGATTCCGCGGTCGGCAGCATTGCCGACCTCGACGACGTGATCACCACCGTGCACGACCACGACGCGACGAGCACACGCCACCGCAGCCGACTGCTCGCGACCCTGCGATTGGCCGCAGAGCAGCGACCGAGCGTGTCCTCAGCGCTACGCGGCTACCTGGTCAAGAACCTGGCCCCGCTCTTGGAGCAGGCGCTGGATGATCTCGACGGTCACCTGGCGATCAGTTTGGACAGCGCACTGGTGTTCTGCGGTGAGCGACCAGATCCTGAACTGAAACTCGCTTTCGCCTGCGCCTACCTTCAAAGGGTCGTCCCTGCTAGCCACGAATGTGGCGCGCAACTGCTGTACACCACGATGCGATTGGCGATGCCCGTCTTTCGGGGACTGGCCGAGATCAACCCAGAAGACGGCCTTGAGGTTCTTCGCACGATGCTGGGCCAGTTGCTCTTCCGCAGCGAGCAGGCGGGCCGACCGGAGGAGGCGCTCGAGTGGACCTTGGAGAGTGTGCGAGTGAGTCGGCAGCTCGTCGACCGAGATCGCGACCGCTATCTCGCGGAACTGTCCTTTGATCTGAGCAATCTCGCTGCCGCTCACATGAAACTCGGCCAGAGCCGGGAAGCGCTCGCGGTCGCTGAAGAAGCCGTCACGCTGCAACGCGGGCTCGCCGAGCGTGGCAGGGGAGAGGACACCGGGCTCGCCATCGCGCTGCACCGGTTGAGCGGTATTCAGATGGAGCTGGGTACCTGTGACGAGGCGTTGGTCTCCAACGCCGCGGCGCTGCCTGTGCTACGACGGTTTGCCGATCAGGGCGACAGCTACTATCTGCCCCTGCTGGCTGAAGCCCTCATCCTCCAGAGTGCCATCCTGACCGGCCAACATCAACACGAGCAGGCCCTGGCCGCCATCACTGAGGCATTTCGGCTGCGTGAACGCCTGGCCGAACAGTCGCCGGACACCAGTTCGGCCCTCCTGCAGTACGACCTGCACAACCTGTCGCGAGGAAAGGCGAATCTCGGCCGCTACGACGATGCGCTGGCGGATGCGGCTCGCGCGGTCGAGGCTAGCCGTGAGGCCTGTGCGGCGAACCCACGACGCCATCGAATCATGCTGATCCGCAACCTCAACCAAGTTGCCCAGCTTCACCTCCAGCTCGCCCAGCCACAGCAGGCGGTCGCAGCGGTCGAAGAAGCGGTCGCCCTTGCCAGACAGGGCACCGAAGCAGAACTCGCCGAGTCGCTGGTACAGCTCATCGGCGTGCTCGCCAGGCTGGGCCGATACGCTGACGCCTTGCCGCTGTGCCTGGAGGCCGAATCACTGCTCCGGCGGCTCGTCGACTCCCAGCCGCGCTTGCTGCCCCTGTTGGCCTCGACGCTGACTGACCTCAGTCAGATTCTGGACGACATCGGCCGATCGGACGAAGCCCTGAACGCGGCGCTTGAGGCCGTGGACTTCGCACGACGGCTCGACGCCTCCGGAAATTTGAAGCTGGCGTGTGCCTTGGTCAACCTTGGCGACCGATATGCGCGATTGCAGCACTTCCCGGAGGCGCTGGCGCGTACCGCGGAAGGGATAGAACTGCTGCGCACGGCCGACCAGCCGGTCACGCTCGCGGTTGCCCTGAGCAAGCTCGCCGACCGGCACGCTCATCTCGGCCACCGCACTGAAGCGCTGACCGCGGCCCTCGAGGCAGTGCGGCTGAGCGAAGCCGTACACCAGTCCGATCCCACCCAGCACCGCATCGAGTGCGCCTACGCCCTGAAAATACTCAGCAACATTCATTTCAGTTTCGGACGACCCGAGGACGGACTCCCTCCCCTTACCCGAGCGGTGCAGCTCTACCGGGAACTCGTCGAAACTGACGCCGGTGACGACCACCGATCCGGTCTCGCCGCAGCCCTGCACAGTCTCGCCGACCTCCAGCTCGTGACCTGCCAGTACCACGAGGCCGTCGACAGCCGCCAGCAAAGCAACCAGATCTACGAACAGCTCGCCGACGCGAACGAAGACCATTACCTGGGCAAGTACGCCGGATCGCTCGAGAGCCTGTATGCGACTCTGGTCTCTGGGGGGCGCTTCAAGAATGCCTTGCCCGTGGCGCGCCGACAGGTGGAGGTCGCACGTCGCCTGGCCAGCAAGGATCCGGGATTCCGCGAGTTCCTGACGCACAGTTACAGCAAACTGGCCAAAACGCTGACCTTGCTTGGAGAGTTCACCGAAGCGCTACAGGTGGCCGCGCTGGCCAAGGCGGACACCGTCATTCCGGATCCGGGACAGGTCGCATCAAACCCCCGCTCTTCAACAGCATCGTGACTCAGATCTGGGCCTATCCAAGAAGCCTGCAATCCGGCCCTCATCCCTGCTGTCCGAACGGGCTCCTTCCTACTCTGAGGGCTTTGAGTTGCCCCGGCCCTACTGCTGCGCTCTGTAGTGGATCTCTTCTCTTGAGAGGACTGTCATCGGCTGGCAAAATGCCACGTTCTGACAACTGAAATTCGTGCTCTGAAGTGCAGTTTTGCCACGCGGTGTCAGTGGCTTGTGCCATGACATGTGAGCAATGACTGTCTCTGATGCCCAATGCGGCATAGGCGAGTTTACCTATACGAGGTCGCCGGAGCAGGGGGCTGGCGTAGTGGTAAGAGGGTTGTCGGAACTTACGGCGGCGTGGCTGTGGTTCGAGCGCGCTGGAAGCCGGGTGATGTCTCAGGGGGCGGCGATGTTGGATGGAGACGTTGAGGGTCACTGGGGTTTTCAGAGACTTATTGTGGTTACTCCGTAGCACCAAGTGATTTCCAGTACTAACATACGACTCGGCAGTGACGTGGCTCACACGGCTGACGGTCTTCTCAGTGGTCCAGGTGGCCCCTGCAGTGGCCGCTCGCCATTGGCGATCTACCAGCGCTGAAGTGGGCTGTTTTGTGTCCTGATACGGCCCGCCGGATCGGAGGCCAGTGAAGATGCCCCCTTTTCCCCCTGATGAAGATCATCGTGTGATGCCCGAGTCGGAGCAGGATCTTGGATCCCTGCACGAGCTTCGAGGGCCGGCTACCCGGCGATTGATGACCTTGGAGGCGCGCGGCGAACTGGCCACTCAGCACGTGCGGCTTGTGGCGTCGTGCTTGAACGCCTCGGAACGTACCGTGTGGCGGTGGCTCGAGCGGGCGCGCGCGGAAGGCAAGACCGAGCGCAAGCCACGCAGCGCATTCACGCTGACCGATGACCTGCTGGCCCAGCTCGCGCTGCTGGGAGGCAACTGCGCGCATCTGCACCGGGAGTTGGTCAAGCAGGAACGCGCCGGGGGCCCTGCCGCACCCAGCCTGCGCACCTTGTATCGGGCGGTCAATCGCGCGTTGACTCCAGGTGAGTGGAGCGGTATCCGCAAGGGGGAGATGGCGCGCCGCCGTTTCGATGTCTACCTGCGCCGACCTACCGATACCGACCAGCACCACCGCAACACTGTCTGGGAAGGCGACCATGTCCAGGTTCCGGTGAGGGTCGATGTCGACGGACAGTTGATCAAGCCGTGGGTGACCTGGTTCGTTGACTGTGCCACCGATGCCGTGTGCGGGCTGGCGGTGACGCCTGGGTATCCCAACCGGGCCAGCATCCTGGCTGCGCTTCGCAGCGCGATCTTGCACGATGAGCAGTATGGGCCGTTCGGCGGGGTGCCGACACTGGTGCGTGTCGATCGCGGTAAGGACTTCTTGTGTAAGACGGTGATGACGGCGTTGAGTTGTTTCGCCGTTGTTGTCGGGGACCTACCGGGCTATTGCCCGTGGCTCAAGGGCACCGTCGAGGAGTTGAACGGGGCTGCGGAGAAGATGTTCTTCAACACGCTGCCGCACTATGTCGGCCGGCCCACTTTCCCGGGGGGGAAGCCCATCGATCCGGACGAGCCTGTGCTGTTGTTCGAGGATTTCGTTGAGTTGCTGCTGGGGTGGGTGCGGGAGTGGAACTTCGATATTCCCAAGCCGGCTCTGTCGGGCCGGACTCCGCATCAAGCCTGGCTGGATGACGCGTGGCCGATAGATAACATCCCGGCTGAGGATCTGCGGTTGTTCATGCTGGAAGACGACGGACGTGAACGGACTCTCACGAGCAATGGGGTGTCGTGGCGCGGGCGTAAGTATGTGGGGGCCTGGATGACGGGCTTTGGCGGGACGGGAAGGAAGGTGCGCTTGCGATACATGCCTCATCATGATCATGAGATTGAGGTGTTCGACGCGGTCACGGGCCGCCATCTGGGCCCGGCCGTCTTGGGGGACCAGGCGCCGAAGCAGGCGGTCGCGGCGGTTCAGGCCGCGCGCCGTAGCGCGAGCAAACGGGTCACCCGGGCGCTGAAGGCCGCGGCGAAAAAGCGCAGGATCCAGTATGGGGCGGTCACCAAAGCCGAACCCCCTCGGTTGCTGGGTGCGATGACCTCTGAAGAGGCCCGGGCCGAGCTGGCGGGTATCGATTATCAGAAGCTGCCTGCCCGGGCCGCCTCGGAGATCATTCCGTTGCGGCCTCCTGCCCCTGGCTGGACCCTCCCTAAGAAATCACCGCAGGGACCTTCTAAAAAGCAGGAGGAGAAGTCGTGAATGCAGGCTTTTTATCTCCGCTGGATGAGGCTCATGATCACTACTTGCGTCTGAAGGGCGCCAGCGTAGTGGTCACCGAAGCGCTCCAGCGCATCCAGGACAATGTGGAGATCGCGATCGAAGAGCGCGCGATGATGTGCGTGCACGGTGATTCCGGGCTGGGTAAAACATTGTCGGTGAATGCCTCACTGCGCGAACTCGTCCCTGACGATACCGTGCGCATCCAGTTTCGCTCGCACCCCTACCCGCGCGATATCCGCAATGTGTTATTCGACGCCCTCGAGATACCGGGACCTGCACCGGTCTATCCGCTAGAGTTCGACAAGCTTCTCAAAGAGAAGCTGGCGGAGAAGTTCCGGGTATTGGTGTGTGACGAGGCGCAGTGGTTGTCCACCGATTGTTTTGAGTTGTGGCGTCATCTGTGGGACGACCCGGGTACCGATATCACGATCATTTTCGTGGGAGGTGCGCACTGCTACAAGGTGTTGCAGCGTGAACGCATGCTGGCTTCTCGCGTTCTGCTGTGGCAGAAGTTCGAGCCGTTGACGGCCGCTGAGGTGATGACGGTGATGCCGGTCTACCACTCGATCTGGGCCGAGGCCGACCTGGAGGACATCTTGCTGGCCAATCGCCAGGCCGGGCACGGTAATTTCCGTGCCTGGGCAAAGATCACCGTGCTGGCGGTTCGCGCGCTCAAGAAGCTGGGGCGCACGACGGTCGACAAGGATGTGCTGGTGTGGGTGTTCGACAGGCTCCGCGAAAACAAGGAGTTGTCGTGAGAGCCACCGCTGGAGCTGCGTCCTCCTACGCTCCTGGTGCCCCATCGGTGACGATCGTGGTGGATGCCGATGATGATTACCACATCATCCGCGCCGCCCTGGGGGCGCACGATGTGGCCAAGGGTGTGCTCACGGTGCATCCCACGGTCGGCATCTCTGCGATGGCGGCACTGGCCCAAGACATTTTGGTCGCACTGGGTAAACTACCGACAGCGGTGGTGAAAGAGCCTCTCACGGCCACCGCGATGTGGATGACTACCACGGCGTGGGTCATTGGGATGGACATCCGACAGCTGGTGATCTTGCGGGCTCATCGGTTGCCTCGCCCGGCTTTGGCCCGGCTGGTGCAACTGGCCGCGGATGCCAACACGTCGTTGACTTTGGTCTGGCATGCTCGGCCGCCCGCGACATGGGAAGGTCTGCTGCCGACGGCGACCATAAGAATCTTGCAGGCAGGCGCCGCACCGGTTGCGGCTGACGAGCAGCAGCCACCCGTTGCCGCGTTTGCTGATGCGCCTGAGCAACAATGTTCACCCTTGATGAGTAAACAGCGGCAAGAGCAGGCTCGCTTGGTGATGTGCCAGGCATTGCCCGAGGTACCACAGAGCAACGTGTTGCATTTTCGCGCCAATGCCTTCCGGGCGCTGAGCCGTGAGGACTTCGCGCGCGTGGACTTGCTCTACACCTCAGCTATGGACGCCACGTGTGCCTTTTTGTCGGCTCATCCGGACTACTGCAAGGAGATCCAAACCAGCGCCGGTGCCGACCTCCATGACGATGGCAAGGAGAGCGGCGATCGTGACGTGCCGGATGGTCAAGTCGCTGAGAGACTCAAGTTCGCTCTTGATGACCTAGCGGTACAGATCGGTGGCTTGCCTTCGGCGTCGGCGTCTTTGCCGCGGCCTTGGGAGGACAGCGAAGCGATCGCGCGTTTCGTCACGGAACTCGTCGTCGCTGCGCCCTCCCATGCGCATACCGTCGCGCTTTTACATGGTGCGCAAGCAGGCTTCCTGTTGCACGGAATTCATCTTGTTATTCCTGCTGATCCGGAAAAGCTTGGCGGTCCAGGTTTTGTTGATCCACCGCTCACGCCAGCGGTTGCTGAGCAGATCCGTAGTCACATTATTGATCCGGTGCGGGCGGGTGCTTTGACGGCGTTCTTGGCGACTGGCCTTTCGGCTTGGTGGCTGAGTCTGATCTCCATGTGCAGACTAGAGCCAGATGCCTCCATTCTGCGCGCGTACACGCCATTTAAGATAAGCTACCCGATTCCATTGTGGGCAAGGGATCTGCTGGCGGCGGCGCGCGCGTTCGCCGTCTTACAGAACTGCGACGACGATGAACGTTTCCTGGCTACGGGTATCGGCGTGGGAGGAAAGACCCTGGCCGACACTGCGCAACGATGTGGCCTCAACCTCCAAGAATTCATGTTGGACCGCCATCGCGACGATTGGCGTCTGCAAATGCGCTGCTTTTGGGTGGCGTTACCGTTTCATCCTCGCGATCATGCGATTCGCAGGTCCCCGGCGTGTACCTGAATTTTTATCATTACGCACTCGGGAGGATTTCTGATGTCCCAGCAAATTGACAGCACCCTCATTTGGAGTCGAGCCGCTGAGATGAATGGGACAGGAGGAGCGAACTATACTGAGCTTGTTTCCTTGCTTACCCGAAAGCAGCCTGATGAGTCAATCGAGTTAGGTAAGCTCTCCGGCGAAACGATGCTGAACCTGCAGCACTTACTAGGTCTGACGGCAGAGGAACTGCTGCCGGGAATCGACACTGTTGCCGCGAAGTCTCTTGTGCGAGAGCGTAAGGACGGCAGATCACTCCATGTTGCGCTGACGCATTTCGGCCCTCTCTCCAATGAAGAGATCATCTCCGTCTTCGACTGGAGCATGGAGAGATTAGAAACTGCCTTTAGAGTACTGGAAGAGCTTTTAACCGAGACTGGAAGACAGGTGCAGCGCAGCGGAGCTGTGTTATCGCTGCGCGAGGAGAAGTATGCACTGTCGAAGGCGGTGACGGACGCGCTGAGAGCCCGTCGTGACTGGTCGCTTCCTGTCCTTGCACAGGAGGCGTGCCTGTTGGTCACCGCATTGCGTCCATCACCTCCTCACACGCATGGTGCTGTCGAACTTCCCGCCTGCACGATCACCGAGTTGATTGAGCGCGGCATCGCGGCGCCCTACGGCCGGGCTACCTCCAAAAATGATGATCGTGGTGTTGCTCACACCTCCCGGGGGGAAAGCCTGCCGTTCGTGCTGCATCCCGATGTCATGTTCGCCTTCAGCCCGGGTGAGCCGTCCATGCCCGATGAGGCTATGGACACCTGTGCCGATCACCACTCGGCCCCGTCGTGATCGGCTGCCTTCGAGCCTTGTGCGCTGACTCGCCGATTCGATTCTCGCGCCCGCCATGGCGGCACCGATGAGCGGACCTGGTCATGGGCGCAGCGTCGCTACCGGCGCCCACCTGCCGCTCGTGGACTCCGACGCCGAAGCGGCGCTTGATCTGGCCACGCGGGCAACAGCTGATTGGTTAGCTGGCAAACAGGACAACACCCGCATCGCCCATCTGGAGGATGTACGCAGCTGGCTCAGTCACTGCCAGGACGGGCGCGTGAACCCGTTGAGGGCGACCCCTTGGGACATCATCTGGTGGATCAAGGGTCTCGAGCGCAGTGCTGCAGCGGTACCGGTGGGCAAGCGCGTGGCGAGCGTGCACTCGTGGTATGCACATCTGCTGCACCAGCGGATCTGCAGGCGTGACCCCACCGAGGGGGTGCAGTTGCCGTCGGCTGAGCCGCTGCGTCCGCGGGTGCGCGCTCACACCATGATGGCCAGCGCGGTGCTGGTCGACTACGCCGACGCGTGCGCATCCGAGTGCGGCACCGAGACGGCCGACGAGGTAGCCGCTGAGAGGGCCTGGCGCGATGCGGCCTTGTTGGCGGTGTGGTTTTACACCGAGATCGCGCCGCCGGCGTTGCTGGCTGTTGAGCTGAGCGCGCTGACGTCCACCCTGGGTGGATTGCGGCTGGTGAAGCCCGACGACGGTGAGGCGGTGGTCTTGGCCGAGCACGCCGATCGGCTAATGCGCGGTTATCTGGAACGGCGCGGAGCCAGGCTGCGACAGCGCTGGGGGCAGCTGCGCGGGCCGCTGCTGGCTACCACTCCCGCGGAAGAGGGTGGTTTGGTCGACCTTCCGCTGACCGGCACGCGCGTGCTTGCCATCTTGCGCGCTCTTGCCAACCACTGCGGTCTGCCGCATCGTCCCCGGCTAAGTCCTGGTGGTGCTGCCGTGTCCAGCCGAAACGGCAGACGTGGCCAGGCAGGTGGTCACGGCGCAGGCGAGGCGGCAGTGGTCACCTCGGGCACCTTGTCGATCATCGATCGGTGAAGAGGGCAAGGAGTCGCCAGCGCCATGCCGTCGATGTGATCGGGTCGTTCGGTCGTCCAAGGGGGGGCGGTCGCTGGTCACTGGCCGGTGACGGCCGGTGGGGCCGGTGCGGGGGCGTCGGTCAGCAAGAGCGCGAACAGCATGTCGGGGTGAAGCCCCGTAGGGGTGAGATACCCATCAGGGCCGTCAGTGTCGCGTGTCGGCGGATCGGGCTGCGGTGGATGGCTGGTGGCGTGACCTGGGGGTGGCTGAAGCTGGCCGCAGGTGGTCGGTGGGGCATGAGCGTGCACGGCGGCCACGATCAGGCCTGCGCTGTCGAGGGTGAGCGGATTGGCGCACCGGCGGATGCCGGGCAGGCTGTCGCCGGCTTGAGGGCTGGGAGAGCGGCTGGCGATCACGTATCCGCGTGAGTCGCGGATCAACACGAACGGGGTGTGCTGCAGGTGCTGCTGGAGTGCCTCCAGGGCGGCGTAGACGCGCTGCAAAGGCCAGCCAGTGATGATGGAGAGGGTTTCGGCGCTCACTGCGGCGGGGCGCGAGCGGGGGACGAGCAGAGTTTCGATGATGTCGCTGTCGGTGCCGAGCTCTACCTCCGTGCTGCCGCAGGAGGAGGTGATCAGGTCAGCGGGGTGCACTCCCAAGGCGGTGGCGATGTCGGACAGCCAGGTGAGCGTCACCCGCTCGGGGGCAAGCACCCGCTGCAGATCGCGGGGATGGATGCCGATCTCGGTGACGAAGCTGGTGTTGTCCCAGCCGAGGTCGTTAGCCCGGGACTCGATCAGGGTGAAGTCGAGGGCGCAGTGGATGCGGGCGCTGGTCATGGCCGCTCCTGGTGAGGGGAGGCCGGTTGCCGGTCGGCGTCGAGGTGTCGTTGGTGCAGCGCGGGGCCGATGTGCCAACAGCCGGTGAGGTAGTGCCAGGGACGCTCAAGCGGCGCATCGAGGTGCAGTTCGACGTCGCAGGCGCGAGCGGCCGGCTCCAGCAGGGCCCCGTCACGACCGATGAGCGTGGCGAACCTCTTGCCGATGCGGGCAGAGCTCATCCGGCGAAACAGTGCACCGGCCTGCAGCAGGTCGCGACCATGGTCAGGGATGGCGTAGCGGTAGTTTCCCCTGCGCAGCCGCCGGGCGTCATCGTCGACCGTCTGTAGAGCCATCTGGGCCACTTCGTGTGAGGGCTCACCGGTGAGCAGTGCGGTGGCGAGCGCGGTGGCGATGAGGGGATGGGCGATCTGGCTGCGGATCCGATGAGCGGCCGAGCGGGTAAAGGAGGATCGGCCAAAACCTGGTCCGTGTGCCGTCGACAGGTCCTCTGGAGGACTCAGCAGCAGCCCGTGCAGCAAGAACGCCGCCTGGGCTCCCCGGATGCGCGCAATGCTGTGGCCGGGGGTAGGCGCGTCGCTGACCAGGCCGGATAAGAATACCTGCAGGCCGACGCTGTCACTCCAGGGGCGCACGGAGCGGTCGGAAACGTCGGCGAGTGAGGAGGTGGCTTCTACCATGGGGGTTCGTCCGAGGAGATGATCGACGAGGGTGGAGGCTTTCGAAGCCTCAAAACTGATGCCGATGTTGTTGAGGGCAAGGGCGGTCTTGTGGGAGGCGTGCTCGTCATGGGCGCTCAGCCAGCGGCAGGCATTGTGTAGTCCCCGGCGATATTCGGTGTCGAGGCGAGCGAACGCGGTGGCGCTCAAGCACCGATAGGCATTGGCTCGATACCACGGTAGCGGTGCCGCCACGACCTCGGGCAGCGGCGTCGCCGGCTCGTCTGCGTCGATGGGTGCCTTGGTGATGGGTCTTTCTGGCAGGAGGTGGGGGTCGCAGCTGATGTGATGCTCGATTTCCGCTAACTGCTGCTGCAGCGCTGGTGCGATATCGCCGTGGTGATGGATCAACATCAGGTGCACGCCGGTCAGGGCGCGCAGGTGAAGCAGACGCTGCCAGCGACGGGGGGTCATCCGATGAGCTCGCAGCACGATCACCGTGGTGACGCCTCCAATGCGCGTCCAGGTCGCCGCGGCCGCCCAGGCGGAGGCTGCATTGGACAGGTGCTGCACGTTCAGCTGCGTGGCCCGTTTGCCCAGGGCGATCAACACGTCATGGGCCAAGATCTGGTCGTCGGTGACGGCGGTGGTCGGATGCACCGTGATACAGCCGTGCTCGGGGGCATGCGCGGCCAGAGCTGCGTCGGTGACGGCGCGGTCGTCGTGAGGATCGAGCACGATGGTCACGGCCGGAGCGCGCACTGCGCAGGCAGTCGCGGTCGAGGTCGCGGAGGGGTCGTCGGCTGATGATAGGGGGCGCGTGTTCGACATCGGGTGCTCTCCTTCATGCCCAGATGTGACCGGCTGCCTGGGTAGATGCGTCGACCGCCCGCAGGCTGGGCGGTCGACGGCTCAAAGGAGTCCGGTTGCCTCGGGTCGCGATGGTTAGGCTGGTGTGCGCCGGCAGCTGCTCGGTGACGGGCACGGACCACCTCGGCATGGGGTATCTCTGATCACCTGGTTATCTGGAGTAACTCTATGGAAGTGAACAACGCCGGTGACAGCGGCGCCACCGATTCGGTGAAATCTCCGGCCTTTCTGCTGCCGCCTTCGACCGCGGCGGCGATCGATCTGCTCAGCCGCCGCTGGATCTTGCAGGTCCTGTATCTGTTGTGTCAGGGCGAGGCTCGCTTCAGTCAGCTGGTTCGGGCGGTACCGGGCCTTTCGGGGCGGGTACTGACCGAGCGTTTGCGTGAACTCGCCGACCAAGGGCTGGTGCGGCGCATCGTCGAGGACGGGCCGCCCACCCGGATCACCTACTGCCTGACCGAGCAGGGGGCCGCCCTGCGCGCCGCTTTCGATCACATCGATGCCTGGGCGGCCACGCATCACTCTGTTCGCGCTTCCTGACCTGCCCGTCCCACAGGCTTAAAATCCTTTGTGTTTCCAGAGGTCACACATCCCGCTGTGGTACCGCGGCGCTTTGCTAGATGGCGATGCGGGCCAGGTCGAAGACTTCGGTGGGGGAGATCTCGCGATCCCACGGAGTGGCCGCCTCGGTCAGGAAGCGCACCGCCCGCAGCAGCGCGTACGGAGCCTCGGGACGTCCGGCCGCGTGCAGGACCCGCCAGGGCGAGCGCACCGTTGTGGCGATCATCAGCCGTGGCTCGGCGCACGAGCCGACACCCGCGCCCCGGACCTGGGCCGGAGTGTGAGCTTGGATCTGGGTTTGGGTCAAGATGCCCACGTGCTGCCAAAACGCCAGCAGATCAGCCATGGTCTCCACCTCCGGGTGACCACAGGCCTGTACAAGGGCGGAAAAGCCGCTGTCCCAGCGGTCCCAGTTGCGCTCATCGCCGATCATCTGCAGCCGCAAGGTATGGATGCCGGGATATTCATCCAGTTCGGGCACATCGCCGACGGCCGGCAGGTGGTCCAAGGGGGGCTGAATGCCGTCCCAGACGCTGGAGGCCAGCCACTGCTCAGCATCGGCCCACCGCTCAGGGCTGTGAGCCGCGGCGTGCGCGGCGATCTCCTGCGGCGAGGCGCACGGGGCATCGAGGAAGGCGCGGATGATCTCACCGGCGCGGGGACAGATGGTCAGCCACCCGCTCTCGTGCACCCCGATGATCGGGTGAGGAGCGTCCGCCGGTCGCGAAAGGTCAGGGTGGGTGAGGGTGATCTGGGAGGGGCGCGGTGGCAGGGTGGGCAGCTCCACCCGGTGGGGGCGCCGGCCGTAGCGGTCGATCCAGTCATGGGCCAGGGCCACCCGCTGGCACTCGATCGCATCCTCTTCGGCCTGGCGGACCTTCTCGCGAGCCTCGCGCAACTGTTCGCGGCGCTGTTGTTCGGCGGTGGTCAGATGTACGTGGCAGTGTTCGGCGCCGATGCCGGTGAAGATGCGCTTGGCGCAGCGCTCCCCTTTGACGTTGGTGCCGGCGCATTGGGCGTGCGGGAACAGGTCGGGGCGGGAGGCCTCGCGCAGTGCCTGCAGGTGCTCGGCGGGGATGTCGGGTTTGGCGGGGGCGTACATCTCCGGGATGACCGTCTGCGGGTCGCTGCCGGCTTCGCGGGCTTGGGCGAACACCGAGCGCGGGCTTGGCACTCCGCTGCTCCAGGAGGGGGCCAGAGGTAGGCGGGCTTCGACGATGACGCCGGCGTGCGCGGCGTTGATCAGTGCCTGGGTGGCCTCGTGCTGGAGGGACAGTTCCTCGGTGAGGTTGAGGCGTGCGCCGTGGATGAGGGAGAGGATGGAGTTGATCTCCCAGGACAGCTGGGCGGCTTGGACCAGCAGCCAGGCGGGGGAGTGGCCGCCGTGGTGGTTGCGGCGCGGCAGGGCGATCGTGCGGGCGGGACGGCGCGACTCCGTGGTGATCATCGTTGCCTCTTCAGGGTGTGCCGGGGCGAGCAAAGCAATCGCTGTCAGCTTTTCGCTGCCGGGGTGCGGGTGCTGATCACCCTCCGCTATATGTACCAAACTTGGTACAGACCTTTGAGGATCATGCACGCCACCGTGGGTGAGTGCCCGCCCCGACCACGCCACGCCTCGCTGAGCTGCGCAGACAGTTCGGCCTGCGGCTGCGCGATGTGCGGGAAGGACAAGGGCTCAGCCAGGAACGCCTGGGAGAACTCGCCGAGGTCGACCGCAAGACCATCAACCGCATCGAGAACGGCATGTACAGCCCTCGGCTGGACAGCGTCTTCCAGATCGCCGATGCTCTGGAAATTTCGGTGAGAGAGCTGTTCGACAGCGGCGAGGTCCTGCATGCGGAGTAAGACCAGAGCGGGGATCCCGGTCGTTGACGGGGGCGCCAGGCGATAGCTCACAGGGCGCGACTGATCAGGTTCACAACAGAGGTATAGCCTGCATGCCTGCCGCAGGCTACGGCGATCAGCCGATCAGATGACGAGTGGACACCATCGTAAACCTCCAGATCGGCTCAATGATCGCCTGACGGCTTTTACCTGCAGGGCGGTCGTTATCTAAGTACCGCGCGTGCCCTTCCCCGCCCTTTCGGCTGGAGTTGGCCCAAGGCCAGGTAGTTAGCGTTTTTGCGGCCTTGGCAAGGGAGTCTGCGAGTGCGTCGTGGCGGTGTAAAGGCCGGAACCGATCTTGAGAATGAGTCCGCTTTCGGCCCATCGTGAGAGCTGCCGGTACATGGTGCCTAGGGTGATGTCGCCCAGGTGGTGGGCGATATCGCGGGGCCGCCAGGAGCGACTGGGATCTTGCTGGAGCAGGGCCAAAACCTGTTGTCTGCGGCGGTCGGTCAGTGCGGTGAGCCGGTCGCCTCGGGATACCGCGGGAAGGGGGGGCCTGCGAGGGCGGAGCCGTAAGGATGGCGATGGACAAAGCGGTGACGGGGCGGCTTCGATCGGGGCGGCCGTCGTCGAGTCGGTCGTTGTAGCGGGAGATCGGTGACTTGACCTTGCGGGTGCTCACCCGCAGGCGGCGGGGCGGGAGCAAGTTGGCCAGGACACGGCGCCCGATAGCCCCGACCAGAGCGATGCCGCAGGAGGTGATGCCGGCGGCCCGGACGATCAGATCGCGGGCCGTGTGCAGGGCGATGGAAAAACCGCAGCGGTCCGGATCGGTGCCGGGCCGAGACTCGGCGGCGTCGACCATCACCGTACGAAGGAGCTGATAAAGCGTCAGCATTGACCACATCTCCTGCTCAAGCCCAGCGGGGTCGCCCGAGCGCAGTACCCGCCCCTGCATGATGGTGTGACGCAGCGCGTAGTAGGCCGACTCGTGTTCCCACCGCTGGTGGTAGAGGGCGACCAGGGCCGCGGCCGGATAGCGGGCCGCGTCGGTCAAAGTGGTGACCAGGCGGTAGGAGCCGGTGAAAGTGGTGCCGTCCGCGCAGGTCACGGTTATGCGAGCCTCGACGATGCGGATCTGCAGGGTGCCGATCGTTGACAGGTAGGAGCCGTCGGCGAGCAGGGTCAGAACGGGGGTGCGCCGGTTGCTGCGCAGCCGGCCCAGGGCCTGTGCGCCGGTGGCACTGACCTGGGTGAGAAAGGCGTTGTTGTCGAAGCCTTTGTCCCATAACACGAGCATGTCCGGGGTGAGCAGGTGCGGCAGGCGCCGGGCATAGCCGGTCTCGCCTTCGCTGGTGGGGCCGAAGATCGCGCCGATCAGGGCTCTTGTTCCGGTCTCGATGAGGGTCATCAGCTCCAGTTGGGGGTGGCCGCCGCGGCTTGGGCTGCCGAGCCAGGCCCGGTTGCGGGCGGTGTCGGGGGCCTTGAGTGAGCTGCAGCCGTCGAAGGAGACCGTGCGGTAGGGCCCGAATCGCACCCCGGGAGTTGAGGGTTGGGCCAGCGGTCCGCACAGCACCTCGAACAGTCTGCGCATCGGTGCGGTGCCGACCCTGCGGCGCAGGTCACGCAGGGCTTTGGCGGTGGGCATCACGACGGGCAGGGCGGTCAGCGAGGCCGTCAACTTTTGCCAGACCAACTGGTAGCCGATCTCGGGGAACAGGCACATGGCCAGCGGGAAGTAGACCCCGACCCGCGAGGGCAGACAACGCAGTCGGCGCTGCACTTTGCGTGTCTCGTGAAGGACCGCATCGACGAGTTCGAACGGCACGAGCGCGGTCAGCTCACCCAAGTGCCCGGGCGCGAACACCCCTTCGGTTGCTGGCCAGGGTGGGTTACTCGTCTTGATAGCGCTGGACACAGCAGTCCTGGCAGACTCAGTGATCAACGGAGATCCAGTTCTTCGACGGCTGGTTATGGAAGATCACCTGTCTACTGGATCTCCGTTCCCGCGTCCCAGGGATTCACGTGCTTGACAGCGCCACGAGCGCCTTAACTACCCGGCCTTGGGGCAACTCCAGGCCGTCTGGACCAGCCGCTGCCCCGGCTACCAACGGCCACTCTAGCCACCTAACAAAGCACTGCTAGGCGGGGCCGACGGCACTGCGAACCTCGCGATGCTCCGCCAGGTCTCGATACGTTTGGTACCCGTGCAGCGTGGCGGCAGGCGTCTGGCAGCCACTCAGTAGCAGGACGCGGGTCGTTTGGTCAATCCGCAATATGCCCCGGGCAGGCACTGTAGGGACGGCAGAAGTCAGCGTAGGTTGAGCGCGGTGCGCAGGGTGGTGAACAGCTGAGTCTGATCCGTAGTGCCGAGCACCCTGTGGGCTTGAGGCCCTTGGGCTGCAATGCGGACCTGTACGCCGCTGTGTTCTTGTCCCTCCTCGCCCGCGTGCGTGCCGTAACTGACCTTCATCGGCGCGCCCTCGTCGGTGATCAGTGTTGCGGACAGTCCTGCGGGTCTGGCCGCCATCGGCACGATCTGGCTGCTGTGCCCGTGGTCGGCGGTGGTGATGACGAGAGTGTCCGGATGGCGTGCGGTGTACTCCCGAGCTGCCTTAACGGCTTGGTCAAAGGCGACGGTCTCACCGATCTGACCGCAGGGGTCAGCGTCGTGGTTCTGTTTGTCGATGGAGGCACCCTCCACCTGGAGGAAGAAGCCTTTACCCGGACCCTTCTGCCGTGCCCGGGCCTCCAGTAGCGTGATCGCCCTTCTGGTCAGCTCTTCGAGACTCGGGATGTCCTCGAGACGCTTGCGGTTGGCCACACAGCGCTGGGGTGCGGTGCCTTCGGCCGTGGCGGGCGCTCCGATCCAGGCAACTGGCAGTTCCTCTC
The DNA here is from genome assembly GCF_044456585.1 of Streptosporangium sp. NPDC050855. Taxonomy (NCBI): domain Bacteria; kingdom Bacillati; phylum Actinomycetota; class Actinomycetes; order Streptosporangiales; family Streptosporangiaceae; genus Streptosporangium; species Streptosporangium sp. NPDC050855. Next base: position 26,294 of record NZ_JBITFY010000018.1, read on the forward strand.
GTGCGAACAGGCCGAGCACCGGTCGCCCGGGGCGCACGGCGCCCAGAGCCCTGGCGTCCGTTACCACCTGGAAGCCGCGTTGACGGGCACGGTCGAGGACGGTGGCGCCATGATCGGGACCCTCTGTGATGGTCTGTTCGAAGCGCTGTCTGCCGCCGCCGAGGAGCACGTCGACGCTGTGGGCCACCGTCTGTTCCGCAATGGATCCGGGGCCACCCGCCGCCCGGGTGTCCGCCGGGCATCGCTCCATGTCGGCGGGGCCCTGGCAACTGCGGTCGGTGACGTGTGAGGTGAGCGCGGCGGGGGTGGCGTCGGTGAGTTCGGCGGTGGTGACGCTGCCGGTGGCGAGTCCGCTGCGCTGGGCGAGCTCTAGGATCGTGGGGACGCCGCGGTTGGTGTCGGGCGTCTTGGATACTCGGTCGTTGACCGTCTTGTGGCCGGTGGCCCAGGCGGTCGCGCTCGCTGCTGAGTCGGTGACGTAGTTGGGTCTTCCCTGCTTGTCCACGGAGTAGGTGGTGTACGTTCCGGTCATCGGGAAGCGATCCAGGTGGAGTCGGCCGGCCGCCCCGACCGTGTAGTTGCGTGCGAGGGTGATCTCGGAGTCCCCCATTCCATCACCGACCAGAAGGATCACGTTGCGTGCTGCTGGGGCGCCCCGGTCGGTTTTGCTTGATGCTGTGGCGGGCCCCGTCGTAATGCCGATGACGAGAAGGGTGGCGCCTGCCAGGGCTCGCCGAGTGTAAGGGACGGTCCCATCTCCCCTGTGTTGCACGGTTTCGAACCTCCGCTGATGTGGTATTCGCGTGACGAATTTATTCTGAGTAGTAATGCAAAGCGAAAAACAGCAATAGTTACAATGCGCGTGCAATGCCGTCAAGCCGCTCTGAATCGGTCATGCCAATTAATGCCTCGACGGCTGTCTTTAAGACTTAAATGCGCGCCAAGCCGTAAGGGTGACCGAAAAGGGATTATCTTCAGACAGTGAGGACGCCGAAGCCGACGGTGATATCGACGTACGTCTCGCCCTTGCGAAGTTGAAACAGTACGAGAAGTGTCTGCCGCCCGGGAATGGGCCTTGCGTCGGTGTGTGCTGACAGCATGTGACAGCGGCGGACCGCGTCGACCGCATGGTCCAAGACGCGGGATGGCGGCGATAGGAAGAAGCAATGGAGAAGACCTCGAAATTTCCGGAGTGTCGTTGCTCCTAGTTGGCAAACCACTACTAAGAGCTTCTGTATTTGCAGGGCAAACCACTGTCGACAACGAGCTTACAAACTTTCGCTTCAGGTTGAAAAACGCTCAATTTTAGATTTACCATTGCTCGCGGCGGTTCCTACAGAGCAGCAATGCGAGCAAGGGGGAAACGTGGGGCAGACCTCCCCAGACCGGCTCGCGTCGCAATGGCCACGCGACGTGGAAGCGCAAGAAGAGTCGGACGCCAGAGTTCGGATCCTGCTAGCAGAGGATAGAGATGTATATCGAAACGGGTTGTTCGTCCTGCTTTCTGAAATCACCGATGCCGAAGTGGTGGGCACCGCGGTCGACCGGGAGGAACTGGTTCACCAGTCGGCCCGGTTGATGCCGGATGTCGTCGTCGCGGGGTCCTCCCTGGTGCTCCCCGACGGTCTCGCGGTGGTCAGTCGGCTGCCCAGCACCGTCTCCGGTAGCACCGTCATGGCGGCCGAGTACGACACGGACGAACTTCTGTGCGCCGCGCTCGCGGCCGGGGTGCACAGCTACGTTCCGCTCAGCGCGCCGCGCGAGGACTTCGATGCCGCGGTCCAAGCCGTCGCCGCGGGCGGCGCCTTCCTGCCGACCGATGTCACCCGCCGTCTCGTCAGGAATTTCCATCTGGTGCCCCGCCGTACGGCCAGACCGGCGGAGCTGGAGCTTCTCAGCGAACGAGAACGGCAGGTGCTCCTTCTCGTTGGAGATGGCCGCAGTAACCGGGAGATCGCCCGCACGCTCAAGGTCGGTGAGGCTACGGTTAAGAGCCACGTCTCACGCATCCTCGCCAAGCTTGAGCTGCGTGACCGGGTCCATGCCGCCCAGCTGGTGTGGCGGCTCGGCCTTGACGTCCCGTGTCTTCTGCCGCAGTCATGAGATCTGCCGGAGCGGGCTCGATGTCACAGCGACCCATGTCACCGTCTCTCCTTGAAACTCTCCAGGAGTTCCGCGTACACCTGCCGGTAGGTGATGCTGAATCGATCGGCTGGAGTATGCACCTGAAAGTGAAGGTCCAAAGGCGCCTCGACAGGCCACTGGTTCTCCACGATGGGGTGGTCTTCCTCGAAGACCTGCCGTTCGAAAGCGAGAACGTCGGTCAGTTCGGCCCCCTGCGCGGCCGAGCTGGCGTCCGTGCCCGCCAGCCAGAACTGCCGTACTTTCAGTCCGTCCGCCGAGATGGGGGTGGCCGCCTGCGCGACCAGCCGGCGTCCGCCGGATGGCGAGGAGACGCAGATCGAGGCGAACACCGGCAGTGTGATGCGGTAGTCCAGCCGATGGCTGAACTCCTCGGGCACCCCTTCGGAACCCAGCGAGGAGGACCAGCCGAGCCGCCAACCGTCTCGGCTGACGCGGTAGGGCTCCACCACCTTGTCCACGTGGCCCATCGAGGCTGCATGCACGAAGGGAAAGTGGGCCTTGTCGCGGAAGTTCTCGGTCAGCAGCCGCATCCCGCAGTTCAGGGTGTACGGCTCACCCGCACCGAGCCGCCAGCCGTCGTTGACGTACTCAGGCAGCCGTGGCAGGGGCAGGAAGGGGTCGTCCAGGCAACTCCACACCAGGCCGTAGGCGATCTCGGCGGGATAGGTGCGCAGCGCTGCGTGCGGTCTGCTCCTGCTCGGGGCCAGCGAGGGAATGCGCGTGCACCGCCCGCTGCCCGCTTCGAACAGCCAGCCGTGGTACGGGCATTCCAGCTCCCCCTCGCGCAGCTTCCCGAGCCGTAGCGCCACCCCCCGGTGCGGGCAGAAGCCCTGCGCGACGGTGACGGAACCCCCGTCCCCGTAGAGCACGAGTTCCTCACCGAGGATGCTGCCGCTCGCGACGCCGTTCTCCAGGTCGGAGACCCGGGCGACCGGGAACCATATGTGCCGCAGCATCTCGTGTTCGATCGAATCCATCGTCACACCCCTGTTGTGAATGACTCGACTCGCCGGCGCGCACCAGTCGTCAGCCGGCCAACGCTTAAGAAGTGGAGAGTTCGCCCACCATGGGAATCATTGAGACGCACCGCAACCTGCTGAGCCAGCTGCTGCTCGAGGACACTGCGGCCGAACTCACCGTCTACGAAGGGCAGTTCCATCATGTGGTGATCGGCTCGGACCGGGTGGTCTGCTTCGCCCGCACCGAGGCGGCCGCGAAGCGGCTGCCCGAGAGGGCGGCCGTGTTGCGCACTCTCGCCGGGATCGATCTTGGTTTCCGCACCCCGCAACCGCTTGCCGAGGGTGGCGCCCAGGGCACGGACGAACCGCCGTACCTGGTGCTGAGCCGGATCCCTGGAGCACCGTTGCAGGACGACGCGCTCGACGACCCCGAGACGGCCGAGACGGTGGCCCGGCAGTACGTCACGCTGCTCTGCGGGCTCGCGGCCGCGGGCCGGGAGGAGAAGGTGCGTGCCGCGCTGCCGGTGGCTCCCGTGGACGAATGGCAGGAGTTCGCCTCGGGAGTGCGTGCCGAACTGTTCCCGCTGATGGCCGCCAGCGGTCGGGAGCGTGCCGAACGCGAGCTCGCCGCCCTCGATGCCCTGCCCCATCTCGCCTCCGCCGTGGTTCATGGCGACCTCGGCGGCGAGAACGTCCTGTGGGAGACGGTGGACGGGGTGCCGCGTCTGAGCGGCGTCGTCGACTGGGATGAGGTCGGCATCGGCGACCCGGCCGAGGACCTGGCCGCGATCGGGGCGAGCTACGGCGACGAACTGCTCAGCCGGGTGCTCGCGCTCGGCGGTTGGGCCAGCGATGGAACGGCTGAGCGCATCTCGGCGATCCGCGGCACCTTCGCCCTGCAGCAGGCTCTCTACGCGCGGCGCGACGGTGACGAGGAGGAGCTCGCCGACGGCCTCAGCGGCTACCGGTAGAGCCCGCGAGGCCGGGTGCCGGCAGGACCGCGAGGTCAGGCGCATGCCTGGCCTCGCGGCGCCGTGACCTGCCGCTCCCACCAGCGCCACCCGCTCTCGGGCAGCGTGGACAGCGGATCGTAGAAAGGGTAACGGCGGGTCAGCGCGTCGGGATCGTCGCGCTCGATGACGGTGTGGTAGTTCTTCGTCCAGTACGAGATGCCCCGCTCCCGGTCGTACTCGACGGCCTGGTGCACCCACCTCTTGCCGACGTAAGGCACGTCGCAGACGATACGCGGAGTGGCGTAGCCCGGCAGATAGCCCATGATCGCGTGCTGAAGGTCTTGGGCGTCGGCGAGTGAGGTTCGCCAGTGCTCGGCGCCGGGCACCATGTCGCACATGTAGAAGTAGTACGGCAGGATGCTCGCCTCGCCCTGCAGCGCGAAGCACAGGTCGAGCAGGGCCGCCGCGCTGTTGTTGATCTCGCGCATCAGAACGCCCTGGTTGCGCACGTCACGGACTCCGGCGTCGAGTAGGGCAGTGGCGGCCTGTGCCACCAGAGGTGTCACCGACTGGACATGGTTGGCGTGGGTGTGGACTGCCAAATGGACGCCGCGCCGGGCGGCGACATCGGCAACGTTCTCCAGTCCCGCCACCAGCTGCGGCTGGAGCCAGTGCTGGGGCAGACCCACTAGCGCCTTGCTGGCGAGTCTGATGTCCCGGACGGAGTCGATCTCCAGCAGGCGTAGCAGGAACGACTCCAGCTGTGGCCACGACACGTTGGCCACATCTCCGCCGGAGACCACCACGTCCCGGACGGCCGGTGTGCGGCGCAGGTGGTCGAGGATCGCCGTTTGCCGGTCGGCGGGGCGCAGCGTCAGTCGTTGCTTGCCCATACTGGGCGTGGAGCCGCCGACGAGGTCCATTCGCGTGCAGTGCCCGCAGTACTGTGGGCAGGTGGTCACCAACTCGGCGAGCACCTTCGTGGGATAGCGGTGGGTCAATCCCTCGACCACCCACATCTCTGCCTCGTGCAGGGAGTCACGGGACGACAGGGGGTGACTGGGCCACCGAGGGTCGCGGTCGGAACGAACGGGGATCATGTACCGGCGTATCGGGTCGGTGTAGAAGGCGTCATGGTAACCGCCGGAGTCGGCGGGGGTTTTCGGCGCGATGGTGTTAAGCATCTGAGGGGTGATCAACATGGCCATGGTGGCCATATGTTTCTGGTCTTCCGCCAGGTCGTCGTAGAACTTGTCGTCGAGTCCGTCGCCGACCACGGCTCGTAACTGACGTGCGTTCTTGACGCAATGGGCCCTTTGCCACTGCGCGTCGTGCCACTGGGCGGCGGTGACCTCACGCCAGCCGGGCAGCCTGCGCCAGTCGGGCTCCACGAGTTCCCGGCGGCGGTAGTCGTACGGCTGAGGGCGGGATGTCTTCTCGTGTGAGGGCGGGGCGGTCGGCATGGTCACTGGGGCTCTCCTAGGGAGGGTCCGGAGTCTTCGACTAACTGCGCCAGTTCGCGCGGGGTCGGGTGGTCGAACACGTCCTGGAACGTCAGCTCGGCCGCCAGGTCCCGATGGACGAGAGAGATGAGCCGGATCACGGTCAGAGAGTCACCGCCTCGTGTGAACAGGGAATCGCCAGCGCTGCACGGAGCGCCCAGGGCCTGGCCGAAAAGCTCCGTCAGCCGCGCGGTGATCGACCGTCCGGCGGGCGCGGTCTCAGCGGAAGCCTCCTCGGGAGGTGCCGCAGCGCCGGTGAAGCGGGCCCGCAGCGCCACCCGGTCGATCTTTCCCGTACGTAGCAGGGGCAGGGCGGGCACCGCCGTGATCCAGTGGGGTAGCAGGGCGCGCGGCAGCCGCCGGGCGCAGTGTTCTGTCACCTCCCGCTCGGTGGCGGGAGCGGTGTCTGCGGGGACGAACACTCCGTACAGGCGCAGGAGTTCCGGGTCGTTCCCTACGGGGAAGACGGCGGCGGCCACGACCCCCGGACAGGCCGTCATCGCCCGTTCCACCTCGGCGGGCTCGACGCGCACCCCCCGCACCTTGAGCATGCGATCGGCGCGGCCCGCGTGGGCGAGCGAGCCGTCGGGCAAGGACCGCACCAGATCGCCGGTGCGGTAGAACCGTCCGCCGGTGCGGGGGGCCGGGCCGAAAGCCGCCGCGGTGAGGGCGGGACGGTCGGCGTACCCCCAGGCGACGCTGGGCCCGCCGATCCACAGCTCGTCCGGCCCGTCCCCTGAGGGGACCAGGACCTGGTGGATATGGGGTAACGGACGGCCGATGGGCACGGGGTCGCCGTCCCGAAACGCCCGGCTGGCCGGGCCGCCCAGCTCCGCCGCGTGGGTGACCATCACGGTCTCGGTCTGGCCGTAGGTGTTGAGCAGCCGCACCCGGTCTGGAACGCGCTCGGCCCACAGCCGTACCGTTCGGGCCTGGGCAGCCTCGCCACCGATGACGACCAGTCGAAGCCCTGGCGACAACTCCTCAGAACCCGCGGCCAGATAGTGCACCAGTTCGTTCCACATGGCCGTCGGCAGGTCGACGACCGTGACACGGTGCTCGCCGATCGCCGCGAGCAGGGCTGTCACGGAGCGCGCCTCGACCCGTTCATCGACGACCAGGGCGCCGCCACCGAGCAGAGCGGGGTAGATCTCCTCGCCGCTGGTATCCCAGACCAGCGAGGTCCAGTGCAGGACCCGATCGGTGGGCGTGATGCCGAACAGCGGGCCGAGAGATCCGGTGGCGCAGGTCACGGTGCGGTGCGGCACCAAGACGGCCTTGGGAGTGCCGGTGGAACCGGAGGTGAGCATGACGTACGCAAGATCGTCCGGTGACGGTGGCTCGGTTTCGGTCCGCGCGGTCGGCGGGGCTCCGGCGGCGAGGCCGCCGGGCGGCTCGGCGGGGATCAGGGGGATGCCCAGTGGAGGCAACTGGCTGAGCAGTACGGCTCGGCCCAGAACGGCTCCCGCAGCGGTGAGCGTGACCACCTCGCGCAGGCGGTCCGGCGGGTCGGACGGGTCGGCGGGCACATAGGCGGCACCCGCGCGTAGCACCGCCAGAAGATAGCAGACGCCCTGCCAGCTACGGTCGGCGAGCACCATCACGCGCCGCCCTTTGCCGATGCCGTGCTCACGCAGTACGTCGGCCAATCTCGCGGTGTGGGCGTCGAGTTCGTGGTGGGTAAGCGTGCGGTCCGGGGTGATCAGCGCAGGGGCGTTGGGTGTGCGGCGGGCCACCTCGGCGAGTAGTTCGGGCACCGTGGCCGTGGTGGGGACGGCGGTCGGGACGATCGTGGGGGACGCGGTCATGCGCGGGCGCTGAGCGGACGGAGGTCGGTCCAGACCGTCTCGATGTGGTCCAGACATACCTGGCGCGTACCGACGGTCCCCTCGGGCCTCCAGCCGGCCGGGAGCGGCTGATCTACCGGCCATACGGAGTATTGTTCCTCGTCGTTCAGGACGACCTGGTACGTGACGTCTGCGGAGGTGTCGTTCATCGTGCGGGCTCCTTGGGGAAAGGGTGGAGGTTCGGCGGGTCAGGCACCGGGAAGGCCGAGGGCCTCGCGCAGCAGGGCGAGGTACTCGTCCGCCATCACACGGACCGTGTGCGCCTCGTACAGGTCGGTGCTGTACTCCAGGAAGCCGCGCAGCCGATCACCGTCGCGGCCGAGTTCGAGTTCCAGGTCGAACTTGCTGCTGCCGACCGGGATGTCCCAGGGCGTGCAGCGCAGTCCGTCGAGGGCCAGGGCGTCCTCCTCGAAGTCCTGGAAGCTGAACATCACCTGGAAGACGGGGGTGCGCGACAGGTCGCGAGGCGGCCGCAACTCGTCCACCACGTGTTCGAAGGGGACGTGGCCGTCTTGGTAGGCAGCCAGGGCCCGGCCACGCACCTGGTGCAGTAGTTCCGCCGGCTCCCGGTCGCCGGACAGGTCCAGCCGCAGTACCACCGTGTTGGTGAACAGGCCGACCAGGGCTTCCTCCTCAGGGGTGGATCGGCCCGACACCGGGGTGCCCACGCACAGGTCCCGACCGCCGCCGCGCCGGTGCAGCAGCATCGCGAACACGGTCAGCAACACCATGTAGAGGGTGACCCGGTGACGTCCCGCGAACGTGCGTGCCGCGGACGTGACATCGGCGGGGACCGTGACCTCGACGCGGTCGCCGCGCGCTGTACGGACCTCGGGCCGGGCATGGTCGGTGGGCATCCGCAGCGGCGCGGCGTCCTCCAGCCGTGTACGCCAGCGCGCCAGCGCCAGCCGCCCGGCGGGGGAGCCAGCCTGCTCCGCGCGGGCTAGAACGGTGTCGCGGTAGTGCAGCGGCAGCGGTGGCAGGGCCTCCTCGGTCTTCTGCCCGTGCGACGCCGCCCGGTACAGCGCGGCAAGGTCCTCGCCCAGGACGGCGAGAGACAGCCCGTCGCAGCAGATGTGGTGCAGTGAGCAGACCAGCAGGTGGTCCTGTGCGCCCAGCCGAATCAGCAGCGTGCGTAGGGGGTCTTCGCCTTCCAGGTCGAACGGGCGGAGCGCGAAGTCGGCCGCTTCCCGTCCGGCCTGTGCAGGGTCCTGCGTGAGATCCAGCCGCCGCAGTCTTCCCGGGCGGTGGCGCAGGACGGTCTGCCGAGGCTCGTCCGCCGTCTGGTCGACCCGGGTACGGAGGGTCTCGTGCCGCTTGAGCAACCCGTTCAAAGCGTCTTCGAGTGCCGGGATGTCCAGTGGCCCGCGCAGCCGGTGCGCGTACGGCAGGACGTACTCGCTGGAGGGCCCCGTCAGCTGGTCCAGGAACCACAGGCCGTGCTGAGCCGGGGAGAGCGGCGCCACCTGCTCGATGCGGGGCGCGGGGCGCGTCCTCATGAGGTGGACACCCACTCCAGGACCGCCATCGCACCGGCGGCCTTCAGTCGAGCTTGCGTCCAGGCCAGCGAGGACTTGCCGTCCAGCACCTCCCCGGAGACCTCCTCACCCCGGTGAGCGGGCAGATCATGCAGGAACACCGCGTCCGGCCAGCGGCCCATCAGCGCGGCGTCGACGTGGAAGGGCCGGAAGGCATCCCGCCAGGAGGCGTCGGGTTTGGTGCTGCCCGTCGTCTGCCAGCGCGAGGTGTACACCGCGTGGATGTCGCCGGTCACCTCGCTCAGAGCGTGCACCTGGATGACGGAGCCGCCGCGCCGCGCCGCAGTGGCCGCGGTCTCGGCCAGCACCGCAGCCGGCAGCTCGTACCCGGGTGGCGAGGCGAACACGGCGTGGCAGCCGGGCTGCCGGGAGAGCACCCGGGCGAGCGCGACGGCGGTGTTGTTGCCCTCACCGACGTACAGCACACCGAGGCCGTCTAGGCCACCGAAGTGGTGGATCAGCGTGGCCAGGTCGGCCAGACCCTGGGTGGGGTGTTCTTCCGCGGACATCGCGTTGACAACGGGGAGTTCACCACCGCCTGACAGCTCACGCAGTTCCCGCATTGGACCCGTGGTGCGCACGACGAGCAGGTCGAGCATCCCGGCGAGCATCCTGCCGGTATCGGCGGCGGACTCCCCGGTGTTGGTCTGCAGGTCCGTCGGGCCGAAGGAGATCGACGTCCCGCCCAGTCGGATGGTGCCCGCGGTGAAGGCCGTGCGGGTACGGGTGGAGGTCTTGGTGAACAGAAGCCCGGTGACGAGCCCGGTCAGGGGACGGGTGTGGGCGTCGCGGTCGGTGTGCAGTTCAATGGTCCGGCGGACGATGTGCCGGATGCTGTCGTCGTCGAGGTCGGCCAGGGTGTAAAGGCCGCGGGGCGTGGTCACTGGTCGGCTCCCAGGAGGTCGAGGCGGGTACCGTGGCCGGCGGCGGTGGCGGTGGCGTACACCCGGGCCAGCAGGCCGACATCGAGGACGGCCATCCCGAAGGGATTGCTGACGACGACCCCGGTGCCGGGGCGCTCGGCGGGCACCGCCCCGGTGAGGACGTCACCGAGGGTGCCGCGGATGGTGGCCGTCCCGGGCTTCGTGGTGCCGGGAGCGAGCACCCGGCCCTCGCCCAGTAGCCGGCCCAGAACACGGCGCGGGTTGTCGCGGATCAACTCGACGTCGTCGACGTACAGTGCCTGGGCCCGGTCGAACACCTCGGGCAGCAGATCGTCCAGGGAGACGTGAGCGACGAACGTGCCTGACCGCAGGTCGTCCGGAGTGAGATAGCCGGTGTCGGTGACGGTCAGCGTGATAACGACCGTGCTCGCCGCCGCAGCCTGCTCGGCCCGGCCGTGCGGGACCACGGTGAAAGGCAGCCCGCTACCGTCCGCCCAGGCGGCGAACGCGGACGTGCGCTCCGGTAGCAGGTCGTGCACGTGCAGGGTGTGGACGGCGGGGAAGTACCGGGCCAGCAGCTCGGCGTGGGTCCGGGCCTGGGCGCCGCAGCCGATGAACGTCACCTCCTGGAAGTGTTCCGGGCCGAGATGGCGCAGGCTTGACATGGTGTACGCGCCGGTGCGCAGCGCCGAGAGGTAGGCGGCCTCGGCCACGACAGCCGGACGTGCGGTCTCGGCGTCGAACAGGAAACTGACACCTCCCGCGCGGTCCTTGCCCTGAGCCGGGTTGGAGGTGGCGGCATTGATCAGTTTCATCCCGTACGCCCTTGGGGCGGTTGGGTCGGCGTCGCCGACCGAGCCAAGCATCGCAAGGGAACGGCAGTACGCCCCGTGGGAGTTGGTCCAGGGCAGGTAGCCCTCGGCGGGGAGGGTGGTGTGTCCCGCCGCGTGGGCGCGCAGCACGTCCTCCACGACCGCCACGGGATCGATGTCTGCCGCACAGGCGCGCACGGCCGCTCGGTCGAGGAACAGCAGGTGCTCCGTCCTGGTCATGGGGTCGGGAACGGCTTGGACGGTCATGTCGGTGCGGATCCTTTCGCTCTTCGGTGCGTGAAGATCGGTCACTCGTGGGGTCAGATGCCGGTGCGCGGATGGCCCGCGATCAGATGCAGCAGCGCCTCGTCCGCGCCGCCGGCCAGGCCATAGGCACGTGCGTCGCGATAGGCCCGCTCCACCGGCCCGCCGTTCAGGTAGCCTTCTCCGCCGTGAACCTGAAGCAGAAGATCAGCGACCTCGCGCTCCAGTCGACTGGCGCGCAGCTTGGCGATGCTCGCCTGCCGTAGCGCCGCGGCGCTCTCGTCGAGCAGGTGGAAGACTGCTTCGGTGTACTGCTGGACCAGTGCCAGTTCGGCGTCGAGTTCGGCCAGCCGGAAAGAGATCGCCTGATGTTCGAGCAACGGCCTGCCGAGCACGGCGCGGCCCCGAGCGTGTGCGGCGGCCCTGTCGAGCATCGTCTCGGCGCGGGCCGCGCAGACTGCGGCCAGGAAGGTCCGCTCGCGCGTGAAGACACGGGTCAGCGCCTCGTATCCGGAGCCTGGCCTGCCCAGCAGGTTCTCCTCCGGTACCACTACGTCGGTGAAGGTCAGCCGACCGTGGTCACAGGCACGGTTGCCGAGTTTTCCGGTGTACCGCTCCTGGTACACACCTGGGAGGTTCGTGGGGACCAATAACAGGGCCAGCGAGTCGAGCCCGCCCGGCCTGTTCGCGTCCTGATCCGTCCCGGCTTCCCGAAGATGGCAGAGTACGACGGCGAAGTCGGCCACGGAGCCGTTGGTGATGAACGCCTTCTCGCCGTTCAACCGCAGTCCCTTGGAGCTGCGAAGGGCTGTCGTCCGTACGGCGGCCAGGTCCGAGCCGCCGCCCGGCTCGGTGGCGGCCAGGGCCGCGACAAGCTCGCCGCGTACCGCGGGCCGAAGGTAGGTGGCACGGACGTCCGCTCCGCCCTCCTCGGCGAGCAATGGCAGCACGATGTCGGTCTGCACCGACAGGCTCATGGCCGGGGAGCCCGCCGGGAGCCGGCCGAGTTCCCGTGCCCACACGTGGGCATAGCCGATATCGAGCCCGAGGCCACCGTCGCCGACGGGCAGCGTCAGCCCGAGCAGACCCTCCTCGCCCAACGAGCGGTAGAGCTGATGGGTCGGCATGTGCGCCGCTTCCTCCCAGTCGTCCAGTTCGGGCATGACGAGCCGCTCAAGCACGGCGCGCACCGACTTCTGGAAGAGCTCGTGGTGCCGGTCCAGCCTCATGACGCACCTCCGGTGACCACGCGGGTGACGTTCTCCAAAGCGAGCAGGTACTGCTCGGCCCAGGCGCATACGGTCCGGCGGCGAAACAGTGAGGGCCGGTAGGTGACGGTGAGCGTCTGCCGCTCGGTCGTGCCGCCGGCTAGGCTGAACGCGAGGTCCAGCTTGCTTTGCCGCTCGGCGGGATCGTGCTCGACCCACTGGAAGCCGAGGCCGGGGTCGGGTGTGGGGGCCTCGGCGAAGTCCTGGACAGCCAGCGACACCCTGGCAAGCGGCATGCGTGTACCGTCGCGGGGCACTCCGAGCCTGCTGACAAGTCGGTCGAAGGGGTAGGTCTGACAGTCCAGCACCTCGGCGGCCTCTTGTTTGGCGCGGGCGAGCAGGGTGGGGACGTCACGTGCTCCAGCCAGCCGTACCCTGGCGAGCGCCGTGTTCACGAAAAGGCCCACGATCTCTTCGTCCTCGGGACGTACCCGTCCGGCCATCGGTACGGCGATCACCAGGTCGTCCGAACCGCTGATCCGGTGCAGCAGGATGGCGAGTGCGGCAAGCGCAAGCGTCAGCCGGGTGTGACCGCCCTCGGCGCCCGCCCGGACGAGCGCCGCGCCCAGTCCTGCGGGCAGCGGCATCGAGACGTCGTCGCCGTCGGCGTGCTCTTCGACGGGTACGGGGTCGGTGGGCAGCGGCAGTTCCTCCGGTCGGTCGGCGAAGCGACGGGCGACCCGGTCGGCCAGCGCCGGCCACCGGACCGACTCGGTGTCGCGTTCCCAGCGGACGTGGTCGCAAAAGCGGTGAGGGGAAAGGCCAGGACCCGGTTCGCCCGCCGCGGCCCGGCGGTAGGCGTCAAGGAAGTCCTCCCACAGAATCGCCAGACTCCAGCCGTCGCAGACGATGTGATGCACGATCAGTTCGAGCCGGTAGCGCGACAGGCCCGTGCGTAGCAAGGCGACCCGGGACAGCGGCCCGGTACGCAGGCAAAGCGAGGTACGACGCAGGAGCGCGATGCGTTCTTCGACGATCCGGGCGCGCACCGCCTCGGGGAAACGGACGGTGTCCAAGAACGTGAACTCGGTCAGCGGCTCGTCATCGACCACCTGGCAGGGCTCCTCACCCCCCGCCGCAGGGGGTTCGAACCGGGTACGCAGCGCCTCGTGTCGCTTGGCCACCCGCAGCCATGCGGTTCGGGCAACGACGGGATCGAATTCGCCGGTCACTTCGAAAGAGACGGTGACGAGATGGTCCAGCCGCTCCGGATCGACCTCGTGCAGCAGCCAGACGCGCCGCTGCGCGGCGGAGAGGGGGAAGCGGCGGGAGTCGACGGCGTCGGCATCGTCGGCGTCGCCGGGAGCGGACGGTGTGGCCGAAGGCGCCAAAGGCTCGGGCTCGGACACCGGCAGTGCCGCCAGGTGGTCGGCCAGATCCCGGGCCGTCGGATGGTTGAGCACCGCGGTCGCGGGGACCCGTCGCTCCAGCGCGCGGCCCAGCCGTCCCGCGACCCGCACCGCGAGCAGTGAATTCCCGCCGAGGGAGAAGAAGTTGGCGTCTGCGTCGATCTGGGCGAGGCCCAGCACGTCCTGCAGGGCCGCGGTGGCGGTGTCCAGCAGGGCTGCCGACGTGCCCGGGGCGACCACGTGCGCGGGTGCCCCGCCCTCCGGGAGCGCTGTCATCGCAGTTCCCCTCTCATCGCGTTCTCCAGGTCCCGGCCGAGCTCCGTCAGAAACCGGTCCCGATGCTCCCTGAGGTAGAAGTGGCCGCCGGGATAGACCCGCCGGACGCAGGCCCCGCGGGTCAACGCGGACCAGCCCGCGTAGGTGCGCTCGGAGACGGTGAGATCGTCCTCACCGGCGAGCACCACGAAGGGGGTGGACAGCAGCGGCTGTCCGGGTGGTTCAGCATGCAACCGATAAGTGTCGTGCAGCCGGAGGTCGGCGCCTAGGGGTTGCAGCACCAGGTCGCGCCACTCCGGGTCGTTGAGCAGCTCGGCCGTTCCGGAGTGGTCGAGCCGTCGCACGTAGTCGAGCAGCTCCCGGGTGGAGCGGGGTGGACCGCTTTTGGTCGGCATCTCTTGCGGTGCCCGATGCGCGGAGGCGGCGAAGATCAAGGGCGTGGGCCGCCCCCGCCGTGCCAGCTCGCGCAGCAGTTCGTAGCCGGTCAGCGCGCCCATGCTGTGGCCGAACACCGCCAGCGGCCGGCGCGCCAGGGGCGTGAGGGAGTCGGCGATGGCGGACACCAGCGCACCCCAGCCGGTGACGGGGTCCTCCGCGAAGCGGTCCTCGCGGCCGGGCGGGCACACGGCCACCGGCTCGAAGCCACCCAGTGGGTGGCAGTCCCAGCCCGCGTAGCTCAGGGCGCCGCCGCCCGCATGGGGCAGGCACAGCAGCACGGGTCCGGCTCCCTGCCGCCAGTGCCCTGCGCACGGGCGCAGCCACCGGGTGTCGGTCAGTTCACTCATACCGGGTCTCCTCCGGCCTTCTCGAGGTCCGCCACGTCGGTCAGTGCGGCCCGCCACAGCGGGACGAGTTCCTTGAGGACCTCCCCGGGCAGGTCCCAGCCGATGAGCCGCAGCAACGGGTGGACGGCACCGGCCGTGATCGTGAACTGGACGACTCCCGAGCGTGCCGGATCGGCGACGGTGGGACTGTCGTAGTCGATCACTCGCCCACCGGTGCCCGGCACCGCTGTGCCGAGATCGTCGGCGTCGGCCTCCCTGAGCTCCACCGCGACCAGGAACGAACTGGTGAGCGCCTCCCGTCGGCCGGGCCAACGGTGCGCGAGGCCGGGGCAGTGCATCAGCAGGGCCGCGGCCCAGTGGACGCCCGGCCGTGCCTGCTCGGCCCACGCGGCGGTGGCCGCCTCCAGCAACCGGGCCGCCTCACCGCCGCCGTCCGTGGTGATCAACAGCGGGACCACGTCGGAGAGGTTGGCCACCGCCTCCGTGCCGGCCCCCTGCCGAGGCAGGCTCAGCGGTACGGCCGTCAGCCCTAGCCACCGGTGCACGGCGAGCGCGACCGCCGCGAGGAGCCTCGGCTCCAGAGCGTCCCGGGTGCCGTCGAGGAACGACGCGGGCAGTTCACCCACCGTCACCTCGGTCACGGTGCTGTCGGCGGTGAGGCGGGGCGCCAGCTGCCGCTGAGCCTGCCGTTCTGCCTCCAGGAAGGCGTTGAGATGCGGCACCGGGTGCATGCCACGGGCTCGCGCGGACAGTTCCGCCAGCTGCTCGGTGAGCGGCGCCACCGGGGTGGGCTGCGCGCCGAAGCCCAGTTCGGCGGCGAGTTCGCGGGTGATCCGGCGCAGGGCGGTGCCGTCCACCAGCAGATGCCGCACTGCCACCAGCAACCGCGTCGCGCCCGGCAATCTCACCAGAGCGGCGGCGACGGGCAGTCCGTGGCGCAACCCGGTGTGGCGGAAAAGCAGCGGAGGCACCCGATCGATCAGGGACGAATCGTTTCCCTCCATGACGGGGAGGTCGAAACGGACGACGTTCACGGCCCGCAGTCGCAGCCGCGCCTGGCTCGTGTCGAGCCTCGCCCGCAGCAGCGGGTGGCGTCCGACGACCTCGGTGAGTGCGGCGCGCACGGCTTCGGGATCGACGTCCCGGGGCAGCCCGAGATTGAGGAGCGCATGGTCACCGGTGTCCTCGGTATCCCCGCCGAGCAGGGCTAGCAAGGTCGCCGGGGGCAGGTCGAGGGGCAGTCCCGCATCGTCCGCCAGTCCATGCCGAGGCTCTTGCGGCAGCAGGCCGTCGTCGGGCCCGTCCGCCTCACCGGCCACGGCGATCGGTTGCTCGGCGGTGGCTCGCTCGGCGAGGGCCCGCACCGTACGGGCCTGCAGGAGGTCTGATGCGCGGATCGTCACGCCTTTCTCGCGCAACAGCGCGGCCACACGAAAGGCGAGCAGCGAAGACCCCCCGCGGACGAAGAAGTCGTCGTCAGCACCGACCCGGGACACGCCCAGAACTTCTGCCCAGGTGGCGGCGATCGCCGACTCCATGGGACCGCGCGGCTCAGCGCCGTCCGCCTCCGCGCTCGTGTGCCGTTCGGTGGCCAGGGCGATCAGCCGGTCCTTGTCGACCTTGCCATTGGTGGTCAGAGGCACGGCCGCCAGAGGCGCGATGACGTGCGGCACCATGTACTCGGGGAGTCGCTCGGCCAGTTCGGCGCGAACCTGTTCCTTGGACAGGTCAGGGCCGACATAGCCGCACACGATCTGCTTGGCCGGCTCGGTACGCAGGACGACGGCGCCCGCGGTGATCCCCGGGATCGCGGTCAACGCCGCCTGGATCTCCTCCAGCTCGATACGGTAACCGGACACCTTCACCTGGCTGTCGGTGCGGCCTTGGAACTCGAGCACCCACTGCCCGTCGAACTCGACGAGCCGCGCCAGGTCCCCGGTCCGATACAGCCGCTGGGTGCCGCCCTCGGCCACTGTGCGCACCTGGAAGCTGCGCTCGGTCGCCTCCAGGGAGCAGTACCGCTGGGCCAGCCCCGTTCCCTCCAGGTACAGCTCTCCGGTGATGTGCGGCGGACACAGCGCCCCTCGCTCGTCGAGGACGTAGGCGCGGTAGTTGGGCAGCGGCTGGCCGATCGGGACCTGGCCTTCTGTCACGCCCGGGTCAACGAGGAACTCGGTGGCGTTGACGGTCGCCTCGGTGGGCCCGTAGATGGTGTTGAGGCGGGCCGGAGAGTCCACGATGCGGTGCCAGCGGTGGGTCTGGTGGAAGAAGTACGTCTCTCCGCCGACGACGATCCAGCGCAGCGCGGGCAGTGCCGCGTGGCCGCGCCGCGCGGCCACGTCGAGCAGTTGCACCCAGTGCGGGGTCACGATGTCCAGGTGGGTGATCCGTTCGCTGGCCAGCCAGTCCAGGAACTCCCCGCCGTCACGCTGCACTTCGTTGGGCACGACCACCAGGCAGGCGCCGGTCAGCCAGGCGGGGAACAACTGCTGCACCGAGGGGTCGAAGGTCAGTGGCGCGGTCTGGCACAGCCGATCGTGCGGGAGCACGTCATGGCGGTCGATGTACCACGCGCAGAAGTTCAGCAGGGCCTGTTCGCCGATCATCACGCCCTTCGGGGTGCCGGTACTGCCCGAGGTGTAGATGACGTATGAGGTCTGGTTCGGCAGTGGCCCGGTCGGTGGTCGGCGCTGCGGCGAAGCGCCTTCGGCGGCGGTCCAGCCGACGGGGACTACGTGGCTCGTCCCGGCCACCACCCGTGCCGTCAGGCCGGTGCCGACCTCACTGCTGGCGAGAAGGGCCGCCGCGGAGGCGTCCGCCACCAGGGCCACGGCGGCGGAGTCCGCCAGCATGAACTGCAGTCGGCGTGCCGGGCCGTCGGGATCGAGCGGCAGGTAGGCACAGTTCAGCTTGAGCGCGGCCAGCAGCGCGGCGTACTCGGCCCACCGGCGTGTCGCGGCGACGGCCACCGTACTGCCCTCCGTCACTCCCCGTTTCGCCAGCAGCCCGGCGATCCGATCGGCCTCGGCGTGGAGTTCCCGGTAGGTGTAGGTGCCGTCCGTGGCCTGCACGGCGGGTTCGTCGGCGCACCGCGCGGCGACATCCTCGAGTCGGCGTACCAGGGCGGGCCCCTCGGGCAAGGGCCGGACCCGGTCGTTGAGGGCTGTCCAGGCCGCCCGCTCCTCGGCGCTCAGCAGAGCGTCCAGGGCGAGACCGGACTGCGTTGTTGCATCAGACGTTGCGGTCATGAGGTTGTGGTCCTTCCTATGGGGCTGGGGCTCAGCACGACATCGGCCTCCGGCGCATCCGGACGCAGGGAGCGCGGGCAGCGCCTATGCCTCCGCGGCCAGGCGGTCCAGGGCCCGGCGGATCTCGCGGGCGAGCACGGTCGCGGTGGGAACGGATACCTCGGCGGGGTCGTACTCCAGACGGCAGTGGAAGCCTTCGCCGCTCTCCTCGTGGCAGACGAGGGCGAGTGGTTCAGAACCGGTCTCGCGCCACCAGGAGGCGGCAGGGGCACGGCGCAGGGGCGCCGGACCGGACAGGGCGTCGGGGTAGTTCTGGAACACGAAGGCGGCGGCCGGGTCGCGCACGGCCGGGGCCAGCCCGGCCAGCAGGTCATCGGGGTCAGCGGAGTCTTGGGCCAGGACGGCGGCCAGGTGGCGGTGCAGACGCCGCAGACGCTCATGGGAAGTGCCCGACAGGTCGACCGGCACGGGCAGGCTGCGGGCCAGGCATGCCACGGCGGTGTCGATATACGGAATGTCGACGTTGCGGCCGGAGGAAACGACGCCGAGCGGGAAGAGGCTCTGACGGCACACCCGGCCCAGCGCCTCGGCGTACGCGAGGAGGTACCCGGTGCTGGGCGCGCACCCGGCGGACATGGCCACACCCCGTACAGCGGCGTCGGTCTCCGGCGCGACGGCCCAGTCCACGTGCGCGCGGTCGGTGTCACCGCCGGTGCGGGTCGGCGGCAACGCCAGGGGACTCACGGCACGCAGTTCGTCAAGCCACTCCCGCGAGGGCGCCGGGGACGGCGACTGGGCGAGTCGGCGGGTCAGTTCGCGCAGGGGAAGTACTGCGGCGGGCAGCGGGCGGAAGCGGCCCTGGCGCAGGCTCGCGTACAGGATCTCGAACTCGTGCTGGAGCAGTTCCCAGGACCAGCCGTCCGAGATCACGTGGTGGAGCGTCCACACGAGGGTGAACCGGCCCGGTTCCAGTTCGAAGGCGGCGACTTTCAACAGCGGTGGCACGGACAGGTCGAATCCCTCCTGCAACGCGACGTCGGCGTGGGCGCGGGCGAGTTCGCGCCGCGCGGCTGCGCCGATGCCGTCGGCCCGGCGCACGGTGAGCGGAACCGTCACCCGCTCCTCGGTCCTGGCACGAAAGCCGCCGGTACCGCTCTCCACCCCCGTGCGCAACACCTCGTGCCGCTCGGCCAGCAGATCGAGTGCCGTGCGCAGCGCGTCGACGTCCAGTTCCTCCTCGTACTCGTGGCTCTCCTGCACCAGTCCTAGCTGCGGTGTGCGTTCGCCGAGCAGCGTCGCCACGGCCAGACGCCGCTGTGCGGGCAGCAGCGTCGGCGCATCGACGCCGGCAACGGTCGGGGGGGTTGCGGGCCGGTCGGCCAGGGTGCGGTCCAGGTGGCCCGCGAGCCGCCGCACCGTGGGGTGCGCGAACACGTCCATGGCCTGGATGGGCAGCCCGGCTTCGGCGCACTCGTGACGCAGCCGGATGGTGGCGATGGAGTCCCCGCCGCTGCGGAAGAAGTCGTCGTCCGGGCCGAGTTCCGGCCCTCCCAGCACCTGGCGCCAGATCGTCAGAAGCCGCCGCCCGGTGCCGGTCAGGGCGGAAGTACAGGTAGCGTCGTCGCCCTGGTCCGCGACGTCGCGCACCATACGCGCACTCGCCTTCCGGTCGGCCTTGCCGTTGGTGGTGCGCGGCAGGGCATCGACGACGAGCACCCGCGCAGGGACCATGGCGGCGGGCAGTTCGTCGGCGAGTGCGGCACGCAGGGCGGTACCGGCGACCGGTCGGCGGGTGACGGGGGGGGGGGGGGGGGGGGGGGGGGGGGGGGGCGGGGGGGGCCCCCCCCCCCCCCCCCCCCCCCCCCCCCCCCCCCCCCCCCCGCGACGGTGCTGGAGGCGTTCACCCACGACGACGTCCCGTTCGAGCGGCTCGTGGAGGCCCTGCGGCCCGAGCGGGACCCCAGCCGCACCCCCCTGGTCGAGGTCATGGTGGTGCTGGAGAACACCCCGGCGCGGGACATGGACCTGCCGGGAATCCGTGTCGAGGCGCTGCCCGTCACGAGCGGCGAGGTCAGCCACGACCTGATCGTGAACTTCTACGAGCACCGGGGCGCGCTGACCGTGGCCGTCGCCTACAGCACGGCCCTGTTCGACGAGACCACGATCGAGCGCATGACCAGGCACCTGACGATGCTCCTCGGCGCCGTCGCGGCCGACCCCGGACGCCGGCTGTCGGAGGTGCGCCTGCTGACCAGCGCCGAGCGCGAGCGGTCGCTGGTGAAGTGGAACGACACCGGCCGCGACCTGCCTCCCGCCGGCCCGTCCCGGCTCTTCGAGGACCAGGCCGCGGCCACCCCGGACGCGACCGCGCTGGTCTGCGAGGACGTCACGCTCACGTACGCGGATCTGGACGGGCGCGCCGACCGGCTCGCCCGTCACCTGCGCTCGCGCGGTGCCGGCCCCGAGACCCTGGTGGGCCTGGCGTTCCCCCGGACGGCGGACCTGGTGGTGGCGATGCTCGCGGTGCTCAAGACGGGCGCGGCCTACCTGCCGCTGGACCTCGAGCACCCGCGTGAGCGCGTGGCGTTCGTGCTCGGTGACGCCGCCCCGGCGCTGCTGCTGACCGGCGGGGCGCAGGCCGAGGCGCTGGCGGACGTCTTCGAGGCGGTGCCCCGGATCTCCCTCGACGACCCCGAGGTCCTCGCCGCGCTGGACGCCTGCCCCGCCGGCCGGGACGGCGGGTCCCACCCCGAGTTCCACTCGGACAGCGCGGCCTACACCATCTACACCTCCGGCTCCACCGGCAGGCCCAAGGGCGTGGTGGTCTCCCGGGGCAACCTGCGCAACTTCCTGGTGGACATGCGGGACCGGTTCGGCCTCGGTTCCCGCGACCGCCTGCTGGCGATGACGACGGTCGGGTTCGACATCGCGGGCCTGGAGTTGTTCGTGCCGCTGATCAGCGGCGCGGCCGTGGTCCTGGCCGGGCGCGAACTGGTCCACGACCCGCGGCGGCTGCGGCGGGTCGTCGCCGAGGAGTCGGTGACGGTCGTACAGGCCACGCCCAGCCTGTGGCGGGCGGTCGCCGAGGAGGCCCGTCAGGTCCTCGCGGGCGTGCGCGTCCTCGTCGGCGGCGAGGCGCTGCCGGCGGACCTGGCGGGAACGCTGGCGGAGGCGGCGCGGTCGGTGACCAACCTGTACGGGCCGACGGAGACCACGATCTGGTCCACCGCGGCGATGGTGGAGGCCGCAGACGCGGTGGCGCCCCCCATCGGCGTGCCGATCGCCAACACCAGGGTGTACGTGCTGGACCGCTTCTGCCAGCCGGTGCCCCCCGGCGTCCCGGGGGAGCTGTACATCGCGGGGGACGGCGTGGCCCGCGGCTACCTGGGCCGTCCCGCACTGACCGCGGAGCGGTTCGTGGCCGACCCGTTCGGCCCCGCCGGCGCGCGCATGTACCGTACGGGCGACGTGGTCCGGTGGCGGGCCGACGGCGTGCTCGTGTACGTGGGCAGGGTCGACGACCAGGTGAAGATCCGGGGGTTCCGGATCGAGCCCGGGGAGATCGAGAGCGTCCTGCTCGCCCACCCGGGTGTCGCGTCCGCGGTGGTGACGGTCAGGGAGGACAGGCCGGGCGACCGACGGCTGGTGGCGTACCTGGTGCCCGCCGGGGACACCGCGCCGACCACCGCCGAGCTGCGCGAGCACACCGGGCGATCCCTGCCCGGTTACATGGTGCCCGCCTTCTTCGTCCCGCTGGACGAGCTCCCGCTGACGCCGAGCGGGAAGGCGGACAGGAACGCGCTGCCCGCGCCCGAGGGCACGGCCACGGGCGCCGGTCGCGTCGCTCCGCGTGACGCGACCGAGCTGCTGCTGACCGGGATCTGGGCCGAGGTCCTCGGTGTCGAGACGGACCGGATCGGTGTGGAGGACAACTTCTTCGACCTCGGCGGCGACTCGCTGCTGAGCATGCAGGTCGTCCACCGGGCCAGGCGGGCCGGGCTGCGCGTCTCGCCGAAGGACCTGTTCCTGAACCAGACCGTGGCGCGCCTCGCGAGCGCGACGGGACCGGTGGAGACGGCCGGCCCGGGTGCGCCCGGCCCGGTGCCCCTGACCCCCGCCCAGCGCGGGTTCGTCGAGACGTACGGGTCGTCCCCGCACCGCCTCGCCCGGCCCGTGCTCGTCGAACTGGCCGAGGACACCACCGAGGAGGGACTGCGCGCGGCCCTGGCCGCGCTGGTGGCACGGCACGACGCGCTGCGCTCGCGCTTCGGGCACGCGGACGGCTCCTGGGAGCAGCACGCCGCGCCACCGGCGGCCACCGGCGACCCGCTACGCCGGTACGACCTGTCCGGCGCCGTGGGGCCCGTGACACGGGAGGCGGGGAAACCCGGCGCGCGGGAGGCCGGAAGCCCCGGTGCGCGGGCGGTCGCGGACGTGGAAGAGGTCGTGGACCGGTTCGCGGCCGGCGAGGCCGCCCGCGGCCTCGATCCGGACGGGGCGCCGCTACGGGCCTCGCTGCTCGACCTCGGCCGGGGAAGACGGCCCTGGCTCTGCCTCACCGTCCACCCGCTGGCGGTCGACGCGCGTTCCTGGCGCATCCTGCTCGACGACCTGGAGCGGGCCTACCGGCGGTGGGAGGCCGGGACGCCGACGGACCCGGGGCCGGAGCCCTTCTCCTTCCGGCGCTGGGCCGGACTGCTGGCCGGGTACGCCGCCGAGGGAGGATTCGCCGAGGAGGCGGCGTACTGGACGACGCTGCCCGAGACCGTACCGCCGCCCGCTCCCGCGCCGTCGGCCGCGGCCGTTTCCGGGCGCGTGTCCGTCTCCCTGGGGGAACGCGAGAGCGGGCTGCTCCTGCGCGCGGCGCCCGCGGCGTTCCGCGCCGGGACCGGGGACGTGCTGCTCGGCGCGCTGGTGCGGGTGCTGTGCCGCTGGACGGGCGGTGACAGCGTGCTGATCGAACTGGAGGGCCACGGCAGGGAGGAGATCTTCGACGAGGCCGACCTCTCCCGCACCGTCGGCCGGTTCGCCACCGCGTTCCCCGCCGTGCTCGGCGCGCCCGGCGAGGAGACGGCCGACTGGCCGGCGATCGTCAGGGCCGTCCGCGCGCGTCTCCGCGCCGTTCCGGGCGGCGGCCTCGGCTACGGAGCGCTGCGCCACCTCACCCCGCCGGGCTCGCCGGCCCCGGAACCGCCCGGGAGGAACCGGCCACGGGTGGCCTTCGCCTTCCACGAGCCGCCGGATCCGGGCGATAGCGTCCTCTACCGCTCGTTCCGCGCGGTGCCGCCCACCGGCGCGCCGGGTGCCCGCGCCCTGGAGATCACCGCTTCGGTGGCGGACGGCAGGCTGAGGTTCGACTGGAGCCACGCGGCGGGCGCCTACGACGGCGCCACGGTCGCGGGCCTGGCGGAGGACCTCCTGGCCGCGCTGCGCGCCGTCGCCGCGCACCTCGACCCGGCCGCCGGCCGCGCGGAAGGGGAGTGAGCATGGACGTCCACCTTCCCTCGCTGCTGGCCGGGCTGGCCCGCGAGCATCGCGTACCGGGGGCGCAGCTGGCCGTGCACCACGCGGGCGAGACCGTGACCGCCGAGACCGGCGAGGAGACCTGTGGGACCGGCGGGCCGGTGACCCGCCGGTCGGCCTTCCCGCTCGGTTCGCTCACCAAGCCCTTCACCGCGACGCTGGTGATGGCTCTGGCGGCCGGCGGGGACATCGACCTCGACGCGCCGCTGGCCGAGTACGTGCCCGAGGTGGGGGGCGGCGGGAGGATGACGGCGCGGCGGCTGCTCAGCCACACCGGCGGGCTGGCCTCCAACATCGACGAGGGCGGAGACCACTCCGAGGTCCGGCGCCGGTGGGTGGCCCGGCACTGCCGCGAGTCCGATGCCGTACACCCGCCGGGGACCCTCTTCTCCTACTCCAACATCGGCTACATCCTGGCCGGGCACCTCGTCGAGGTGATCACCGGGATGAGCTGGTGGGAGGCGACGGAGGCGATCATCCTGAAGCCGCTGGACATCGCGCCCGCGTTCGTCGTCGGCCCGCCCTCGGGATTCCGGCCGGTGGTGACCGGGCACACCGTGCAGCGGGCTCGTGACCGGATGCTGCCGGTCACCGGGCAGACCCTGCCGAAGGTGGCGGCGCCGAGCGCCGGGCTCGCCCTCGGCGCCGCCGACCTGGTCACGTTCGCGCGGATGCACCTCGGTGCCCCCTCGTTCCAGGCGGTGATCGACCGTGACTCCGCCCGTGAGATGCGCCGCGACCAGCTCGCGGGCGTGACGGCCGGGCCGTTCGGCATGGCCGACTCCTGGGGGCTCGGCTGGGCGATATACCGCGACGCCGGGCCCGACTGGTTCGGACACGACGGCACGGGCGAGGGAACCTCCTGCCACCTGCGGTTCGAGCAGGCCGGCGGGACCGTGGTCGCGCTGACCACGAACGCCGCCACCGGACCGGCGCTCTGGGAGGACCTGCTGGAAGAGCTCCGCCCGGGGGGACGGGCCGTGGGAGGCCGCGGCCTGTCGCGGCCCGCCGACCCGGGGCCGCGGGCGCCGGGGCCGCCGGAGTGCGCGGGCCGGTACGTCAACGGGGAGATGGAGTTCACGGTCGTCGCCGACGGCGCCGGCGGGCTCGGCCTGACGACGAACGCGGCGGAGCGGTTCGAGCTGACCCTCTTCGAGGGCCTGCGCTTCACGATGCGGGAACCCGCCGGGGGGCGTACCACCTACACCGGCCGGTTCCTGCGCGACCCCGGGACGGGGGAGGTCGATCTCGTCCAGGTCGCCGGCCGGCTGGCCAGGCGGGCGCGTGACGGCGACAGCGCTCCCGTCGCCCCCGGCGCTTCCGGCGCGGGAGGGTGACGTCCGCCATGGGGAGCGTACGGGCACCGGAGGGGAGCGCGGGCGGAGGCGGGCCGGTCCGCCTGTCCCGCAACCGGGACTACAACATCCTGTGGACCGGCCAGCTCTTCTCCGAGCTGGGCAGCGAGATCACCTTCGTCTCCTTCCCGCTGCTCATCCTGGCCATGTCGGGCTCACCGCTGGACATGGGCCTGGTCTCGTCGGTGCTCGCGACGGCCCACATGGTGGCGAACGTGCCGGCCGGGGTGGTCGCCGACCGGTGGGACCGCAAGAAGGTCATGCTGCTGTGCCACGGCGCCCGTGCCCTCGCGATGGGCAGCGTGGCCGTGGCGCTGCTGATGGGCGTGTACAGCTTCCCTCACATCCTGCTGGTCGCCGCCGTCGAAGGGTTCCTCAGCTCGGTGTTCCAGCCGGCCGAGCAGGCCGCGCTCCCGCAGGTGGTACCCGAGTCACAGCTACCGCTGGCGATCGCCCGCAACACCGCGCGGCCCTTCATCGCCACCCTGCTCGGACCGGCCCTGGCGGGCTTCCTGTTCGCCCTGCACCACACGGCGCCCTTCGGCGCTGACGCGATCATGCTCGCGGCCTCCTTCGTCACGCTGCTGTTCCTGCGCCTGCCGCGACAGGCGGCCACGGCGGGGTCACCTCGGGCACGGGTGACCGGGAGCGGTGTCGCCGAGGGGTTCCGCTGGGTGGCGGGACACCGGGTCATCAGGATGACGCTGGTGTGGATGGGACTGTCCAACCTCGTCTTCGGCGCGCTCGTCATCATCGTCCTGGCGATGACGGGGGAGGGGGTGAGCCCGGGTGAGGTGGGCCTGACGATGGCGTGCATCGGCGCGGGCGGCCTGCTGGGAGCCCTATCCGCGGCCCGCCTGCACGCGGCCCTCCCGCCGTTCCTCTTCATCGTCGGCTTCCCGCTCGTCGCGGCCGTGATGACCGCGCTGATGGCGGTCGTGCCGAGCGGCATCCTCCTCGGGGTGCTCCTCGGCGGGGCCGCGTTCCTCGCCCCGGTCGCGAACACCACGGTCCTCACCTACCAGCTCACGGTCACCCCCGACCACCTGCGCGGCCGTCTCTCCGGCATCGCCGGGCTGTTCTCCGGCGGGGCCGCCGCACTGGGCCCGATGGTCGGCGGCCTCCTCATGACGGCCGGCGGCTCGACCGCCGTGCTGGTCTGCGCGGCCGGCCTGGCCCTCGTCGCGGCGGGTACGGTGCTCAGCCCGACGCTGCGCCGGTTCCCGGCACCCTGACCCGCCCCCCGGGACGCGGCGAGACGGGGGCCATGCCCGGACACGTGCCGGGCACGGTCGTCACACCGGGGCTCACCGGACGGGCGCGATCCACCACCCGCCCTACCGGTCCCCGGTGGGAATGTCCAGGGCGGTGCCGTACAGGCGTGACACCCGCAGCCTGATCACCACGCGTCGTTCCCTCACCGCCTGTCCGAGGAACGCCGCCTCCTGCGCCGGGTCCTCGAAGCCCGGGGTGAGGGCCAGCAACTCCCTGCCGATCGCGTCCCCGGGCGTGGTCGTCATCTCCGACACCTCCGCATCGCCCTCGGCGACGGCGAACGACCAGACGTCCGGCCCGTTCACGTGCAGGGCGAGACGGGGATCGTCGCGCAGCCGGCGTGCCTTGAGGCGGTCGTTCGTCGTGGAGATCCGTACGACCCGCTCGTCGGGATCCCAGTGGTAGAGGACGGTGGACAGGTGGGGGTGGCCGCTGCGCCCCACGGTCGCCAGCACGCCGAACTGCTGCTCGCCGAGCAGGTTCACCAGTTCCTGGTCGGTCAGGGCCCGCGGCGCGGGGCCGGAGACCTGGTCGTTCTCGTTCGTGGCGGTCGGCTCGGTCATCTTCATCGATTCCTGTCTGCACGGTGTCTCGTCGGGCCGCGTGTGACGGCCGGGCGGTCCCGGAGCGGACCTCCGGCATCGACACGGTCGCGATGCCGCCCCCCGGGACCGTCGTCGGCATCGCGGCGGCCGGGCCGGTGGGCGTCGGCCGGCGCGACCGGGAGGTGACGGTGCCGGTGCCGGTGCGGGCCGGGCCGGGTCGGGCCGGGTCGGGTCGGGTCGGGGAAGGCGCGGTGCGCACCGTGACCGTCTCCCGCTCCGGAAGGGAACAGAAGAGACCGTAGCAGATAAATTTGTTGCAGACTATTTTGTGCGTCCGCCGGTCAGCCGGTGCCGAAGTCGGTCCGGGCGACGTAGTCGGCGAAGTCACGGGGCGGGCGGCCCAGCGCCCGCAGGACCCCGTCGGTCGGCTCCCAGCCGCGCTCCAGGCGGACATGGCGGAGAACGGCGATCATCTCCTCGGCCACGGCGTCCGGGCGTCCCGTGGCGGCGAGCTCGGCACGGTACTCCTCCTCGCCGACCGGGACGAAACGCAGCGCACGGCCCGACGCGCGGGCGATCTCGCCGACCGCCTCCGCGAAGCTGAGGGATCGCGGGCCGGACAGGACGTACGTGCGCCCCGCGTGCCCGTCCCCGGTCAGCGCCACCGCCGCCACCTCGGCGAGGTCCTCCAGGTCGATGAACGCCTCCCGGCCGTCGCCGGTGGGCAGCCGCAGCTCGCCGGTGTCGTCCAGCGGGGAGGCGATGAAGTCCAGCTCGGTGAAGTTCTGGGCGAACCAGGTCGGGCGCAGGATCGTCCACCGCACACCGGACTCCTTGACGGCCCGCTCGGTGGCGAGGAGGTCCTCGCCCATCTCGCCGAGGGTGCGGGAGGAGAGCAGGACCAGGCGCCGTACCCCGGCGCCGGCGGCGAGATCCGCGAACGCGCGGACCTCCTCCGGCGCGTCCGGCCCCTGGGAGTCGACCACGTACACGGCGTCGACGCCGTCCAGGGCCGGTCCCCACGTCGAGCGGTCGGCCCAGTCGAAGCGGACCGGGCCCCGGCGCGAGGCCACGGCGGGGTCGGCGCCGCGGCGGCGCAGCGCGGAGGCGACCCGGCTGCCGGTCTTGCCGGTCCCGCCCAGAACGAGGACACGCGAAGGATCGTTCATCACACGCCTGACCTTTCGACACCGGTCCATGCCGGGAACACCCATGAGGTCGAGGAGATACCTGGTCGTGAGCGGACCAAACCCCTGAAGATCGGGCCGGCCGGTCGTGGACCCCCGGAACCGTCGGTCCCGGCGGTGTGCCCGAGGAACCGGCCGGGCCGGATCCCGCGGCCCGGTGGCTTCGATTCCGGTACGTCCCCGCTCTATTTTCGAGGGGTGGACTCACGAAGGCTCGTACCGCGCACCGATGCCGTCCTCGCCGACCCCCGGCTCGTCGCGGCGGTGGGGCGGCTCGGCCGTGCCGTCGTCAAGGAGGCGGTCACGCTGGCCCAGCAGCGCGTACGGCAGGGCGGGCTCGACCCGCGGGAGGTGGCGGACGCGGCCGTGGCGGCGCTGCCGCCGTACCCGGCGAGCCTGCGGACGGTGATCAACATGACCGGGGTGCTGGTCCACACCAACCTCGGCCGGGCGCCCCTGTCGGAGGCCGCGCGGACGGCGGCCCTGGCCGCGGCCGGTCACACCGACGTGGAGTTCGACCTGGCCACCGGTGTCCGCGCCCGCCGGGGACGGGGCACGCTGGACGCGCTCGCCCGGGCCGTGCCCGCCGCGGAGGACGCGCACGTGGTCAACAACAACGCCGCCGCGCTCGTCCTGGTGGCCACCGCGCTCGCCGCCGAACGGGAGATCGTGGTCAGCAGGGGCGAGCTGGTGGAGATCGGCGACGGGTTCCGCATCCCCGACCTGCTCGTCTCCACCGGGGCCAGGCTGCGCGAGGTGGGCACCACCAACCGCACCTCCTACGCCGACTACCGCGCGGCCGTGGGCCCCGAGACCGGGTTCGTCCTCAAGGTGCACCCGTCGAACTTCCGGATCGAGGGCTTCACCGGCTCGGCCGGGATCGCCGAGCTGTCCGGGCTCGGCGTGCCCGTGGTCGCCGACATCGGCTCCGGCCTGCTCGCGCGCGAGCCGCTGCTGCCCGACGAACCCGACGCGGCGAGCGCCCTGGAGGCCGGGGCCGCGCTGGTCACGGCCAGCGGCGACAAGCTGCTCGGCGGCCCGCAGGCCGGGCTGCTGCTGGGCCGCCGCGACCTGGTCGAGACGTGCAGGAGACACCCCCTCGCCCGCGCGCTCCGGGTGGACAAGCTGACGCTGGCCGCGCTGGAGGCCACCCTGCGCGGCCCCGAACCCCCGGTCGCCCAGGCGCTGCACGCCGATCCCGCGGTGCTGGGCGAGCGCGCCGCCGCGCTCGCCCGCAGGCTGGCCGAGGCCGGGATCGACGCTCGCGCCGTGCCCAGCGAGGCCGCGGTGGGCGGCGGCGGGGCACCCGGGGTGACGCTGCCGAGCGCCGCGGTCAGCCTGCCCGAGCGGTTCGCCGGACCATTGCGGACCGGGGACCCCGCGGTCGTGGGCCGGGTGGAGGGGCACCGCCTCCTGCTGGACCTGCGCGGCGTGCCCGCCGGGACCGACGGCGACGTGGTGCGGGCGGTCCTGGGGGCGGATCTCTGATGCACGTCGTCGCCACCGCCGGCCACGTCGACCACGGCAAGTCCACGCTGGTACGGGCGCTGACCGGGATGGAGCCCGACCGCCTGGAGGAGGAACGGCGGCGGGGCCTGACCATCGAGCTCGGCCACGCCTGGACGACGCTGCCCTCGGGGGAGCGGCTGGCCTTCGTCGACGTGCCCGGCCACGAGCGCTTCCTGGCCACCATGCTGGCCGGGGCCGGTCCGGCCCCCGCGGTCATGTTCGTGGTCGCGGCGGACGGCGGGTGGATGCCGCAGTCGGAGGAGCACCTGGTGGCGCTGGAGGCGCTGGGCGTGCGGCACGGCCTGCTCGTGGTGACCCGCGCCGACCTCGCCGATCCCGCCCCCGCCGCCCGTACGGCACGGGACCGGCTGGCCGCGGGCGGTCTGGCCGGGGTCGAGACGCTGGCCGTGAGCGGCCGTACCGGGCAGGGGCTCGACGAGCTGCGCCGGGCGCTGGACCGGCTGGTGGCGGCCCTGCCCCCGGCCGACCCCGCCGCGCCGGTACGGCTCTGGATCGACCGCGCGTTCACCGTGCGCGGCAGCGGGACGGTGGTGACCGGCACGCTGCCCGCGGGCACCGTCGCCGCGGGGGACGAGCTGCTCCTCGGCGACGTCCCCGCGCGCGTCCGGGCGCTGGAGTGCCTCAAGGAGCCGGTGACCTCGGTGAACGGCGTGGCCAGGGTCGCGCTCAACCTGCGCCTCCAGGGTCCCGCCGAGCGCGGCACGGCCCTGGTCACCCCGGGCGCGTGGACCCGCACCGACCTGGTCGACGTGCGGCTGAGCCCGGCCGGGCGCGCCGTCCCTTCCGAGGGGGAACCGGCGGGGCGCCCGGGGGAGGGCGCCGCCGCCCGCCACGGCGAGGGGTGGGGGGCCGCGGACCTGCCGGGGCGGCTGACCGCGCATCTCGGCTCCGCCTCGGTCGTCTGCACCGTACGGCCGCTCGGCGGGCGGATCGCCCGGCTCCGGCTGGCCCGGCCGCTGCCCCTGCACGCGGGCGACGTGCTGCTGCTGCGCGATCCCGGCCGCAGCCGCGGTGAGGTGCGGGTGCTGGCCGGGGCCCGCGTGCTCGACCCCCGTCCGCCCGAGCTGCGCCGCCGGGGCGCGGCCCGGGAGCGGGCGGCCGAGCTGGCCGGGGCCGCCCCGGACGCGGCCTCGCTGCTCCGTACCCACCTGCTGCTGCGCGCCGGTGAGCTGCGCGCCCTGGGACGCGTCCCTGGCACCGGACCGGTCTGCGCCGACTGGCACGCCGATCCGGAGTACTGGTCGGGGCTGGGGAAGCGGCTGCCCGAGACGGTGCGGCGGTACGCGGCCGATCATCCGCTGGAGCCCGGGATGCCGGTGGAGGCGGCCCGCCACGAGCTCGGCCTGCCCGAACGGCGGCTGGTCGCGGCGCTGGTCCGGCCGCCGCTCACCCTGGCCGAGGGCAGGATCGTGACCGGGCGGAGCGGGCTGCCCGCGCCGGTCGCCCGCGCCGTCGGACGGCTCGGCGCCGACCTGGCCGCCCGTCCCTTCCAGGCACCGGAGGCGGACCGCCTGGCCGCGCTGGGGCTGGGCCCCCGCGAGGTGGCGGCGGCCGTACGGGCGGGGGCGCTGCTGCGGGTGGCCGAGGGGATCGTGCTGCTGCCCGGCGCGGACGCCCTGGCGGCCCGGGTGCTCGCCCGGCTGCCGCAGCCGTTCACGGTCAGCCAGGCCAGGCAGGCCCTCGGCACCAGCCGCAGGGTCGCGGTGCCGCTCCTGGAACACCTCGACCGGGGAGGGTTCACCGAGCGGCTCGACGGCGTCCACCGGCGGTGCCGGACCTCCTGAGAACCGGGTGGCTCGACGGCGTCCACCGGCGGTGCCGGACCCTCTGGGAACCGGGTGGTCCGGCGGCGTCCACCGGCGGTGCCGGACCTCCTGAGAGCCGGACGGTTCAGGAGGACCCCCAGGTATATGGTGGAAAAAGGAGAGAACGGGAAGAACCTGCGTGGAGCGCCACGCCTGGAGAACCGATCGTTCCGGCTCGAACACCCGGTCGTCACGACCCCCCTCCCACCCCCGCAGGCAGCGACCGCGCACGGAAGGGCACCACGAGGGAAAGGGAGGACGTCATGCCGAGCAACAGGGCCGTCTCGTACCAGGGGCCGGGCAAGGTGACGGTGGAGACCATCGACTACCCGGAGTTCGAGCTCAAGGACGGGCCCGGGGTGAACCCGGCCAACGTGGGACGCAAGGTCCCGCACGGCGCGATCGTCAAGACGGTCGCGACGAACATCTGCGGCAGCGACCAGCACATGGTCCGGGGCCGCACCACCGCGCCGCACGGGCTGATCCTCGGCCACGAGATCACCGGCGAGGTCGTCGAGGTCGGCCCGGGGGTGGAGTTCGTCTCGGTGGGCGATCTCGTCTCGGTGCCCTTCAACATCGCCTGCGGCCGCTGCCGCAACTGCAAGGAGGGCAAGACCGGGATCTGCGAGAACGTCAACCCCGACCGGCCCGGCTCGGCGTACGGCTACGTCGACATGGGCGGCTGGGTCGGCGGGCAGGCCCAGTACGTCCTGGTGCCCTACGCCGACTGGAACCTGCTGAAGTTCCCCGACCGGGACCGGGCGATGGAGAAGATCCTCGATCTGACCATGCTCACCGACATCTTCCCGACCGGTTTCCACGGCTGTGTCACCGCCGGGGTGAAGCCGGGATCGACCGTCTACATCGCGGGTGCCGGACCGGTCGGGCTGGCCGCGGCCGTCTCGGCGTTCCTGCTGGGGGCCGCCGCGGTGATCGTCGGTGACCTGAACAAGGAGCGCCTGGAGCAGGCCCGCAGCTTCGGCTGCGAGACCGTGGACGTGTCCCAGGGGGAGCCCCAGGACCAGATCGAGCAGATCCTCGGCGAGCCGGAGGTCGACTGCGCCGTCGACGCCGTCGGTTTCGAGGCGCGCGGTCACGGCGCCGGATCCGGCGAGGAGCAGCCCGCCGCGGTGCTCAACTCGCTCATGCAGGTCACCCGCGCCGGCGGGGCGCTCGGCATTCCCGGCCTGTACGTGACCGGCGACCCCGGGGCCCACGACGAGGCGTCCAAGCAGGGGTCGCTCTCCCTGCGGCTCGGCCTGGGCTGGGCCAAGTCGCTCTCCTTCACCACCGGCCAGACCCCGGTCATGCGCTACAACCGGTGGCTGATGCAGGCGATCCTGCACGACAGGGTGCAGATCGCCAAGGCGGTCAACGCCGTGCCGATCCCGCTGGAGCAGGCGCCCAAGGGGTACGAGGACTTCGACCAGGGCGCGGCGTCCAAGTTCGTCCTCGACCCGAACGGGATGCTCGGCACGGCCGCCTGACCGGCCCGCCGCGGAGACGCTCCGCCTGATCGAAGGTATATACGCCGCAAAAATGGTAAGAGCCTGTTCAAAAGCAGGTCGCGGTCATGACCGTAATCGAGCGAGAACAGGGAGCGAGCATGAGTGAGGCGAGCAACGTCTGGCGGCTGGACGTCGATGGGCAGGAACGCGACATCGAGGTCGAGCACAGCACCATGACCGGCAAGATCGTGGTGAAGCTCGACGGCCAGGTCGTGGAGGAGAGTCGCCTGCTGATGAGCAAGAAGTCCCTGGAGTTCAAGGTGGGCGAGCACGTGGCGCTGGTGGGGGTCGAGTACTCCTACAGCGGCCTCGCCGTCCGGAGCACGCTCCACCTCGACGGCCGCTACGTCGAGCCGCTGAACGACTGAACGACCGTGGGCCCACCGGGGCCGTCGTCCGCCTCCGTCCCCACGACGGACGCCGGGCGACGGCCTCGCTCGTCTCCGGACGACGGCCTCGCTCGTTCTGCGGAGGCCCGGCCTCAGATCGCCTCGACGAACAGCACGGCCTCGCGCTCGCCCATGCCGGTCTCGCCGCGTACCAGGTGGACCGCCTGCTCGGCGCGTCCGGCGGCCTTGAGCGCGCGCACCCGGCTCGCCAGGTCACCGGCCCCGTTCGCGCCGGCGGCGGGCGTGACCATGGGGTTCACCGGCCGGAACCGGGCCATTAGGGGATGACCCCACATGTCGTGCCCCGCGTCCACCGCGTCGGCGACCGCCTTGGCCTCGGCCAGGCCGAGGGAGGTGTGCCGGCGCAGCTCCCTGATCGCCTCGATCTTCTTCCCCTGGCGGGTCAGCCGGGTGACCAGCTCGCGCAGGTCCGCCGGGGCCGGTGCCGCCTTCGCCGACGGCGTCGGCGCCCCGGAGGACCCGCGCGACCCCCTCCTGAGGGTCATCACCAGGCCGACGCAGATCGCGACGATCAGGAGGAGGAGCAGGAGCTCGATCGGTCCCAGATTCGGCATGGCGGCATCGTATGACGTCTCCTGCCGGGCGTACAGATCGCGGACCGGCCTCTCACAGGTCCAGGACCAGGCGCGGTGAGCAGGAGCGGCCGACGCAGATCATCATCGTCCGCCCGGCCTCCCGCTCCTCGGCGGTGAGCAGCGAGTCGCGGTGCTCGGGGGTGCCCGCGAGCACCCGCGTCTCGCACGCCCCGCAGTACCCCTTCTCGCAGTCGTACGACAGACCCGGGACGGCCTCGCGGACCGCCTCGATGAGCCGCTGGTCGGGCCGGACCCGCACGGTCCTGCCGGTCCGGGCCAGATGCACGTCGAAGGCGGCGTTGGCCGCCGGGTCGAAGACCGCCTCCAGGTCGTCCCCGGCGCCGAAGCGCTCCACGTGCAGCCGGTCCGAGACGCCCAGCCGCTCGCAGACCCGCTCGACCGCCTCGATCATCCCGGCCGGGCCGCAGCAGTAGATCGCGGTGGACGGGCCCGCCGAGCCCAGGAGGGCGTCCAGGTCGGGCAGGCCGAACTCGTCCTGGGGGACCAGCTCGGCGTTCCCGCCCGCGTACCCGGCCAGCTCGTCGCGGAAGGCCATGGTGGCGCGGGAGCGCCCGCCGTACAGGACGCGGAACGCGCCGCCCCGCCGGGCCACGGCCCGCGCCATGGCCAGGATCGGCGTGACGCCGATGCCCCCGGCGACGAACAGGTAGTCGTCGGCGGGCACCAGCGGGAAGTGGTTGCGCGGTCCCCGCACGCCGACGACGACGCCCTCGCGGGCGATCTCGTGCACCTCGGCGGAACCGCCCCGGCCGTTCTCCTCGCGCAGCACCGCCACCCGGTAGCGGTCCCGTTCGGCCGGGTCCCCGCACAGGGAGTACTGCCGGACGCGTCCCGAGGGCAGCCGGAACTCCAGGTGCGCGCCGGGCTCCCAGGAGGGCAGGTCCCCGCCGCCGGCCCTGGTCAGGGTCAGCGCCAGCACGCCGTCGGCGACCGGTTCGGCCCCGGCGACGACGACCTCGAAGGAGAGGGCCTGCCCGAAGGGCGACGCCGCGGACCGTGTGCCGGAGCCGAGCCGGGGCCCCGGCGGGAAGACGGCGGGGATCGCGTCCCAGCCGGACTGGTTGCCCCGGGTGGGATAGGCGACGAGCCCCTCCTCCAGGACCCGGAAACCGGGCAGCCGGGTCAGCACCTGGGTGATCATCTCGCGGAACATGGCGCGCGCCAGGTGCGCCCCGGCGCAGCGGTGCGTGCCGATGCCGAAGCTCAGGTGCCGGGCGGCGTCCCGGTCCAGGCGCACCTCGGCCGGGTCGGGGAAGACGGCCGGGTCGTGGTTGGCGGCCACCCACGGGATCAGCACGCGCTCACCGGCCCGTACCGGGCAGCCGCCGATCTCGGTGTCGGCGCGCGCGGTGCGCGCCATGGACTGCGAGGGGGCGAACGCCCGCAGGAACTCCTCGGTCGCCGAGTCGAGCAGGTCGGGCGAGTCGATCAGGCGCCGGAGCTGGCCGGGGTGGCGGCTCAGGTGCACCAGCACCGAGCCGGTCAGCGAGGTGGTGGTGTCCACGCCGCCCGCGATGAGCAGCCCGATCACCGAGACCAGCTCGTCCTCGCCGTACGGGAGGCCGTCGGGGCCGGTCTGCGCGGCCAGGACGCTGGTCGCGTCCGAGGTGGGCTCGGCCCGGCGCTCCCGGATGATCTCGCGGATCCGCCGTTCCATGTAGGCCAGGCCCTCGGCGCCCCGGCGGGCCCGGTCGCTGTCGGCGGGCGCGGCGAAGATGTCGTGGATCGGGCCCGCCAGCCGGGCCCAGTCCTGTTCGGGGAAGCCCAGCCAGTCCAGGGTGACCGCCGCGGGCAGCGGGTTGGTCAGGTCGCGGACGAGGTCGGCCGAGCCGTGCTCGATGAACGCGTCGACGACGCGCGTCGCGTGACGGGCGATCATCGGCCGGAGCGACTCGACGGCGTCCGGGGTGAGCAGCGGGTTGATCAGGTCGCGGTACCCGGTGGACTCCGGAGGGTCCAGCTCGATCGGGTACTGCTCCAGGCCGGGGCCGCTGGGGATGACGATCGCGACCCGGTCGACGCCCGAGGAGGCCCGGGAGGAGGAGAAGGTGTCGTCGTCGCGGGCGATCCTGGCCACGTCGGCGTAACGGGTGGTGTAGACGAATCCGCCGTGGGCCTCGGTCCTGCCGACCGGGCACTGTTCGCGGAAGGACCGGTAGTAGTCGACCGGATCGGCGGTGCAGGCCGCGGAGTGGTGGTCGAACTCAGTCTGCTGGGTCATGGCGCACAGGCCCCATATCCATACGAACGATGCGCGGTGTTGCCCAGCCGCGCCACTGGGTGTCTGGGTCCGGGAAGTCTAACCCGGTGCGGATCACGAGACAATGTCTCGCATGTCGCGGCGACATCACGCCCCCGCGAACAAGGACACCGAGGTCAGAAGGTCAGGACGGCCTTGGCGGTCCTGCCGGCGCGCAGATCGGCGATCGCGTCACCGATCCGCTCGAAGGGGTAGGGGGTCATCATCCGGTCGACCGGGAAGCGGCCCGCGGCGTACAGGTCCAGCAGCCGGGGCAGGAAGACCTGCGGCAGGCTGGAGCCGGCGATGATGCCGGTG
The DNA here is from genome assembly GCF_044456585.1 of Streptosporangium sp. NPDC050855. Lineage (NCBI taxonomy): Bacteria > Bacillati > Actinomycetota > Actinomycetes > Streptosporangiales > Streptosporangiaceae > Streptosporangium > Streptosporangium sp. NPDC050855. The sequence goes on from NZ_JBITFY010000018.1 coordinate 62,415, forward strand.
ACGGTGCGGCCGTTGAGGACGCTGCGCCAGTCGAGGCTGATGTCCTGGCTGGGGCCCACGCCGATCACGCCGCACCGGCCGAGCGGGGCCAGTGCCTCCACGGCGGTGCGCAGCACCTCCTGGCGGCCGGTGGTGTCGACGGTGAACCCGAACCCGTGGGGCGCGATCTCGCGCAGTGCCGTGGCCGGGTCGCCGGCGGAGGAGTCGATCGTGTGCGTGGCCCCGTAGGAGCGGGCCGCCTCCAGCTTGGCCGGGTTGACGTCGACCGCGGCCACGACCGAGCAGCCGCTGAGGGAGGCCGCGATGATCGCCGCCACGCCCACCGCGCCGGCCCCGAAGACGGCGATGGAGGAGCCGGGCCCGGGGCGCAGCACGTTGAACACCCCGCCCGCGCCGGTCTGGACGCCGCAGCCGAACGGGCCGATGCGGGTCAGGTCCAGGCTCGCGTCCACCGGCACGACGGCCCGCTCGGGCGCCACGACGTGGGTGGCGAAGGAGGACTGCCCCAGGAAGTGGCCGTTGACCGGCGCGCCGTCCAGCGAGAGCGCCGAGGAGCCGTCGGCCCGGTGTCCGCCGAAGTTGAGGGCGTCGAAGTCGCGGCAGTAGGCCGGGGAGCCGGTCAGGCAGGCCGGGCAGGCCCCGCAGGAGGTGAAGCTCATCGCCACGTGGTCACCGGGGGAGACCGACGTGACCCGTGAGCCGACCCGCTCGACGATCCCGGCGCCCTCGTGGCCCAGCACGGCCGGGGTGGGGAAGAAGCCTGCGAACTCCAGGTCGGTGCCGCAGACGCCGGTGGCGACCACGCGCACCAGCACCTCGTCGGGCCTGGGCTCGGCCAGGTCGACGTCCCGGAGGACGAAGGGGCCCCCGGCGGTCTCCAGAACGGCGGCGGTGATGCGCACGGATCCCCCAACTGTTTTCATAAAATGAGATGGCATCTTGACATGCAGAACGGAAGGGGTCAAGGATTCCAACCATGGCCGAACTCTTCATCCCTCCCGCCCAGCAGCTGATCGACGGCGAGTGGACGGCGGCCCGGGACTCCGGGGAACTGCCCGTCGTCGACCCCGCCACCGGCCGGACCATCCAGACGGTGGCCCGCGCCGGCGCCGGCGACGTCGACGACGCCGTCGCGGCGGCCCGGCGGGCCTTCCCCGGCTGGGCCGCGACCTCGGCCTCCGAGCGCGGCAGGCTGCTGCGCCGCTGGTCGGAGCTGATCGGCGAGCACGTGGAGGAGCTGGCCCGGCTGGAGGCCAGGGACGTCGGCAAGCCGCTGTCGGGCGGGCGGACGAACGTCTTCATCGCCCAGGGCATCGTGGAGTACTTCGCCGGCGCCGCCGACAAGCTCACCGGTGTCACGCTGCCCACCCGGACCCCCGACTACCTCGGATACACCCTGCAGGAGCCGTACGGCGTCTGCGCGGTCATCATCCCCTGGAACGTTCCCGCGGTGCTCACCGCGGCCAACGTGGCGCCGGCCCTGGCCGCGGGCAACACGGTGGTGCTCAAGCCGTCGGAGGTGGCCCCGCTGGCGCCGTTCGCCCTCGCCGAGCTGGCCCGCAGGGCCGGGTTCCCTCCCGGCGTGCTCAACGTGCTCGCCGGGATCGGCGCCGACACCGGCGCCGCGCTCACCTCCCACCCTGGCGTGGACCACATCAGCTTCGTCGGCTCCACGACCACCGGCCGCGCGATCATGCGGGCCGCGGCCGAGAACCTCGTCCCGGTCAAGCTGGAGCTGGGCGGCAAGTCGCCCAACGTGCTGTTCGCCGACGCCGACCTCGACGTCGCGATCCCGGCGATCGTGGGCTCCATCACCGAGAACGCCGGGCAGAACTGTTACGCGGGCTCCAGACTTCTGGTGGAGTCCTCCGTCGCCGGCGAGGTCGTGGAACGGGTGGCCGAGCTGATGAAGGCCGTCCGGATCGGCCCCTGGGACGCCGATCTCGACATGGGGCCCCTGGTCAACGAGGCGCAGTACCGCCGGGTGCTCGGCTTCCTGGAGAGCGCCCCGGCCGAGGGGGCCCGCCTGGTCACCGGGGGCGGCCCGGCCGCCGAGGGGGAGGGGGGCGGCTGGTTCGTCGAGCCCTCGCTCTTCGACGGCGTGGACCCGCGCTCCCGGCTGTCCCGGCAGGAGGTCTTCGGGCCGGTGCTGGCGGTCCAGGAGTTCTCCGGCGACCGGCAGGCGCTGGAGATGATGAACGACACCGACTTCGGGCTGCTCGCCTGCATCTGGACCGGCGACGTCTCCCGGGCGCTGCGCCTGGCCCAACAGGTGCGCTCCGGCCAGGTGTCGGTCAACCAGTTCGCCGACGCCGGGGTCATCGGCTTCCCCTTCAACATGCAGCGGGACAGCGGGTTCAGCCGGGGCGGCGGGTACGCGGCGATGCGGGAGTACACCCAGGAGAAGGCGGTCGCCGTCCGCCTGCTCGACCGGACGCCCCCGCGGTGAGGTGCCCCTCCGGGGCGGACGCCCCCGTCGTGAGGCGTCCTCCCCGGCCGGGCGCTCCCGTCGTGAGGCCTTCTTCCCGGCCGGACGTCCCCGCGGTGAGGCGCCCCTCCGGGGCGGGCGCTCGCGTGACGGCGCATCCCCCGGCCGGATTCCCCCGCGCCGAAGCACCCCCCCGACCCCCTCATCATGGGACGGGAGCGTTCCAACCTGCGGATATTTAGTGTGAGCGACGCTCGTGTAACAAGCGTGTGACGCGCGGGGCTCTTGGCTCCGGAGGCATTGACAGGCCCCCGGAGCGGGGGCAGAGTACGACGCATTGCGACCCAGAATCACAATGCGAGACGCCATCGTGAATTACGATCGCTTGGAGGGGTAGCGTGCGAGCACTGGTCCAGACGGCCTTCGGCGGTCCGGAGGCGGTGAGCGTCCAGCGGGTCGCCGACCCCGAGCCCGGCCCGCTCGACGTGGTCGTCCAGGTCGGCGGCTGCGCCCTGAACCGGCTCGACATGCTCCAGCGCCGCGGCCCCGGAGTGCTGCCCGGCTTCAGCCTCCCGCACATCGCGGGCATGGACATCGCCGGAAGGGTGGCGGCGACCGGGAGCGCGGTCACCACCTTGCGGACCGGCGACCGGGTCGTGGTCGACCCCACGGTGGGCTGCGGCGCCTGCCCGCACTGCCTGGCCGGCGACAGCGGCCACTGCGCCTCGCTGCGGGTGATCGGCGGGAACGTCCCGGGCGGCTACGCCGAGTTCGTGGCGGTCCCCGCCCACCTGGCGCACCCGGTGCCCGATCACGTCGACCTGGACGAGGCCGCCTGTCTGCCCACGCCGTGGAGCACCGCCTGGCACGCCGTGCACGCCGTCGCCGAGGTGGGCGCCGGCGACCTCGTGGTGATCCAGGGAGCCGCGGGCTCGGTGAGCATCGCCGCCGTCCAGCTGGCCAGGCGGGCCGGTGCCCGGGTGGTGGCGGTGGCCGGCAGCGACGAGAAGCTCGCGGTGGCGGCCGGGCTCGGCGCCGAGCTGCTGGTGCGCAACGACGAGCCGCTGGCCGACGCCGTCCGCGAGCACACCGGCGGCCGGGGCGCCGACGTCGTCCTGGACCACGTGGGCGCCGCCACCTGGCGGCGGTCCCTGGACTGCCTGCGGATCGGCGGCCGGCTGGTGACGTTCGGCAACACCGGCGGCGACCAGGTCTCGCTCTCCCTGGCCGAGATCTACCACCGCGGGATCCGCCTGCTGGGCGCCGGCGCGTACACCCCCGCCGACTTCTCCGCCATGCTCGGCGCCTACTTCGCCGGTGGCCTGCGCACCGTGCGCGCCGCCGAGTGCGGCCTGGAGGAGCTGTACGAGACCTTCGACCTGGAGCGCTCGCGCGACCTGGTCGGCAGGGTGCTGGTGCGGCCGTGACCGGGCCGCGCGCGTACCCGGGCCCCCGGCCGGACGGCCCCGGCACCCCGCACGGCCCCGGCACCCCGGACGGTTCCGGCACTCAGCACGGTTCCGGCACCCCGCACGGCTCCGGCGCTCAGCACGGCCCCGGCATCCCGGACGGCCCGGGAACCCCGAGCGGGACCGCCGCCGACCTGCTGATCGTCGGGGGGGACGTGGTGACGATGTCGCCGCGCCGCGAGGTGGTCACCGGCGCCACCGTCGCCGTCGCCGCGGGGCGCATCGCCGCGATCGGCCCCGCCGCCGTGCTGCGGGAGGCGTTCCCCGGCACCCCCGAGCTGGACGCGACCGGCTGCGTCGTCATCCCCGGCCTGGTCAACGCCCACCAGCACGTCACCGCCGACCCGCTGGTCCGCAGCATGATCCCGGACGACATCGGCTCCCAGGAGTCCATCTTCGACTGGATCGTCCCGCTGCACGGCAAGGTCACCGGCGACGACGACGAGCTGTCGGCCACCCTGACCGCCGCCGAGTCGCTGCTGCTCGGGGTCACCACCCTGCTGGAGCCGGGCACGGTCGCCCACCCGCTGCGGGTCGCCGCGGGCCTGCGCTCGGCCGGTGTCCGCGCCCGGGTCGGCCGCTGGGGCTGGGACGTGCCCGGCGCCGTGCACGCGCTGCCCGCCGCCGAGACCCTGGCCCTGCAGGAGGAGACCGTACGGGCGCTGCCGCCCGGCGGGACCGTCACCGGCTGGGTCACCCTGGTCGGCCACGACCTGGCGAGCGACGAGCTGTTCACCGGCGCCGCCGAGCTGGCCGCGCGGCTGGGGGTCGGTCTGACCTGGCACATCTCGCCGGGAGAGGCCGACGTCCACGCCTACGCCCGCCGGGCCGGGACCCGGCCGGTGCTGCACCTGCGCGACCTCGGGGTGCTGGGCCCCGACCTGGTCCTCGGCCACGCCGTCTGGCTGGACGACGCCGAGCTCGACGCCCTCGTCGAGACGCGGACCGCGGTGGCCTCCTGCCCCGGGGCGTACCTGCGCCTGGGCCAGGGCTACGCCCGCGCCGGCCGGCACGCCGAGCTGGTCCACCGCGGCGGCAGGCTCGCCCTGGGGTGCGACTCGCACAACGCCGGGGACGTCCCGGACCTGCTGGGCGCCGCCCGGTTGCTGGCCGCGCTGGAGCGCGACCGCGACACCCGTCCGGTCCTCGGCGCCGGCCGGGCGTTCGCGCTGGCCACGATCGACGGGGCCGCCGCGGTCGGGCTGGGGGACCTGGTCGGCTCGATCGAGGTCGGCAAGGCCGCAGACCTCGTGGTGATGGACGCCCGCGACCCCGCCTGGATCCCCCGCGGGGACCTCGCCACCCACCTCGTCTGGGGCGCGCCCAGCCACACCGTCCGCGACGTCCTCGTCGACGGCCGGGTGGTCGTGCGCGACGGCCGGATCACCACCGTCGACCTCGACGACCTGGCCGGGCAGGCGCGGGAACGTTCCGCCGCGCTGCTCGCCCGGACCGGCATCGAGGTCCCGCACCGCTGGCGGACCGTGCCCGCGGAGGAACACGTCCAGGGAGTACGCGGATGATCATCGACCTCGCCGGCCGGACGCCGGCGCAGAAGCAGGGGCTGCTCTCCCAGCTCGTGGTACCGCGTCCGATCGCGATGATCACGACGCTGGACGCGCAGGGCGGCGTGAACGTCGCCCCGTTCAGCTACTACATGCCGATCTGCGGCGAGCCCCCGCTCGTCGCGGTCACCATCGGCACGGTCAGGGAGGCGACCGACGAGCCCAAGGACAGCTGGGTGAACCTCAGCGCCTCGGGCGAGTTCGTCATCAACGTCACCACCACGGCCCTGGCCGAGCACATCGAGACGGTGGCCAGGGAGTACCCGGCCGGCGTGGACGAGGCCGGCCTCGTCGGCTGGCGGACCGTGCCGTCACAGGTCGTGGCGCCGCCCTCGCTGGCCGACAGCCCCGCCCACCTGGAGTGCCGGGTGCGCGAGGTCATCGACCGGGGCGACCCTTCCTCCTGCTTCTCGGGGGTGCACATCGTGCTCGCCGAGGTGGTCTGCATCACCGCGGACGAGTCGATCATGTCCTCCCCCGGCCGGATCGACCCGACCAGGGTGCACGCCGTCGGGCGGATGGGCTTCCCCTGGTTCGTCGCGGCGACCGAGGAGACGGTCTTCCACCAGGAGCGCGTCGCCTACGCCGACCTGCGCTCCGGCGACGAGGAGGTGCTCGCCTGACCCGCCTCGCGGGCGGGGGAGGGGCTCGGCAAAGCCCGGACCCCCGCCGGCGACCAAGATTCGTCCCCCCTTGCGCGCCGTCGGGCGGCGCGCGTGCATCAGATCGAGAGGATCGTCATGGCCGCATACTATCGAAGGGGCCGGTCCACGGCCGCACTGACCGCCTGTCTCGGCGCGCTGGCGCTGGCCGGCTGCGCGAGCAACGACGCCACGGCACCGGCCCCGGCCGCAGCCCCGAGCGACGCGGGCGCCAAGACCGACGGCGGCACCGTGCTCGCGGGCCAGCCCGACGTCAACGGTGACGGCAAGGTCGTCATCGGGGTGCTGAGCCCCGGTGACATCAACGACAAGGGCTACTACCAGAGCTTCGTCGACACCGCGCAGGAGTTCGCCACCGCGCAGGGCTGGACGATCATCAAGCGCGGCAGCGTCAACACCAGCGAGGCGCTCAACGCCGCGCGGGCGCTGTGCCAGCAGAAGGTCGACATGGTCGCGCTGGGAGCCTCGGAGCTGCGGGACGCGATCCCGGCCTCGGAGGAGCCGGTCTGCGCGAAGACCGCCTGGTACGTGCCCTCGTCCGACAACATCCCGCAGACCCCGAAGATCGTGCTCTCCACCGACGAGGCGGACCAGAGCATGCTCGCCGCAGGGTACGCGGCCGGCCTGATCATGAAGGACGCGGGCCACACCAAGGCCGGCTTCGTCACCGGCCCCGAGGCCGACTTCACCACCGGCGCGGCCGCCGCGTTCAAGGCGGGCATCAAGCTGGTGGTCCCGGACGGCACCGTGGTGACGACCTACACCGGCGACCTCAACGACTCGGCCAAGGCCAAGGAGGCCACCCAGGCCCAGATCAGCCAGGGCGTCAAGGTCATCTACCCCTACCTGGGCGGCGCCACCGACGCCTCGGCGGAGCTGGCCAACAGCAAGAAGGTGCTCACCCTCACCCCGGGCACCGACCGCTGCGCCTCCACCAGGCCGACCTTCGACATCTCGGTGCTGTTCAGCCCCGGCGACTACTTCAGGGCCGCCCTGGAGGACTTCTCCGAGGCCAAGCTGCAGATGGGCGTGGAGAAGGTCTGGACGCTCGGCGTCGACCCCTTCCCCACCGTGAAGATCTGCAAGCCCACCCCCGAGCAGAAGGAGAAGCTGGACACCTTCATCGCCGACGTGGGCAGCAAGAAGATCGACACCAAGGCGGAAGTGAAGAGGCTCGGTTCCTGAGATGACGGACGACGAACGGGCGAGGGGGCTCACCCCGCCATCGGCGCCCGCGCTGCGGCTGCGGGGAATCAGCAAGAGCTACGGCCCGGTCGTCGCCTGCGACGCCGTGGACCTCGCCGTGCACCAGGGCGAGATCCACGGCCTGCTCGGGGAGAACGGGGCCGGCAAGTCGACGCTCATGAAGATCCTGCTGGGCCTGGTCCACCGGGACGCCGGGAGCATCCTGCACCACGACGGGCCCGTGGACATCACCAGCCCGCAGGAGGCCGTGGCGCTCGGCATCGGCATGGTGCACCAGCACTTCAGCCTGATCGACCCGCTGACGGTCTGGGAGAACGTCATCCTGGGCGACACCGGGAGGATCGACAGGGCCGCCGCCTGCGAGCAGGTCCGGGAGGTCTCCGCCCGCTACGGCCTGCCGATCGACCCGACGGCCAGGGTCGCGCGGCTCTCGGCCGGGGAGCGCCAGCGGGTCGAGCTCATCAAGTGCCTGCGCCGCGACCCCTCGGTGCTGATCCTGGACGAGCCGACGTCGGTGCTGACCCAGGCGGAGTCGGCGGAGCTGTTCGGCGTGCTGCGCCGGGTGGTCCGCTCGGAGAACCGCGCGGTCATCCTGATCAGCCACAAGCTGGCGGAGATCACCGCGGCCACCGACCGGGTGACCGTGCTGCGCAGGGGCAGGGTCGTCTTCCACAGCGCCACCGCCGAGACCGGCCCGCAGGAGCTGGCCAGGCGGATGGTCGGCAGGGAGGTCTCCCTGGGCGCCGAGGCCGCGGCGCTGGGCCTGCTGCCGGTCGAGACCCCCGGGGACGTACGGCCGGAGCCGTCCGGGACCGCGGAACAGGAGGCGCCCGCGCTGCGGCTGCGCGACCTGACCGTCACCCTCGACGGCGTGCGGGTGCTGTCGGACCTCAGCCTGGACGTGGCACCCGGTGAGATCGTCGGCCTGTACGGGGTCGAGGGCAACGGCCAGGCCACCCTGGGCGACCTGCTGTCGGGGCTGCTGCCCCCGGACTCGGGCTCGGTCGAGGTCTCCGGCGTCCCGGTCGACCTGAACCGCCCGGGCGCGCTGCACGCGGCCGGGCTGGGCATCGTGCCGGAGGACCGGCACAGCTCGGGCGTGGTGCTGGACATGAGCGTCGCCGACAACCTGGTCATGAAGTCCCTGGACGCGGTCAGCGGCCGGGGCTTCCTCAGCCGCAGGAAGGCGCACGCCGTCGCCCGCCGCCTGGTGGCCGAGTTCAACATCGTCACCCCGTCGGTGGACGCGCCGGTGCGCAGCCTGTCGGGCGGCAACCAGCAGCGGGTCGTGCTGGCCCGCGAGCTGTCGGCCCATCCGGCCGTCCTGGTCGCGGCGCAGCCCACCCACGGGCTGGACGTGGGAGCCATCGAGGACATGTACGTGCGACTGCGCGACGTCGCGTCGAAAGGGGTGGCCGTGCTGCTGATATCCACCGAGCTGGAGGAGGTCATGGCCCTGGCCTCGCGGATCGCGGTCATCTCCTCGGGACGGATCACCGGGGTGCTCCCCACCGGGCAGGCCACGGCCGAGCGGCTCGGGATGCTGGTGGGCGGGGTGGCCGCGTGAACGAAGCCCGTACCCTCGTTCCGGACGCCTCCGGCCGCCGTCTGCTCACCCTCCTCACCCCCGGGCCGGTCGGCCGCCAGACCGCCCTGGCCACCGCCTTCGCCGTGGTCGTGGCGCTGGCCCTGTCCTCGCTGCTGATCGCCGCGACCGGCGGGTCCCCGCTCGCCTCGGTGCAGGCCCTCTTCCAGGGCAGCATGGCCGACTGGACGGCCTGGACCTCCACGCTGCTGTACGCGGCACCGCTGCTGCTCGTCGCCGTCGGCGCGTGCGTCAGCGCCCGGTCGGGCGTGTTCAACATCGGCCAGGAGGGCCAGGTCCTCGTCGGCGCCCTGTTCGGCGCCTGGGTGGGGCTGCGCCTGGCGCTCCCCGGCCCGCTGCTGCTGGTGGTCGTGCTGGTCACCGCCGCGCTGGCCGGAGGCGCCTGGGCCGCCCTCAGCGCGCTGATGTACCGCTTCCGCGGGGTCAACATCGTCGTCAGCACACTGCTGATGATCTTCATCGCCCAGCAGCTCGTCGCGTTCTCGGTGAACACCTCCTGGCTGCTGCAGGAGTCACGGGTCGGCGACGCGGTCGTCTCCCCGCAGTCCAACCCGCTGCCCGCGAACGCGCTGCTCGTCTCCATGGGGGAGTACCCGAACCTCCAGCTCAACGGCGGGCTGGTGCTCGCGCTGGTCGGCGCCGTGGTGGTCGCGGTGGCGATCGCCCGCACCCGGTGGGGCTTCCGGCTCACCATGCTCGGGCTCAACCCGCTCACCGCCCGGCACGCCGGGGTGCGCGTCGACGCGCTGGGCGGGGTGGCACTGGCCATCTCCGGCGCCTTCGCCGGCCTGGCCGGGGCCGTGCTGCTGGCCAGCCCGGTGGGCGTGCACCGGCTGCAGCCGGGCGTCGCGATGAACATCGGCTGGGACGGCCTGCTGGTCGCCCTGGTCGCGCGCAACCGCCCGCTGCTGACCATCCCCGTCGCCCTGCTGTTCGGCGTGCTGCGCTCCGGCGGCGGCTTCCTGGCCGCGACCGGCGTGCCCCCCTTCCTGGTGGACGTGGTCAAGGCCCTGCTCGTGCTGGCCTTCGTCGCCCCGCCCGTCGTCGTCGCCGCCCTTCGACGCAGGCGGTCCGGACTCCGTACCGCGCGCGCCGAGCAGCGGCCCGCGCCCGTCGCAGAGGGGGCCGCCCTGTGATCGCCACAGAGGACATCTCCACCATCCTGTCCAGCGGGATCCGGCTCACCGTGCCGCTGGCCTTCGCCGCGTGCGGGGAGTACCTCGCCGAGCGGGCCGGTGCCATGAACATCTCCCTCGAGGCGATGATGCTGAGCGCCGCGTTCGGCTCGATCGCCGTGGCCAGCGCGACCGGCAGCGCCACCGCCGGGCTGGTGGCCGGAGTGGTGATCGGCCTGGGGATCGGCCTCGTGCACGGCAACCTCTCGCACCGGCTGGCGATCAACACCTTCGTGGTCGGCCTGGTGCTCAACGCCCTCGTGCTCGGGCTGACCAGCTACCTGATCACGATCAGCTCCTTCGACTCCCACCAGGTCGCGCAGGTCAGCATCCCCTGGCTGCGCGACATCCCGCTGATCGGGCAGCCCCTGTTCGTGGAGCGCTGGCCGGTGTACCTGCTGATCGTGATCATCCCGCTGACCTGGTGGCTGGTCGAACGCAGCAGGTGGGGCCTGGAACTGCGGGCGGTCGGGGAACAGCCGCAGGCGGCCGACGTCACCGGCATCCGGGTGAACCTGCGCCGCCGCCAGGCGCTGCTGTGGTGCGGCGCGCTGGCCGGGCTCGGCGGCGCGTACCTGGCGGTGGGCGAGGTCGGCTCGTTCAACCAGAACATGACCGCGGGGCGCGGGTACATCGTCATCGCAGCGGTGATCTTCGGTGCCTGGCGGCTGGGCCGGACCCTGCTCGGCTGCGCGCTGTTCGGCCTGGCCGACGCCATGCGCCTGGCGCTGCCCGCGCTGGGCCTGACGCTCAACTCCCAGCTGCTGGTGGTGGCCCCCTACCTGCTGGCCCTGCTGGCGATGCTGATCTTCGCCAACCAGCACCGCGAACCCAGGGCACTGGGCCAGCCCTTCGAACGAGGTTCCACCTGACGGCACATATATGGACTTTCTCGGTCATACAGGTATGAATAGAACAAATGGAGGAACCATGAGTGATCTCACCCAGGCTCGCTGGACGCACGTCGCGCTGCCCACCGGCGACCTCGACAAGGCCATCGCGTTCTACACCTCGCTGACCCCCCTGGTGGTGGTCGAGCGGTTCCGGGACGCCGACGGCGAGAGCGCCTGGCTCTCCAACGACAAGCAGGCCGAGACCCCGATGGTCCTGGTCCTGGTCTCGTTCAACAAGGACAAGGGCGGGCAGCTGGGGCTGCTGACGCCGTTCGCGCACCTGGGCATCGAGGTGCCCGAGCGCGCCGACGTGGACGGCATCGCCGACCGGGCGCGCGAGCTGGGCTGCCTGCACTGGGAGCCGCGCGACATGCCCGACCCGGTCGGCTACATCTGCGCGCTCAAGGACCCCGACGGCAACGTCGTCGAGATCTCCCACAACCAGCAGGTCTTCAACACGGTACGCAGGCTGTGGGCGACCCCCTCCTGAACGCCGGCCCCGACGCCGGCCTCACCCGGGCCGCGGTCCTCGGGTACGTCGAGGCGCTCAACGCGCACGACGCCGACGCGATCGCGGCCCGGGTGAGCGAGGACTTCGTCAACGAGCACACCTCGGCGATGGGGCGCGACGTCACCGGCAGGGCGAACTACCGCGCCAACCTCACGGTCTTCCTGGCCGACTTCGCGGACCTGCGCTACGACGTCGAGGACCTCGTGGTCGAGGACGACCGGGCGGCCCTGGCGTACCTGATGTCGTTCCGGCCCGCCGTGCCCGGGGCCGGGACGGTGCGGGTGCGCGGGGTGTTCCGGTTCCGGGTCGGCCCCGACGGCCTGATCGCCCACCGCGTCGACTACTGGGACAGCGGCGAGGTGCGGCGGCAGCTCGACCCCTCGGCCTGAGAAGGCCCGATGCCCACCGGCCGGCACGGAGACGGCCCGGTGGGCTCCGGCCGCCGCGGAGGAGCGTCATCCCGCCGGACGGCACGGGTGTCCACCGGACGACACCGAAAAGGCCGGCGGGGAAGTCCCCGCCGGCCTTTCGTGTGCACTTTCGGGTCAGTTGCCCCAGTCCATGTTGGGCACGACCGCCTCGGTGATCCTGAAGTTGCCGCCGGGCAGCGGCTGCGCCGCCTCCTCGCCGCGCTCCTTCACCACGTTCTTGCCGAACCCCTCCACCAGCGGGCGGCCCACGTCGCGCTTGAGCCACAGGCGCAGCAGGTGCCTGCGGCGCTCGGGCTCGGGCCAGTCGACGTAACCGGTGCGCGAGTGCAGGGCGGCGTAGTTCAGCAGCCACTGGACGTCACCGGGCTGGAAGTCCATGTCCAGCGCGAGCCCCGGCTCCTGGGTGATCTCGTCGTACAGGTGCAGCAGCTCGACCTGGGCGTCGGTCAGCTGCGGCACGCCGGGGTACTTCTGCGCGGAGAAGATCATCGAGCTGCCCGCGTAGGTGCTGAAGGTCCCCTCGACGTAGCTGCAGATCGGGGAGACGTAGGTGTCGGCGGGGGCGTCGGGGTCCTGGCCCCGCCAGTCCCAGTGCCACGGCTCGAAGAGCAGGGGCGCCAGGTCGGGGCGGCGGCGCAGGATCTCGTTGTAGATCGTCGTGCCGCTCACCAGGCTGCTGGAGCCGCCCTCCTTGGACGCGCGCAGGCACATCAGCGCGACCACGTCGGAGCTGTCGGAGTGGAAGGGCAGCCGGTCGCGCACCCGCGACGGCAGCGCGCCCGCGTCGTCGAGCGTCTTGTTGGAGGTGGCGATGACGTGGTCGAGCACGTCGCCGAGCTGGTTCTGCTCCATCGGCGTGCCCAGGTGCAGGCCCATCAGGAAGAAGATCGCGCCGGCCAGCGTGTCGCCGTACTCGTCGGTGCGCAGGCCCCGCACCAGCACGAAGCCGCGGCCGGAGTCCATCTGCCGCGCGCACTCGTCGATCATGGCGTGGGAGACCGAGAGCGGGTAGCTCCCGGCGGACACGGTCCGCAGGTCGGGGTCGTCCTCGACGAACCGGCGGCCCACGGCCTCCAGCTCCTCGCGCTCGGCGTCGCTGAGAACGTAGATCCACTCGGTGGATCCGGCCAGCTCGTCGCCGCGCCAGGCGGAGGGTCCGGTGATGGGGGACATGGAGATGTCTGTGGTCATGGTCGATGCGCTCCGAATGCTCGGGGTCGTCTCAGGAAGGGCCCGCCTGGGCGGTGCGTGATTCCGGCCGGAGACGGCGGGAGAGGTCGCGCGGACGTCCGCGCGGCGGCACCCGCCGCCGCGCCGGAGTCAGAAGGGGGTCTGCGGATCCCCGGCGGCGGTACCTGGGCGCAGGCCCTTGCGCGGCGGGTCGACCCGCATCGAGTCCCCGCGGCCGGACAGGACGGACCCGGAGCCTGGCACGGCTTCCTGGGTCATGGCGTTCTCCTGCGGCTCGTGGTTGTCCCACCACGCTAGACCGCGCCTGACATTCCGTCAATAGAGACGCTGTCTCGCGCTACGTTACGACCGGGTGTCGTCGGGGGCCTCGCCCGCGGACGCGCCGGAGGTCGCGGCGTCGCCGGCGGGGCCGTCGGAGGACGAGGACGTCAGGGAGGCCGGGGCGTCGTCGCGCACGTCGTCACTGACGTCACTGACGTCACGGGCTTCGCGGGCGTCGCCGGGGGGCGGGTCCGCGGCCTGGGCGGCGCGCCGTGCCCGTCGCCCGCGCGCGATCTCGGTGCCCAGGGCGTCGAGACGCTGGGTCCAGAAGTGCCGGTAGCGGTCGAGCCAGAGGTCCACCTCCCGCAGCGGGGCGGGATCGACGGCGTACAGGCGCCGGGTGCCCTGGGCGCGCACGGTGGTGAACCCGTTCTCGCGCAGGACGCGCAGGTGCTGCGAGACGCCGGGCTGGGAGATCCCGAACTCCTCCTGCACCACGGCGCTGATCTCGCCTGCCGCCCGCTCACCGTCGGCGAGCAACTCCAGGATCCGGCGCCGGACCGGATCGCCGAGAACGTCGAGCGCGTGCATGGCCTCACTGCCTGAAGTGTCGGCTCGCGAGGGGGACTCCGAGCCGGGCGGATCCGACGCGATCGACCCTACTGCGGCCCCGGGCCGGGGCGGTGCCGTCCGGGAGCGCCACGCGGACTACCATCACCGATGTGGACAAGCGTGAACTGGGCAGGACCGGAAGGCACATCGGCGTCGTCGGACTCGGCGCCTGGCAGCTGGGGGCCGACTGGGGTGAGGTCGGCGAGGACGAGGCGCTGGCCACCCTCGGCGCCGCGGTGGACGCGGGGGTGACCTTCGTCGACACCGCCGACGTGTACGGCGACGGGCGCAGCGAGCAGCTCGTCGCGCGGCTGATCAAGGACAGGCCCGGCCTGACCGTGGCCACCAAGATGGGCCGCCGCGTCGCCCAGGAGCCCTCGGCCTACACCCTGGACAACTTCCGGGCCTGGACCGACCGCTCCCGCGCCAACCTCGGCGTCGACACCCTCGACCTGGTGCAGCTGCACTGCCCCCCGACCCCGGTCTACTCCTCCGACGAGGTCTTCGACGCCCTCGACACGCTGGTCCAGGAGGGCCGGGTGGCCTCCTACGGGGTGAGCGTGGAGACCTGCGCCGAGGCGCTGACCGCCATCGCCCGGCCGGGCGTGGCCACCGTGCAGATCATCCTCAACGCCTTCCGGCTCAAGCCGCTGGAGAAGGTGCTCCCCGCAGCCGTGGAGGCCGGGGTCGGCATCATCGCCCGCGTCCCGCTGGCCAGCGGCCTGCTGTCGGGCAAGTACGACGAGTCCACCGTCTTCGCCGCCGACGACCACCGCACCTACAACCGGCACGGCGAGTCCTTCGACGTCGGCGAGACCTTCTCCGGGGTCGACTTCGCCACCGGCCTGGAGGCGGTGCGCCGCCTGGCGCCCCTGGTGCCGCCCGGCATGACCATGGCGCAGTTCGCACTGCGCTGGATCATCGACCAGCCCGGCGTCTCGGTGGTCATCCCCGGCGCCCGCAACCCGGAGCAGGCCCGCGCCAACGCGGCCGCCGCCGAGGCCGTCCCGCTGCCCGAGGCCACCCTCCGGGGCGTACGGGAGATCTACGACGAGCTGATCCGCCCGCAGGTCCACGACCGCTGGTGACCGCGGGACCGGGCGGCCCGCGCTCCGCGGACCGCCCGGCCGTGCCCGTCGGCCGTGCCCGTCAGTCGAACAGGGCCCGGCGCAGCGCGACCACCCGCTCCGCGGCGGCCCGGCGGCTGATCTCCGCCTCCGGGACCAGCCCCTCGAAGCCGTGGAAGGCCCCCGGGTAGAGGTGGAACTCGGTGGAGACGCCCGCCTGCGCCAGCCGCAGGGCGTACTCGGCGCACTCGTCCCTGAACACCTCCAGCTCGCCGACGTCGACGTAGGCCGGCGGCAGGCCCGACAGGTCGGCCGCCCTGGCCGGGGCCGCGTACACCGAGACGTCCTCGCCACCGGCCCGCTCGCCCAGCAGCGCCTTCCAGCCCAGCAGGTTCGCGGCCCGGTTCCACACGACGGCGTCGGTGAACTCCCTGCTGGACGGGGTGACGTTGCGGTCGTCCAGCATCGGGCAGATCAGCAGCTGGAACGCCACGGCCGGGCCGCCCCGGTCACGGGCCAGCAGCACGGTCCCCGCGGCGAGGCCACCCCCGGCGCTGATCCCCCCGACCGCGATGCGCGCCGGGTCGATGCCGAGCTCGGCGGCGTTCTTGGCGGTCCACACCAGCCCGGCGTAGCAGTCCTCGACCGGTGCGGGGTCCGGATGCTCGGGGGCCAGACGGTAGTTCACCGAGACGACCGCGCACCCCAGCGCGACGACGTACTCGGTGAGGACCGGGTCCTCCATCTCGACCTGGCCGAAGATCATGCCGCCGCCGTGGATCCAGTACAGGGCGGGGATCGTCCCGGTAGGGGAGGCCGGGCGGTAGATCCGCAGCCGGACGTCGGGGTCGCCGTCGGGGCCGGGGACCGTCCGGTCCTCGATCGTCACCCGCTCGTCCCGCGGGAGCGGCTCCATGGCGGCGAGCGCCTCGCTCATCTGCAGGCGCATTCCGGGCAGGTCCTCCACCCGCACCGAGCCGAGGTCGAGAGCGGGCAGCCTGCCCTCCCGTACGGCGGCGGCGAGGCCGGGATCGAGGTTCCGGTGAAGTGTCATATCGCCTCTCTTCGTCGAGAACGGCGGGCCCGCTCACGATGGGTCTTCCTCAGATCATGGGCGAGCCGCCGTCCCGTCACAAATTCAGCCCCCGGTCACCCCGTCGTTCACGGTGCCCCCGCCGTCCGCGCCGACCCGGTCCTCCGCGTCGTTCACGGTGCCCCGGTCGTCCGCGCCGGCCCGGTCCTCCGCGGTGCCCTCGCCGTCCGCGCCGACCTTGCCGCCGGCGGTGACCTCCGGAGCGGGGGCCGGTTCGACGAGGGGGAACGAGTGGTGCTCGTGGGCGACGACCCACCTGCCCTGCCGCCTGCGCAGGCCCAGCGTCAGCCGCAGGCGTGCCCGCGGCTCCTCGGTGAGCCGCTCCTTCTCGCCGCAGCGCACCAGGGCGTGGGCGAAGGCGACGTCGTCACCGGCGGTGACGTCCAGCGTCTCGATCTCGAACACGCCCTTCTGCGTCTGCCACCGCAGGAAGGACGGCCAGGTCTCGCGGTAGGCGTCGATGCCGCGCACGCCCTCGTACGGGGGCGGCACGTCGAACATCACGATGTCGTCGTCGTGGTCGGCGAGGACGCCGTCGAGGTCGCCGTCGTCGACCGCCTCGGCCCATCGCCGGATCAGGGTGCGGATCTGCTCGTCATCGGTCGTCATCGGTCGGTACGGTCCTTCCGGGTCGCCGTCATCGGTCAGGACTACAACCCGGGCGGCTCCCGGAAATCATCGCGGACCACGGACCGGGATCCGCCGTGCCGTTCGTCCACCCCGTTCGTCCACCCCGTTCGTCCACCCCGTTCGTCCGGCCCGTTCGTCCGGCCCGCCTCACTTCCCGGTCCGGCGATCGGGACGGGTCAGGGCGTTGTGGCCCCGGGCCACGATGACGTCCACCGCCTTGAGGTCCCCGAGGTCCTGCGCGGTCGCCAGCGCCTCCTTGGCGGCGTCGTAGCAGTCCAGGGCCCGGTTCCAGTCGATCGCGTCCCCGCCACCCCCGTCGGCCAGGCGGTCGATCTTCTCGCCGAGCCGCGTCACGTTCTCCTCCTGGACCCCCCGGGCCTCCTCGAAGCGGACCGCCTGCTCGGCCGTCTCGGCCTTGGTGAGCCTCACCCGGCGCCGGGCGCGCGCGACCGTCTTGAACACCACCCAGAGGACCACCAGTCCCGTCACGGACAGGAAGACCACCCAGCCGAACGCCATCCTGCTGGACGACCCCGACAGGTCGGCGCCCTCGGCGCCGCCGGTGTCCAGGCCGGTGACCTCGGCGCCCGCGAAGACGGCTCCCCGCAGCTCGGTGAACCCCGCGTCGGCGCCGCTCAGCGTCGCCCCCCGGAAGACCGCGTCGCGGAACTCGCCGCTGGACAGGTCGGCCCGCTCCATCCTGGCGCCGGTGAAGTCGGCCCGGTCGGCCCTGGCGCTGCCGAACTCGGTGTCGCGCAGGTCGGCGCCGCCCAGCCGGGCCCCGGTCAGGTCGGCGCTGCCGAACGACGCCCCCGACAGCTCCGCCTTCGCGAGGTTCGCCCCGGCGAGCTTGGCGCTGCCGAAGCGGGCCCCGGACATGCGGGCCCCGCTCAGGTCGGCGCCCATGAGCTCGGCGCTGCCGAAGTTGGCGTGCTCCAGCAGGGCGCCGCGCAGGTCGGCCCCCTTGGCGTAGCGGATCGTGGCCCCGGTGGCCACGATGTCACGCAGGATCGCCCGGTCCAGCTTGACCGAGCCCAGGTCGACCCCCTCCAGCCTGGCGCCGGTCAGGTCGGCGCAGCTCAGGTCGCGGGGGAACTCGGCGACCTTGGTGAGGTCCCAGCCCGCGAACCGCGGCCCGCTGCCCGGCTCGCACGCCGGGTCGGGGGCCGGCAGGGTCTTGGGCATGCCCTTGCTGCCCTCCAGCCGCGCCCCCGTGACGTCGCCGAGGTCGGCCCCGCCGAGGTCGGCGCCCTTGAACGTCGCGCCGTTCATCGCCGACTGGCGCAGTTGCGTGCCGCGCAGGTCGGCGTCCCGGAACACGGCCCGCAGCAGCGTGGCGCCGTACATGCGGGCCTTGGCCGCCTTGAGACCGGTGAGGTCGGCCCGGCGCATGTCCGCGCCGTAGACGTCGGCGTCGCTCAGGTCGACGCCCACCAGTTTCGCGTCGTCGAACTGGGCGCCGTAGGTCTTGGCGCGCACCATCGTGGCGCCGCTCAGGTCGGCCTCCTCGAAGTGGGCGCCGTACGGCAGGGAGTCGTCCATGACCGCCCCGCGCAGGTCGGCGCCGCGCAGGTTCGCGTAGTACAGCTCGGCCTCGGTCAGGTCGGCCTTGCCCAGCCTGGCCCCGGCCATCTCGGCATGCCCGAGCCGGGTGCCCTTGAGCGAGGCGCCCCGCAGGTCGGCCCTGGTCAGCACGCTGCGCACGACCGCCCCGTCCAGCCGGGCCCCTCGCAGGTCGGCGCAGGACAGGTCGGCGGGCAGCGTGGCCCGGGTGAGGTTCCTGCCGGCCAGCCTGGGGCCGCTGCCCGGCCTGCACGGCGCCCCGGCGCCCGCGGACCGGGTGGCGGGCGCGCCCTGGGCGGCGGGGGCCGCGGGGCCGCCCGCGTGGACGGCGGTGTGAGCGACGCGGACGGCACCGGCCGCGTCCGAGGTCCGCAGCGGGGACGCGGGCCCGGAGGGCAGGGCCGCGAACAGGATCATCGCACCGGCGAGCAGGGGGGCAGGGCTGGGCATGTCTCTCTCACTGTCTCCCCCCGGGACGGGCGTACCCGGCCGGCGGGGGAGAGGCGGCGCCGGGCGGGTGGTTCGCTGACGGGTCGGTACGGACGGCTCCTCGCGGGGAATCGCCCGACGACCATACGGGAACGGGACCTTTTCTAGGGGGGCCCGGTTGCGGGCCGCTTGCGAACCGCCTGCCGATCACCTGACGGCCGCCTCCGCAGGACCCGTCCGCGCGTCACGCAGACGGCCCGGGACCCGCGCGGGAAGGGCCCGCGGACCTGCATCCCCGGCCCCGCCGGGCCTTCGGCCGGATCCGTCCGGTCGTCGGCCGCCCCCGCCCCTCGTCCTCGCCCCCCGTCCACGGCCGTCGCCGCCGAGACGGGGTGTCCATGGGCTGAGACGCCTGCTTGAAACGTGACTTGACGGCGCCGTACCCTTCAATCACCATAATCCCTATCAGCACAGTAGGAAAAACAGGAAGGGGGGCGTCGTGCGTGCGCTCATCCTCTTAGGTCTTGTCGGCTTCGCCGCGCAGCTCGTCGACGGCAGCCTGGGCATGGCCTACGGTGTCACCTCGACGACGCTGCTCCTGGCCATCGGCACCAACCCCGCCGCCGCCTCGGCCACCGTTCACCTCGCCGAGATCGGCACCACCCTCGCCTCCGGCATCTCTCACTGGCGGTTCAACAACATCGACTGGAAGGTCGTCGCCAAGATCGGTATCCCCGGCGCGATCGGCGCGTTCGCGGGAGCCACCTTCCTGTCCGGCCTCTCCACCGAGGTCGCCGCCCCGATCATGTCGATCATCCTGCTCGTGCTGGGTCTGTACGTCCTGATCCGCTTCACCGCGTTCGGGCTCCCGCGCGGCAACCTGGGCAAGCCGCTGCGCAAGCGCTTCCTCGCCCCCCTCGGCCTGGTGGCCGGGTTCGTCGACGCCACCGGCGGTGGCGGCTGGGGCCCGGTCGGCACCCCGGCGATCCTGGCCAGCGGCCGCCTGGCCCCGCGCAAGGTGATCGGCTCCATCGACGCCAGCGAGTTCCTGGTCGCCATCGCCGCCAGCGTCGGCTTCTTCTTCGGCATCGGCTCGGAGAACATCGACTTCTCCTGGGTGGCCGTCCTGCTGATCGGCGGCGTCATCGCGGCCCCCATCGCCGCCTGGCTGGTCCGGCACATCCCGCCGCGCATCCTGGGCTCCGCGGTCGGCGGCGTCATCATCCTGACCAACGTGCGCACCCTGCTGCGCAGCGACTGGATCGACGCCTCCGGGAGCATCCAGGCGATCGCGTACATCACCATCGCCGTCATCTGGGCCGCGGCCATCGCCTACTCGGTGCGCGAGTACCGCCGCGACCGCGACAACGAGACGGCCGAGGCGATCGAGGCCGAGGAGCGGCGCCGCGCCGCCGAGCAGGAGACCGCGGGCACGATCGGCTGACAGCCCGGTCGGGAGATCCGTCACCCCGTCCGGAACGCCCCCTCGCCTCGGCGAGGGGGCGTTCGCGTGTCCGGGCGGCCCCGAGGGGTGTCCGGGCGGCATCGAGGGTGTTCGGGCCGGATCGGGTACGCGAGAGCCGGGACCGGGAGGGCGGCCGGGGAGGGCAGGGGAGGCCGGCGCGCCGGGCTCAGCCGCGCGTCAGGCGCAGGCGGACCTGCGTGCCCGGCCGGCCGGTACGGATCTCCAGCAGGTCGCAGACCTGGCGGACCACCCAGAGACCGTGGCCCCGCCCCCCGGGGAGGGCGGGCGGGAGATGGCCGGGGAAGGGCGCGTCCATCGACCCGGGGTCGGTGACGTCGCAGTGCACGGCTCCGGCGTCGGCCCACAGCCGGATCTCGCCGTGCCCGCCGCCGTGCTCGACCGCGTTGGTGGCGACCTCGTTGACCGCGAGGACCAGCCGCTCGACCCGCTCGGCGGGAAGGCCCAGCGTCCCCGCCCAGGCGGCCACCCGCTCCCGCATCCGGGCCAGGTCGGCGCCGAACCGGACGGTCACCCCGGCCCCCGGGGGAGGGGGCGGCAGGGGGAGGCGGTCGGCGGCGTGGGTGAAGGACGCCGGATCGGCGTAGGCGTCGCTGCGGTGCGCGCCGGAGCCGTCCAGCAGCTCAGGGTGGGTGCGCCGGGCGTCCGCGACGACGCGCCCGGGGACCGTCCGCGTGTCGTAGGGGCACAGGATCCAGGCCGGGCTGTCGGCGAAGGCGACGTTGATCACCGACTCGTAGCGCGTCCACTCGGCCTCCTGCCGCCCGTCGCGGCCGTGCCAGACCGGCTCGCCGATGACGCGGATCCGCCGGTGGGCGGCGGAGTGGGTCTCGACGTAGGCGTTGTAGGCGGCCAGGGTCCGCCCTGGTGCGTCGTACCAGTCCCGCGCGACGGCGAACTCCACCTCGTCCGCCGCGCCGCCCAGGGCGGTGCGCAGGAGCCCGGCGTTGGCCTCGGTGGTCACGGCCAGGACCCGGTCGCCGCCGGCCAGGCCGTCCAGGCAGAAACCGGTGGTCGCCGCGAGGAAGGCCCGGTCGTCGTCGTAGATCAGCGCCTGGTGGACGAGCCCGGGGGCGGTCGCGTCGTCGGTGAGGGTGCTCATGCGGGGACGACCTCCGGGTCGAGGATCAGGCCGGGGGTCCGGTCCCAGCCCACTAGGCGGACCACCTCGCCCAGCATGGGGGCCAGGTTCAGCATCCGCAGGTGCCGTCCCCGGGGAAGGAGCGCGGCCGTGCTCGCCAGGTCGCGCAGCCCGGCCACGTCGATGAACTCCAGGTCCGCCATGTCCAGCCGTACGTCGTCGTCCGGGCCGTCGCGCAGGAGGGCCTCCAGGGCCGTGCGCAGGGCGGCGATGTTGTCCTGGTCCACGATGCCGGCCACCCGCAGCAGCGGGGCGCCCGAGGGGGCGGAGCCCGGGGTGATGCGCAACCGGCCGTCGTGGAACAGCGCGTTCGCCTGCACGCCGTCGTGGTGGCAGCCGACCAGGGCGTCCAGGCGCCCGGAGGGGAACAGGCGGGTGTCGTACTGGCAGATCGCCGCGGACAGGCCCTCGTCGAACAGGGCGGTGACGCGGCGTTCGTAGGTGTCGAGCAGTTCGGTCCCCGGGGCGCCGCGCAGTGCCCAGCCCATCTCCCCGCTGACCCGGAACCCGGTGAACCCCGCGGCGAGGCAGGAGTCCACCTCCCGCCTCAGCATGGCGATCGTCGCGTCGACGTCGAAGCGGCCCGAGGGCAGGTAGCCGTCCTCGGCGGACCTCAGGGTGAGCCGGCCGGTCCGGGTCGCCGCGGCCGTGTCGATCCCGGCGCTCCCCAGCCAGCGGCGCACCCGCTCGCCCGCCGGGTCGTCGGTGAGGTACAGCACCCGCTCCCCGGACTCCAGCCCGTCGCCGACGAAGGCCGTGACCACCTCGCGCTGCTCGCTCTCGTGCGAGAACGCCGAATAGAGATGATCACCGGGTCTCACGTCCCTGACCTGGCGCACCACTGCACCCATCACCGCCTCGCCGGGGGAACACGGGGTCCCTGAAGGGTCTCGTGGTTCTTCTCCCTCAGCCTATACCGGGCATTGGATGTCTGAAATATAAGGTTTGCCCGATGTTCAGGTGAGCTTTCCGCCGATCTCCTTGATCCGGGCCCGCTGCTCGGTGACGAGCCTGCCGGCCATCCGGGCCGTGGGACGGTGCCTGCCCAGGGCGATGACCACCTGGGACATCCGGACGCCGCTGTCGAGGTGCCTGCCCAGCACGGTCAGCCACCTCCTGTCGAAGTCGGCTCCCGAACGTCTCTCCAGGGACGAGAACTGCGCGGCCGACACCGTGCCCGGCATGCCGTGGGCCCCGTGGGCCCCGTGGTCGTCCGGGTCGCGCTCGGCGGGCACCTCGGCCTTCCACGACCGCAGCCAGCCGGTCATCAGGTCGATGTCGGCCGTCTCGCTGCGGACGAGGGCGGCGGCCAGGCCGCGCACGTACGGGTCGTCGGTCCTGTCCTTCACCAGGCCGGCGAGCCGGATGGTGCAGCGGTGGTGGGAGATCATCTCCTGGGAGAACCGCACGTCCGCGTCGCCCCGGTCCGAGCCCACCCCCATCGCCTGGACGGGAGGCGGCGCCGCGGCCACCGACGAGCACCCGGCGGTCAGCATGGCGGAGACCAGCAGGGTGGCGGTCAGGGACCGTCGTCTGCGCGACCGCCGGGTGCTCATCGTGATCACTGCCCCTTTCGTACGGGTGGGAAGGATCGTTCGTGCCGTTCCACCGTGAGATACGCGGCCTCCGCCGCGGTGGTTCAGGCTCCGCGGGAGATCGTGCCGCGAGATCTCCGGACGGTGCTCCGGGGTGCCCGGTCCGGCCCTGTACCGGCCCGGCCGGTGAGCGGATCAGCCGTGCTCGGAGATGCTGTCCAGCCAGGCGCGATGCAGGCCGGCGAAGCGGCCGGTACCGCCGATCAGCTCGGCGGGCGGGCCGTCCTCGACGATCCTGCCGCCGTCCATCACCAGCACCCGGTCGGCGATCTCGACGGTCGACAGGCGGTGCGCGATGATCAGGGCCGTCCGGTCCGTCAGGACGGTCTGCATGGCCCGCTGCACCAGCCGCTCGCTGGAGACGTCCAGGCTGGACGTCGCCTCGTCGAGGATCAGCACCGCGGGGTCGGCCAGGAACGCCCTGGCGAACGCCACGAGCTGGCGCTGCCCGGCCGACAGCCGGCCGCCGTGCTTGCCGACCTGGGTGTCGTACCCCTCCGGGAGCGCCGAGACGAACGTGTCCGCGCCGATCGCGCGGGCCGCGGCCACCACGTCGGCCATGCTCGCGTCCGGCCGCCCGAACCTGATGTTGTCCGCGACGGTGCCGCTGAACAGGAAGTTCTCCTGGGTCACCAGGACGATCGCGGCGTGCCGCGTCTCCTCGCCGAGGTCGCGCAGGTCGACCCCGTCCAGCAGCACCCGCCCGGCCACCGGGTCGTAGAACCGGGAGACGAGCTTGGCCAGCGTGGTCTTGCCCGCCCCGGTGGTGCCGACCAGCGCCACCGTCTGCCCGGCCGGGACGACCAGGTTCAGCCGGGGCAGCACCGGGGTGCCGTCCAGGTAGGAGAACTCCACGTCGCGGAACTCGATCCTGCCGCGGGGATCGTCCAGCGCCACCGGGTCGGCCGGTTCGGCCACGTCCGGGCGCTCCTCCAGCACGCCGGAGAGCTTCTCCAGCGCCGCCCCTGCCGACTGGAACGTGTTATAGAACTGGCTGATCTCCTGCATGGGCTCGTAGAACTGGCGCAGGTAGAGCAGGAACGCGGCCAGCACGCCGACGGTGACCTCGCCCTGGACGGCCAGCGTGCCGCCGTACAGCAGCACGGCCGCGATCGTCACGTTCCCGATGAGCTTGACGCCCGGCGAGAAGACGGCGATCAGCCGCATGCTGCGCATGTTGGCGTCCCGGTAGTCGGTGTTGAGCCGGGAGAAGATCGCCTGGTTGCGCGGCTCCCTGCGGAACGCCTGCACCGCGCGCATGCCGGTCATCGACTCCACGAAGTGCACGATCACCAGGGCCACCGTCTCCCTGGTCCTGCGGTAGACGATGCTCGACTGCCGCCGGAACCAGCGGGTGAACAGCGCGAGCACCGGCAGCGGCAGCAGCGCCACCAGGCCGAGGTGGACGTCCAGCGCCAGCAGCAGCACGGCCGTGCCCACCAGGGTCAGCACGGCGGTGACGAGGTCGTCGAACCCCGACTGGAGCATCTCGGAGATCGCGTCGATGTCCGAGGTGAGCCGGGAGACGACCCGGCCCGAGGTGTAGCCGTCGTGGAAGGAGAGCGAGAGCCGCTGGAAGTGGTCGAAGACGCGCCGCCGCAGCTCCAGCAGGATGCCCTGGCCGATGCGCCCGGCCATCCTGAGGAACACCTGCCGGGTCACCAGCTGGACGGCCGCGGCCACCAGGATCGCCGCCACGACCGTCACCAGCGTCCCCGGGCCGGACCCCGCCAGCATCGGCGGGATGCCCGCGTCGATGCCCACCTTGACCAGGTAGGGGATGGAGAGCGAGGCGACGTTGCAGGTCACGATGATCGCGACGAGCACGATGATCTGCCTGCGGTACGGGCTGAGCAGGTCGCCGAGCAGCCGACGGGACCTGTCGCGCAGCAGGAACGACACCTGCTCCGACAGCTCGTCCTGGTCCTCGGCGGCGACCCCGCGCCACTCCCGCGTCCCGTCGCCGTTCCCGTTCCCGGTCGCGGTCGCGGTCCCGGGGGCGGGCCCGGTCGTCCCGTCCGCGGGCCCGGTCCCCACGGGGCGGGCCGGTGCGGCCGGTTCGGTCGTCGTGACCGCCTCCGGCTCCGTACGGGTCCCGGTCCGCTCGGCCGGTTCGCTCCTGCTCATCGCAGCACCTCCTGCGCGTCCTGCGCGTCCTGGTCGGCCGACAACAGCGCGCGGTACTCGGGCACGCTCGCCATCAGCTCGTGATGGCGGCCCACGTGCGCGATCGTGCCGTCCAGCAGCAGCGCCACCCGGTCGGCGAGCAGCACGGTGGAGGCCCGGTGGGCGACGACGATCCCGGTGGCTTCGCGCAGCACGTGCCGCAGCGCCTCCTCGACCAGGGCCTCGGTCTCGACGTCCAGCGCCGACAGGGTGTCGTCCAGAACCAGGATCCTGGGACGGCTGAGGACCGCGCGGGCCAGCGCGAGCCGCTGCCGCTGACCGCCGGACAGGGACATGCCCTGCTCGCCGATCCTGGTCTCCAGCCCCCACGGCAGCCGGTACACGAACCCCGCCTGGGCGACCCGGAGCGCCTCGGTGATCTCCTCCTCGCTCGCGTCGTGCCGTCCCAGCGTGAGGTTCTCCCTGACGCTCATCGAGAACAGCGTCGGCTCCTCGAAGGCGGTGGCGACCATCGAACGCAGCGTGGGCAGCGGCAGGTCGCGCACGTCCACGCCGTCGATGGTGATCCGCCCGGCGCTGACGTCGTACAGCCGGGGGACCAGGGAGACCAGCGTGGTCTTGCCCGAGCCCGTCGCGCCCACGACGGCCACCGTCTCACCCGGCCGCACCTCCAGCCGGACGTCGCGCAGCACCGGCTCGGCGGCACCGGGGAAGCGGAACTCCGCGCCCTCGAAGCGCAGGTGCCCGCGGGGACGCTCGATCGCGCGGTCCCCGCCGACGATCTCCGGTTCGGTGTCGAGGACCTCCATCACCCGGTCGGCCGCGGTCATCGCCTCCTGGCCCATCGTGAGGATGAAGCCGAGCGCAGAGATGGGCCAGACCAGCTGGAGCATCAGGGTGGCGAAGGCCACCAGCGTGCCCAGCGTGAGGGTGCCCGAGCCGACCGCGAGGGCACCGAGCAGCAGGACGAGCGCGAGCGTGATGTTCGGGATCACCTCCAGGAAGGTGAAGAACCTGGCCGACAGGCCCACCTTCTCCATCGAGGTCCCGTACACCTTCCTGGCCCCCTCCTCGAAGATCCCGGAGACGTACCGGCCGCGGCCGAAGGACTTGATGGTCCGGATACCGGCCGCGGACTCCTCGACGACCGTGGCCAGGTCGCCCTGCTCGTCCTGGACCCGGCGGGAGATGGTGATGTACCGGCGCTCGAAGCGCAGCGAGGTCACCATGATGGGCACCGCCGAGACGACCACGAGCAGGCCGAGCGGCCAGTACATGTGCAGCAGCAACCCGGTCACCGTGACGATCTGGACGGCGATCAGGACCAGGAAGAGCAGGCCGAACCCGAGGAAGCGGCGGATCGCCGACAGGTCGGTCGTGGCGCGGGAGAGCAGCTGGCCCGACTGCCAGGCGGCGTGGAAGCCCATCGGCAGCCGCTGCAGGTGGGCGTAGAGGTCGTCGCGGATCCTGGTCTCCAGGCCCAGGACGGCCTCGGCGAGCATCCACCGCCTCAGGAAGACGAGCACCGCCTCGATCACGCCCAGGACCAGGGCCAGCAGGGCCAGGGGGAGCACGCCAGTGCTGTCGCCGCGGGCGACGGGGCCGTCGATGATCTCCCGGCCGATCAGCGGGATGACGATGCCGATCCCGACCGCGGCGAACGCCGGGACCCAGATGAGGACGAGGCGGACGGCATAGGGGCGGAGATAGGACTTCAGCCTCCACAGGGAGGCGGCCCTGCCACCGGGCCGGGCCGCCGGCCGCGGGGCGCGCGGGGTGCGAGACCCGGTGTCGGTGTCGGTGTCGGTGTCGGTGGTGTCGGTGGCGTCGGTGTCGGCGTCGGTCGTTTCGGTGGCTCCGGTATCAGGGGGCATCGGCAGATGACACGCTCCTTACGGTGTTCACCGGGACGGTGACCGTTCAGGGCATGGCGGGCCGGAACCCCGTGTTCTGTCAGCCGGATCTCACCCGTGCCACCGCCGCCGGTGGCCGCCCCGCCGGATCACCGTCGCCCGTACGGCACGGGCGAACCTCCAGTCTCCGTTCCGCGCCGCGGGGGCGGCAACTGATTTGACGGTTCCCATCCCGTAACCACCAGGTCAGGCGACCTGATGACTCCGCCGGCGACCCCGGTTTTACCCGGGCCGCGGGATCTCTGCGGGGGCGGCGGAGCGCCGCGAGAAAAGGGGAGGCGACGGCGAGCCGCATGGTTGTAGGGTCGGCGACATGACCTGGCGACATTGATCCTGAACACGAGGTCGGTCCGGCACGCGCTGCCGCGGACCCCCGGAGATGCCGAGCATCCCGAGTCCGTACGGTTTCCGCGAGAAGGACCCCATGACCACTTTCTCTTCACGCACGTCCGGCGTGCCCGCCGAGCGCGCGAGGCGCCTGGCCGCGACGCTCTACGCCTACGCCTTCCTTGACGAGTTCGTCCTGCTGTACCCGTTCTACGCGCTGCTGTTCGTGGAGACGGGCCTGTCGACCGCCGAGATCTCCTCGCTGATGGCGATCTGGTCGATCACCTCCGTCGTGATGGAGGTCCCCTCGGGGGTGCTGGCCGACGCCGTCTCGCGGCGCCTGCTGCTCGCCCTCGCGCCACTGCCAGCCGCGGCCGGTTTCACGCTGCTGGCCGTCTCCTCCTCCTACTGGTTGTTCGCCGTCGGCTTCGTCCTGTGGGGCCTCTCCGGTGCCCTGCAGTCGGGGGCGCTCGAGGCGCTGGTCTACACCGAGCTGGACCGGCTCGGCGCCGCCGGTCGCTACGGCGCGGTGATGGGACGTGCCCGTGCGATCGGCACGGGCGCGGCCATGGCGTCCATGGCCGTGGCGGCCCCGGTGTTCGCGCTGGGCGGCTATCCCCTGGTCGCGATCGGCAGCGTCCTGGCCTGCCTGCTCGCGGCGGCGGTCGCGCTGACCTTCCCCGAGCACCGCGGACGGACCGCGCCGCGGGACGAGCCCGGCCGCGACGACGACGTCCCGGCACCCGCCCGGGGCATCGATCGCGACGCCCCCGAGGAGGAGGCGCCGGGCGGCTACGCCGCGATCCTGCGCGAGGGACTGCGGCTGGCGCGCACCGACCGGACGACGCGGCGGGCCCTGCTGCTGGTGCCGGTGGTGACCGCGCTCTGGGGCTCGCTGGAGGAGTACACCCCGCTGCTCGCGCTCGGCGTCGGCGTGGCCACGCACGTCGTACCGCTCCTGGTGCTGCTGGTCGCCGTGGGCATCGCGGCCGGAGGTGTGCTCGTGACCTTCGCGCGCGGTGCCGGGGACCGGGGACTCGCCGGGATCCTGGCGGCCGGGGCGCTGGCGCTCGGGGCGGGGGCCATGAGCGGGAGCGTGGCGGGCTTCGTCGCGGTCGCGGCGGCCTTCTGCGCCTTCCAGGTGGCGAGCGTGCTCGCCGACGTACGGCTCCAGGAGAGCATCACCGGCCCCGCCCGCGCCACCGTGACCTCGCTGGCCGGGCTGGGCACCGAGCTGGGCGCCGTCCTGGTCTACGGGGGCTACGCCGCGGCCTCGACGTTCGCCGGCCATGACGCGATCTTCGCCGCCTCGGCGGTGCCGTACGCGGCCCTGGCCCTGATGCTCCTGGTCACCGGGACCCGCTCGCGGAGGGCCGCCCGGCCCGGCGCGGACGCCTCGGGACGGGGAAGCCGGCCCTCGCCCGCGGGACCGGGCGGTGACTGACGCCTGACCGGCCGGGCGTCCTCCTGACCCGCGGTCTCCCGGCGCCCGGTCCCTCGGATCGGGCGTTACGCGCCGATGCCGGAGTACCGGGCCCGGGAGACCGGACGTCAGGAGGTTTCGCCGAACCGTGCCCGCCACGGCCCGGGCAGGTCCTGCCGTTCCCAGTCGTCGGTGTAGGACGGGGGCCTGACGCCCCGGTAGGTCACGATGATGTCGTGGCCGCGTTCCCGGAATTTCTGGATGCGCCGGGGCATGGTGTCGCCGAACCGCTGAGCGATGGCCTGTGACTCGCAGCCCAGCAGGTAGCCGAGCTGGGCGCCGCCCTGCCCGTAGATCACGCACGGCCCCTTGATCCGGGGTCTGAGCTCCTCGGCGGCGGCGTTCATGACGTCGCGGTCGGCGCGGACACCCGACGACATGGCGACGGCGACGGTGCCCTGGAGGATCAGGTGAGCGGCCACCCCGGCCAGGACCATCGGTACGGGGGCCGACCTCGCGACGGTCGCGACGGGGAGGGCCAGCAGGGCGTACGCCGGGAGCAGGAAGCGAGGGGCGGCGTAGTCGACGTAGAAGAAGTACGGCAGCGCCATCGCCACGGCCGTCGCCGTCGCCAGCGCGAGCGCGCGGAACCACGGGGTGTTCCGAGCCGCCCACAGGCCCGCGCCCGCGGCCAGCGGGATCGCGATCCACCAGATGAGCAGGACGGGGGACACGCCGCCGCACTCGACCCCGAAGCGGCACAACGTCGGCCCGTCGAGGGCGCGGGCGTGCTCGTCCAGGGTGACGGTCAGCCCGGTGTCGTTGTGCTCCCCGGCCGCCCCGAGGCGTTCGGTGACCCCGCCGAACCGGGCGATCGCCTCGGCCGTCCACTGGCCCCAGCCGATCGCCAGCCCCGCGGCCAGCGCCGCCAGCTCCCGGAACCGCCGCTGCCACAGGGCGTAGGCGGCCAGCGGCACCGCCAGCACCAGCGCGTCGGTCGGCCGCATGAGCGAGACGAGCACCATGGAGGCGCCCAGGCCCAGTGGCGTCCCGGTCAGCAGGAAGCCGGTGGCGGCGACCGCGCCCAGCGCGACGTAGAGGTTGGGCATCGCCTGGTTGCCGTAGAAGAGGGACAACCAGCATCCGGCCAGCAGCAGGGCGGCCAGCGGCACGACCCAGTGGTTCCTGACCCGCAACCAGACGGCGAAGGCGCCGAAGAGGGCGGCGGAGGAGACCAGGGTCAGCCAGATCCGCAGCACGACCACCTCGTCGGTGATCGCCACGATCGGCGCGACGAGGAGCGGCACTCCCTGGGCGCGCGGGGCGGAGTAGACGGCGGGCGGCGCGTGGGCGGCGTACTGTGAGGCGTAGACGGCCTCGTCCCAGCCGATCCCCATGCCGAGGGTGGGGATGAGGAGCTGGGCGGTGAGGTACAGCAGCGCCACCCCCGCGAGCAGGACCGCAGGGGTGGTGGTGACCTCTCGCCGGACGATGATCATGACATCCTCCCGATACCCCGGAAGGGCTTCCCTAACCTGCGGGCGATCGAACACACCTGGCCGACAGGAGAGTCTTCCCTGAGGGCGTTCCCGATGCGGCCGGGCCCTGATGATCTCCCTGCGTCGTCACCGTGACGGCCCGGCTCTTCCCGCGACGACCGGATCACGGGCGCGTGCTCACGAGCCGTCCCGGGCCCGGGGCCCACCGGAGCCTCGGGACGGCCCTCACCGGCTCCGGCGCATTCCGTCCCGCTCGGCCCCTGTCACCCGGCCCCGGACCCCCGGGCCCCCGGACGTCAGGCGTCCGTGTCCACCAGGCCCGCCTCGTAGGCGATGATCGCCGCCTGGACGCGGTTGTTCACGCCGAGACGCTGCAGTATCGCGCTGACGTGGGCCTTGACGGTGCCCTCCGACAGGAACAGCGCGCGGCCGATGTCCTGGTTGGGCATGCCCCGGCCGATGAGCGCCAGCACCTCGCGCTCGCGCGGGGTCAGCGACTCCACCCGCCCGCGCGCGGTGCCCGCCCTGGCGAGCCTGCCGCCCAGCCGCGCGATGACCTTCCGCGCGATCCTCGGTGACAGGTACGCCCCGCCGTCGGCGACCGCCCGCACCCCGATGATCAGTTCGCGGGGGTCGGCCGCCTTCAGCAGGAACCCGCTCGCGCCCTCGTCGAGGGCCCTGGCGACGTACTCGTCCTCGTCGAACGTGGTCAGCATGACGACCGCGACCTCCGGCATGGCGGCACGCACCTCGGCCGCGGCCGACAGGCCGTCCAGGCGGGGCATCCGGATGTCCAGCAGCACGACGTCCGGCCGGTGGGCGCGCGTCAGCTCGACCGCCTCGCGCCCGTCGCGGGCCTCGGCGACCACCTCGACGCCCTCGTCGGTGGCCAGGATCGCCCTCACCCCCGCCCGGATCATGGCCTCGTCGTCGGCCAGCACCACCCTGATCATCGGCTCTCCCCGCCTCCTTCCCGGTCCTCGGGCGAACCCTCACCGGAGGAGGGTGCGCCCCGGCCGGACGGAACCCCTGCGCGGTCGTACGGCAGCCGCGCCGTCACGGTGAACGCTCCGTCGCCCGGACCGGCCCGCAGCGTGCCGCCGAGCAGCCGCACCCGCTCGCGCAGGCCCGCTATCCCGCTCCCGCCGCCCGGCGGCACCGGCACGGCACCGGACGCGGAACCGGGTACGGCACCGGTCACGGGGCCGGGGCCGGCGGGCGGTGCGACGGGCACGGGGACGGGGTTGGACACGATGACGGTGACCGTGTCGCGGGTCCGCTGGACGCGGACGAGCACGTCCGTCCCGGGGGCGTGGCGGGCGGCGTTGGTCAGCGCCTCCCGCACCACCCGGTGCGCCGCCCTGTCCACCAGCGGCGGCAGGGGAGTCCGCTCGCCGGTGCGACGGAGGGCGACCGCCATCCCGGCGCCGCGCGCGCGGTCCACCAGCGCCTCGACGGACTCGTCCGGCGGCTCGGTCGAGGCGGTGCCGCTCTCGCGCAGCGCGCCGAGGGTGTGGCGGAGCTCGTCGGTCGCGGTGACCGCGGAGGCCCGCAGCCGGGCCGCGGCCTGCCGGTTCTCCTCGGTCATGTCCGCGGCCAGTTCCAGGGCCCCGGCGCGCAACGCGATCAGCGCCAGCTCGTGGCCCAGCGAGTCGTGCAGGTCCGCGGCGATGCGGGCGCGTTCGCGCAGCGCGACGCGTTCGGCGATGAACTCCCGCTCCCGGCTGAGCCGGGCGATCCGCTCCCGGCCCGCCTCCACCAGGTCGGCCTGCTGGCGCCGGAAGCGGCCCGCCAGCCACGGCAGCACCGCGAACAGCGCCAGCACCAGCAGGGCACCGGCCCCGACCGAGGGGTCCAGCGCGCCGGCGACGACCCCGGGCAGCGCGACGGCGGCCAGGACCTCCCAGCCCCGCCGTACCGGCAGGTGGCGTCCGTGCAGGTAGGCGGCCACGACGAGCAGCATGAGGAACAGCTGCCGCCACAGCGGGACGTGGTCGAGGTACAGCCCGTTGAGCAGGGCCGATCCCGCGATCACCGCCAGGATCACACCGTTTCTCACCTGCCCGACACTACCGATCGCAACCTGACCAGCCGTACCGCGGTGGTGACGGCCCCGGCCGCGGCCACGACCGCGAAGGTGATCGTCAGCGGTGCGGCGAAGTAGACGAGCTGCTCCCAGGTGACCGTCCGGCCGTTCGTGAGGAAGGAGATCAGGTCCGGATAGAGGGCGAACAGCGGCACCGGCAGCAGCACGGGCAGCAGCCGCGCCCCGATCCACCAGCGGGGGCTACCGGCCCGGCCGCTCGCCCAGCGGCGGGCCCGCAGCACGCCCAGCACGCCCAGCCCCGTCGCGGCCAGTGCGATCAGGCCCAGGACCAGCTCGAACGTCTGCCGTTCACCGCCCGGCACCTCGGGGGTCCGGCCCTCGCTCATCGCGACGAGACCGGCGAGCACGTTGTAGGTGTCGTCGTGGAGGGCGGCGCTGTTGGTCATGACCGCGAACCCGTACCCCGTCTCCGGGACGATCGCCTGCACCGCGGTGTAGGTGAACAGGTTGCCCGAGTGCACGAGGAGCCTGGTGCCGTTCAGCCTCTCCTCGCCCCAGCCCATGCCGTAGTCGCCCACCACGGAGGGCGCGTGCATGGTCTTCAGGCTCTCCGGCGTCACCGGCCGCCCGCCGCCACCGGTCTGGCCGATCAGCCACCGGCCCATGTCGGCCGCGGTGGTGACGAGGCCGCCACTGCCGCCGTCTCGGAAGGCGGGCAGCTCGGGGCGCGCCACCCAGGCGCCGTACAGGGAGTTGAACCCTTCGGACGGTGTGACGGCCCGGTCGCCGACGGCGCTGCCGGTCATGCCGAGCGGGCCGAGGACGCGCTCCCTCAGGTGGTCGCCGAAGGCGCGCCCCCCGGCGACCTCGACCAGCCGGGCGGCCAGGTCGTAGTTGACGTTGCAGTACGCCCAGCGCGTACCGGGGTCGGAGGCCAGGGTGCCGGTGGCCAGCGTGGACACGTAGGCGGCCAGGGATCCCGCCGCCTGTGCCGCGCCGATGTCGACGGTGGTGTCGGACAGGCCCGAGGTCTGGTTGAGCAGCTGGCGCACGGTGATGCGGGCGGCGCGGGGATCGGCCATCCGGAACTCCGGCAGTCGCCCGGCGACCGGTTCGTCCAGGGAGATCCTGCCGTCCTCGACCAGCGTCATGACGGCCATGGCGGTGAAGGATTTGCTGATCGAGGCGACGCGCATCGGGGTCCGCTCGGTGACCGGCTCGCCCTTCGAGTCGCGCCCGTATCCGGCGGCGTGCACGATCCTGTCCCCGTGGGTCACGACGACGGACATCCCCGGCAGGCCGGTGGACTCCATGACCGCGCCGAGGTAGGCGTCGACGGCGGCCGGGGCCGGCTCGGCGGGCGGTGCGGCGGACGCTGCGACGGACGGTGTGGTGGAGGGGGTGGTGGAGGGGGCGACGGCCCGCGCGGCGGGGGACACGGCGAGGGGGAGGACGACCGTGCCGATCGCCACCGCCAAGCCGATGAGCGTGCGTTTCATGACGAAGAACCTAGGAACCCGCGGCCCCGGGGGAATCCGACGATCGGCCACGACCACCCCTGACGAAAGTCGGGTCCCCTCCGGGCCCGGACGCGTCCTCGACGGCCTCGACGGCCTCGACGGCCTCGACGGCATCGCCGGCCCCTCGGGCACCGGCCGCCCGGACGGCCGTCGGGGGTCTCCCGGGCCGTGTAATCGCCCTGCAATCCCCTGTCGATGACGGCGGTGGAGACTTCGGTCATCCCGGAGCCGCCCACCCGGAAAGACGCACGGTGGAGCTCCACCCCTTCCAGAAGAGAAGAGAAGGACTGCGATGTCCCATTCCGCCCCGGCCTCCACCGGTACCCAGGAGATGAAGGCCACCGTCGCCGCGATCAACGCGAGCGGCACGACACTGGACACCGCCGCCGCCAAGATCGTCGATGTCATCGGACTGCCGTCGTTCCAGCAGGCGCTGGCCGAGCGTCCCGAACTCCGGGCGCTGGAACCGCTGCGGGCGGTCGACCTGATCTCCTCCTCGCTGGCCGAGAGCCTCTTCGTCGGCGCGGCCGACGATCAGGACGTGCTCATCGAACTCGAGGGCGAGCTCGTGGCGGTGCCGGCCGGGCAGCGCGAGGTGCTGCGCTCGGCGGTCACCAGGGCGCTCGGCGCGAAGGTCACCGCGGTGGGCACGCTGCTGAAGGCCACGGCATGAGCATCCTGACGCTGCTGACGCCCTCTGCGCGGGTGATCGGCAGGGAGACGATCCGGGGGCACGCCACCCGCAGGATGATCACCGGGGTGACCCCTCAGAGGATCACCGTGCGCTCGTACGGGACCGGCGTACGCCCGCCGGGGTTCGGCCTGGCCGAACTGATCGGCAACACCGTCTCCTTCCTGAGCGAGTACCTGTCACCGGCCGCGCCCCCGCAGGCCACCACGCCCGCCACCCCGGCCCCGGCCTCGGTTCCCGTCACGGCTCCGGACGACCGGTCGCGCAAGGAACCGGCGGACCCGTGGGCGGGCGAGGCGACGTGGACGGCCGTCGACAGGTACGGCATCCCGTGCAGTCCCGGCCGCCTGGAGAGGCTCTACCGCACGCACGGCGTGCCGCCCGAGGTGCTGTTCCGCGACGGCATGCCCGCTCCGGGCGACGACTTCGACCTGCGGAGGCACCAGGGACGCACCGTCGCACGGGAGAGGACGGACGACGCCTTCTACGGTGCCTGTCACGTCGCGGTCTGGGGGGACGACGAGGGGCCGGCGTTCGACATGACCGACCGGTACATGTCGGTGATCAAAGACGGCTACGGCTACGCCATGCCGAACCAGCTCGGGAACATCGACATCGCCGAGATGGAGACCGTCGTGCACATGGTCCCGCCGCACAAGATCGTGGCCGTGCTGGACAAGCACACCGGCGAGATCCACCTCAACCCGGCGAATCCGCAGGACCTCTCCGACGAGCTCGCCAAGCACCTCGGGAAGATATGGGAGATCGGCCTCCGGAAGGGCATCTACCGGAAGCCCGAACGTTCCTGACGCCACGACGAGGTGGCCGGGGTCCGTCCCCGGTCACCTCGTCACGGCGGGGCCGCCGGGCCGCGTCAGCGGCCGACGGGGCGGGGCAGGCCCAGCTCGGCGAAGACCGGGCGGTGGTCGGTGTTCGCCAGGGCGTGGACGCCGAAGGCCCGCACCGCCATGCGCGAGTCGGCGAGCACGTGGTCGATCGTCACACCGGGGACCGGTGACCAGCCCTGCTGCGGCCAGGTGGGCGTCAGGCCGTGCCCGGTGACGTCGGCCGCGTCCCGGTAGCCGCTGCCGAGCAGGTCGCGTACCTGCCGGTGGTCGAGGGTGGCGTTGAAGTCGCCGGCCAGCACCCGCAGCCGGCCGCCCGCCCGGGGCAGCGCCCGTAGCCCCGCGTCCCAGCACGGGATTTTGTGGTCGAACCGGGGCGCGCAGGGGTGGACCGAGACGACCTCGATCTCGTGGCCGCTCGGATGCCTGATCACCCCTCGCGCCTGCCGGAAGCCGCCCAGCTCGATCATGGGGCTTTCGGTGACGGGGTGCCTGGAGTAGACGGCCGAGCCCCGCACCCCCTCGACCGCGCGGTCCACGACGTGCGGCATGCTCTCGCGCAGGCCGGCCTTCTCCAGGCGCCCGCGCGCCGCGGGGGTGATCTCCTGGAGGGCCAGCACGTCCGGGTCGAGGGAGCGTACGAGCCTCATCAGCGCGTCGGTGTCCCCCGCGCCGACGGCCAGGTTCGCGGCGAGCACCCGGAGCCGTCCGTCCGAGGCGGGGCCGGCGGTGTCACCGAAGTGGCGGGGGAGCACGGTGGCCGCCAGGACCACGCTCGCGACCAGGGCGAGGGCCGCGGCGGCCCGGCGGCGCAGCCCCAGCGCGATCAGCAGGGGCAGCACCGAGGCCGCCGCCACGTACGGCGTGAACGCCACCAGGGGGACCCACTGCCACACCGGGGTCCAGCCGCCGGCCCTCAGCACCGCCCACACCGCGCACGGCAGCACCGCCAGCCAGACCGGTACGCTCACCCATCTCGATCTGATCATGTATCGGGAGGGTAACGACAACCCGTGCAGTTTCCGTGAAGATCATGGCGTTTATCCGCGCAGACGCGGGCGGATCGCCCCTCTTGCGGGTCCGCCGTGGCGGTCAGCGCTCCCGGGTGAGGTCGTAGGCCTGGGCGACCAGCTCGTAGGAACGGATCCGGTCGGCGGGGTCGTGGACCATCGTCGTGATCATCAGCTCGTCGGCCTCGGTCCGCTTGCGCAGGTCCTCCAGCCCGTGGCGAACCTCGCCGGCGTCCCCGAGCACCACCTTGGACAGGTAGTCGTCGAGGAAGTCCCTCTCGATCGGGCTGTAGGGGTGGTTCTCGGCCTCCTCGGGCGTGGGGACCGGCTGCGGGGCGCCGCGGCGCAGCCGCAGCATGGACAGGCCGCCGGAACGGGCCAGACGCAGAGCCTGATCGGACGTGTCCGCGGCGACCGCCGAGACGCCGATCATCGCGTAGGGCCGGTCGAGGACGGCCGAGGGCTGGAACGAGGACCGGTAGAGCTCCAGGGCCGGGACGGTGTTGCCCGCGCTGAAGTGGTGCGCGAACGCGAACGGAAGGCCGAGCATGCCGGCGAGCCGAGCGCTGAAGCCGCTGGAGCCCAGCAGCCAGATCGGCGGGCGGCCCGACTCGGGGGAGCGGGGGGTGGCGACGACCCGCTCCAGCGGGTGCCCCGCGGGGAAGGCGCCGTCCAGGAAGGCGGTCAGCTCGGCCAGCTGCTCGGGGAAGTCGTCGGCGTCCGGGCCGTGCCGGCGAAGTGCCCGCGCGGTGGCGGGATCGGTGCCCGGGGCCCGGCCCAGGCCGAGGTCGATGCGGCCGGGGTGCAGGGCGTGCAGGGTGCCGAACTGCTCGGCGACGATCAGCGGGGCGTGGTTGGGCAGCATGACACCGCCGGAACCGAGCCGGATGGACGTGGTCGCCGCGGCCAGATGGGCGATCAGCACGGCCGGGGACGAGCTGGCCACCGAGGGCATCCCGTGATGCTCGGCCACCCAGATCCGGTGGTACCCCCACCCCTCCGCCCGCCTGGCCAGCTCGGTGCTCGCCCTCAGCGTCTCGGTGGGTGTGATCCCCGCGCCGACGACGGCCAGCTCCAGGATCGACAGGGGGACCTCACTGGAGCCGCGGGCCGTCCCGCGGATGTCGTCTTGAGCCATGAAGGCGGCAACCCGGTGGGCCGGGGGTTTATTTCACCCCCCGGCTTCTCCGTCGGGACGGTCCCGGACCGGGAACCCCGGCCCGGGACCGGTACCGCTACTCCGTCTCGCCGGACGCGTCCTCGGCCAGCAGGTCGGGTGACCGTACACCGGTGTAGATCAGGGCGGGAGGAACGTTGCGCCACACCGGGCCGAGGGTGCCCACGGTCGCGAACGTGGAGTGCATCAGCCCGCGGAAGTTCCGGAACCGCTGGAACGGCATCACGGTCAGCGTGGTGACCGTGCTGAACCTGCCGCCGGGGGCCAGCGAGGACGCGATCTCCTCCAGGATGAGCCTCTGCTGCGCGTCGTCGAACAGGGTCCAGGGGAGCGAGGAGACGATCGCGTCGGCGTGCGAGAGACCTGCCTCCCTCAGGATCTTGCCCAGGTCGCCGGCGTCACCGGTGATCACTTCCAGCCAGGGCCGGGTGCGCCGGAGATGACGCACCATGCCCTCGTTGATCTCCAGGGCGAGCTGCCGTCCGCCCGGGGGCAT
Organism: Streptosporangium sp. NPDC050855; assembly: GCF_044456585.1. Classification (NCBI taxonomy): domain Bacteria; kingdom Bacillati; phylum Actinomycetota; class Actinomycetes; order Streptosporangiales; family Streptosporangiaceae; genus Streptosporangium; species Streptosporangium sp. NPDC050855. The sequence continues at coordinate 100,501 of NZ_JBITFY010000018.1, forward strand.
CCGGTCGCGGATGGCGTCACTGATCACTCCGCCTCCGGCACCGAGTTCGACGACCACGGCGCCGGGGCTGTCCGGGACGATTGACGCCGCGAGGCGGGCGATGGCCTTCGAGCTGGGCGCGATCGCTCCCAGCTGCTGGGGATTACGCATGATCGCGCCGAGGAAGGTGAGCGTGTCACCACCGGCGGGACGAGTTTCAGACAGCATCGCCAGCTCATTCCCCCAGTTGAGAGGGTTATGCCAGTTTCAACGGGCTTTGATGGAGTGGTCCGGGCCACCCGCGCCGGACCTGGGCGTCAGGGCCGCACGGATCACCGGACGCCTCGCGGACCGTCGTCCTCGGGCGGCGTCGCGCCCCGGGACGACGACGATCCGGCGAGCGCGGAGTGCCGGTAGGAGTAGGCGAAGTACACGACCAGGCCGATCAGGAACCACGTCAGGAATCGTATCCAGGTCTGCCACTGCAGGAAGGTGATCAGCCAGACCGAGAAGAGGATTCCCACCGCGGGCACCACGGGCATCCCGGGACAGCGGAAGGTCCGGGGCAGGTCGGGGCGCCGCCGCCTGAGCATGATCACCGCCGCGCACACGACCACGAAGGCGAGCAGGATGCCGATGTTGGTCAGCTCGGCCGCCTCCGCGATGGGCAGGAACCCGGCGATGATCGCGGAGATGACACCGGCGATCCAGGTCACGCGCGTCGGCACGTGCCGCGTCGGGTGCGTCCTGGCGAACCACTTCGGCAACAGGCCGTCCCGGCTCATCGAGAACCACACCCGGGTCACGCCGAGCATGAACGTGAACATGACGGTCAGGATGCCGATGATGGCCCCCACGGCGATCAGGTCCGCCAGCACCCTCAGGCCCACCGACTGGAACGCCGTGGAGAACCCGCTCTCGGGGTCGATCTCGGTGTACTTCTGCATGCCGGTCAGCACCAGGCAGGCCAGCACGTAGAGCACCATCGAGATGGCCAGGGAGTAGACGATCGCCCGGGGCATGTGACGCCTCGCGTCCTTGGACTCCTCCGCGGCCGTGCTCATCGCGTCGTAGCCGAAGACCGCGAAGAAGACCGTGGCCGCTCCGGTGAAGGCACCGCCGATGCCGTACGGGAAGAACGGCGTGTAGTTGGCGGACCTGACATAGAAGGCGCCGACGGCGATGACCACCACCACGACGGCGACCTTGAGGATGACGACGGCCATCTCGAAACGGGCCGCGCTGCGCATGCCGAGGTTGAGCAGGCCGGCGATCAGCAGGCAGAGCACGGCGGCGAACAGGTCCACCCGGTGCCCGGCACCGGTGCCCGGCGCCCCCAGCATCCAGGCGGGCAGCTGCAGCCCCAGGTCGGTCAGGAGGAAGGAGAAGTAGCCGGAGATGCCGATGGCCACGACCGCGACGATCGCGGTGTACTCCAGCAGCAGGTCCCAGCCGATGAACCAGCCCACCAGCTCGCCCAGCACCGCGTACCCGTAGGTGTAGGCTGATCCGGCCTTGGGGATGAGGCCGGCGAACTCCGCGTAGGAGAGCGCCGCCGCGGCGCTCGCCACCCCGGCGATCAGGAACGACACCACGACGGCGGGCCCCGCCACCCCGTTGGCCACGGTCCCGGCCAGCGTGAAGATGCCCGCGCCGATGATGCCGCCCACCCCGATGGCGGTGAGCTGCCAGAGCCCCAGCACGCGGGTGAGCCGGCCGGCCTGGCCCTCCTCGCCCTCCTCGATGTCCTCGATCGGTTTCCGGCGGAACACCCCCGACCCGCCCCGGGTCACAGCCATGACGCATCCTCTCCCGACGACCGGAACGACGCCCGCACGCCCGCACGCCCGCGCCCCGGCCACCCGGACCACCCGGACCACCCGGACCACCCGGACCACCCGGACCACCCGGGCCACGTGACGACCGGTGCGACGACTCGCCCGACCATCCGCCCATACCCGTTCCGGTACGCGATCTCCCCGTTCGCCGAGAGTATCTTCTCGATCACCCGGAGTCGCGGAACTCGGATCGTCCCGGCCCCTGCCCGGCGGCGGCGAGGCGAGGTACCGTCGTCTTATCGGGTCCCGGTCATGAGGGGAAGCCGCCATGCCAGACGATTCCGATCACGTGCTCGACTCCATCGACGGCGCCGTCGACGAGTGGCTCGCCATGAGCGACGACTCGATGCGCTGGACGCCGCCGGAGAAGGTGCAGTCCAAACCCGTGCGCTCCCTGCCGGTGCCGCCGTTCCCGCAGGTCCTGGAGAATCTCCTGCACGAGGTGGAGGCCCGCCTGGGCCCGCCGGCCCAGGCGGTGGTGGACGCCTTCCGCCCCCTGGGGGAGGGAGTGGCCGGCGCCGTCTCCACGTTCCTGGACAGCCCGCCGGTACGTCACCTGCTGGACCCGCCGGAGGATCCCGGGGCCGCCGGTCCCGACGAGACTGCCGGTCCGGGAGGCGCGAGCGTCTGGGCGGACGCCATCGGCGCGGAGGACACGACCGGCACGCAGGGCGCCGCCGTCCTTGAAAACGGGACCGGCGCGCAGGAGAGGACCGATCCGGAAGACGCGTCCGGCCCGGGAGACGCGTCCGGTCCGGAAGACGCGACCGGACGGGAAGAGGCGACCGGCACCGAAGGCCGGGCGGCACCGCCGTCGCCGTAGCGGACCCGGCCCCTCACCCACCGGACGGCACCACCCCGGGCCCGGCCCGGCGCGAGCTCCCGTCAACGCTACGGCCCCGGCCCCGGCCCGCGCCTGGCTCCGCCCCCGTCCCCGCGCCGATTCACGCCCTGACCTGCTCCGATCCGACTCCTGGGGACGAACCCACCCAAGATCGGATATCTGCCGACGCGTAGAGTTTTCTGGTGAGGGCAGGTGCCATGACCGCCCGAGCCGGAGAGGTGGACGCGTCCGACCACGCTGCGTGAGCCGATCGCCTCACTTCTCCCAGAAGTGGCCCGTGAAGTGCGGAACCTCTTTTTTCGGGCAAAGAACAAAAAATCCCGATGAACCGGCTTACTTCTGGAGTGATGAAATGGCGGGTCTGGCGGGGCCGATCGCAGTCGGCGTCGAAGAGGAGTTTCACGTCGTCGATGTGGAGACCCGGCACCTCGTTCCACGGGCCGGCGTACTGCTGGAGCAGTTACCGGCCGACCGGTTCACCCACGAGCTGCAGCGTTCGGTGGTGGAGGCCAACAGCAGGCCGTTCGTGCGCCTGGAGGACCTCGGCCACGACCTGACCGCGCTGCGCCGCACCGTGATCCACGCGGCCGACGACCTCGGCCTGGGGATCGTGGCGGCCGGTAGCGTGCCGCTGGTCGACCTGGAGGCGCTGAAGATCTCCCCCGACCCCCGCTACGAGCAGATGCTCGCCGACTACCAGCTGCTCACCCGCGAGCAGCTCATCTGCGGGACGCAGGTGCACGCCGACGTCGAGGACCGCGACCTGGCCGTCGCCGTCGCGCACCGGCTGGCCCCCTGGCTGCCCCCGCTGCTCGCGCTGAGCTCCAGCTCGCCGTACTGGCTGGGCTCCGACACCGGCTACGCCAGCTACCGCCCGCTGCTGTGGCAGCGCTGGCCCACGGCGGGCCCGGTTCCCCGCTTCGAGTCGGCCGCGGAGTACGACCGGGTGGTGCAGGACCTCATCGCCTCCGGCGTGATCACCGACCCGGGCATGATCTACTTCGACATCCGGCCCTCGGACCACCTGCCCACCATCGAGCTGCGGGTCTGCGACGCCTGCCCCCGGGTGGGCGACATCGTGCTGATCGCCGGGCTGTTCCGGGCACTGGTGGCCCGGGAGCTGGACGCCGTCCAGAACGGCCCGGAGCGTACGGTCCGGCTGGAGATGGTCCGCGCCGCGTCCTGGAGGGCGGCCCGCTCCGGGCTGGAGGGCGAGCTCGTCGACCCGATCGAGGGCACCCCCGGCCCCGCCTCCGAGGTGGTCCGGCGGATGATCAACGGCCTGCGGCCGCAGCTGGAGGAGTGCGGCGACTGGGAGCTCGTCACCTCCCTGGCCCGGGAGTCGCTGGCCAGGGGCAGCTCCGCGGCCCGCCAGCGCCAGGCGTTCGCCCGGAGCGGCAGGCTGGCCGACGTGGTCGACCTGGTCGTCGCCGAGACGCGCTCCGAGGAGTGGGAGACCGCCTTCGGCGGGCCGATGCCCAGGATGCACACCAGCCTCCTGGACGGCTACGAGGCCCCCGGCGACGAGGCGATCATCGAGGGCACCGTCCGCGAGTCCTATCAGCCGATCCTGAGCGTCCTGGACCGGATGGGCGTCGACGGCCTGCGCGAGACCGAGCGGCGCCGCGACGACCACCAGCGCAGCCACGGCATGACCTTCCAGGTGGAGGGCGGCGGCGAGAGCCGGATCTTCCCCTTCGACCTGGTCCCCAGGCTGGTGCCGGCCGACGAGTGGACCGAGGTCCAGCGGGCGCTGCCGCAGCGGATCCGGGCGCTGGAGGCGTTCCTGCACGACGCCTACGGCGAGCGCAGGATCATCCGGGACGGCGCGATCCCCGCCTGGGTGGTCGACGAGTCCCCCGGGTACCACAAGTCCGGCCGCAGGGTGCCGAACGGCACCGTGCGCTGCACCGTGGCCGGGCTGGACCTGGTCCGCGACAGCGTCGGCCGCTGGGCGGTGCTGGAGGACAACCTCCGGGTGCCCTCGGGCCTGGGGTACTCCGTGACCAACAGGCGGCTGATGGCCGAGGTGCTGCCGGAGCTCCTGCCCGGTGACGCCGCCTTCGACCCCGCCGAGGGCCTGCACACGCTCCGGGAGGCGCTCCTGGCCGCGGCCGGAGGCGACCCGGAGAGGCTGGCCGTGGTCACCGGCGGTCCCGGGGACTCCGCCCACTACGAGCACCGGATGCTCGCCGAGGAGATGGGCGTACCCCTGGTGCTCCCGTCCGAGCTGTCCTTCAGGAACGGCCACCTCGAGGTCGCCGGGCGCCGGATCACGGTGCTCTACCGGCGGATCGACGAGGACGACCTGCTGGCGGGGACGCTCGGGCTGGAGATCATGGACGCCGTCGAGCGGTCCGCGCTCGTCCTGGCCAACGCCCCGGGCAACGGGCTGGCCGACGACAAGTGCCTGTACCGGTACGTGCCGCGCCTCATCGAGTACTACCTCGGCGAGCAGCCGCTCATCGACAACGTCACCACCTACCTGTGCCGGGACGCCGACGACCGCGAGCAGGTGCTGGACCGGCTCCCCGAGCTGGTGGTCAAGCCGGTGGACGGCTTCGGCGGCCAGGGCGTGGTGGTCGGCCCCGACGCCTCTGCCGAGGAACTGGACCGGGTCAGGGAGACGATCATCGCCGCGCCCGAGGGCTGGGTCGCCCAGGAGACGGTCCACCTGTCGACGCACCCGAGCTTCGACGGCGAGCGGCTGAGCCCGCGCGTGGTGGACCTGCGGGCCTTCGTCTGCTTCGGCGAGACCGCGACCGTGCCGCCGACGGCGCTGACCCGCGTCGCGCCGGCCGGAAGCATGATCGTCAACTCGTCCCAGGGAGGCGGATCCAAGGACACGTGGCTTCTGAGGGGGGATGCCGATGTGCGGCCTCAGCGGTGAGTTCCGGTTCGACGGACGTCCGGCGGACGTCGCCGCCGTGACCCGGATGAGCGAGACGATGTGCGACCGGGGGCCCGACGGGGCGGGCCTGTGGTCGCAGGGGCCGATCACCTTCGGCCACCGGCGACTGAAGATCATCGACCTGTCCGAGCGGGGCGCCCAGCCGATCACGGACGCCGACCTCGGCCTGACGGCGGTGTTCAACGGCTGCCTGTACAACTACCGCGAGCTCCGCGAGGAACTGCAGGGGTACGGGTACCGCTTCTTCTCCAGCTCCGACACCGAGGTGCTGGTGAAGGCGTTCCACCGCTGGGGGGCCGGCTGCGTCGACCACTTCGCGGGCATGTTCGCCTTCGCCGTGGCCGAGCGGGACACCGGGCGGCTGACGCTCGGCCGCGACCGCCTGGGCATCAAGCCCCTCTACCTCTCCCACGACGCCGACCGGCTCCGGTTCGCCTCGACGCTGCCCGCCCTGCTGGCGGGCGGGGAGGTGGACACCGGCATCGACCGGACGGCCCTGCACCACTACATGACCTTCCACTCGGTGGTCCCGGGCGAGCGCACCGTCCTGACCGGGGTGCGCAAGCTCCCCCCGGCCACCGTGCGCACCGTCGAGCCCGACGGGAGCGTCACCGACCACCGCTACTGGCGGCCGTCCTACACCCGCTCGGCCCTGCCGGACCTGGCCGGAGCGAGCCCCGCGGAGTGGCGCGAGGCCGTGCTGGACCGGCTGCGCACGGCCGTACGCCGCCGCATGGTCGCGGACGTGCCGGTGGGGGTGCTGCTCTCCGGCGGCCTGGACTCCAGCCTGATCGTCGCGCTGCTGGCCGAGGAGGGGCAGACGGGCCTGTCGACGTTCAGCATCGGGTTCGCCCCGGCGGGCGGCGAGCAGGGCGACGAGTTCGGCTACTCCGACCTGATCGCCGCCGAGTTCGGCACCGACCACCACCGCATCCCGATCGACGACGCGCGCCTGCTGCCCGCCCTGGAGCGGTCCGTCGGGGCCATGAGCGAACCCATGGTCAGCCACGACTGCGTCGCCTTCCACCTGCTGTCGGAGGAGGTCTCCCGGCACGTCAAGGTCGTCCAATCCGGCCAGGGCGCCGACGAGGTGTTCGCCGGGTACAGCTGGTACCCGCCGCTGGCCGGCGTCCCGCGCGAGCGCGCCGCCGAGGTCTACGCCCGGGAGTTCTTCGACCGCCCGCACGACACGCTGGCCGGGATCCTCACGCCCGAGTACATGCCGGACGGGGACGTCAGCGGGGAGTTCGTCCGGCGTCACCTGGCCGGGCCCGGCGCCGACACGGCCCTGGACGCGGCCCTGCGGCTGGACACCGAGGTCATGCTCGTCGACGACCCGGTCAAGCGGGTGGACAACATGACCATGGCCTTCGGGCTGGAGGCCAGGACCCCGTTCCTGGACCACGAGCTGGTCGAGCTGGCGGCGGCCTGCCCGCCCGAGCTCAAGCTCGCCTCCGGCGGCAAGGGAGTGCTCAAGGACGTCGCCAGGGGGTTGCTGCCCGCCGAGGTGATCGACCGGCCCAAGGGGTACTTCCCGGTCCCGGCCATCCGGCACCTGCACGGACCGTTCCTGGAGATGGTCGCCGACGCGCTCACCTCCGAGGCCGCCCGCTCGCGGGGGCTGTTCGAGCAGACCTACGTCGAGAAGCTCTTGACGGCGCCGGACGAACATCGCACTACCCTGGGTGCGAACGCGTTGTGGCAACTCGGACTCCTGGAGCTGTGGTTGCAGGCACAAGGAGTCTGATGGTCGAAATCCTCGGTGCCCGTTCCCGTCCCTCGATGGGAACGGGCCTGACGGCTCGGAGTTGCCGGGCACCCGCTCTGGCGCCCGACGTGAGCGCGGTGGCCTTCATCGACGACAGGGACGGCTCGCCGCGCGTCTGGATCCAGCCCCTGGGGGCGGACCTGGAGGAGTGGACGCCAGGGGAGGACGGGCCCGAGACGCCGCCCGGCAGGGGGGCCTGGCCGGTCGACACCGGCTCCGAGCCCGTCGCCGACGTGAGCTGGTCCCCCGACGCCAGGCGGCTGGCCGTCCTGATCGTCCCCGGCGGCGGGGAGCACGGCCAGGTCTGGACGGTCCGGCCCGAGGGCGGTGACCTGCGGCCGCTGTCGGCACCGGAGGGCGGGTCGGCCTCGTTCGTCCGCTGGACCGGGCAGGGGGAGATCCTCCTCGTCGCCGAGGTGACCGCCTCCGGGCGTACCGAGGCGGTGCTGATCGACGCGGGCTCCGGCGGCCGGGAGGTCATCGCCGGCGGCGCGCTGATGCACCCGGCGTCGGTCAGCCGCGACCACCGGCGGATGCTGCTGCGGCGCGGCCCGCGCGGCGTGCGCAGGATGTACGTGGCCGACCTGCACGCCTTTCCCGGAGGGCTCCCGGCCGTCCCGCCGATCGGGCACGACGAGGACTTCCCCTTCGCCCACCCCGCCTGGCCGGCCGAGACCGTGGGAACCAACGGCGCCAACGGGAGCGGCGGTACCAACGGGAACGGCGGGAGCCCCGAGGGGGCCGGCGCCCTGCCCGTTCCCGGGACCACGGGGCTGGCCGCGGCCCTTCCCGGCCCCGAGCACCTTCTCCCCGGCCCGCCCGCGCTTCCCGGTCCCGGCCTTCCCGGCCTTCCCGACGATCTCGTCCCGGGGGCCGGGTCCCTCCCCTCGCCGCTGCCGCCCGCCGGGCTCCGCTCGGAACCGCCGGCCGGTCATCTCGCCGACGTGCCGCCCGGCCTTCCGGCCGGGCTGCCCGACGAGGCCGCGGGCGACCTGCCCGGCCCCGGGGAACGACCGCTGCTGGCCGGGCTGACCGGCACCACCGACTACGGCATCCTCTCGCCCGACGGGATGACCGCCTACCTGCTCTCCGACGTCGGCCGCGACCGGGCCGCGCTGGTCGCGGTGGACGAGGACGGCGTTCCGGAGGTGCTGGCCGAGCGCCGGGACGCCGAGCTGGACCAGTTCGCGCTGAGCGCCGACGGTCACCGCGTCGTCCTGGTCTGGAACGTCGACGGCCGCTCCGAGATGGAGGTGATGGAGCTCGACACCGGCCTGACCCGGCCGTTGCCGCCACCGCCCGCCGAGGTGGTCACCTCGATCAGGATCTCCCTGGACGGCCGCCTGGCGGTGCTCGCGGCCGAGGGACCCGACCGGCCCCCGCACGTGCTGCTGTGCGAGCTGGAGACCGGCGGCTACCGGCGGGTCGCGGGGTCGGGACGGATCGCCGAGGCGGCCGGGGCCGAGCTGATGCGCTTCCAGGCGCGCGACGGCATGGAGCTGACCGGCTGGCTCTACCGGGTCCCGGACGCGTCCGGCCCGACGCCCTGCGTCATCTACCTGCACGGCGGCCCGGAGAGCCAGGAGCGGCCCACCTTCAACCCGCTGTTCCAGAACCTGCTGGCCGCCGGGATCGGGGTGCTCGCGGCGAACGTCCGGGGCTCGTCGGGTTTCGGCCGGGCCTTCCGCAACGCGGACAACCACGCGCTCCGCTTCGACGCGATCCACGACGTGGCCGACTGCGCCGTGGAGCTGGCGCGTACGGGCGTCGCCGACCCCGGCAGGATCGCCTGCATGGGCCGTTCCTACGGCGGTTACCTGACGCTGGCCGCCCTGGTCACCCATCCGGATCTCTTCCGCGCCGGTGTCGACGTCTGCGGGATGGCCGACTTCGAGACCTTCTACGAGCGGACCGAGCCGTGGATCGCCGCGGCGGCCGTCAGCGAGTACGGCCACCCCGTCACCGACCGCGAACTGCTGCGGGCCCTGTCGCCCCTGCACTCCTTCGACCGGCTGCGGGCCCCGCTGCTGATCGTGCACGGCGCCCAGGACACCAACGTCCCGCTGTACGAGGCCGAGCAGGCCCTGCGGGCGGCGCGGGACCGCGACGTGCCCTGCGAGCTGCTGCTGTTCGAGGACGAGGGGCACGAGATCCGGCAGCCGGTCAACCGGGCGACCTTCGTCAAGAACGTCGTCGAATGGTTCGGCTGGCACCTGGCCGTCCCCGACCGGGGGTGAGGACCGGCCCCGAGGGCAGGACCGGCTCTGGGGTGCCACGCCGCCGGGCGCGTCGGCCCGGCCGACGCCCCGGGCCGGGACGACGAGATCAGGGTCCCTGCTCGGCCGGCGACCGGGGATCGGCGTGCCGGGGCCGGTCAGCGGGCGCCGCTGGTCAGCTTCATCCGCAGCCGCACGTGGGAGCGCCCGTCGGCCTGGCGGATGGTGAACTCATCGCATATCTGGCCCATCAGCCACAGCCCGAACCCGCGGGTCGCGCGGGGCGAGGGGCGGTCGCGGCGGGCGTCGCCGGGGGCGAGGCGGCCGGCGTCGTCGGCGACGTCGACGGTCAGGGTCTCCTCGTCCTGCCAGACGCTCACCGTGCCCGACGCGCCACCGTGCTCCAGGACGTTGATGGTGGCCTCGTGAGCGGCCAGCAGCAGGTCGTCGCGTCGCCTGCCGGTCAGCCCCACCTGGTCGGCGTAGCGAGCGAGCCGCCTGCGCAGGCCGGTCAGGTCGCTCGTGATCGGCCACTGTGCTCGGCTGCTGGTTCTCACGTCGATCCCCCCATGTGCGTCCATGTCGTCGCCGGGGGGCTACCGGTACGTCGACCAGGATCCGAACGGTCGCTGAAGTATTACGTCCAGGTAACTACCCTCGCTGACCTGCCTAACCATCGATCATCGCTGGGAGCGCTCCCGGTGCTGATCAGAGCGTTCCGATTCCGGCTCGCGGAAGCCCGTGACGGGAAAGGACGACATAGCGAATCTACAATGTAAAGGGCATGGTCCATGAAACTCACGATGAGGAAGGGCACCCGCGCACCGAGAACGCGGGACCCATGGAGGCGTGACCGTGCGGCGGGAGGGTGGTCCAGGCATCCCGGGCTTCGTGGCTCCTGTCCGCACCGGATGAAGCCGGTCTTCCCCTCATTTCCCCCTCTTTGCGGGCCGGTGCTGATAACAGATCGGTAAGACCGTACTGTCATGGCCCGCATACACTGGGTGACTTTTGCCAGGCTGGGGTGGTCGGACGCGATACGGGAGGCGAGATGCTCGATGGGCACGACCGGACCCACGGCCACGGCCCGAGAAGGCCGCGGGGTCGCATGCCGTACGGCGACCCGCCGCCCGGACGGCCCTCGTCCCCGTTGCCGTCCCCGTCTCCGCAGCCGTCCCCGTCCCCGTCCCCGGAGGCCCTTCCGGACGGGGGAGAGGTGGCGGCCGACGAGCGTGCGGCGGCGCGCGCCTGGACGTATCTCGACAGCCGGCCGTTCTCCATGCCCCCGCCGCCCGGCCCGTGGCACCGGCCCTGGTCGCGGTTCTCCCGCGACCGGCTGTTGCGACCGGCGCTGATCGCCGGGTTCCTCGCCGCCGCGGGGGTCGGCGTCTGGTCCTCCGGCTGGTCACCGTGGACCGGGACGCCGCTCTCCGGTACGACGTCCGCGCCCACCGGGGGGCGTGTCCTGGCCGGTCACGAAACGCGGACCGTCCCGCCGTCGGCCCCGGCCACGACCGGCGGGCCGCAGGCGCCTCCCGCGAAGGAGGGGGAACCCGCAGCGGACGGCGAGCCCGGCGCGGGGGAGGGGCGAGCGGGCCGGGACGAGGCCTCACCACGGGGCCGGGCACTGCCGTCCGGGCGCGCCCTGTCCGGTGCCGGCTCCCGGGCCGGTTCCCGGGCCGCGGAACCCGACGGGAACGAGTGGGTCCGGCGGATGGGGGCGAACGAGCGGGCCGGACGCTCCGGCGGGGGACACGGTCCCCCGGGGGCCGGTTCCGCGACGAACGGTCCGCGGGGCGGCACCGGTCCGCGGAGCGACGCCGGTCCGCGGAGCGACGCCGGTTCGCGGGGTGATGCCGGTCCGCGAGGCGGCGGGACGAGCCGTCCGGACGGCGCCTCCGGGGGAGGCGGGGGTGCCGGGCCGCGGGAGGGGGCGGGTGCGCCGGAGAGCGCGGGTTCCGGCCGGAACGCCGGCGAGAGACCACGGACCACCAGGACGGGACGACCGCGGACCGGGCCGCCGGGAAGCGGACCGGCGGGGGACGGGGCGCGGTCCCGCGCGCCCAGGTCGCCGTCTCCGCAGGCCACCGGTGGCGGGCGACCGGCCACGGGTATCAGCGCCGCCTACGCGTGCCGCCACCTGCCCCCGGGTGACTGGCGGTACGCCTACTGCGTGCGGGTCTGGAACGACTACAAGCGCAGGAACGGCCTGCCCTAGCCGAGCCCGCCTGCCGGGACGCGGGGGTGGCCGGGGCGACGTCCGGCCGCTCGGCGGGGCCGGCCACGTCGGCCGCGATCGCGGTACGGCGGTGTCGCGGCGATTGCTCACCTGCCGGGCATCGGCGGACCACTGAACCGTCGACCGGATGTCATGAAGACCTGTCAGGTTCGGGTCACAGAACATTCTCCACCTCTGAGGAGACCCATGTTCCGACGACTCGGTATCGCGCTCACGACCGCGCTGGCGATGCTGGCCACGCCGGTGGTGCCCGTCTCCCCGGCCGCCGCGGCGCAGTCCTCGACACCCCTCAACGTCGCCCACCGCGGGGCGTCCGCGTACGCGCCGGAGAACACCGTCGCGGCCTTCGAGCTGGCGCGCGAGCAGGGCGCCGACATGTTCGAGCTCGACGTCCAGGAGACGAGGGACCACAGGCTGGTCCTGATGCACGACACGACGCTGGCCCGCACCACCGACGCCGAGAGGGTCTTCCCGGACCGGGCCCCCTGGAGGGTCGGCGACCTCACGCTCGCGGAGATCCGCAGGCTGGACGCGGGCTCGTGGTTCGACGCGGAGTACAGGGGCGAGCCGGTGCCCACGCTCGGGGAGGCGCTGCGCGCGATGGGGGAGAGCAGGCTCGGCCTGCTGCTGGAGATCAAGGCGCCACGGCTCTACCCGGGCATCGAGGCCCGTGTCGCCGCCGAGCTGCGGCGCCATCCTTCGTGGCTGGCTCCCGGCAGGCTCGCGGTGCAGTCGTTCGACTGGAACTCGATGCGCACGTTCCACCGGGCCATGCCCCAGGTCGCGATCGGCCTGCTCGGCACACCGGCGGTCGCGGAGCTCCCGACGCTGGCGAGGTTCGCCGACCAGATCAACCCGCCGTACCGCGACGTCACCCCGGAGTACGTCGGACGCGTCCACCGCCACGGCATGGAGGTCTTCACCTGGACGGTGGACGATCCGGCGGTCATGCGGCGCATGACCTCCTACCGGGTGGACGGCATCATCACCAACAGGCCCGACCTGATGCGCTCACCGCTCCCGTCCTGCGCGGCCTGAGCCGCTTCGGGCCCCGTCGCACGGGCCCGAGCGGTGGGCCGTGCCGTACGCCACCGCGCCGTACGCCCCCGCGCCGACCGTCCGGTTCGGCAGGAATGTCGTAAATCAGGTATTCCTACCGTTTATAGAGGGATTAGGGTGATCTCATGCGACAGGGAGAACGGACACCGGCATGAGCATCATCGGCACGGCGTCCCAGATCCCCGACCGGCCCGGGGCGCACGTGATCGCCGACGACGCGGAGGCGATCGCCACGGCCGGCGCGCTGGCGGCCGAGTTCGCGACCGGCGCCGCCGAGCGGGACGCCGAACGGCTGCTGCCCGTCGCCGAGCTGGACCGGCTCTCCGTGAGCGGGCTGCTCGCGATCACGGTGCCGCGCGCGTTCGGCGGCGCCGACGTGCGCGCGGAGACCCTGGCCGAGGTGGTACGCCTGCTGGCCGCCGCCGACCCGAACATCGCGCAGATCCCGCAGAGCCACTTCGTCTACGTCAACGTCCTGCGCCACCAGGGCACCCCCGAGCAGCAGAAGTTCTTCTTCGGCGAGGTGCTCGCCGGTGCCAGGCTCGGCAACGCGCAGTCCGAGGCCGGAACCAGGCACGTGCAGGACTACCGCACCCGGCTGGTGCCCGACGGCGAGGACGGCTTCCTGCTGCGCGGGGTCAAGCACTACAGCACCGGCGCGCTGTTCGCGCACTGGATCCCGGTGCTGGCCCGGCGCGAGGACGAGACGTTGCACGTGGCGTACGTGCCGAGGGACGCCGACGGGCTGACGGTGGTCGACGACTGGGCCGGGATGGGCCGGCGGACCACGGCCAGCGGCACCGTGCGCCTCGACGACGTGCGCGTGCCCGCCGACCGCGTGGTGCCGCACCACCTGACGTTCACCGGGCCGCAGCTCCACGGCGCCGTCGCCCAGCTCCTGCACGCCGCGATCGACGTGGGCATCGCCGGCGGGGCACTGGCCGAGGCGCTGGACTTCGTCCGCACCCGGGCCAGGCCCTGGTTCGAGAGCGGGCTGGACAGCGCCGCGGAGGACCCGCTGACCGTCCAGCGGGCGGGCGAGCTGACGATCAAGGTGCGGGCCGCGGAGGCGCTGCTGGCCGTGGCGGGCCGCCAGGTGGACGCGGCGGCGGCGGACCTGACGGAGGAGTCCGCGGCCGCGGCCTCCATCGCGGTGGCCACCGCGAAGGCCTACGTCGATCCGGTCGCGGTCGAGCTGGGCGGCGCGATCTTCGAGCTGGGCGGCACCCGCGCCGCCCTGGACGGGCTCAACCTCCACCGTCACTGGCGCAACGCCAGGACGCACACGCTGCACGACCCGGCCCGCTGGAAGGTCCAGCACATCGGCCGCTACATGCTCAACGGGCGGCTCCCACCCCGCCACGGCCTGCTCTGACGCATCCCGCCGCCCCGACGACCGGCCGGCGACCCGCCGGAACGACCGGCCGGCGGCGACCGACGACCGGCCGGTGACCGACCGGCGACCGACCACGGAAGTGCCATGACACACCTGACGTTCCACTGGTTCCTGCCCACCTACGGCGACAGCCGCGACATCGTCGGCGGCGGTCACGGCCTGCCCCCGGGCGCGGCCGGTGGCGCGCGCCCGGCCACGCCGGCCTACCTGCGGCAGATCGTGCACGCCGCCGAGCACCTCGGTTTCGTCGGCGCGCTGACGCCGACCGGCGCGTGGTGCGAGGACGCCTGGCTGACCACGGCCATGCTCACCGAGACCACCGAACGGCTGAAGTTCCTGGTCGCGTTCCGGCCCGGCCTCGTCACGCCGACCCTGGCCGCGCAAATGGGCGCCACCTTCCAGCGTCACTCGGGCGGCCGCGGCATCACCGAGTTCGTCATGTCCGGTCACCCGCACGTGGAGGAGGCGTACTGGTTCGGCGAGGGGGTGCTGCCGATCCTGCGCGGGCGCGGCCTGTGGGAGCACCCCGCGGCGGCGGGCGCGCACGAGCCCGCGTCGATCCCGTTCGCGTCCACCGGGTCGAGCTGAGAGGAGGCCCGCACGGGCCGGGACCGGGACGGTCCCGGACAGGGGCGGGGAAGGGCCGGGGCAGGGGGACGGCTCAGTAGCGCCCGGCCCGCCGCATCGTGCGGGGGCGCCCGTCGGGGTCGCAGACGATGCGGTAGAAGGGCGTGGCCCAGGCCGCGGTCCAGGGGGACATCGGTGCCGGCCGGTACGTGCGCAGCCGTCCCGGTGGACGCGGACCGCGGCGGCCCCCGGCGTGCCAGCGTTCCAGGGCGGCGGCGCAGGAGGCGAAGGCGTCGAAGAAGGAGACCGGGTCGAGCAGGTCCGCGTCGGAGTCGCCGGTCCGTTCCAGGTGCTCGCGGGCCAGCGTCAGCCGCAGGTCCCGGGCCAGGCGGCGGGCGCCGTCCCCCAGGCCGCCGGGGTCGGCCGGCTCCCGGTCGTCGCGGGTCTCGTCCAGGATCGCGCAGGTCAGCTCGGAGTCGTAGGTCCACGAGCGCCGGTTGAAGTTGTCCGAGCCGATGGTCGCCCACACGTCGTCGACGACGCACACCTTCGCGTGCACGTAGACCGGCGTGCCCTCCCGGTTCTCCAGCCCGTAGACCGCGACCCGGTCGCCGCCCGCGCGCTTGAGGACGTCCAGGGCCTGGTTGCGCCCCAGGATCTGCGGGACGCCGCCGATCGGGCCGTCCTGGTCGGGGTGGAGCGGCAGCACGCTGATCATTCTCAGGTCGGGGTTGGCCGTCAGCGCCTCGGCGAAGGACTTGGCGACCTCCGGTGACCACAGGTACTGGTCCTCGATGTAGATCAGGCCGCGGGCGCGGCGCAGCGCCTTGAGGTAGCCGCGGGCGATGCTGCGCTCCCCCTGCGGGGCGAACGCGTAACGGGTCCTGCGGTGGGCGTAGGTGCGCAGCAGCTGTACGGCGTGCGGGCCGCAGGCGGGGGGGTCGGCGGTCTGCGGGGGCATCGGGTCGGCCAGGGTGTCCTCGTGCCGTATCAGGTCGGCGACGCGGTGCACGGGGTTGCGGGTCAGTGGCTGCGGGTCGTCCCAGCGCTCGCGGAAGACGGCCTCGACGTCGCCGACGGCCGGGCCCTGGATCGCGGCCTGCACGTCGTGCCAGGGCGGGCGGTCGCCGTAGACCTTGGCCATGGGCGCGGCCTGGACGTCACCGCTGTGGGAGGCGTCGTCGCGGCGGCTCCAGCACAGGTCGATGCCGCCGACGAACGCGATGTCGCGCCGGGGGTCGTCGCGGTGGCGCAGCACCACGAGCTTCTGGTGGTGCGAACCTCCGACCGGGACGCGCATGTCGCGCAGGCACTCCCCGCCGGCGGCCTCGATGGCGTCGCCGAGGTGGCGGTTCTCCTCGGCGCTGAAGAACAGGCGGTCCCAGTGCGAGCGCCAGAGCAGGCCCTTGACCACGACGCCGCGCCGGGCGGCGTCCGCGAACACGTGCGCGACCTCGGTGCCGGGGCCGTCGAGCCGCTCCCCGGGGTCGCCGCGCCAGTCGGTGAACAGCAGCAGGTCCCCGGCGCGCAGTTCACGGACGCGGGTGAGCAGCTCGGCGAAGTAGGGGGCTCCGTGCGGGATGGGGCGCACGGTGTTGCCGCGCGACCAGGCGAGCCCGTCGTCGCGCCGGGTGTCGATCCGGGACGCCGGGTTGCCGCGCTCCTCGGGGGCGAGAAACCACTTGTCTTCCGTCATCGGCCTGGATCTACCCGGTTTTTACGTGATCTCACCCGGGCCGCCAGGCGCTCCCGGGGAGGCCGGAGCCCACTCGGCGCCGGGCGGCGGGCGTGAGACCGGAACGGGCCGCGCCGTCCAGCCGCGGGCGGGAGGTGAGAGACCGGAGGCTCCGGACCGCTCCTAGGGGGATGACGAGAGCTGTCACGGGCGACAGAACGAGGCGTCACGGGGGGCGGGACGGGGCGTCACGGGGGGGCCACACCGGACAGGGAAATCCTGACAGGGCATTTACACCATGTTACCCGCGTGTTAAAAACCAGTAAAAGAACGATCAAGTCATGAAAAAAGTGGACTGTTCGTTCTCCGGGGCCGCTCCCATCCACCGTTCCCGCCCTTTCCGGCCCCTTCTCCTCCCCGGTCTTCTCTGACCTCCCCCATGTCAGGAAAGGACCCCATGTCCCCCCGTCCTCGCCCATGGGCCGGCCCGCTCGCCGCCGTCCTGCTCCTCCTCGCCGGTGCCGCGCCCCCGGCCGCCACGGCCCACGCCGCCGCCCTCCCCACCACCGCGACGGCCACCGCGACGGCCACCGCGACGACCAACGCGACGACCAACGCGACGACCAACGCCGCGGGTGCCACCGTTTCCGGTACGGCGGCCGACATCCCGCCCTCCGACTACCAGCAGGTCTCCCTGGCCACCGGCCCGGCCGAGCTGGGCGAGCCCATGTCCCTGACGGTGCTGCCCGACAGGTCGGTGCTGCACACCGCGCGCGACGGCACGATCCGCCGTACGACCGCCGCCGGTGACACCGCGGTCGCGGGCAGGCTGGACGTCTACACCCACGACGAGGAGGGCCTGCAGGGCATCGCCGCCGACCCGGGCTTCGCCACCAACCGGTACGTCTACGTGTACTACTCGCCCCGGCTGTCCACCCCGGCCGGCGACGCCCCCACGACCGGCACCGCGGCCACCTTCGAGCAGTGGAAGGGCCACCTGAACCTGTCCAGGTTCACCCTCAGGGCAGACGGCACCCTGGACACGGCGAGCGAGAAGGTCGTGCTGCAGGTGCCCAACGACCGGGGCCAGTGCTGCCACGTGGGCGGCGACATCGACTTCGACGCCTCCGGCAACCTGTACCTGACCACCGGCGACGACACCAACCCGTTCGAGTCCGGCGCCTACACCCCCATCGACGAGCGCGCCGACCGCAACCCGCAGTTCGACGCCCAGCGCTCCTCGGGCAACACCAACGACCTGCGCGGCAAGATCCTGCGCATCAAGCCCCAGGCGAACGGCACCTACACGATCCCGCCGGGCAACATGTTCGCCCCGGGCACGGCCAGGACCCGTCCGGAGATCTACGCGATGGGCTTCCGCAACCCGTTCCGCATGTCGGTCGACAAGGCCACCGGCATCGTCTACCTCGGCGACTACGGCCCCGACGCGGGCGGGCCCGACCCCGCGCGCGGCCCCGGCGGGCAGGTGGAGTTCAATCGCGTCACCGGGCCGGGCAACTACGGCTGGCCGTACTGCACCGGCACCAACACCGCCGCCGAGACCTACAACGAGTACACCTTCCCCTCGGGCCCGTCCGGGGCGAGGTACGACTGCGCCGGCGGCCCGGCCAACGACTCCTTCCGCAACACCGGCCTGCCCACCCTGCCCCCGGCCAAGCCCAGCTGGATCCGCTACGGCGGGGAGGCCGGCTCGCCACCGGAGTTCGGCGGCGGCTCCGAGTCGCCCATGGGCGGCCCGGTCTACCGCTACGACGCGGCCCTGAACTCCTCGGTCAAGTTCCCCGCCTCGCTCAACGGCCGGTTCTTCGCCGCCGAGTACGGCCGTCGCTGGATCAAGGCCATCGAGGTCACCTCCTCCGGCGCGCCCGGCGAGATCGCCGCCTTCCCGTGGACCGGGACCCAGGTGATGGACCTGACCTTCGGGCCCGACGGCGCCCTGTACGTGCTCGACTACGGCACCGGCTCGGGCAACCAGACGCTGTTCCGGATCGAGTACATCGGCGGCGGCAACCGCAACCCCGTCGCCAAGGCCGCCGCGAACAGGACCTCCGGACCCGCGCCGCTGGCCGTCACCTTCTCCTCGGCCGGCAGCTCCGACCCCGAGGGCGGGGCCCTGACCTACGGCTGGACCTTCGGTGACGGCGCCACCTCCACCGCGGCCGACCCCACCCACACCTACACGTCCAACGGCACCTACACCGCCACGCTCACCGTCAGGGACCCCGGCGGCCTGACCGGCACGGCCGACGTCACCGTCACCGTCGGCAACACCGCGCCCGTGGTGAACCTCACCCTGCCCGCGGACGGGCAGCTGTTCTCCTTCGGCGACACCGTGCCCTTCCAGGTGACCGTCACCGACCCCGAGGACTCCTCGATCGACTGCACCAGGGTCAGGGTCGTCTACATGCTGGGTCACGACAGCCACGCGCACGAGATCACCGCCAGGAGCGGCTGCTCCGGCACCCTGACCGTGCCCCGCGACGGCGAGCACGACGAGGCCGCCAACATCTACGGCGTCTTCGTCGCCCGCTACACCGACGCCGGCGGGCTGGCAGGCGAGAGCAGGCGCACCCTGCAGCCCCGCCACCGCCAGGCCGAGCACTTCGGCGCCCAGTCCGGTGTCCAGATCGCCGAGCACGGCCCGGCGGAGGGGGCCAGGACCGTCGGGTTCGTCGACAACGGCGACTGGATCTCCTTCCGGCCGTACGCGCTGCGCGACGCGACCTCGGTCGCCCTGCGCGTCTCCTCGGCCGGTGCGGGCGGCACGATCCAGGTGCGCGCGGGATCGGCCACCGGGACGCTGCTCGGGTCGGCGACCGTCCCGGTCACCGGAAGCTGGGACACCTTCGTCGAGGTCTCGGCCCCCCTGACCGGCGCCCCGGCGGGAGCCACCACCCTCTACTTCGTCTTCACCGGGCCGACGGGCCAGGGCAACCTCTTCGACCTGGACGCCTTCACCTTCACCACCTCCGGTCCGGCGACGGTGGAGGCGGAGGCGTACTCCTCGACCTCGGGGGTGCAGCCGGCCGGTCATGCCGGGGCGAGCGGGGGGACGACGGCGGGTTACATCGAGAACGGGGACTGGGCGGGGTATGCGTCGACGAGCGCGGCGGGTGCGCGGACGTTCGCGGCTCGGGTCTCCTCTGCGGGCTCGGGCGGCACGATCCAGGTGCGGGCCGGGTCGGCGACGGGGGCGTTGCTGGGGTCGGTGAGCGTGCCGGTGACCGGGAGCTGGGACACCTTCCAGAACGTCTCGGCCCCGTTGAGCGGCAGTGGCAGCGGTCCGGTGTTCCTGGTCTTCACCGGCGGCTCGGGCTTCCTGTTCGACGTCGACACCTTCACCATCACCCGATGACGGTCCTGGGAATCCCCTGACCGGTCCAGGGTCGCCTTTCCGGCCGCGTCGCCTTCCGGCAGGCCGCGCGTTCTCCCGAGCGGCCGCGTCGCCTTCCGGCCGGTCACGTCGCCTTCCGGCCGGTCATGTCCCGGCCGGGAGGTGCTTCCCGGCCGGTTCACCGCCCGGCCGGGACACGCCCCGGTCGGCGGCGAACCGGCCGGGGGCACGAGCGCGCCGGGTCACGCCCCGGTCCGGGCCGGACCCGCTCCCGGCCCTTCCCGGACGCCTCCCGATACGCCATGCCGTAGCGCGACATGCCGTACGGTGAGATGCGAATACGGACTCCGGTCACCGGGCGTCCCGGAAAACCCGTGTGTGACCTGCCGTCCCACGGACCCGCGAATTAGCACTGGACATGCCACGTTAAATACTGCTCAAATGGTGTTTTTAGTGAAAACAATTAATCCTGCGTGAGGGCAGTCGAACACTTTCTGATGGTGGCGCATGGACACTGCTCTGTCGTTTCGAGTTCTCGGCCCACTCGAAGTCCTGGTAGGTGAGCGACGAGTCTCGATCGGAGGGGCGCGCCAGCGGATCACCCTCGCCACCCTCGTCCTGCGCGCGGGACGCGTCGTCCCCGTCGACCTGATCGCCGAGGCGATCTGGGGCGAGCACCCGCCACCCACCGCCCGCCGCCAGGTGATCATCTGCGTGTCCGGGCTCCGCCGCGCCTTCCAGGAGGCGGGCGCGTCCCCGGACCTGCTCGTCACCTCCCCGCCCGGGTACGTCCTGCAGGCCGGTCCGGACGACGTGGACGTCCTGCTCGCCGAGCGGCTCGCCGCGAAGGCGCGGGCCGCCGAGGCCGAGGGCGACCTGACCGGTGCGGCCCGATGGTTCGCCGAGGCGTGCGGCCTGTGGCGCGGCCCGGCCCTGGCCGGTATCGAGAGCACGTTCGCCGAGGCCGAGGCGCGGCGGCTGGACGACCGGCACCTGACGCTGACCGAGGAGCGCGTCCAGCTGGAGCTGGCCCTGGGCCGTCACCGCGAACTCATCGACGACCTCGCCGTCTTCGTCGACGCCAACCCGCTGCGCGAGCGGCTGCGCGCCCAGCTGATGCTGGCCCGATACCGGTGCGGGCGGCGGGCCGAGGCGCTCGACACCTACCGGATCGGGCGGGCCCAGATGGTCGACGAGCTCGGTATCGAGCCCGGTACCGAGCTGCAGGCCCTGCACGACGCCATCCTCCGCGACGACCCGGAGCTGGCCACGCCGTCCGCGCCCCCCGCCCGGGGGAGCGCCACGGAGACGGAGCGGCCGGCCGCGGATCACCCGCCTGCGGCACCCGCACCCGCCGGATCCGTGCCCGGCGGGTACGCGCCCGCAGAATCCGCACTCACCGGACCCGTGCCCACCGGATCCCCGCCCGCCGGGTACGCGCCCGCCGGTCCCGTACCGCCCGCGCCGCCCGTGCCCGCGAATCCCGCGTCCCTCGTCCTCGCCCCCGTCGCGCCCGCCCCGGCCGTTCCCGGGAACGGTGCCCCGGCACCGGCCGGCCCCGGACCCGCGGGACGCGCGCCCGCCGGACCCGCGACGCCGGGCGAGCACGGGGTGGTCCCCGCGCAGCTTCCCGCGGACGTGCCGCACTTCGTCGGCAGGACCGCCGAGATCGCCCAGCTGGACGCCCTGCTGGACGAGCGGACCGGACAGGGCCTGCTGACCATCGCGCTCATCACCGGGGTCGCCGGGGTCGGCAAGTCGGGGCTGGCCGTGCACTGGGCGCACCGGGTCGCCTCCCGCTTCCCCGACGGGCAGCTCTTCGTGAACCTGCGCGGGTACGACCTCAACGCGCCGCCCCTGGCCCCCGGCGCGGTCATGGACCGCTTCCTGCGCGCCTTCGGCATCGGCGGCGAGCGCATCCCCGAGGACCTGGACGAGCGCGCGGGCCTGCTGCGCACCGTCATCGGCAGGCGCAGGCTGCTGCTCGTGCTGGACAACGCCCGCGCCGTCGAGCAGGTCAGGCCGCTGCTCCCGGGTTCCGGCACCTGCTGCGTCATCGTGACCAGCAGGGACCCGCTGGGGGACCTGGCCCCCTCGCTGGGCGCCAGCGTCATGCACCTGGAGGTGCTGGGGCCGGACGACTCCGCGGCCCTGCTGCGCGGGGTGGCCGACCCCGTGGTCATGGGGGAGGACCCCGGGTCCACGGCCCTGCTGGGCGAGCTGTGCGACGGGCTGCCGCTGGCCCTGCGGATCGTGGGCGCCCGCCTCACCGCCCGCTCGTACTGGACCCCGGCCCGGCTGGCCCGGCGGCTCGCCGACGAACGGCGCCGCCTGGACGAGCTGAGCTACGGCCAGCTGACCGTACGGGCCGGTTTCGCCCTGAGTTACCGCGACCTGAGCCCGGAGGCGGCGCTGATGTTCCGCAGGCTGGGCCTGCTGGAGGCGCCCGACTTCGCCTCCTGGGCGGGCGCGGCGCTGCTCGGCATCGACGCCCTCGACGCCGAGGACCTGATCGACCGGCTGGTGGACGCACAGCTCGTCGAGGTGCTGGGACGCGACGGTGCCGACCAGATCCGCTACCGCTTCCACGACCTGGTCCGGCTGTACGCCAGGGAGCGGGCCCACGCCGAGGAGACGGCCGAGGAGCGCCACGCCGCGGTCGCCCGCGCGCTGGGCTGCTGGCTCGCGCTGGCCGAGGAGGCGCACCAGCGGGAGTACGGCGGCGCCTTCACCCAGCTGCACGGCACGGTGCCCCGGTGGCGGCCCGAGGACGCGGACGAGCTCCTGGAACGGCCGCTCGACTGGCTGGAGGCCGAGCGCGGTGCCCTCGTCGCCGCGATCTCCCAGGCCGCCCACCTCGGCGCGTCCGAGCTGTGCTGGGACCTCGCCGTCACCGCCACCACCCTGTTCGAGGCGCGCAGCCACTTCGACGACTGGCGCGCCACCCACGAGACGGCCCTGACCCTCGCCCGCGAGAGCGGTGACGAGCGCGGGGAGGCCGCCGTTCTGTGCTCCCTGGGGAGCATGTACCTCTTCCAGCAGGAACCGGACAGGGCCGGTGAGCGCCTGCGGGCGGCCCACGAGCTGTTCGAGCGGCTCGGGGACTCCTACGGGCTGGCGCTGACGCTGCGCAACCTCTCCCTGCCGGACCGGCTCGCGGGCCGCTTCGACCTGGCCCTCGACAGGTTCCACACCGCGAAGGGCATCTTCGTGGAGTTCGGGGACCGTTTCGCCGAGGCCCACGTGCTCGGCGGGATCGCGCAGGTCCACACCGACCGCGGCAGGACCGACCTCGCCGAACCGCTGCTCAGGCAGGCCCTCGGGGTCTTCCGCGAGCTCGGCAGCGAGCGGGGGCAGGCGCAGATCCTCAACAGGCTGGGAGAGGTCCTGCTGCGTCAGGACCGGCCACAGGAGGCCGAGGAGATCGCTAGGACCGCGCTCACCCTGGTCAGGGACCGGCAGGACGGTATCGGGCAGGCGTACATCCTGTGCGGGCTGGGGGAGGCCCAGCTCCGGCAGGACCGGCAGGAGGCCGCGGCGGAGAGCCTCGGCGAGGCGCTCGTCATCGCCCGGGGGGTGCGCGAGCGTTTCGTGGAGGCGCGCATCCACCTGGCCTTCGGTCAGCTCCACGCCCGGTGCGGCCGGTTCGACGAGGCGGTGACCCACCTGCTGCAGGCCCTGGAGATATCGACCGAGCTGGACACCCGGCTGTGGCGGTTCCGGGCCCTGTCCGCCCTGGGGGAGGTGTTCCTCCTCAAGGGGGACGAGGCCGCGGCCTTCGACGCGCTGAGCCGTGCACTGGACTGCCGTACCGGCACCGGCCCCGAGGACGACCGGCGGATCAGGGCCCGGCTGGCGGTCCTGTCGCGGGTGTCCGCGGACGCGTCAGGTCCACGTGCTGTCGCCGGCGGTGTAGGCGACTGACGAGGCCATGCCGAGCGCGGCGTGGCTCGCGGCCATGGGGAGCGTGAGGAGCGCGGCAGTGGCGGTGACCTTCGCGGCCCAGGTGATCCACCGGGACATCTTTTCCACCTCGTTCGTTCGTGTCGGCTGCTTTCGGCGACGAACGTAGGGCGAGGCGGAATCGCATCGGCATCGCATCGGTCATCGACCGGCATCCCCGGCCGGTATCCCCGCTCCCGCGCCGGGTGCCCCGAGGCGGCGCACTCTGCGGGCGCGTGAGGCAGCGGGGAACGGATGCGCGCCCGGGAAGGCGTTCCCCGCCGTGACGGGACTGCCGGGCAGGGGGAGCTGGTCCAGGCCGGTCACGGCCCTCAGGTGGGCGTCGAGCAGGTCGAACCCGCACTCCCGCGCGAAGGACGCACGGACCGCGCCGTCCGCGGGGTGGGCGTCGATCCGCACGACGTAGGCGTGGTCGCCGGCGAGCCTCATCTCGACGTGGGCGGCGCCGTGGGTGAGGCCCACGGCGGCCAGGGCCCGCGTCGCGGTCGCGGTGAGCGTCCGGACCCGGTCGGGCGGCAGCGGCATCGCGGGGACGTGTCCGCGTTCCACCAGGTGCGGCGGGGCGGTCACCCGCCCGGCGGTGATCCCGACGCACCGGTGGAACCCTCCGGCGCCGACGGTCTCGACGCCGAACCCCGGCCCCGGCAGGCGGCCCTCGATGACGGCGGTCCCGGCCGGGATCCCCGTACCGGCGGCGGGGGAGACGATCCGGCGGCAGTGCGCGGTCACCTCGCCGTAGGTGGAGCAGAGCACGAGGCCGGGCGCCCCACCGGATCCGGTGCCGGGCCCGAGAGTGCCGGGGGCGTCGGGGGTGCCGAGAAAGCCGGGGACGCCGGGGACGCTGAGGGCGGGGCCGGTGAGGTCGAGGGCGGTGAGGTCGAGGGCGGGCCTGACGACGCAGGGCAGCGCGATGCGCGACAGCGCGGCCACCACCCGCGCGTCGAGGTCGTCGTCCGGGCCGACCGGTTCGAAGGCGGGGGAGGGCAGCCGGGCCGCCACCAGCGCGCGGCGCGTCAGCACCCTGTCCGCGCAGGTGGTGACGGCCTCCGGTGGGTTGCCGGGCAGCCCGAGACGGGCCGCGACCCGGGCGGCCGTGACGGCGTGCGCCCTGTCGGCCGCGGTGACCCCGGCGATCTCCCCCAGGGCGTGGCGCAGCCGTCCGGCCAGGGCGGCGGGGGAGTCGGGGGAGTCGAGGTCGCAGGCCAGGACCCGCACGCCGGCGGCCCGCGCCCCGGTACGGCGGGCCGGATCGGCGGTGACCAGCACCGGGGTGAACCCCAGCGCGGCGGCCCTCGCGAAGGCCGGGGTCCCGAGGCCGTCGGCGCCGGACCCGATGAAGACCAGGTTCATGCCCGCTCCGATGCGCGTACGCGTGCGGATTCCGGGTCCGGGCCGGTCACGGCCGGTGCGGGGACGGCTCCGGGGCCCGGATCGGTCGTCCCCGCCATGAGGGCGGATGCAGAAGACGGATCGGTCGTCCCCGCCATGAGGGCGGGTTCCGGAGGCGAGTCGGTCGTCTTCGCCGCGAGGGCGGGCTCCGGGGGCGGAACGGTCACGACGCCTCGCCCGTCCTCGTGCCGGTGGTGTGCTCCCAGGCCTCCCGTAGCCACCCGGACCGCTGCGCGGTGCCCCGGTCGACAGCGGCGAGCCGGTCGCCGACCTGCTCCAGGAGGAGGAGGACCTGTTCCGGGCCGGTCGAGCCCGCGGTCCTCTTGCGCCGCACGCCCACCTCCGGGTCCAGCAGCTCGCGGACCTCGGCCTCCCCGACGTTCAGCGCGATCCCGAACCGCTCGCCGGCGGCGGCCAGGCCCGACGCCGAGAGCCGGGCGGGGGTGAGCGCCCCGGCCGGGCCGCCCTTCCCCCCGGACGCCGAGGCCCACGCGTCGACGACGGCCCGCGCCGTCCCGTCCGGTACGCCGTGTTCCAGCGTGAGGTGCGCGGCGACGACCGGGACGGCCACCGGTTCCTCCCGTACCGCGCGGCTCGCCCGCTCCGGGTGGAAGCGCAGGTTCGCCACCACCCGGTCGAGCAGCGCGAGCATCGTGCCGCAGGTCGAGAACAGCTCCTCCACCGCGTGGCCGTCGTGGCCGCCCTCCCGGCCGGCCCCGTCGGGGTCGGCGTACCCGATGTCGCGCTGGGCGGCCATGATCTCGTACGAGAGACCGGCCAGGTGGCGGGTCATGTCGCGGATGCCCTCCAGGACCACCGGGACCGGCGCGCGCGTCCCGGCCGGGGAGGGGCCGGAGAGCTCGTCCGGCAGGCCGACGAACCGGCGGCCGGGACCGCTCCACCGGACCAGGTCGTTCAGGAAACGGTTCAGCGTGGTGCCGAGCACCGACAGCTCCCCGGCCGGGCGCAGCACCCAGGCACCGGAGGCGGCCGAGGTCAGCGCGTGCGGCTGCGGCCCGTCGAACCCCAGCGCGACGGCGAGCCGGTGCCGGTCCCACGGCGCCTCCAGCCCGGTCATCGCGCCGGATCCCAGCGGGCAGAGGTTGACCGCGTCGAACAGCGCCTGCAGCGACTCCGCGGCCCCGGCCGTGGCCTCGGCGAGCGCGGCCAGGTAGAAGCCGAAGGTCATGGCCTGCGCGGGCCGGTCCCCGCGCCGCGGGCTCCCCGGCATCACCGACCCGCTGTGCCGGGCCGCGACCTCCATCGAGGTACGTGACAGGCGGCTCACCGCCGCCACCGTCGCCAGCAGCCGCTCCCTGCCCCGCATGAGCCGCGCGCACGCCCGCACGTCGTCACGGACCGGGTCGGCGTGCCATACGCGTGCGTCGTCGGGAAGGCGCGACCGGACGCACGCCTCCAGGGCCGGCAGCGGATCGGGGAGCACGGCCGTCCCGGGACCGGTAGCCGGTTCGAGGGACAGGGCCAGCACGGCGCGCCGGATCCGCTCCGCGGTCTGCGGGCCGAGCAGCCCCATGCGGGCGTACTCACCGATCCTGGCCAGCTCGATCCAGCGGTGGTGGCGCAGCAGGGGATGCGGTTCCCCGCCGTGCGGGCGGGCCGGGACCGCGTCACCGGGACCGCCGAGGTCCCCGAGGGGCCCGAGGTCGTCGAGGTCGTGGAGCGGGCGCGTCAGGGCCCGCCGTGTCCGTCCGGTGGCAGCCATGGGTCCCACGCTGCCCGTGCCCACCGGGGGTGACCAGGAGGAATGACCGGCGATATCCGCGCGATACCAACACGAGAGCGGGAGATGACCGACTTTTCCTACCGTGACGGCATCTGGTCGCCGCCGGGGGGTTCACGTGAGGTCTGTATCGCCGTCCGAGGGCCTGGTGTTCGCCCAGTTGCTGCGCACCCATCGCGGCCGGGTCCGGCTGACCCAGGAGGAGCTGGCCGAACGCGCCCGCCTGAGCGTGCGCACCCTGCGCGATCTCGAACGGGGCCGCACCCGCTACCCGCACCGCACCTCGGTGCGCCGCCTGGCGACCGCCCTGGAGCTGACCGGTGAGGACCGGCTGACCTTCGAGGCGGCCCCGCAGCCCCGCCCGCTCGCGCCGCTTCCCGGGATGACCGGGCCGCCCTCCGGAGCGCCCGCGGCGCTCCCCTTCGGGGAACGGGACGTGCTCGCCTTCCCCGAGCGCGTCGTCCCCTTCCCCGAGCGCGGCCTCTCCCCGGAACGTGGTTCCTTCCCCGAGCGCGGTTCCTTCCCTGGGCGCGGTCCCTCCTTGGAGCGCGGCTCCTTTCCGGACCGCGCCCCGTCCCCGGAACGCGGCCTCTCTCCGGAACGCGGTCCGTCCCCCGAGCGCGTCCCCTTCCCGGGGCGCGGTCGCTTCGCGGAGCGGCGGCCGGTCCCGGCCTCCTTCCCGGAGCGGCTCCCGGTCCCGGGCCGGACCCCGACCCCGGAGCGGCTCCCGGTCCCGGGCCGGACCCCGACCCCGGAGCGGCTCCCGGTCCCGGAGCGGGCCTCGTTCCCCGCGCGGGTCGCAGTGGAGAGGACGGAGGAATGGGCGCTGCCCGCGGTGAGCGACAGCGTCGCGCTGAGCCGCCTCCCGCTGCTGCGCGAGATCGAGGACGCGGTGATGATCGCCTCCTGCAGCGGAGGGCCCGCGGTGGTGACCGTCACCGGCCCGGCCGGGACCGGCAAGACCACCCTGGCCACCCAGTGCGCCCACGTGCTGCGCCAGCGGATGGGCCTGGACGCGCTCTTCGTCGACCTGGGCCGCGACCGACGCGACCCCCGCGAGCTGCGCGCGGCCCTGCGGCTGGCACGCCTCGGCCTGGCGGCGTCCCCGGCCTCGGGCGGGCGGTGCCTGCTGCTGGCCGACGACGCGGACGGCCGCTGGGACGGATCGGCGACCGGCCGGGTGCAGCCGCTGCTGGCACTCGGGTTCACCGGGATCATCGTCACCGGCAGGGAACCGATCGCCGGGCTCGTCCCCTCCCGGCACCTCGTCCTCACCCACCCGGACTGAGACCCGCCACCGGCCGGTGCTCACGAGACCCGCCGGCGACCGGCCGGTGCCCGCCGGGATCACCGTCCGGTGTCCGGCGGTCGGGATCACCGCGCGGTCCCCGGTGCCCGCCGTTCGGGATCACCGTCCGGTGTCCGGGCCCGCCGCCCGATCGCGGCCGGTCCCCGGTCCCCGTCGTGCCGCGCTACCCGGGGTTCCCGGACCCGCCCGTTCCCGGTACGGCGATCGCGGTGACGAGCAGGCCGTCGGCCACCAGCCAGCGGCCCGTGAAGCCGGTCACCTCCCGGCCGTCCACCTGGGGACCGGGCACCAGCAGGCGGGCGGTGAACGTGCCGTCCGGCGAGAAGGACAGCCGGGCCTCCTCGAACCCCAGCCAGCGCCTGGCCAGCGGGAACCACGCCTTGTAGACGCTCTCCTTGGCGCTGAACAGCAACCTGTCCCAGTGCACGCCGCCACCGAGACCCGCCAGCTCGGCCCGCTCCTCGTCCAGCGAGATCGAGGGCAGGATGCCGTCGGGGAGCGGTTCGTGGGGCTCGGCGTCGATGCCGACGGTCAGAGCCTCGAGGGAGACGGCCGCGGCGCGGTAACCGGCGCAGTGGGTCATGGTGCCCGCGACCCCGTCCGGCCAGCCGGGGGCGCCGCGCTCACCGGGCAGGATCGGTGCCGGCGGCACCCCGAGGCGTGCCAGCGCCTGGCGGGCGCAGTGGCGGGCGGTGGCGAACTCGCGCCGCCGCTTCTCCACCGCGCGGGCGATGACCGCCTCCTCCTCGGGGAACAGCACGACGTCCGGCGGGTCCTCGAACGCCTCCGCGCTCACCACCCACGGCGGCAGGATCTTCTCGATCATGCGACGGGCTGCGGGGTGGGCAGGATGTGCCGCAGCCTGCCGGGCGGGGTGGAGCGGGGACGCCATTCGCGTGGGTAGCCCAAGGAGACCTCCTCGAAGCGGACACCGTCGTACCAGGTGGTGCGGGGGATGTGCAGGTGGCCGTAGACCATCGTGTGGACGTCGAAGCGCAGGTGCCAGTCGGCGGTGCGCTCGGTGCCGCACCAGATCGCGAACTCGGGGTGGTACAGCACCAGCGTGGGGTCGCGGACCAGCGGGTAGTGGTTGACCAGCACCGTCGGCACGCCGGGCGTCCTGGCCTCCAGGCGCCGCTCGGTCTCGGCGACCCTGGCCTCGCACCACGCGTCGCGGGTCGGGTAGGGGTCGGGGTGCAGCAGCATCTCGTCGGTGCAGACCACGCCCTTGTCGTAGGCGATGGCCAGCGCCTCCTCCTTGGTCGCCACCCCGGGCATGCGGAAGGTGTAGTCGTACAGCACGAACAGCGGGGCGACGGTGACCGGGCCCTCGGGGCCGGTCCAGGTGAGGTACGGGTCCTCGGGCGTCGTCACCCCCAGGCCGCGGCACAGCTCGACCAGGTGCCGGTAGCGCTCCTCGCCGCGGAGCTGGACCGGGTCGCTGGGATGGGTCCACAGCTCGTGGTTGCCGGGCGCCCACACCACCTTCTCGAACCGCTCGGCGAGCAGGCCGAGGGCCCACTCGACGTCGGAGACCTTCTCGGACACGTCGCCGGCGACCAGCAGCCAGTCGGAGGCGGAGACGGGCCGCAGCTCCTCGACGATGCGGCGGTTCTCCTGGTAGCCGATGTGCAGGTCGCTTATGGCCAGCAGTGACGTCATGCCCCGCCCGTCCCGCGCGTTCCCTCGTCCACGAGCACCGTCGCCTCCGTCCAGCGCGCTTCCCCGACTTCCCCGGGCCGGTCACGGATCAGCGATCCACCGGCAAAGGAACCCTCTCATGACCGCCCCCCGGCGGCACACCCCGCCCCACCCCGCCCCGCCGCGGAACCACCCGCGGAACGACCTCTGGAACCGGCCGCGGAACCAGCTGCGGAACCATCCGCGGGACGGCCCGGGAGACGGCCCGCGAGGTGACCCATACCGGTCGGCGTACGAGTGCACGATACCCGTGCGTCCGCCGGGCGGAGCGGCGATTCTGGACCCATGACCACCGCACGGACGACCGTCCCCCACCCCCCGTCGCCCTGTCACATCGCGCCTCCCGACCTGCTGGAGGCGGTGGCCGGGCGGGGCGACCCCTCCGAGCGCCGGGCCGCGCTCAGGACCCTGGCCACGTCGGAGAGGGCCCGGGCGCAGCGCGCCTCGGTCGCCGGCGTGCTGCGCCAGCTCGGCCTCACCATCTCCGACGTCGCGCCCGCGCCCGGTATGGTGCGCACCGTCTACGACGTGGAGAACGGCGGGGACTTCGACCTTCCCGGCCGCAGGCGCCGCGGAGAGGGCGACCCGCCCTCGGGGGACCCGGCGGTCGACGACGCCTACGACGGCGCGGGCGTCACCTACGACTTCTACCGGACGGTCCTGGACCGCGACGGCATCGACGGGCGGGGGCTGGAGATCGTCTCGTCCGTCCACTACGGGACCGACTACGACAACGCCGCCTGGACCGGCTTCCAGATGATCTACGGTGACGGCAGCGGGCAGATCTTCACCAGGGGGTCGCTCACCAGGGCCGTCGACATCGTCGCCCACGAGCTGACCCACGGCATCACCCAGTTCACCGCGCACCTGCTCTACAGCAAGCAGTCCGGGGCGCTCAACGAGTCCTTCTCCGACGTGTTCGGCTCCCTCGTCAAGCAGTACGGCCGGGGCCAGACCGCCGAGCAGGCCGACTGGCTGATCGGTGACGGCATCCTGGGCAGCGCCCTGCGCGGGACGGCCCTGCGGTCGATGAAGGCGCCCGGGACCGCCTGGTCCACCTCCGGCGGGGGGCGTGACCGCCAGCCCGCGCACATGCGCGACTACGTGGACCTGCCCGACGACGGCGACCCCGCCAACGACCACGGCGGCGTGCACATCAACTCGGGCATCCCCAACCACGCCTTCTACCTGGCCGCCACCGCCATCGGCGGGCACGCCTGGGAACGCGCCGGCCGGATCTGGTACGTCACGCTCACCGAACGGCTCCGCTCGCGCTCGGACTTCCCCGAGGCGGCCCAGGCGACGGTGGAGGTCGCCGGGGAACTGTTCGGCGAGGGCGGGGACGAGCAGGCGAAGGTGCGCGACGCGTGGCGGCAGGTCGGGGTCCTCTGACCGGGAACGGCTCCCCGCGCCCGGCCGCACCGGTCCGGGGCCGTCTAGGATCGTGCCCATGAAGGTCTCGATCGTCCGTGGCGGCGGCATCGCCGGCCTCGTCACGGTCGTCACGGCCGACTCCGCGTCCCTGTCGCGGCCGGAGGCCGCCGAGCTGCGCGCCCGGGTGGAGCGGGCCGGGCTGACCGGCGAGCCGCCCTCGCCGCCCCCGGTCACCGCCCGCCCGGACCGTTTCGACTACGAGCTGACCGTCGAGGACGAGAGCGGCGTGCACACGGTGCGCGCGAGCGAGGGCACCCTGTCGGCGCCGCTGCGCTCGCTCATCTCGTACGTGACCTCGCTCCCTGGCCGGCAGCAGCGGATCGGCCCGCCCGGCTGACCTTCCGCCCTCGTCACCCCCGCCCGGTCGGCCCCCGCCACCATCCCGCGTCCCTCGCCCACCGGGCCGGCCCCCTGCCCCGCCCGCGTCGTCCGCCCGCGTCCCTCGCCCGTCCGCCCCGCCGCACGTCCTTGACCACCTGATACTCCGTACCGTCACCGGTTCCGGTGGGAACGTTCCGGTGAATCGGGCCGCCGGAGACCGGTGCGCGGCCCACCCCGCGGGGGTGGCCCCGGATCCCCTCCTTTATTACACCTTGGCGGCGATTGTTGTTACGCCTGGATAATTGGCGCGTTTGAAATCAGATTAACCAGGAGCACTTCGGATATACGGAGGTATATGTGAAACGCTTCATCATCACCGCGGCCGTCGCCACCCTCGCGGCGACCGCGCTGGTGCCACCGGCGCAGGCTCGGCAGGCCGTCGCCGTACAGGGCGCGGAGACCGAGTACGTGGTCCTGTACAGCGAGGGGGCGAACCCCGCGGACGCCCAGCAGGCCATCAAGGCGGCCGGCGGAAGCATCGTCAAGGAGAACGCCGCGGTCGGCCTGGCCACCGTCACCACGACGAACACCGGCTTCGCCGAGGCGATGCGCGGTGCGGCCTCGATCGAGGGCGCCGCCCACAACCGCTCCATCGGCAGCGTGCCCACCGCCAGGAAGGGTGTCGCGACCCGGACGGCCAACGAGGCCAAGGCCGTGGAGAAGGACGGTCACGGCGCGCCCGCCTCCACCTCCGCCGCCGCCACCGGCAAGTCCGCCCCCGCCGCCGAGCCCCTGGCCGACCTGCAGTGGGACATGAAGCAGATCCGCGCGACCGTGGAAGGCTCCTACCGCTACCAGCAGGGTGACCGCGGCGTCCTGGTCGGCATCCTCGACACCGGCGTGGACGGGTCCCACCCCGACATCGCGCCGAACTTCAACAGCCGGCTGAGCCGCAACTTCACCGTCGACGTCCCCGTGGACGCGAACGGCGCCGAGGTCGACGGTCCCTGCGAGGCCGAGGCCGACCGTTCCTGCAACGACGCCGCGGACGTCGACGAGAACGACCACGGCACGCACGTGGCGTCGTCGATCGCCTCGCCCATCAACGGGCTTGGCATCGCGGGCGTGGCCCCCAAGGTCTCGATCGTGAACCTGCGGGCGGGCCAGGACTCCGGCTACTTCTTCCTGCAGCCCAGCGTCGACGCGCTGACCTACGCCGCCGACAACGGCATCGACGTGGTCAACATGAGCTACTACCTCGACCCGTGGCTGTTCAACTGCGTCGACAACCCCGCCGACTCCCCGGCCGACCAGCTGGAGCAGGCCACCGTCATCAAGGCCACCCAGCGGGCGCTGAACTACGCGCACGCCAAGGGCGTGACCCTGGTGGCGGCCGCGGGCAACGGCGCCAGCGACTACACCAAGGAGCTCATCGACTCCTCCAGCCCCGACTTCGCCAGCGTGCCCGGCGAGCGCCCCTACACCCGCACGATCCCCCCGAGCTGCGTCTCCATGCCGGCCGAGGGCAAGCACGTCGTCTCGGTCTCCTCGACCGGCATCAGCAAGCGCAAGGCGTACTACTCCAACTACGGCAACGGCTACATCGACGTCGCCTCCCCGGGCGGTGACGTCTACGACACCCCGGCGAACACCCGTGACGTGACCAAGGGCACCCTGTCGGCCTACCCCAGGGCCCTGGCCGAGGAGCGTGGCGAGCTCAACGCCGACGGCACGCCCAACGTCGCCCACGTGGTCCGGAGCTGCCGCGGTGACGTCTGCGCCTACTACCAGTACCTGCAGGGCACCTCGATGGCCTCACCGCGCGCCGCGGGCGTGGCCGCGCTGATCGTCAGCAGGTTCGGCCTGCCCGACCGGGCGCACGGCGGCAAGAAGCTCGCGCCCGCCGTGGTGGAGACGGTCCTGAAGGCCACCGCGACCAGGACGGCCTGCCCGACCCCGCCCGCCTACACCTACACCAGGCACCTGCCGGACGGCACCACGAGCGTCACCACGCACACCTGTGAGGGAAGCAAGCTGCGCAACGGCTTCTACGGTCACGGGATCGTCGACGCCCTGAGGGCGGTCCGCTGACCTGACCCCGGCGCTCCGCGCCCGTCACGACGGCCGTCCGGCCACCCGGTCATCACCGGTGTGGCCGGACGGCCGTTCGCGTTCCCGCCCGCACCCGGGCCTGTCCCCCCGCACCCGGGCCCGTCTCACGGCCGCACCCGGGCCCGTCTCACGTCCCGGCACGCAGGGACGTGCCGCGATCGCCGGACCCGGCCGGCCGGGGGGGTGCCACGACGTCGCCGTCGACGGCGAACGGCTCATCCGCCCCCGGAGCGGGCCCCGGCCGGGGCAGAATGGCCTCATGACCACGGTCGTTCACCTTGAGACCTTCGTCGACCTCGACGAGCGGCACGACGACGACCCGCGCCGGGTGTCGGCGTCGGCGACGCTCTCGGCCGTTCTCGACGACGGCCGCCGGATCACGCTGCTCGACGACCGGGGGTGGGGCAGCACCGGACTGTGGGAGACGACCACGGCCGGCGAGATCGAGGCCACCGCTCTGACCGTCGTCGGCCCGGACGAGCCGGCCGAGGGCGGGACCCACGAGGAGGCGGCGGTGGCGTACTGGACGCACCTGGCCGCCGCTCTGCGGGAGCGCGGCGTGGCGGCGGACCCGGACACGCTGAGGTCGCTCCCGCACGCCGTCGTGCTCGGCGACCGCCTGCGCGGCCGTATGACAACGGGCTGACCGGCAGCGCGGCCGTCCCGCCTTCGGCGTCCGCGCCCGTCGCCCGCGGACGCCTCCCGCACCCTGCCCTCGCGCCCGGTCCCGGCGCGGGCGATCCGCATGGTTTCGCAGCATCTTTACGCCTTCTTGCGCGATGAGTTGATTTACCCGCAGCCCGCCCCGGGGATGGGTCGCCCGACGCCGTCGGCCACGGGTCGCGAGCCTGCCGCCGGAAGACGCATCCGAACGCGGTCCCGCTTGCGAATTCCTCTATCGACGCAAAGGAGTGATGCCCATGGCCGCCGTCACCCGCGAGACCGACCGGCTCCGTGAGCGGATGGACGACCATCTCGACCGGCTTCTCGAACGTGAGGCGGCCGAGCTCGCCTTTCTCGGCGACGACCTGGACGTGATACGCGACGTGCTGCTCGGCTTCGTCCGCGCGGGCGGGAAGCGGCTGCGGCCCTCGTTCGTGTACTGGGGCCACCGGGCCGCGGGCGGTTCCCCCGAGGACGAGGCGGTGCTCGCCGCGGGCTGCGCGGTGGAGCTGATGCACGCCTGCGCCCTCATCCTGGACGACGTCATGGACGAGGCCGCCACGCGGCGCGGGCGGACCACGGCGCACCTGGTGCTCGCCGGTCACCACCGCTCCCGCGACTGGCTGGGCGACCCGGGACGGTTCGGGGAGTCCACCGCCACCCTGTTCGGCGTGCTCGCCTACACCTGGGCCGACGTGGCCCTGCTGGGCTGCGGGGACGGGCTCCCCGCCGCCCTGGAGGTGTTCAACCGGCTCCGCAGCGAGGTCGTGGGCGGCCAGTACCTCGACCTGGTCCACGCCGCACGGCGGGGCGGGGACGTGGAGGAGGCCGGGCGCATCTCCACCTACAAGTCCGGCAAGTACACCGTCGAGCGCCCCCTGCACCTGGGCCACGCCGTCGCGGGCGGGCCTCCCCGGCTGCGCGCGGTGCTCAGCGCGTACGCGCTCCCGCTGGGGGAGGCGTTCCAGCTCCGCGACGACGTGCTCGGCGTGTTCGGCGACCCGGCCACCACCGGCAAGCCCGTCGGCGCCGACCTGCTGCAGGGCAAGCACACCTGGCTGACCGCGGTGGCGCGCGAACGGGCCGGGGAGTACGGCGCGGCCCTGCTGGACGACGTCGCCGACGCCGAGGGCGTGGAGGCCGCGCGCGCCCTGATCGTGGCCACCGGCGCGCTGGAGGCCGCCGAGGAGCGCATCACCGACCTGGTCACCCGGGCGGTGACGGCCCTGGACGCGGGCGGCGTCCCGGCCGAGGCCGTGGACGGGCTGGCCGACCTCGCCGACCTGGCCACCAGGAGGAGCGCGTGAGTCCCGTCGTGGTGATCGGCGCAGGTCTCGGCGGCCTGGCCGCGGCGGTCCGGCTGGCCGCGGCCGGCCGCGACGTCACGATCGTGGAGGCGGCCCAGGTGCCGGGCGGTTGCTGCGGCACCGCCACCCTGGGCGAGTACCGCTTCGACACCGGCCCGTCGGTGCTGACCATGCCGGACGTGCTGGCCGACGTCTTCGCCGCCGTGGGCGAGGACATGGAGAGCCTGCTGCCGCTGCGGCGGCTGGACCCCTACTACCGGCTGCGCTACCACGACGGCTCGCACCTGGACGTGGTCGAGGGCGAGGACGCCATGGCCGAGCAGGTGCGCGCGCTGAGCGGCGCCGCCGAGGCCGACCGCTACCGGCGCCTGCGCGCCCGCCTGGGGGAGCTGTTCGAGGCCGAGTGGCCGGCGTTCATCGACCACGACATGACCCGGCTGCGCGACCTGGCCCGGCCGCGGGTGCTGGCCCGGCTGGCCGCCCTGGGCGGCTTCCGCAGCATGGGCGCCCTGGTCAAGAGCCATGTCACCGACGAACGGCTGGTCAAGGCGCACACCTTCCAGGCCCTGTACGTGGGCCTGCCGCCCCGCCGCGCGCTCGGCATCTACGCGGTCATCGCCCACATGGACACCGTCGGCGGCGTCTTCTTCCCGCGCGACGGCGGCATGCACGCCATCCCGCGCGCCCTGGCGGCGCTGGCCGAGAAGGCGGGAGCGCAGATCCGGTACGGGGTGCGCGCCCTGAAGATCGAGACCGGGGCCTCGGGCGTCACCGGCGTCCGGCTGGACACCGGGGAGCGCCTGGCGGCCGGGAACGTGGTGGTCGCCTGCGACCTGCCCCGCGCCCACACCGGGCTGCTGCCCGAGGGGGCGGGCGACTGGCGGCTGCGCCGTCCCCGCTACTCGCCGTCCTGCCTGGTCCTGCACTTCGGCCTGGACCGGAAACTGGCCGGCCAGGCCCACCACACCCTGCACTTCGGCGCCCAGTGGGACGCCACCTTCGACGCGCTGCGCGCCGGACGGCCGCAGCCCGACCCCAACCTGCTGGTCACCTACCCCGAGTCCGACACCGGTGCCGCGCCGAACGGCCAGGCCACGCTCACCGTGCTGGAGCCGACCGCCAACCTGCGCGGCGAGGCCGACTGGGACGACCTGAGCCCGCGGCTGCAGGACCGGCTGCTGGGCAGGCTCGCCGACCTCGGCTACGGCGACCTGTCCTCGGCGCCGAGGCTCACCATCGACCCACCGGCCTGGGCGCGGCTCGGCCACTCGGCCGGCACCCCGTTCGCCCTGGACCACCGCTTCAGCCAGACGGCCTGGTTCCGGCCGGCGGGCGCGGCCCGGCGCGTCCCCGGCCTGCACTTCGCCGGAATGTACACCGCACCGGGGGTGGGGGTGCCCCCGGTCCTCATCTCCGGCCGGCTGGCCGCGCAACGCGTACTGGAGACCCCCCGATGACCCTGACCGCGAGTTACGAGTTCTGCCGCAGACTGAACGCCCGGCACGGCCGCTCCTACTACCTGGCCACCCTGCTGCTGCCGGCCTGGAAACGCCCGCACGTGCACGCCCTTTACGGCTTCGCCCGCTACGCCGACGAGATCGTGGACTCGTTCACGATGACCGGCGACCGGGCGCGGGCGCTGGAGGACCTGACCGTCCGGGTGTCCGGCGCGCTGGCGGGCGGCGCCCCCGCGGACGCCGCCGGTGACCCGGTGATCCCGGCGTTCACCCAGACCGTCCGCTCGTTCGGCATCGACCACGGCGACGTCACGGCGTTCCTGCGCTCGATGCGGGCCGACCTGACCGTCACCCGCTACTCCACCTACGACGACCTGCTGGAGTACATGGAGGGCTCGGCCGCGGTGATCGGCACGATGATGCTGCCCGTCCTCGAACCGCTGCCCGGCCTGGCCGGGAAGGCGCGGGAACCCGCCCGCCAGCTCGGGCTGGCCTTCCAGCTGACGAACTTCCTGCGCGACGTCGCCGAGGACCTGGAACGCGGCCGGGTCTACCTGCCCATGGAGGACCTGGACAAGTTCGGCGTCGGACCGGCCGACCTGGGAGGCGCCGCCCCCACCCCGGCCCTGCGCGAGCTGCTTGCCTTCGAGACCCGCCGGGCCAGGGAGCACTACGCGCGGGCCGAGGAGGGCATCGACATGCTCACCCCCTCCTCCCGGCCGTGCCTGCGCGCCGCCGTCGCGCTGTACGGCGGCATCCTCGACCGGATCGAGGCCGCCCGCTACGACGTCCTCGGCGGCAGGGCCGCGGTGCCCAAGCGGCGCAGAGCCGCGATCTTCGTACGGCACCTGCTGGCCGCCTCCGCGGCCGACCGCGCCGAGCGCCGCGTGACCGTCGAGGTCCCGTGAGCCGGTCGAACGGAACGGCCACCGTGTCATCGCGACCTGTGGTCGTCGACGCCATGGGCGGAGACCACGGACCGGTCGAGACGGTCGCCTGCGCGGTGGCGCGCGACCTCTCCGAGGGCGGGGCCGCCGAGCGGTCCGGTGACCTGTTCGGTGCGGGACCCGTCCGTTGAACGGGTCCCGTTGAGCCGCGCATCGGCCCTCTCAGGCCAGCGGGTCGGCGCCGTCCCAGGTGCCCTCGCTGGCGTACGGCGCGAACCGGGCGAACAGCTCCTCGGAGTACCAGCTCTCCGCGCGCGTCCGGCCTATCACCCGGCGGTGCGCGCGTCCCCGGTGGGCGAAGCCGCGCATCGCGTCCTCGTCGCGCCAGAGCGAGAACGTGCCCTGCCGGGCCAGCGGCCACTCGCCGACGCCGACCGAGGCCAGGCATCCGTCCTGCTCGGCCAGGAGCCGGTCCACCCCGGGGACCGAACGGTAGAACGGCACCAGCCGGGAGGGCCGGATCGACGCCCGGGTCAGCACCGCCACCGGTCCGCCCGTACCGCTCGCCCGGCCCGTGCCGGTCGTCCCGCTCGTGCCGGTCGTCCTGCTCGGGACGGCCGCTTCCGCCGTCCCGCCGAGGTCGGCCGTCCCGGCCGGACCGGAGGATCCCGCGGGGCCGGAGGATCCTGCGGGGCCGGAGGATCCCGTGGGGGTGGGGGGCCGCCCGGCGCCCGGTAGCGGGCCGAACGGTTCCACCCCGTTCCACCTGCCGCGCGAGGCCAGCGGGACCATCCGTACCTGCCAGGACTCCCGGGCCTCGCGCCGCCAGCGGGCCGGTATCGGAGAGACGTCCAGGAAGCGGTCGAGGTCACCCTCCTCGCGCCAGACCGCGAGCAGCGCCCAGCGCCGCAGGTCCGCCCCCAGGCTGGTCGACGCCCCGCGGCCGGAGCCCAGCATCCGCCAGAACAGCAGCCCCGGCGTCCGCGCCAGCACCGGACGGTCGAACGCCATGTACGGCATCCCCCCTAAATCCGGATATCTCGTCAGATGGAAGGAAACGATGGTTCCCCTGCTCGTCTCGGTCATCGGCGGTTACCTTCTCGGGTCCGTGCCGGTCGCCGTGCCGGTCGCCGTGCTGGTCGCCCGCACGTACGGGTTCGATCCTCGCGAGGTCGGCGACCGCGACCCCGGCTTCTGGAACGGCAGGGAGCGGCCCGGCCGGACGTCCGTCGTGCTCGCCGGGTAGGTGCGGCCCCGCCAGTGGCGTACCGGCCGCAGCGTGGCCTGCGTCAGCCGCAGGGCCGCCACCGGGTCCAGCAGCGGCGACAGCAGCACCCCGGGCCCCGGCCGGGCGTAGCTGCCGCGCAGCGCGCCGGCCAGCAGGAACCGTACCGTCAGAAGACCCAGGTCGAGCCGGGTCGGGCGGCCGGCCGCCAGCCGCAGCACGGGCAGCGCCTGGGCCAGCCACACCACCCCCAGGTCGGCGGCCTGCCAGCCGGGCCCGGTGACGTCGCGCAGCGACAGCGACCGTCCCCACTCCCGCCACACCCCGCCGGCCGAGTCGTGCATGTCGACCTCCAGCAGGCCCCCGCCGTCCAGGAACCCCACGGCCCACCCGCCCGCCGCCAGGATCCTGGCCAGTGCCACGTCGTCGGCCATGTTGCCGCGGACCCGCGCGAACCCGTCCGCGTCGAGCATCGCCGTGCGGCGGAAGGCCAGGCACTGGCCGTTGGCCACTGCGCGGTGCGGCGCGGGCGGCGCCGACGGCCCGATCGGGCCGAACCGGTAGACCAGCGTCGTCAGGAACGAGGCGTGCAGCGCCTGCTCGGCCACGCCCTCGCAGACGAACCGGGGGCCCACGCTCACCAGGTCGTACTCCTCCAGCGCCGCCGCGAGCGCGCCGAACAGCCCCGGAGAGGGACGGGCGTCGGCGTCCAGGGTCACCACGACCTCGTTCCCGGCCGCCTCGATGCCCTGCTGCACCGCCCACTGCTTGCCGATCCAGCCCTCGGGCGGCGGCGTCCCGGCCACGACCCGCGCCCCCAGACCGGCGGCCAGGCGGGCGGTGCCGTCGCGGGACTCGTCGTCGACCACGATCACCTCGGTGACGGCCGGATCGGCGAGCGCGGCCGACAGGCACGGCCCCAGCCGGGCCTCCTCGTCCCGGGCGGGGATCACCACCGAGACGCGTGCCGTCGCCGTCGGCGCGGGGGTCCGCGGGGCGGCCAGCGGGGGCAGCCGCCGCCGTCCCCTGGCCAGCCGCGCCGCCACCGCCACCGCGGCCGCCGCCTGCAGGACGTTCAGGATTCCCATCGCCGTACCTCCACGCCGAGTCGTCCGTGCGCCGGATCTCATGCCCGCCCCCGGGCCGGGGAGCCGGTGGAGCCCGCGGTCCTCGCGGGGAAGTCCTCGCCGACCAGGGAGGACACGATCTTCGCGCCCATCGCCACCAGCGGCAGCCCGCCGCCCGGGTGCACCGAACCGCCCACCAGGTACAGGCCGCGCCGGGGACCCCGGTTGCCGGGACGGCGGAACGGGGCCAGCGGCCCCGAGTAGGCGCCGCCGTAGA
This sequence comes from Streptosporangium sp. NPDC050855, assembly GCF_044456585.1. NCBI lineage: Bacteria > Bacillati > Actinomycetota > Actinomycetes > Streptosporangiales > Streptosporangiaceae > Streptosporangium > Streptosporangium sp. NPDC050855. The sequence goes on from NZ_JBITFY010000018.1 coordinate 141,201, forward strand.
TCGAGCCGCCCCACGCGCCGTAGCGGTCGCGCAGGTCGGCGGGGGTGAACAGGTCGACGAACCGCAGCCGCCCCGACAGGTCGTACCCCCTGCCCGCCAGCCGCTCCAGCACCAGGTCCCGGTACGACTCCGGCGACATCGGCCACCGCCCCGGATCCCGGGACGGGACGTTGACCAGCATGACCCAGTTCTCCGTGCCCGGCGGCGCCTGCGACGGGTCGTCCACCACCGAGCAGCCGATGTAGACGGTCGGGTCCTCCGGGGGCCTGCGACGCCGGAAGATGTCGCCGAACTCCCGCCGGTAGTCGGCGGAGAAGACCACCGAGTGATGCCCCAGCCCCTCGGTCCTGCCCTCCACCCCGGCCAGCAGCAGGAACGCCGACGAGGAGGTGCCGAGCCCGGCGACGCGCCGCAGCATGCGCCGGTCCGGCAGCAGCCTCCCGTACAGCGCCGCCGCGTCGGTGTTGGCGACCACGATGTCGGCCCGCTCGGACTCCCCGGAGGCCAGGCGCACCCCGGTGACCCGGTCGCCGTCGGCGAGCACCCGCTCCACCGCGGTGCCCGGCACGACCTCCACGCCCGCCTTCTCCAGCATCAGCGCCAGGGCGTCGGCGATGCGCGGCAGCCCGCCGGGGACGTACCAGCCGCCCTCGCCGTGCTCGATCGCCGGCACGCAGCCCAGCGCGGCCGGGGCGCGGTACGGGTCGGAGCCCGCGTAGGTCGCGTAACGGCCGACGTACTGGCGCAGGCGCGGATCGGTGAAGAAGCGCCGGGCCAGGCCGTCGAGCGTACGGCCGGGGGCCACCGCCAGCAGGTCCGCCAGGCGGGCCTCGGCGGGCGGCGAGGTCAGCGGCCCGGTGAAGAACGTGCGCCGCGACGCCTCGTAGCAGTTCCGCGCCCAGTCGTGGAAGGCCAGCCAGGAGCGGCCCTGACCGGGGGCGAGCCGGTCGACCTCGGCGGCCATCCGGGCCGGGTCGCGGTGGGCCGCCAGCGTCGAGCCGTCGGCGAACCGGTAGCGGCACAGCTCGTCGAGCTCCACCAGGTCCAGCTCCAGCCCGAGGCCGGTGAAGATCTCGGGCAGGGTCAGCAGCGAGGGGCCCAGGGAGAAGGTGAAGCCGTCCCTGGTGTGCTCGGCGAGCTTGCCGCCCAGCCGGGGAAGCCGCTCGTACAGGCGCACCCGGTGCCCCTGCCCGGCCAGCAGCAGGGCGGAGACCATGCCCCCCACGCCGCCGCCTATCACGATCACGTCCGGCATCGGTGCCTCCTGGAGAGCAGGGCGAGCGTTGCGAACAATCCCATCGAGACCCCTCCGGCGGCGGCGACCAGCGGGTCCGGCGGGTCGAAGACCGCCGCGAACCCCACCGTCTCCATGACCGCCATCACCGTGTAGATCGAGACCAGCCCCCCGCTCCACGCCGCGGGCCGGGCCACGACGCGCTCCACCGCGACCATGACCAGCAGCGAGACGAGGATCCAGCCCGCGAAGTTGCTGAGCGGGACACCCCGGTAGAAGCCGGGCTCGTGCCAGACCCACAGGCCCAGCCGGATCATCTGCGGGTCCAGGAACAGGTCCCAGGCGGTCAGCGCCAGCGCTCCCAGCACGACGCGCGCCGCCCGGCTCGCCGGTGCCACCGCGGCGGCCACCGCGTGCGCGGCCAGCCCCATGCCGCCCCAGGCCAGCGCCACGATCATCGGCACCCCGCCGAGCTGCGGGCGCAGCACACCGGTGTAGTGGTAACCGCCGAACGGCACGCCCGTCCTGATCCCCACCCACTCGGCCGCGTACCCGGTCACGACCACGGCGGCGAACGCCGGCGCGGCCCTGGCGGCGCCGTGGGTCACCGAGGCGAAGGCCAGCGCGCTCCCCGCCAGCAGCAGGACCACCACGCCGGTCAGCGCGATCGGCCTCGGCTGCAGTCCCGAGGCGACCTGCGCGGCCACCATCGCGGCCAGCAGCACCACACCCAGCGCGCCCGCCGCCCGCCTGGCGCGCACCGTTCCCGGCCCTTCCGGTGGTGGCCGTTCCCGCAGCGCGCCGAGCCCCTGCCGTCCGCCGTTCACCTGTTGGCTCTGCCCCATGAACGGTCATTCGAGCGGCTGGGCGCGGTCAGATTCACTTTGAGGTCCCGATCTCGCTCCGGGTCCCCGATCCCCCGGCCCGGCCGGTGCCGCGGGACGGCGCCGGGTGGCGGCAGGCGGCGGCGGGCAGCGCCGGAAGGATGCCGGAGGGGTGCCGGAAGGGTGCCGGAAGGGTGCAGGGGTGGTGGCGGGCGGCGACCGGGGATGTGATTGGCTGTGCGACCGTGGACGTCGCCGAGGTGCTGTGGCTGCTGGGAGCCGGGACGCTCGCCGGGGTGGTCGGCACCGTGGTGAGCCTGGCCTCGATCGTCTCCTACCCGGCGCTGCTGGCGCTCGGCCTGCCGCCGCTGGCCGCCAACGTGACGAACACCGTGGCGCTGACCTTCCACGGCGTGGGGTCGGCCATCGGCTCGCGGCCCGAGCTGACCGGGCAGGGCTCCCGGGTCGTGCGGCTGGGCGGGGTCACCCTGCTCGGCGGCGCGGCCGGGGCGGCACTGCTGCTGGCGACCCCCTCCACCCTGTTCGAGGCGATCGCGCCGTGGCTGATCGCGTTCGCCTCGCTGCTGCTGGTCCTCCCGCCCAAGGTGGGACGCGGGCTCGGCGGCGAGGACGGGTGGGCGGCGCGCGCCGCGATGTTCGCCGTAGCGCTCTACATCGGCTACTTCGGGGCGGCGGGCGGAATCCTCATGTTCGCGGTGCTCTCGGCCGTGCTCGACGAGACGCCGGTCAGGGCCAACGCCCTCAAGTCCGTCGTGTCCTCGCTGGCGAACGCCGTGGCGATGATCGGTTTCGCCTTCTTCGGGCCGGTGCAGTGGACGGCGGTGGCCCCGCTCTCGGTGGGGTTCTTCCTGGGCGGCCTGCTCGGCCCGCCGATCGCCCGTCGGCTGCCCGGCCGCGCGCTCCAGCTCGGCACCGCCGCCTGCGGCCTGGCCGTCGCGGTCAAGCTCGGCCTCGACGCCTACGCGTAGGCGATCCCGTGCCGGCCGTCACCGAGGCGTACGCAGGGGTGTGGTTCTCCGCACCCCGCGCCGGCCGCGCACCTCATTCCCGCCGTGCCCCGATCGTCCGTAGCCTCTGGGCATGACGGATCGGCCGAACGGCACCGGGGACGGCACGCGCGTCGCCGCCGAGGGGGCGCGGTTGCTGTGGACGGTGGTCCTCGGCGCGGCCACCGCCCTGCTGGGCCTGGCCCTCGCGCTGCCCGCGCTGGCGTTCGCCGGCCGGCCGGCCGTGTCGCGGGCGGCGCGGCGGCTGGCCGTGTTCGAGGCCCGCCGCCTGCGCCTGGACCCCGTCGCCCTCGGGCTCGACGCGGGACGCCCGGACGGGCGGGAGCTGCGCTACCTGGCGGCCAGGGTGCCGGTGGGCGTGCTCGGCGGCCTGGTCGTCGCCCTCCTCGTCATCGGCGCCGGGACGGCCGTCGCGCTCGCGTGGTCCTGGGGGCGGGGCCTGCCGTTCGACGGCATGACCCCGACCGCTCCGCTGCTCGCCTACGCCTTCCTGGGAGGTCTCGTCCTGCTGTTCCTGGACCTGTGCGGCGTGGCGGGGGTGCACGCGCTGGAACGGCGGCTGGCCGCGCGCATGCTCGGGTCCGACCCCACCGAGGCGCTGCGGCGGCGCATCACCGAGCTGGCCGAGAGCCGCGCGGGCGTGCTCACGGCCGTCGACTCCGAGCGGCGCAGGATCGAACGCGACCTGCACGACGGGCTGCAGCAGCGGCTGGTGGCGCTGTCCATGCTGGTCGGACGGGCCCGCCGGGGACGTCCCGAGCTGCTGGAACAGGCGCACGAGCAGGCGCAGCAGGCCCTGGCCGAGCTGCGCGAGGTGGCCTGGCGGGTCTACCCGTCGGGACTGGACTCCCTCGGCCTCGCCGACGCCCTCGCCGGGGTGGCCGAGCGCTCCGGCGTCCCGGTCAAGGTCGTGGTCGATCTGCCGGTACGGCCGCCGACGGCGGTGGAGACGGCGTCGTACTTCGTGGTCAGCGAGGCGGTGACCAACGCGGCCAAGCACGCCGGCGCCGCCGCGGTCACCGTCGAGGTCCGCGCGCACGACACAATGGTCGTCGTGCGCGTACGGGACGACGGTGTGGGCGGGGCGGACCCGCAGGGCGGCGGCCTGTCCGGGCTGGCGCGGCGGGTGGCCGCGCTGGACGGCCGCTTCACGGTGACCAGCCCGCCCGGCGGGCCCACCACGATCGAGGCGGAACTGCCGTGCGGGTGATCCTGGCCGAGGACTCCACCCTGCTGCGCGAGGGCCTGGTGCGGCTGCTGGCCGAGGAGGGCCACGAGGTACTCGCCGCCGTCGGTGACGCCGACGCGCTGGTCGGGGCGGTGGACGCCTGCGAACCGGACGTGGTGGTGGTCGACGTGCGGATGCCGCCCACCCACACCGACGAGGGACTGCGCGCCGCCCTGGACATCAGGCGACGCCGTCCGGAGGTCAAGGTCCTGGTCCTGTCGCAGTACGTGGAGAAGCGGTACGCCACCGAGCTGATGAGCGCGAACGTCGAGGGCGTCGGCTACCTGCTCAAGGACCGGGTGGCGCAGGTGGGCGACTTCCTGGACGCCCTGGAGCGGGTGGGGGCCGGGGGAGCGGCGTTCGACCCGGAGGTGGTACGGCAGCTGCTCGCGCGCACCAGCCACGCCGACCCCCTGACCAGGCTGACCGTCCGCGAACGCGAGACGCTGGAGCTGATGGCGCAGGGCATGACCAACGCCTCGATCGCCCAGGCCATGCACGTGTCGCAGAGCGCGGTGGAGAAACACGTCAACGCGCTGTTCGACAAGCTGGAACTGTCCCACACGACCGGCTACAGCCGCCGGGTCCTGGCCGTCCTGCACTACCTGGGCTCCTGAATCGCCTCTGCACCTCCCGCGTCGCCCGGCCTCCCGAGCCGGCCCGGCGACCGCCCCAGCCTTATAGTGTTCCGAACCCGTGAGACCGCGCCGATGACCGGCCCGTGAGACCGCACCGCCCAGAATCCCGAGCCGGTCGCCAACCGCCCCACCCTTATAGTGTTCCGAACCCGTGAGACCGCGCCGGCGACTGGACCGAGGAGCGAAGGAGCGAAGCGGATGAGCGACGAGGGAAGGAGCCGGGTCAGAGCGGTCTCACCGCGACGCGAAGCGTCGCCATAGACAGGAGTGAGATGGCCAGGAAGGCACCGCGCGACGAGGCCGGTGAGGACGGCCTCAAGGTCTCCCCGCCCAAGGAGTGGGCCGCCGGCATCCCGGGGGTGACCCGGTCGCTGCTGGCCGCCCAGGCCCAGATGGGCGCCGGCCGTACCCTGCTGACCCTGGCCGGTGTCAACCAGAAGGAGGGCTTCGACTGCCCCGGGTGCGCCTGGCCCGAGGGTGATCATCGCAGCCCCGCGGAGTTCTGCGAGAACGGGGCCAAGGCGGTGGCCGAGGAGGCCACCGTCCGCAGGGTCACCGCGGACTTCTTCGCCCGGCACGGCGTGGACGACCTGGCCCGTCACACCGACCACTGGCTGGGCCAGCAGGGGCGCCTCACCTCGCCGATGCACAGGGCCCCGGGCTCCGACCACTACGTCCCGGTGAGCTGGCAGGACGCCTTCTCCATCGTCGCGCGGGAGCTGCGCGCGCTCGACGACCCGGACGAGGCGCTGTTCTACACCTCCGGCCGTACCTCGAACGAGGCCGCGTTCGCCTACCAGCTCCTGGTCCGCAGGTTCGGCACCAACAACCTGCCCGACTGCTCCAACATGTGCCACGAGTCCAGCGGTTCGGCGCTGAACCAGACCCTGGGCATCGGCAAGGGCACGGTCTCGCTGGAGGACCTGCACCGGGCCGACCTGATCTTCGTCGTCGGCCAGAACCCCGGCACCAACCACCCCCGCATGCTCTCGGCGCTGGAGCGGGCCAAGCGCGGCGGTGCCCGGATCGTCGCGGTCAACCCGCTGCCCGAGGCCGGGCTGCTCCGCTTCAAGAACCCGCAGCGGATCTCCGGCCTGGTGGGGAAGGGCACGACGCTGGCCGACCGGTTCCTGCAGATCCGCCTCAACGGCGACCTCGCGCTGTTCAAGGCCATGTCGCTGCTCCTGCTCCAGGCCGAGGACGCGGCGCCCGGCACCGTGGCCGACCGCGACTTCGTCGAGACCCACACCCTGGGGTTCGACGCCTGGGCCGAGGACCTGCGCTCCCTGGACTGGGCCGAGGTCGAGGAGGCGACCGGGCTGGACCGCCCGGCGATCGAGGAGACCGTACGGGAGGTGCTGGGCGCGAGGTCGGTCATCGTGTGCTGGGCGATGGGCCTGACCCAGCACAAGAACTCCGTCGCCACCATCCGCGAGGTCGTGAACTTCCTGCTGCTCCGCGGCAACGTGGGCCGTCCGGGAGCCGGGGTCTGCCCGGTGCGCGGTCACTCCAACGTCCAGGGCGACCGCACCATGGGCATCTACGAGCGGCCACCGGCCTGGTTCCTGGACGCGTTGCGCGCGGAGTTCGGTTTCGAACCGCCCCGCGAGCACGGGTTCGACACCGTGGAGGCGATCAGGGCGCTCCGGTCGGGAAGGGCCAAGGTCTTCGTCGCGATGGGCGGCAACTTCGTGGCCGCGACCCCGGACACCGCGGTGACCGAGGAGGCGATGCGACGTGCCCGGCTGACCGTGCAGGTCTCCACCAAGCTCAACCGTTCCCACGCGGTGTGCGGCCGGGAGGCGCTGATCCTCCCCACCCTGGGCCGCACCGAACGCGACACCGGCCCCGACGGCGGTGCCGGTGACGGGCGGTTCGTCACCGTCGAGGACTCCATGGGCCTGGTGCACGCCTCCCGGGGCAGGCTGGCGCCCGCCTCCGCCGACCTGCTCTCCGAGGTGGAGATCGTCTGCCGGCTGGCGGCGGAGCTCTTCGGCGACGACCCGCACGTGCCGTGGAAGGAGTTCGCGGCCGACTACGACGTCATCCGCGACCGCATCTCCCGGGTGGTGCCCGGGTTCGACGACTTCAACGCCCGCGTCCGGGCCCCGGGCGGTTTCGCGCTGCCCAACGCGCCCCGTGACGAGCGGCGCTTCCCGACCGCGACGGGGAAGGCCAACTTCACCGTCAACCCGCTGGAGGTGCTGCGGGTCCCGCCGGGCCGGCTGCTGCTCCAGACGGTCCGCAGCCACGACCAGTACAACACCACGATCTACGGCATGGACGACCGCTACCGGGGCGTGCGCGGGGGGCGCCGGGTGGTCTTCGTGCACGCCGGTGACCTGGCCGAGCGCAACCTCTCCGACGGAGACCTGGTGGACCTGGTCAGCGAGTGGCCCGACGGGGAGCGCAGGGCCGAGGCGTTCCGCGTGATCGCCTACCCGACCGCGCGCGGCTGCTGCGCCGCGTACTTCCCGGAGACCAACGTGCTGGTGCCGCTGGACTCGGTCGCCGACACCTCCAACACCCCCACCTCCAAGAGCGTCGTGGTCAGGCTCGTCCTGCGCGCCGACGATCCGGAGCGCCCCTGACACGCGGCTTCCGCGCCCCCGGAGACGGCCCGTGACCGTGTCCGGGGGGCTCGCCGGTGACGGTGCCCTCCGGGTCAGCGGGGTTCGAGCAGGCGGCGCGGCCCGGCGCCCTCGCCGCCCAGGCGGTCGCCGGGGTTGACCAGGGCGCACTGCTCGAACGACAGGCAGCCGCAGCCGACGCAGTCGGTGAACAGGTCGCGCATCCGCTCCAGCCGGGCGATGCGCGCGTTCAGTTCCTCGCTCCAGCAGTGCGACGCCCGCCGCCAGAACTCCGGGGTCGGGTGCGTCCCCTCCGGCAGCAGGGCGAGCACGTCGCCGATCACCGACAGCGGGATGCCGACCGACTGGGAGGCGCGGATGAAGGCGATCACCCGCAGCGTGGAGCGGTGGTAGCGGCGCTGGTTGCCGGTGGTGCGGCGACTGCGGACGAGGCCCTGCCGCTCGTAGAAGCGCAGGGCCGAGGTGGGCACGCCGCTGCGCTCGGCCAGCTGGCCGATGGTGAGCTCCTTGGCCGCGGGGGAGGCGTCCGGCGGGGAGGCGTTCGTCATGCCCGCCAGCCTAACTTGACTTCAACATTGGTTTAAGTTCGACCATGGTCGCATGAACACTTCAGAGAAGATCCTGGTGATCGGCGCGACGGGGAACATCGGCGGGCACCTGGTGTCCCTGCTCGCCGAGGCGGCCGTCCCGGTGCGGGCAATGACCCGTGATCCGCGGCGGGCGGAGCTGCCCGGCGGCGTCGAGGTGGTACGCGGGGACCTGACCGAGCCGGAGACCCTGGAGGCGGCGCTGAAGGGCGTGGGCGCGGTGTTCCTGCTGTGGCCGTCCTTCTCGGCCGCCGGGGCGGAGGCCGTCGTCGAGGTGATCGCCCGGCACGCCCGCCGCGTCGTCTACGTCTCCGCCTTCTCCGTACGGGACGGGGACGAGGCGGTGCAGAACGGGGTGTGGGGCGAGGTCGAGGAGCTGCTGCGGAGGTCCGGGACGGAGTGGACGTTCCTGCGGGCCGGCGGGTTCGCCACGAACACGCTCGCCTGGGCCGACGAGATCAGGAACGGCGGCGTGGTGCGCGCACCGTACGCCGGCGCGGCGCGCTCGCTCGTCCACGAGGCCGACATCGCCGACGTGGCCTTCCTGGCGCTGACGCAGGAGGGGCACGGCGGCCGGAGTTACGTGCTCACCGGGCCGGAGGTCATCACCCAGGCCGACCAGCTCCGCGTCATCGGCGAGGTCATCGGCCGTCCCCTGCGTTTCGAGGAGCAGCCGCGGCAGGAGGCCCGCGAGCAGATGATCGCCGCCTGGGGCGACCCGGCGGTGGTGGACGCCTCGCTCGACTACTGGGCCTCCATCGTCACCGAGCCCGAGCCGGTCAGCGCGGACGTCGAGGAGGTGACCGGCCGTCCCGCCCGTACGTTCCGCGAGTGGGCACGTGACCACGCGGCCGGCTTCCGGTAGGCCCGGCACGCGTACGCGGCGACGGCCGGGGCTCGGGGAACGGCCGCCGGGACGGGTGCGGTGACCGTCTCCGGTCACCGCACGCGTCCTCCGCTACGGGCCGCCCCGTCCGGTCACCACACCGCGGTGCCCAGGGAGCAGGGCCGCAGGTGGGAACGCCTGCCCAGATCGTCGAGCAGGGCGTCCCACTCGGCGCCGACGACGTCGAGGTCGTAGCGGGAGGCGGTGCGCAGCGCGTTGCTCCCCAGCCGCAGGCGCAGGTCCTCGTCCTCGATCAGGCGGCGGACGCCCTCGGCGAGCGCGGACGGCTTGCCGGAGCGGATCAGCAGGCCGTCGTGCTCGTGGGTGATGATCTCACGCGGGCCGTGCGGGCAGTCGAAGCTGACCACCGGCACCCCCTTGCTCATCGCCTCCAGGATGGTCATGCCGAAGCCCTCGTACCGGGAGCTGACCACGTAGATCGAGGATCGGGCCAGCTCCTCGCCGATCTCCCTGCTGCTGCCCATCAGGAAGACCTTCCCGGACAGGCCCCCCTCCTCGATCCGCTCGCGCAGCCGCTGCTCCCGTTCGGGGGTGCCGCCGCCGTAGATGCGCAGGACCCAGTCCGGGTGCGCCTCGGCGACGTCCTTCCAGGCCTTGACCAGGCGGTCGAAGCCCTTGGCGTACACCACCCTGCCGATGGCGATCACCGTCTTCTCCCGCAGCGTGGAGATCTCCCCGGCCAGGGGCGGGACCGCGTTGGGGATGCGCAGCAGCCGGCGGGGGGCGTTGTTCTTCAGCGCCCCGGCGTACTGCTTGCGGTCGGCCTCGGTGAGGGTGACGAACGCGTCGAACCTGCCGTACCGCCTCTTGATGAGCCGCAGCATCTCGGGCTTGTGGGTCTGCAGGGTGACGTGCTCCTGCCCGACGGTGATGACGCCGGGGGGCGCGAGCAGCGCGGTGGCCAGGGCGTACGCGGGGCGGGTGGCGATGAGCACGCCGCCGTCCAGCGAGCGCAGGAAGCGGAGCAGGCGCAGGTCGGTCCAGAGCGTGACGGCCTGGTGGACGTTTTCCTGCTCGGGGACCAGCCTGCTGGCGAAGCGGGAGAGCAGCCGGGCCGCCGGTCCGCGCGGTCCGATCCTGTCGTCCAGGAACGACACCCGCACCCCCGGCGGGATCGGGAAGAACGGCTCCTCGGCCGCGCGGACGACGCTGACGATCTCCACGTCCCGCTCCCGCGCCAGGTACCCCGCCAGGTTCAGCACGGTCCGGATCGTGCCGCCCATCCCGTAGGCGTGGTGCAGCAGGATCCGGACCGTTCCCGTGTCGGGCGCGGGCGCCCGTCGTGCCCTTCTCGCATTGATCCTCCTCAGTGACCACAGCGCCGCGTTCACGAGCAGCCTGCGAATCTTCCCCGTCATCGAAAGTCCCGTTCGAGTGGTGTGCTCGTCCCACGTCGCGATCCCGCGGCCTGCCCGGCTCCGGGATCGCGACGGCCCCTTGGCAGGAGAGCGCGGATCGGTCGGTGTGGCGGTCGGTCAGGGCAGTGCGGGGACCGACGGTGCCGCGTCGGTCCAGCCGGCGTGGAGCACGATCTCCGTCGACGTCTTGTTCGCGAACGGCCTGCCGTCGATCGTGGTCCTCACGCCTTCCGGACCCGTACGGCCTTCTCGATCCACCCCCTCAGCCCGGCCGGGTCCGCGGGCAGCCGCTGCAGCTCCTCGTACGACAGCTGCTGACCGGCCACGTGGAACGCGTCCGAGCGGCCCTTCGCGGCGCCGGCCCGGCCCTTGTCCGGCCGGGTGGACAGGACGACGGTCATGCCGTCCGCCGACCGGTTCCACGTGGCCGGGGAGCCGTCGCGGCGCCACGCCCGTTCGTCGGCGGGGCTCTTCGGCCGCGTCCCCAGCCTCCGGGACCCGAACACGCACACCGCGGGCAGGACGGCCCCGATCGCCGTCAGCGACCGGGCCGGTGAGGTCGCGGCCTTCGTCTGTTGTCTTCGGTCATGCGATGTCATGACCCCTTATACGCCCGGCCCCCCGGGGAGGTTGCCCGCGTACGATCTTGAATTTGCGCGATCCGGGTTTGCAGGGCGTTCACCCCGGCGGGGTGACGCGACGGAATGTGAGATCGCCGGAGGTCGCGGGCAACGCGCGGTGCGACGCAGGCGTATCAGGGGGCATGACATTGGACGGACAGGAGTGAGCGAGGCCGAGGACAACGGGTTCGCGGCGTTCGTGGCCGCACGCGGCACGAGCCTGCTACGGGTCGCCTACCTCGCCTGCGGTGACGAGAAGGAGGCGGAGGACCTGGTGCAGACGGCACTGGAGCGCACCTATCAGCACTGGGACCGGGTGCGGTACGACAACCCCGAGCCCTATGTCCGCCGCATCATCGTCAACGCCTCCATCAGCCGTGCCCGGCGCCGGGCGATCATGCGGATCGTCCCGATGCACACCCCTCCGGAGTCCGCGGCACGCGAGACCGACGTCGACCTGCGTCACGTGCTGATGGACACCCTGCGCGCACTGCCTCCCCGGCAGCGCGCGGTGGTCGTCCTGAGGTACTGGGAGGACCTCAGCGAGACGCAGACCGCGGAGATCCTCGGTTGTTCGACGGGCACGGTGAAAAGTCAGGCATCGAAGGCGCTCGCCAAGCTCCGCGCGGCGATCGGCCCGGAAGCAGCGGAAGGAGTGATCGGGAATGTCCGCGCCTGAGAGTGACCTCCGCGCGCCTGACGACCTCCGGCGGATCATGGCGGACGAGGTCGAGAGGCTGCACGCCCCGCCGGACCTGGTGGAGCGGGTCCTGCGCGCCTCGCGCAGGAAAAGGGCGAACCGGATCAGGTTCACCGCCCTGGCCGTGGCCGTGGCCGTCGTCGGCGTGGTGACCCCCCTCTTTCTCGACCTCGGCCCGGACGGCTCGGCCACCGGGGGATCCCGGCCCGCCGGGCGGATCACGGTCTCCGGGACACCGGGGCCGGACGTCACCGCCGGGACCACGCCGGAACCTCCCGCCATCGACGACAGCGGACCGCCCCCCGCGTCCGGGCCCGGCGACCTCGGCGACCTCGGCGACGGAAGGGCCTTCAGGAGCATCCGGGTCGGGTACCTGCCCGAGGGCCTGCTGTGGTCCAACCGGTCCCTGAACCGGGGCGAGGAGTACACGACCTCGTGGGACTACGACGGTGACGGGAACGGCGCCTACTGCGTCCAGATCTACGTCCACGAGGGCCGGGCCGTCCAGGAGGCCGACGAGCGCGTCCGGGAGTACCGCGAGGAGGGGACGGGGAAGGAGGTGACCTTCGGCGACGACAGGACCGGCTACCTGGTCAGGCAGTGGGTCGGCGAGGACGGCGGGAACGGCACCCCGACCCTCTTCCTGAGCCTGGGGGAGGGGCGGCGGGTCGAGGTCATGCTCGGTCCCGGCTACGCCGACGACCTCGGGAGCCCCAAGGTGATCGACCGCGAACTGAGGAGGATCGCCACGGGTCTCAGCGCCGTCGGCTGACCCGCCCGGCGGCGCGGTCGCGGTAGGTCCGCACGATCCCGGCCGGCATGGCGGCGCCCGCGCCGGCGGCCAGGGCGTGCTGGACCACCGCCACCGTGAGGCCGGCGCTCCCGCAGGTAGGCCGGAGACCGATCGCCGGCCCGACGGCCACCCCGGCGAGCCCGATCGCGATGAGGCTCCCCTCCCAGACCGGTATCGCCGCGGCGCCACCGGACGCGTCCCCGCCCGTTACCGGGGCTGACCGCCCCCGTTGTCCTCGAACAGGTCCCGGGTACGGCGCAGCAGCGCCTCCCGTACGTGGTCCGGTGACAGGATCCGTAGCCTGGTGCCCAGGCTGAGGAGATATGCGGCGAGCTGGTCGGCGTCGTTGCCGCCGATCTCGACGATGGTGGCATCGGGGCCGTCCGGGCGGTGGGTGCCGATCGTGGGCGGGACCAGCCGTAGCGCCTGGTCCATGGGGTGCGCCAGCCGGACTGTGACATAGAGCGGGTACACGACGCCCGCGATGGACCGAGAGACGAGGAGCGCCGGGTCGGGCGGGTCGACGAGTTCGACGGTATGTCCGGTCGGCTGTACCTGTACCACCCGGTCGGCCCGGAACGTCCGCCACTGATCCCGGGCCACGTCCCGGGCGACGAAGTACCAGCGGCGGCCGGTGTGCACCAGGCGGTAGGGGTCGATGTCCCGAACGGTGACCTTCCCCGCGTGGTCGCGGTACGAAAGCCGGGCACGCTCGCCACGACGGCAGGCGGCGGCCAGTTCCAGCAGCGCGCCGGGTGAGATCTGACGTCCCTCGGGCCTGGGAGTGTGTACGAAAGTCGCATCCATCTCCCCCAGCCGGTCCGCGATCCGGGACGGTAGGACCTGCCGTAGTTTCAACAGCGCCGACAGCGCGGCCTGGTCGCCGCCCAGGACGCCGCTGAGCGCGGCCTCTCGCAGCGCGACGGCCACGGCGAGTGCCTCCTCGTCATCGAGGATCAGCGGCGGCACCCGGGTGCCACCGCCGAGGCGGTAGCCGCCCCAGGGTCCGGGGTCGGACTCGATGCCGTAACCGAGTTCCCTCAGCCGGGCGACATCCCGCCGGACCGTGCGGTCGGTGACCGCCATTCGCTCGGCCAGCTCGCGGCAGGTCCACGCCGGTCGGGTGGACAGCAGCGAGACCAGTCGCAGCAGGCGGGCGGAGGTGCTGATCACATCCGGAAGTGTTCCCCATGACCAGGACCGGAACTGTCCTGGTCCCGTCATAGCCTCCTCCCCATGAGTACCGAACCCACATCCGGACCCGCGATCCGCTTGCTGTCCGTCGACTTCGACTGCCCGGACCCCGCCGAGCTGGCCCGCTTCTACGGCGACGCGCTCGGCTTGCCCGTCGCCTACTCCAGCGACGACTTCGTCCTGCTCGGCCGGGAGGGTTCACCTGGACTGGGCTTCATCCGGGTGGCCGACTACCGGCGCCCGACCTGGCCGGACCCGTCCCAGGGCAAGCAGGCTCACATGGAACTGGGCGTCGACGATCTGGACGCCGCCCACGCACGGATGCTGGCACTGGGCGCCATGGAACCCCCTGTCCAACCGCACCCCGATCAGCGCAGGGTCCTGCTGGACCCCGCGGGCCACCCCTTCTGCATCTCCACGCAGGACTGAGCGTCGGCGGTCGGCCGACGACCACGCCCACGCGCCCACGCAAGGTGGCGAACTCATCGTCGTCCTCAGCAGGAGGGCGGCTGTGCGCACGCCATTCCGGCTTCGTCGTCAAGGACGGAGATCAGTCGGTATCGGTATTCACCTGCCGCAGGCTGTGGAAGAAGGAGGCAGAGGAAGGCCCCAGCCTGACCGGCACCGTCAGGCTGAAAAAGGGCTCGGTGTTCGTACATCACCGGGCCGAGGTCACAGGCGCTGTCAGCCGAGGCCGAGACCGTCGGTCCTCACGCGGTCGAGGAAGGTGCCCCACTCGGCGGAGGTGAACAGGAGCGCGGGACCGCCGGTGTCCTTGGAGTCGCGTACGGCGACCAGGCCGGTGGCGTTCCCGAGCCCCGTCCGCTCACCGTCGGCCGGTCGGACCCGGCGGGGGACCGGTCGGCGGCCGTGACGCGTACGCGGCCGTCAGGGCTTGCGCGCGATCCCCACGTAGCCCATCCGGGCCATCTCCTCGTCGACCTGCAGCTCCGTGTCCGGGTCGGAGAACGGCTCGATGCCCTCCGCGTTCCGGCCGTTGACGAGGCCCGGGGGGATGAGCTCGAAGTCGCCGAAGAACCGGGCGATCTCCTCGCCCGTACGGGGGCAGAACGGCGTGTTCGCCTTCTGGTAGAACTCGCTGATCCGGGCGGTGCGCTCGGGGGCGGCGTCGCTGCCGACGTGGGAGACGGCCAGGTAGCTTCCGGGCGCCACGGCCTCGCGGTAGGCGGCGACGAACGCCTGCGGGTCGTCCTCGTCGGAGATGAGGTGCAGCAGGAACATCATCAGGACCGCGACGGGCCGGTCGAAGTCGATGAGCTCGCGCACCTCGGGGTCGCCGAGGATGCTCCCGGGGTCGCGCACGTCCCCCTGGACCATGGCCACCCCGTCGCCCCCGGCGAGCAGGGCGCGGCCGTGCGCGCAGACCACGGGGTCGTGGTCGACGTAGACCACGCGCGCGTCCGGGGCCAGCCGGAGGGCGACCTCGTGCACGTTCTGCTGCGCGGGCAGCCCCGAGCCGAGGTCGAGGAACTGCCTGACGCCCTTGCCGATGAGGTACTCCACCACCCGGCCGATCAGCCTGCGGTTCTCCCGGGCGCCGTCACGGGTCTCGGGGAGCACGCTGAGCACCATCTCGGCGAGCTCCCGGTCGGCCCGGAAGTTGTCCTTGCCGCCGATGAAGTAGTCGTACATCCGGGCAGCGTTCGGGATGTGCGGATCCACCCCCTGGGGCGCCTGCTCCTTCGTCATCAGCGTCCTGCCGTCTGTCTCGTCTCCGCGTGCTGAACTCCGTCATGATCCCGTTGTTTTCCGGCGAACGCCACCTTTTCGGGTGGTGTATCTCACGGTGAGAGCACCCTGACCCGCCGTGGTGATCCCGGCGGGCCGCTCCGCGGGCTCGGCCCGAACCCGTTTCCTCGCGGCCCGATTCCGGTCGGTAAGGTACACGGATGGCGAACGTAAGGAAGCAGATTCTCACCGAGTTCGGCGTCAAGGCGACCATCGTCCCCGAGGTCGAGATCAGGCAACGGGTCGACTTTCTCAAGGACTACCTGCGGTCGACCCCGGCCAAGGGTTACGTGCTCGGGATCAGCGGCGGCCAGGACAGCACGCTGGTCGGCAGGTTGTGCCAGCTCGCCTGCGAGGAGCTGCGCGCCGAGGGGCGTGAGGCCACCTTCGTCGCGGTACGGCTTCCCCACGGCGTGCAGGCCGACGAGCACGACGCCCAGATCGCGCTGGAGTTCATCCGGCCCGACCGGTCGATCACGGTGAACATCAAGCCGAGCGCGGACGCCGTCTCCGCCCAGACGGCGCTCGGCCTGCGGGAGCTCAAGGGCGACGGGTTCGAGCTGAGCGACTTCGTGCGCGGCAATGTCAAGGCCCGCGAGCGCATGGTGGTCCAGTTCGCGATCGCCGGGCAGCTGGGCCTGCTCGTCGCGGGCACCGACCACGCGGCCGAGGCGGTGACCGGCTTCTACACCAAGTACGGCGACGGCGGCGTGGACGTCACCCCGCTGACCGGGCTGAACAAGCGTCAGGGCGCCGCCCTGCTGCGGGAGCTGGGAGCACCGCCGAGCACCTGGGAGAAGGTGCCGACCGCCGACCTGGAGGAGGACCGGCCCGCCCTGCCCGACGAGGTGGCGCTCGGCCTGACGTACGCCCAGATCGACGACTACCTGGAGGGCGCCGAGATCGCGCCGGAGGCGGCGGCGAAGCTGGAGGCGCACTACCTCGCGACCCGACACAAGCGGACCGTTCCGGTCGGCCCGTCCGACGACTGGTGGCGGACCACGGACGCGTGACCGTCGGCGGTCCTCGTTGCGTACGGCGCACCCTGTCGCGCCGTACGCTTTACGTCCGCCTGCCTATCCTCCTGAGATGAGGGGGGCGGCCGTGTACGACTTCGTCATCGTCGGGGGTGGTTCGGCGGGGTGCGCGCTCGCCAACCGGCTGTCGGCCGACCCCGCCAACCGCGTGCTGGTGCTGGAGGCGGGCCGCCCGGACCATCCCTGGGACGTCCTCATCCACATGCCGGCGGCCCTGCCCTTCCCGATCGGGAACCGCTTCTACGACTGGAAGTACGTCTCCGAGCCCGAGCCGCACATGAACGGCCGCCGGATCTACCACGCCCGGGGCAAGGTGCTGGGCGGCTCCAGCAGCATCAACGGGATGATCTTCCAGCGGGGCAACCCCCTGGACTACGAGCGCTGGGGCGCCGATCCGGGGATGGGGACCTGGGACTTCGCGCACTGCCTGCCGTACTTCAGGCGCATGGAGAACTGCGTGGCCGCCGACCCCGGCGATCCGATGCGCGGCCGGGGCGGGCCGCTGGTGCTGGAGCGCGGGCCGGTGCGCAACCCGCTGTTCGGGGCCTTCTTCGAGGCGGTGCAGCAGGCCGGGCACCCGCTGACCGACGACGTCAACGGCTACCGCCAGGAGGGCTTCGCCCGCTTCGACCGCACCATCAGCGCCGGACGACGCCTGTCGGCCGCCCGTGCCTACCTGCACCCGGTCGGGAGACGCCCCAACCTGGAGGTCAGGACGCGGGCGTTCGTCACCCGGATCCTCTTCGAGGGCGGGCGCGCCGTCGGCGTCGAGTGCGGCGGCCGGACGGTCCGCGCGGGCGAGGTGATCCTGTGCGGCGGCGCGTTCAACTCCCCGCAGCTGCTCCAGCTCTCCGGGGTGGGGAACGCGGCCGAGCTGGAGGCCCTCGGCGTCGACGTCGTGCACCACCTGCCGGGCGTCGGCGAGAACCTCCAGGACCACCTGGAGGTCTACATCCAGTACGCCTGCGGGCGGCCGGTGTCGCTGCAACCGGCGATGAGGTGGCGCAACCGGCCGTGGATCGGCGCGCGCTGGCTGTTCCTGCGCAGCGGTCCCGGCGCGACCAACCACTTCGAGGCGGGCGGCTTCGTCCGGAGCAACGACGAGGTCGACTATCCCAACCTGATGTTCCACTTCCTGCCCGTCGCGGTCCGCTACGACGGCTCCGCGCCCGCGGGCGGGCACGGCTACCAGGTGCACGTCGGGCCGATGTACTCCGACGCGCGCGGCTCGGTGAAGATCACCAGCACCGACCCCCGGGTGCACCCGGCGCTGCGCTTCAACTACCTGTCCACCGCGCGGGACCGGCGCGAGTGGGTGGAGGCCGTCCGGATCGCGCGCGACATCCTGAACCGGCCCGCCATGGACGCCTTCAACGCCGGGGAGATCTCACCCGGCTCCGGGGTCGAGACCGACGAGGAGATCCTCGACTGGGTGGCCAGGGACGGGGAGACCGCGCTGCACCCCTCGTGCACCGCGCGGATGGGCGTCGACGCCATGTCCGTGACGGACCCGCTCTCCCTGCGGGTGCACGGCCTGGAGGGACTGCGTGTGGTGGACGCCTCGGTGATGCCGTACGTGACCAACGGCAACATCTACGCGCCGGTCATGATGGTGGCGGAGAAGGCGGCCGACCTGATCCTGGGCAACACCCCGCTCGCGGCCGAGCACACGCCCTTCCACCGGCACCGCGGCGAGCCCGCCCGCTGACCGCGTCCGCCGGCCGCGTCCGCCGACCGCGTCCACTCACCTCGGATGACCGCGCCTGCCGACCCCGCCCCGTGATCCCGCCCGACGGCCCCGTCCGGCGGTCGGACGTCGGTATTTTCCCCCTTGAGGGATATATAGCGTTAATGAGTGATTCAGGTGGTTTTGCAAGGGTCCACGGGTAGCCGGAGCGCTCTCTCCGGCGGGGATGGAAAGGCACACCATGGGCCACGGGCACGATCACCCTCACGATCACACTCATGCTCACCCGCACGACCACGCTCACGGTGCCGGGCACGCCCTCGACCAGGGCGACACGGCGCCGATCGTCGACCTCTCGGTTCCCGACGCCGAGCTCTCTCCCGGCCAGCTCTCGCGGCGCCAGATGTTCCGCCGCGCGGGACTGCTGGGCGCCGGCCTGAGCGCGGCCGGCGTCCTCGGCGCGCAGGGCCAGGCCGCCGCGGCCGCCACCGGCACGCGGACCCCGCACGGCCCCGAGCCCCGCGACGGCTACCTCTGGCTCGCCGGCGACCACCACATCCACACCCAGTACAGCTCCGACGGGATCTACAAGGTCAGCGACCAGGTCCGGCACGGGAACGCGTACGGGCTGGACTGGATGGTCATCACCGACCACGGGGGCGCCACCCACGCCAAGATCGGTGTCGACAAGGTCAACCCCGACATCGTCGCCGCGCGGCAGGCCGTCAGGGACACCCTGGTCTTCCAGGGACTGGAATGGAACATCCCGGGCGCCGAGCACGGCACCGTGTTCGTGGCCCCGGGCCGGGGCGAGGCGGCCACCCTCAAGGAGTTCGAGAACTCCTTCGACGGCTCGGTGAAGGGCGCCTCGGCCTCCACCCCGCAGAACGAGGCCCTGGCCATCGCCGGGCTGAACTTCCTGGCCGACGCCGTCAGGCGCCGTCGCGTCGGGGACGCGCTGTTCCTCGCCAACCACCCCTCGCGCAAGGGGCTCGACTCCCCGCACGAGATCCGGGGCTGGCGCGACGCCCAGCCGGACATCGCCGTCGGCATGGAGGGAGCGCCGGGCCACCAGGCCGCGGGCATCCCCAAGCCGCACGGGCCGGGCGGCGGACGCGGCTTCTACGACAGCAACCCGGGCGCGGACTCCTTCCCCGCCTACCCCGCCGAGAGCTACAAGACCTTCGGCGGCTTCGACTGGATGACCGCGACCGTCGGCGGCCTCTGGGACAGCCTGCTCGCCGAGGGCAAGAGCTGGTGGATCACCGCCAACTCCGACTCGCACTCGGTCTACGCCGACACGACCGACCGCGGGCCGGGCGGGGACTTCAACGCCGACGGCAGGTACGAGGACCCCGTCTACCGGGGCACTCCCAACCTGACGGCCGGTGACTTCTGGCCCGGGTACTACAGCCGCACCCACGTCGGCGCCAGGAACTTCTCCTACACCGCGGTCATGGACGCCATCCGCGAGGGCCGCGTGTGGGTGGACCACGGCGGCCTCATCAGCGGCCTGGTCGTGCGCGCGCGGCAGGCCGACAGGGGACAGCGCGGCGTCTCGCTCGGCGACACCCTGCACATCCGCAAGGGCGCCAAGGTCGAGCTCAACATCGAGATCACGCTGGCGAACCGGCCGAACTGGGCGCAGTACGTCCCGGCCCTGGCCCGCGTGGACGTCATCCAGGGCGACGTCACCGGACCCGCGTCCGACCGGGACGTCTTCACGACCCCGGCCACCAAGGTCGTGACCTCCTTCGAGGTCGGCAAGAACACCGGGACCGTGAGGTTCACCTACCGGCTCGGCGCCGTCGACCGGCCGGTCTACGTGCGGCTGCGGGGCACCGACGGCAACCGCAGCGCCCCCGGGCTGCTCGGCGCGGCGATCGACCCGGCCGGACCGCGGATCGACGTCTTCGGCGACGCCGACCCGTGGAAGGACCTGTGGTTCTACAGCAACCCGATCTGGGTCGTGCCGCGCGGATGATCATCGGCCTCGACGGAGGCTCACGGACGGTCGCGGAGGCCGAGCACCTTCTCCACCGGGTGGTGGAGACGCTCGGCCTCCCGGACGGCATCGTGGGCTGCACGCACTTCGTACGCGTCGCGGACGGCACGCCGCACGTGGCCTGCTCGCTCGCCGTCCGGGAGACGATCGACCTCGCGGCGCTCCCCGACGGGGTGGGGGCCGCGTCCGGCGAGGACCGTACCGGGCCCGAGGAGGCGGCGCGGGGCGCCGCGCTCGCCGCGGCCGCGCACGCCGCCGGGTCCGGAGGGCGCCTGGTCGTGTACCCGGGCCGGGCGGAGCTGACCGGCACGCTCAGCGTGGCCGAGATCCTGGCCCGTTCGGCGATCGACCGGGTCGCCGTGCTGGCCCAGGCCGAGGAGCCGTCACCGGACACCCTCGTCACGACCGGCGACCACGTACGGCCGCAGCTGCGCGACGGGCGTGTGGTCCTGCTGACCATGCCCGCCGCGGACGGGCGCCTCATGCCCGCCGAGGTACGCGACCCGACGCCCTGCTGCGCCGACCACGGCTGAGACGGCGCGCCCGGGGCCGTGAACCGCGGGCCCGGCCCGGGGTCCCGGATCGAGGTCCCGGATCGGCGGGCGACACGGCCGATCCGGGGTGCCCGCCGATCCGGGATGCCCGGTGTCACGACCGGCCGCTCCCCGGTGTCACCCCGGGTCCGGGGACCACGGGAAGCCGGCCAGCTCCTCCACGGCCGTCTCCAGCGCGGCGTCGACGCCGTGTTCCACCATGGCCCGGTAGGCCGGGTCGCCCGCCGCCGCGGTGCGCCGGATGCCCTCCGCCGAGGCGCTCACCCGCCGGCGGACGGTGTCGACGAACTCCCCGGCCGGTCCGCTCCAGCCGTAGGCGTCGAGGAACAGCCGCAGCCTCCGGGGCCTGTCGGCGAACGCGGTGAAGCCCTCCGCCGCCACGACGTGACGGGCGTGCAGCGGCACCCAGGCGAAGGCGGTGAAGGCGAGGTCCCACTCCGGCGTGACCGGAGCGGCGAAGTCCCAGTCGAAGAAGCCGACGAGGCGCCCGTCGGCCCGGGCCGCGTTGTAGGGAGCGGCGTCGTTGTGGCCGACGATCATGCCGGGCCGCCAGACGCCCCCCTCGCGCCAGACCGCGTCCGCGGGAGGGACGAAGCCCGCTACGGCGGCGTGGAAGTCGCGAAGCCAGCGGCCCACCTGGCGGAGCGCGTCGTCGCCGTGCACCCAGCCGGGCCACGGCCGTGCGGTCCCGACCACGTCACCGGGCAGGAAGGAGAGCACCTCCCGGCCCTGCTCGTCGAATCCCAGCGCCCGTGGGGCCCCGGCGAAGCCGACGGTCTCCAGGTGCCGGAGCAGCGCGTGCACGGAGGGCGTCCAGGGGCCCGGGACACGGCGGACGGTGTCACCGACCCGGACCGCTCCGCCGGTGTTCCCCCCGGGGAGTCTGTGCTCTTCGACCATGGTTCCATCCTGGCGCGCGGAGCGACCGGGTTCCACCGGGATCTCACGGCCTCACGCCGTCGGGGAACCCGGTCCAGCGCAGGTCGGCCGGGAGGTGGCCGGTGTCGTTGAACATCACGAGCGTCGGCGGCAGTTCGGGGCGGTAGTCGATGACCGTCAGCGCGGCGTTGGCGCTGTTCAGGCCGAGCCACCGGGAGGGCGGCGCGTCCAGGGCGTGCCGTACCAGCCACGCGATCGGGTAGGCGTGCGTCACCAGCACCTCATGGGTGTCGCGCCGGGCGCCCGCCGCGGTCGTGCCGGGGGGCCTCGCGAACCGGGCGACCAGGGCGTCGGCGAGCCTCAGGCCCGCGGCCGCCTCGGCGTCGTCGTAGCCGTCGAAGAATCCGGCCCAGGACGGGGGCGTCTCGGCCGCCCGGGGGACGTAGGGCACGTGGTCGACGAGTTCGGCGGCCTCGGCGACGGGCGCGTTCCGCAGGTGCCGGGCGAGTTCGTGCGCGCTGGCCGCGGCGCGCGGCAGCGGGGAGTGCCACACGGCGTCGATCGGCAGGCCGGCGAGCCGTTCGCCCAGCAGGCCCGCCTGCCGGTGGCCGATGCCGGTGAGGTTCCCGAACGCGTCGGCCGCGCCGTGTCGTGCCAGGTAGAGGTGTCGTGTGGTCATGAGCGGCCGGGGAGCGGTGCCCGCGTCGGCCCGCTCCCCGTCTCCTTCCGGTCCGAGGGCGGGGTGGGTGACGAGGGTGCGGTTCCCGGGTGACGGGGGTGCGGGTGCGGCTCCGGGGGGACGGCCCGGGTGACGGCTTGCGGGGGACGGCTCCCCGGCCGGGCAGGGCGGGGGACCGATCACGTGCCGGCCGCCGTGACGGTGCCGGCGGTGCCGTCGACGGTGACGGTGCCGCCGTCGTGGAGCGTGCCCGTCGCGTCCGGGACGCCGAGGACCGCGGGGATGCCGTGCTCGCGGGCGACGATCGCGGCGTGCGAGAGCACGCCTCCGGTCTCGGTGACCACACCGGCCGCGATGCGCAGCAGCGGCGTCCACGCGGGGTCGGTGAAGGGGCAGACGAGGACGTCGCCCGGGTGCACACGCGCGAAGTCGCCCAGGCCGCGGACGATCCGCGCGGGACCGGTCACCACCCCGCGGCTGCCCGGTGTCCCGGTCAGCGTGGGCGCGGCGGCCGGGGCGCGACCGGCGGGCGAGGGCCACTCCGGGAGCGCGGCGGTGACCGGCCGTGCCTGCAGGACCCACGGGCGTCCACCGGCGATCGCCCACTCGACGTCCTGCGGTCCACCGCGTACGGCGGCGATCTGCCCGCCCAGCCCGGCGAGGAGGACGGCGGTCGCGTCGTCGATCACCGGCCGGTCGCGGTCGCGGGCGGGCACGTCGGACGTGACGAGCCGCCTGCCGTGCCGGTCGAGGCGGGTCCGTTTGCGCGCGACCGTGCGGATGACCGACCCGTCCCCGGCGACGCGGTAGGCGTCAGGGGTGACCGTGCCGCCGACGACGCTGGGGCCGAGTCCCCAGGAGGCCTCGATGCGGACCGGATCGTTCGGGTCGGCGGGGGTGAACATGACCCCGGACACCTCGGCGTCCAGGTGGCGCTGCACGAGGACGGCCATGGCGAGGTCGGCGAAGGGCGGGCCGCCGCGACCGGAGCCGCCCGGGTGGCCGACGGTGCGCGGGCCGAACAGTGAGGCCCAGCAGGCGCGTACGGCGTCGGTGACCGCGCCGGCTCCGCGTACGGCGAGAAAGCTGTCGTGCAGGCCGGCCGCCGATGCGCTGCCGGTGTCCTCGTGCGCGGCGGACGACCTCACCGCGACGGACGGATCACCGAGCCCGTCGAGGGCGCGCCCGAGCGCGCCGGCCAGGGCGGCGTGGACCGGGCGGGTCCCGATCGCCCGCCGCACGACGTCGAGACGGTCCGGCCCGCCGGTGAACCGCTCCGGGTCCGGGTCCGGGTCCGAATCCAGGTCCGGGTCCGGGTCCAGGTCCCGGACGGCGGCGCGGTAGGCGGCGCGGTAGGCGGCGAACGGCACGACGAAGCCGTCGGGGACCGGCAGTCCCGCGCGGAGCAACGCGCCGAGCGCACCGGCCTTGCCCCCGCACGTCCCGGTGACGGCCGACCTGAGGGGTACGATCATCCATCCCACCTTTCAACAAAATATTGACAACAATTTCTTGATTGTGGATCATGGAGGGCATGACGCGCAAGCAGGACATCACTCGCACCGGGCGCGCGGACCACGCCCAGGCCGACCGTGAGCACGAGGCGGGCGAGCGCCTTCTGCGCCTGGGCGCGGACGCGCTCGACGCCCGTCCGTGGCGCCCCCCGCCGGCCCCGCCGTCGGCGGTCGACCTCGTCCAGTTCGCCGTCTGGCGCAACGCGGACCTGGACCCGGAGGACGTCCTGAGCGCGCTGGCCCTCCTGCCCGCCGCGCACGCCGAGGTCGAAGGACTCGAGTCCGCCCTGCTGTTCATCGCCCGCGACGCCGGGCTGACCTGGGCACAGATCGCGAGCACGATGGGGTTCAACTCCCCCCAGGCGTGCCAGCAGCACTACACCCGCCTGGCGGCGCGGCGGGACGGCGGCTCGTGACGCGCGACTCCCCGCCCGGCCTGCTGGTCCTGCACGCGGTGCGCGTCCTCGGGTTCGCGGACACCCCGGCGGTCGCTCGGCGGTACGGGCTCGACCCGGCCCTGACCGAGGAGCTGCTGCGCGACGCCGAGGCGCACGGACACGTCGGGTACACCTCCTTCGGCGGCACCGCGGGCTGGTCGCTGACCGAAACGGGCCGGGCCGAGAACGAGCGGCTGCTCGCGGCCGAGCTCGCACGCGCCGGCGGCGCCGACGAGGTCCTGGACGTCCACCGCGCGTTCCTCCCGCTGAACGCCCTCCTGCTGCGGGCCTGCACCGACTGGCAGCTCCGGCCCGTCGCCGGCGACCGGCTCGCCGTCAACGACCACGGCGACCCCGCCTGGGACGCCAGGGTCCTCGACGAGCTCGCCGGCATCGGCCGCGCGCTCGTACCGCTGGCCGGCCGGCTCGGGAACGTCCTGAGACGGCTGGGCGGGTACGACACCCGGTTCGCCGCGGCCCTGGCGCGCGCCCGGGCCGGGGAGGGCGCCTGGGTGGACCGCACCGACGTCGACTCCTGCCATCGCGTCTGGTTCCAGCTCCACGAGGACCTGATCGCCACCCTCGGCCTCGACCGGAACGCGCGCTCCTGACCCGGCCCAGGGCTGCTCCTCCTTCGTCGCGACCGGTCGTGACGTCGGACGACACGGATCGGCGGCGCTCGTCCCCGTGCGGTCGTCGCCGGTCTTGTGAGCCGGGAGAACGCGAGCGACGGCACGTCGACGAAGGGTGCGGGGGCTGAGGAAAGTTGACGCTCCTCCCTCGGCTCTTGTAGGAAGGGGATCATGCAGGAAAGCGCTATCCGATCGCGTACAGCCGGAGGTCCCCCGATGACGAGCCGTCCCGGAGCCCTCCGGGGCCGTGGCGCCCGCGCCGCGGCCGGTTGAGCGGTGCCGTCCGACGCCGCCCATGACCACGCGGACCCGCGCCGCCTGCGGCACCTCGGGGAGTTCTCCGGGCTGGCCGACATCGCCGCCGCCCAGCGCGGCCTGTTCCCCCCGCCGGGCCCGCGGCTGAGCGAGCGGGCGCGCGACGTCCTGGGCGTGCTCGACCTGACCGCGTCGAGCGTGCGCACCGAGCGCACCTGGACGTCGGGCGACCTGTCCGGCGAGGAGGTCTCCTGGGACGTCGGGTTCGGCCCCAGGACCCGTGCCTACGTGTTGCGTCCCCGCGAGGCGGGCGGCGCGGCGCTACCGGGCGTCGTCGCGCTGCACTGTCACGCCGGGATGAAGTGGGCGGGCAAGGAGAAGATCGCCGACGGTCCGCAGGGGCCCTCACCGGAGGTGGCGAGGCTGCGGGCCGCGATCTACGACGGCAGGGCCTGGGCGGGGGAGCTGGCCCGGCGGGGGTTCACCGTGCTGGTGCCCGACGTGCTGGGCTGGGGCAGCCGCAGGATCCCGCTCGCCGACATGCCCGAGAACGTCGCCGGCGCCCCCGGCGACGATCCCGGGCTCGGAGAGGCCGACCGCTACGACGCCGCGGCCGGGCGGTACGAGAACGTCCTGGCCAAGTACTGCACGGTGCTCGGCACCTCCTACGCGGGCGTCGTCGCGGGGGAGGACCTGGCCGCGACCGCCTACCTGCGCTCGCGTCCCGACGTCGGGCCCGTGGGATGCGCCGGGCTGTCGGGCGGCGGGCTGCGCGCCACCCTGCTCGGCGCCTTCGACCCCGGCGTGCGGGCGGTCGCCGTGGTCGCGATGATCTCTTCCTACCGGGACCTGCTGGACGGGTACGTCGCGCGCCACACGTGGATGCTGTACCCGCCGGGGCTGTCCCGGCTCTGCGACCTGCCCGACCTGGTCGCCTGCGCCTTCCCCCGGCCCCTGTTGGTCTGGTACGCCGAGCACGACGAGATCCTCCCGCCGAGCGGGATGCGCCGCGCCCACACGATGATCGCGGCCCGCTACCGGAGTTCCCCGCGGGAGTACACGGGCGTGTTCGCCGAGGCGGGACACGCCTTCGGTCTCGGCGCGCAGGAGCGGGTCTTCGGCTGGCTCTCCTCACACCTGGACGCGGGCGGGGACGTGCCACGGTAGCGGCCGACGACGACCGGGGGCGGGCGGTTACGGGCGGGGGAGGCCGGGGGGCGACGCGGGGGTCAGCCCCTTCCGGGAAGGGCCGCCTCCGGCCGGCCGGGCCGGCCCGGCCGTACCCGTTCGGCCAGGAAGTCCTCCCAGGTCCGGGTGCCCAGGGCGGCCCCCCGGAGGGTGAGGTTGTCCCCGGCCCGGTAGGCGCGTCCGGCCTTTCCCGGCATCCGGACCGGCACCGTCGGCCGGCGCCCGCCGCGCGCCCTCAGGTACCCGCGGCTCAGCTCGTCCAGCCCGTACACCCCGGGCCCGGCCAGGTCGGGCACCAGGCCGGCCGGCTCGCCGAGCGTCAGTTCCGCCAGGTGGGCCGCCACGTCGCGCGCGTCGACCGGCTGGAACCGGAGCCCGCCCGGGATCGGTATCACCGGCAGCGCCGCCATCTTCCGCACCACGTTCAGGACCAGGTCGTGGAACTGGGCGGCCCGCAGCGTCGTCCACGGCAGCCCGGAGCCGGCCACGGCCCGCTCCGCGTCCAGCTTGGACCTCATCCAGGCCAGCGGAACCCGGTCCGCGCCGATGACCGAGATGTACACCAGGTGCCGCGTCCCTGCCCGTGACGCGGCCCGGACCAGGTTCCGGGTCGCCTCGTCGTCGCCCTTGGGACCGCCCGCGAGGTGCAGGACGATCCCGGCCCCGTCGACCGCGCGCCCGACGCCGTCGCCGGTGAGCAGGTCGCCGGTGACGTACTCGACGCCGTTCCCGTTCTCGTGGTCGTGCCTGCTGAGCACCCGCACCTCCCGGCCCGCGTCCCGCAGGAGCGGCACCACGAGGCGCCCGAGCGTGCCCGTGCCACCGGTGATCAGAATGGGTGAGGTCATGTGGTCTCTCCGAACTCGTCGTTCCGGGAGTTCGTCCTCCCGGTCACATCGGCGGGGTCGCGCGTGTCTACCCTTACGACCCCACCCGAGGAAGGAACGTGACACGGTGGACGAGCGCGAGTGGCTCAGCGAGCGGTTCGAGGAGCACCGGGCCCGGCTGCAGGCCGTGGCCTACCGGATGCTCGGCTCGGTGAGCGAGGCCGAGGACGCCGTGCAGGACGCCTGGCTGCGCCTCGGCCGCGCCGACACCGGCGAGGTGCGCAACCTCGGCGCGTGGCTGACGACCGTGGTGGCCCGGGTCTGCCTGAACGTGCTGCGCTCACGCGAGCGGCGGCGCGAGGACCCGCTCGGGGTGCGCATGCCCGACCCGATCATCGGCCACGAGGACGGGACCGGCCCCGAGGGGGAGGCGGTGCTGGCCGACTCGGTCGGGCTGGCGCTGCTGGTGGTGCTGGAGACGCTGACCCCGGCCGAGCGGCTCGCGTTCGTGCTGCACGACATGTTCGCCGTGCCGTTCGAGGAGATCGCCCCGATGATCGACCGGTCCCCGGCCGCGGCGCGGCAGCTCGCGAGCCGCGCCCGCCGCCGGGTGCGGGGACAGGCCCCGGTTCCCGACCCCGACCTCGCCCGTCAGCGTGACGTCGTCGACGCGTTCTTCGCCGCCGCCCGCGACGGCGACTTCGGCGCGCTCGTCGCCGTGCTGGACCCCGGCGTCGTGCTGCGCTCCGACGGCGGCGCCGCGCGGGCCCGGCACACGGTCGTGATCACCGGTTCCCGGAACGTGGCCGAGCGGGCGCTCACCTTCGGGCGGCTCTTCCCGCTCGCGCGACCGGCGCTGGTCAACGGGGCCGCCGGGGTCGTCGTCGCCGCGCACGGCAGGCCGCTGTCCGTCATGGCCTTCACCGTCACGGGCGGGAGGATCCTCGCCATCGACGTGCTGTCCGACCCGGAACGCCTGGACCGGCTCGATCTGGCGGTCCCCGGGGCCTGAGCACCCGCCGGCGGGACGTCCTCCGGTACGGGCAGGCGGGACGTCCCCGGTGCCCGTAGGCGGGACGTCCCCGTTACGCGCAGGCGGGAGGTCTCCCGGTGCGGGGGGGGGGGGGGGGGGGGGGGGGGGGGGGGGGGGGGGGGGGGGCGGGCCCCCCCCCCCCCCCCCCCCCCGCCGTCATCCAGCACCACCGCGATCGCCTCGGCGACCCGCGGGTCGGCCTGCAACGCTCGCTCCACCTCGGCGAGTTCGATGCGTACGCCGCGTACCTTCACCTGGTCGTCGCGACGCCCGGTGAACACCAGGTCCCCTGCCGCGGTGTATCGGACGAGGTCTCCGGTGCGGTACCAGCGGGTGCCCTCACGGATGACGAACCGTTCACGAGTGAGCGCCGGATCGCCGAGGTAGCCGCGTGCGAGGCCGATACCGCCGAGGAGGAGCTCACCGTCGGCCTCGGGCGGGCATGGATGCCCGCCTGCGTCGAGGACCAGGGCCCGCAGCCCGGGCAGGGGGCGGCCGATGGGTGGTGCGGCGCCGGTGACGGGTCCGGTCACCTCGTACGCGGTGGCGTCGACGGTCACCTCGGTGGGGCCGTAGATGTTGAACAGCCGGTGCCCCTGCTGCCAGGGCCGCCACGCGTTGACCCGGGCGGCCGGTAGGGCCTCGCCTGCCAGCAGGACGGCCTTGAGGGCGGGCAGGACGGTCTGGCCCGCAGCGATGCGCTCGGCGCAGTGTTCCACGACCGGGGCCCACAGGGAGGGTACGGAGTCCCAGTGGGTGATGCCCTGTTCGGCGAGCCAGCCGTACAGCTGCGCGCCGTCGACCCGCACGGGCTCGGGCACCGGCAGCAGGGTCGCCCCGGCCGACCAGGCGGAGAAGATCTGCTGCACCGAGGCGTCGAAGTGCAAGGAGGCGTTCTGGGTGACCCGGCTGCCCGGTCCGAGGTCCGCGGTACGGGCCACCCACCGTGCCAGATTGACGGCGCCGCGATGCTCGACGAGCACGCCCTTGGGCACTCCGGTGGAACCCGAGGTGAAGATCGCATACGCCACGTCGTCCGGCTGCGGCGAGGCGCGGAACCCGGCTGCGGGCAGCGTGTCGTCGGCCTCGGGCAGCGCGTCGAACTCCGTGAGCCGCCCTGAGCCGACTCTGCCGCGCTGGAACGGCAGCGCACGGTCGAGGAGGAGCCCGGCGATCTCAGAGAGGCCGAGCGTGGCCCACCCCTCCGCGTCGGTGACCATCGCCGCCAGCTCCGCCCGCCGGGTGATCTCGCGCAGCCGCCGCACCGGTGCCCCCGGGTCCAGTGGCACGTAGGCCCCTCCCGCGGCCAGTATCCCGAGCAGCACCGGGTAGACGGGCAGTGACCGGTGTGCGACCACACCAACGCGTAAGCCCTGTCCCGTGCCGGTAGGCAGTCCGGCCGCCCAGCGCGCCACCCGGGCCGCCGACTCGGCCAACTCCCGGTATGTCAAAGCCACACGGCCCACGCGTACGGCCTCGGCCTCCGGTGTGCGTGCCACCTGCTCGAGCACGATCCGCACCAGGGTGGTATCGGTGTCCCAGAGGGGCGCGGGACCGTCCAGTCCGCCGGGAAAGACCCGTCGGTCGGCCTCGGTGCGCAGGTCCCAGCGGGTGAAGTCCAGATCCGTCATCGCTCGATTCCCCGTCGGTTCGGCAGTGGCTGGTCGTCCGGCGCGCCGGTCCCGGCGCCTTCGGTGCTCTTGGTCACGTGGCAGGCGCGCAGAGCGCGCCCCATGAGGGCGTACACGGCGAGGCAAACCAGCACGGCCTCGAAGAACAACACGGTGCCCCAGGACCCCCACCGGTCGAGGAGGAAGCCGGTGAGGGCGTAGCCGAGGGGCAGGCTGCTCTTCGACAGGAAGGTCATGAAGCCCTGCACCCGGCCGAGCTGGGCGCTGTGGACCTGGCTCATCAGGTACTTCATCTGAATCACGTTGAGTACGGCGACCTGGAAGGCGACCGCTCCCCAGACCAGGCCGATGCCCCATCCGGGCAGGTCGACCAGGAGCAGCGGGAAGAGCAGCGCGGTTAGCCAGTGCTTGCCGACCACAGCGGCCCGCAGCCCGATACCCGCCTCGATGCGCGGGGCGAGCGCCGCACCGAGCAGGCTGCCCACGCCCGCGGCCGTGAAGACGGCGCCCACCTCGAAGCCGGACGCGCCGCTCTCCTTGGCCAATACGATCAGCAGCAGCCCGATCCCGGCGAAGAGGAAGTCTCCCACGGCCGTCAGCAGGGTCAGGGTGCGCACCAGTGGCAGCCGTGCGGTGATCCGCATGCCGGCGGTCAGTTCGCGGCGCCAGCGCAGCGGCTCAGGAGTGCCCTCGGGCCCGAGCCGCGACCTGATCGCCAGAATGGCTGCGGCGATGGCCACGAAGGAGAGTGCGTCAAGGAGGAACGGCGCGGCAGGGCTCATGCTCTCGAACATCAGGCCTGCCAGCGGCGGTGCGATCAGCGCCGAGGTGCCGAAGATCGTCTCGCTCTGGCTCGCCGCCTCGCCCAGCTTGTGGGGACCGGTGATCCCGGGCAGTGCCGCGGTGTCCGCGATGCGGTACGCCGTTGCGGCCAAGCTGTTGACGAACGCGACCACGTACAGCTGCGGCAGGCTCAGCCCGTCCATCAGGTAGGCGATGGGCACGGTGGCGATCGAGGCCGCGCTGAGCAGGGAAGCCGTGATCATCACCAGCCGCCGCGAGACCCGGTCGACCAGCATGCCGAGCGGCAGGCTCAACAGCAGGGGAGGGATCGACTCGACGCTGCCGACGAGACCGGCGTGGAGCGGGGAACCGGTCAGCAGTAGCACCATCAGCGGCAGGGCGACGGCGGTGACCTCGTCGCCTACGGCGCTGAGCATGGTGCCACCCCACCAGAGCCGGAAATCGCGGTTGCGCCGTAGCGACGCGGGCTTCTCGTCGATCGCTTCGCGGTCGGACGGAGCCTTGTGCTCCGCAGCTCTGCCCGAAGGCGTCGAGGTCATCGTGTTCCCCAGCGCCGACCGTGCGCGTGCGCACCGAGTTCCTCGGTGAGAGCGGCCAGACCGTGCTCTAGCTGCGCGCGCGGGCAGGAGAACCCGATGCGCATCCGGTCGGCGTACCCGAAGACCTGGCCGGGGACCACCAGCACGCCGTGCTCGGACAGCAGCCTTTCGCAGGTGCCGGTGACGTCCGGGTGCGCGTTGAAACGAGGGAAGGCCGTGACCCCACCGCGCGTGACGGGGCACTCAATGCCCCCTTCGCTCGCCGCAACCCACTGCAGCAGCAGTTCCCGGTTGCCTCGCGCCTCGGCCAGCCGTGGCGCGATCAGGGCGTCCGCGTGCTCCACGGCGACAGTCGCGATCCGTTCGGTCAAAGGAGACAGGCTGAGCGTCAGGTAGTCCCGGATCCGTACGAGTTCATGGGCCAGGCCCCGGGGGACGACACACCAGCCGACCCGCAGTCCCGGCAGGCCGTACGCCTTGGACAGGGTGCCGAAGGACAGGACGCGGTCGAGGTCGCGGGACGGGTCCGCAAGCGGTGGATGGTCATAGACGAGATCGGTGAACGCACCGTCCCACATCAGGGTCGCTCCGCTGCCCGCCACCAGGTCGAGCAGATCCGCACGACCTTGCGGATCTAGGCAGGAACCGCTGGGGTTGTGCGGGAAGTTCACCACCACGAGACGCGTGCGCCCGCCGAGCACCGCCCGCAGATCGGCCAGGTCCGGCACGAAGTCGTTCTCCGGCCGCAGCGGCCAGGGACGCAGCACCGCGCCGGCCGCGGTGGCGAGGGCCGACAGCGAGTGGTAGGCGGGCATGGTGACGACGACCTCGTCCCCGGGGCTCACTAGTGCGGTGAAGGCGAGAAACAGTGCCTCGCTGGAGCCGTGGGTCGTCATCACGACATGGCCGGGGCCGGGACGTACCCGGGCCGCCACGGCGGCGCGCAGCCGCTCGTCGCCCAGCGACGGGCCGTCACGAAACATCAACCGGTCCAGCTCTGCGGTACCGAGCAGCGCGGGGTCGAGGGCGCGAAGTTCTCCGAAGGTGTAGTTGTGCACGCCGCTGCTGCTGATGTCGATCTTCGCCTGGAAGTAACGCTCGCGCAGCCAGTTCTCCAGGGGCGCCGCAGGCAGCGTAAGCGGGCCGGTCACCGCTGCCCCAAGATCCGCGAGTCACCGTCGGCCCGCACCTGGCGTGACCGGTGCAGGTCGCGGGTGACGTTGATGCGCTTGAGCCAGCGATCCCGGCCGTCGTACCGGGGCTGGAAGGCACGCCTGCCGTGCACCGCCCTGCGGTTGTCGATGAAGGCCACGTCGCCCACGTCGAGCACGAGCTCGTACAGGGCCGTATCGATCAGCTCGCGCAGGGTCTCCAAGGCCACCGCGGCCTCCTCATCGCCCTCGACGGGCGCGCTGAAGTCTCCATCGATCCGCAGGTCGGGAGCGGTATGGTGACCGGTGAGGATCGCCACCGGTTCAGGCTGGTCGGCAGCCCGGACGATGTCGTCGAACTCCGCCCATGTCCGCTGTACCGCGGAGTTGTTGGCAGGCAGATGGGAGTCGTCGGGCCGGATCAGGAACCGCTCCTGGAAGAGCACGTCGAGAGTCCGCTCGTCCAACTCGTCCACAGGGGCGCCGGCCAGTGTGGTGGCCACCCGATCGGGGTTACGCAGCGAGAGCAGGCCTACGTAGTCGGCTCGGTAGGGCGAGAAGGCGTCCTCGGTGTGCCAGCCGAGCTCTTGCCGGCTGCTGGAGCTGACCAGGGTGTGCTCCCCGCCTTTGATCGGTAGGACGTCGGTGACGATCCGACCGTCCTGCTGGGTGGCCCAGCCGAAGACGTCACCGAGCAGTCCCGCGTAGAGCGTGAGCAGGAAGGAGAGCGGACGTGAGCCGGGGGTGCGGGCGCTGCGCCAGTGAGCAGGGGTGGGACCGAGCGATACGTCGTCGACGAGGTTGCCCCGTACGACGAGGGCGTGCGGCCGCTCATCCAGACGCGCCCGGGTCATGAACGTCCGCAGCCGCCTGGGCAATTCGTGGGCGATGACGGGGGCGTCGAGGAGGAAGTCAGGAGCGTCGGCATCGTCATAGCGCTGGGCGCATCGAGCTGCCAGCGCGGCGGCGGCCGCAGCTTCGTCAGGGGTCAACCGTAACTCGTTCCACGGCCGGACAGGTGTGGCGACCGGGTTCGGCGGCGTGATGCCGTGGTCTGTCGTGGGAAGGTCGGTCATCGCGATGCATCCTCCTCGGATGGCGCGCTGGGGATCGGGGTGATGTCGTCGACCGGCTCGAAGCCTGAACAGGCAGCTCCCATGCGGTGTCGCAGCCGGTACGCCTCGGCGGGCAGGCCCATCCGGTCCAGCCATGCCGGGTGATAGAGGGTGGGACCGTAGTGGTCGCTCAGGTCGGGGCACAGGCACAGAGCGTGCTGTACCTCGGGATGGCGGTAGAGGTACTCCAGACAACCCGCCAGCACCGCGCCGCTGGAACCGCCGACCGCGATGCCGGTGTCCGCTCGCAGCGTGTGGCAGCAGGCCACGGCCTGCCGTTCGTCGACCAGCAGCACATCGTCGGTGCTGGTGGCGGTGAGGAACGCAGACCGCCGGCTGGCGCCGATGCCGGTCAGGATGCGGGGACGGGGCACTCCTCCGAACACGGTAGAACCCTTGACGTCCACCGCGACGATCAGCAGCCCGGGCCGGGTGCGCCGGAAGTGGCGGGAGAGCCCGGCGAGGGTACCCCCGGTGGAGACCCCGGCGAAGAGGGCCTGTGCGCCGTCCGTGGCCTGCGCGTCGAACTCGGGGGCGGTCCAGGTCTCGTGGATGTGCCAGTTGGCGTCGTTCTCGTACTGGTTGGGCCACACGGCGTACGGCAAGTCCCGCACTAGTTCACGCACCCGGGCTAGCCGGTCCTGGAGGTGGGTGGTGGCGTCGTCGGGCGTCCTGACCCAGTCCAGTTCCCCGCCGTTGGCCTCGATGGCCTGCTGGATGACGGGGGACTGCCTGTGATCGACGACGGCGATGAAGCGCAATCCCAGGTCCCGGCAGATCGCGGAGAGCGCCAGTCCGAGGTTGCCCGAGGTCGATTCGACGACGGTGGCACCGGGGACGGTGAGTTCACCGGCCACCGATTGGATCAGGCTGAGCGCGGTGCGGCCCTTGATCGACCGCCAGGGCGAGTGGCCCTCCAGCTTGAGGGTGATGGTCCTGGGAATGCCGGCGATCTCGACCCGGACCGTGCGGACCGGAGTGATCGGATAGGCGGCCATGGCACGGCCAATGTGTTCCAGTACGGGATTGCCGGATGCCGGTGGGTGGCAGGGGGTGCCGCCATGGGTGGCCGCCGCTGCCGATGGCGGCGAAGTGGGTGGCATCTCCTCGCCCTCCTTTCGATCCTGCACGTACGGGTGAAGGTTCTGTCCTGGGGATGATGCGGTGCGTCGGTCTTGGGGCGACGAGGCTCAGCTCTGTGGGTCCAGCGGGACGTCGACGTCGGCGAGGAGACCCAGCAGGACCGTCTCCCACTGGTTCCTGATGCGGGTCATTCGGCTGTGACCGAACCGCGCGAGCTGGTGCTCGAAGACCCCGACCAGCCCATCGCGGGTGTCGAACACCTCAAGGAGCAGGCCGAACTTGGCCGTGCCATTGAACACCGGCTCCAGCGGGGTAACGGCGATGTCGTCGAGGCGTGGGAGGGTGCGGGAGTCCAGGTAGGAGAAGGCGATGTCGCTGCCCGGACCCCGACCGGCGCCACGCTGCCCGCTCAACTCGTCCACGATCGCGTCGAAGGACACGTGGGCGTGTTCGAGCACCCCGCGCCAGGTCTCGTCCAGGGCGGCGACGGCCTGCCGTGCCGTCAGCCCTGGCCTCCGGCGCAAGCGCAGCGGTACGTGGTTGATGAACAGGCCCACGATGTCGGCCACTCGCTGGTCGGCGCGGCCCGCGACCTCGACACCGATCACCTGTTCCGCGGGGCCCTCGGCGGTCACGGCGATGGCGAAGGCCGTGAGTGTGAGCATGAACGGTGTCACACCCAGCTCGGCGGCGACGAGCCGTAGTTGCTCGGACAGCTCGGCACCGAGACGCACGGCTCGGCTGCCGCCCGCCCGGTCGGTGTCCGCGTCGCCCGCCGGGCCGACACCGGGCGGAAGGCCCGCCAGTTCCTGCCGCCAGAAGGCCAGGTGGGGCCGGTAGGTGCCTGCTGCGGCGCGTTCACTCTCCCACCAGGCGTAGTCGGTGAAGGTGAGCCGCACCGGCGCAAGCCCCGGGTCGCCGCCTGTGGCGTGCTGCCGGTACAAGGCCTCCAGATCCCGCCACAAGATGTCGAAGGACCAGCCGTCGACGATCAGGTGGTGCGCGGTGAAGACGAACACCCACTCCTGGGCACCGGTTCTCGCCAGGAACACCTCCACCAAAGGACCGTCCAGCCCGAAGATCCTGCAACCGGCCTGCTCCAGCAGTTGCTGCACCGCCGCCTCACCGGCTCCCCGTACATCGGTCCTCGACAGCCGTACGGTCACCTGGTCGTCCACGGCCAGTTCGGGATCCTCACCGCCCACGATCCGTGTGCGTAGCGCTTCGTGACGAAGCATTAGATCTTGCAGGGCCGCCTCGAAGGCCGCCTCGTCGAGCGGACCACGCAGCCGGAATGCCTCCGGGACGGTGTACGCGGCGGTACCGGGCCACAACTGTTCGTCGATCCAGACCCGGCGCTGTGCTGCGGACAGCGGTGCGCGGTCGGTGCCGCGCGGCCGCAGACCGGTGTCGTCCCCCGGCGCCCGGTCGCCGACCGGCTCGGGCAAGGCAGCGGCCAGGTCGCGCAGCACCGGGTGGCGCAGGAACAGCAGCAGTGGCGCCCTGATCCCCAATTCCGCGTGGACCCGGGCGGACAAGGTGGCCACGAGCAGCGAATGACCGCCCAGACCGAAGAAGTTGTCCTCAGGGCCGACTTCGTCGATGTCCAGCAGCTCTCGCCAGATCCTCGCCAGAGCCTGCTCTCGGGGCCCGCTCAGCGTCGGTGGCACCGTGTCGCCAAAGCCGGAGTCCGTGGCGGTGCGCGCCTCCCACGGGTCGGGCAACGCCGCGCGGTCCAGTTTGCCGTTGATCGTCAGCGGCAGCGCCTCCACTGTGACGACGGCGGTGGGCACCATGTAGCCCGGCAGCAACTGCGCCAGCCTCGCACGCAGCGCCTGATCGGGGCCGTGTGGCGGGTGGGCCCGCACCGCGTAGGCGACGAGGTGCGCAGCCTCGGGGCTGTCCGGCCTGCGGACCACGACCACGGCGGCGGTCACCCCCGGCTGCTCGCACAGCACGCTCTCGATCTCGCCCAGTTCGATGCGGTGGCCGCGCAGCTGGACCTGGAAGTCGCTGCGGCCCTGAAAGTCCAGCAGTCCTTCCCCGGTGAACCGCCCCAGGTCGCCCGTGCGGTACATCCTGGTGCCGGGTGGTCCATAGGGGTCGGGCAGGAAGCGGTCGGCGGTCAGCGCCGGTCGGCCCCGATAGCCCCGGGCGACCGGGTCCCCGGCGACGTACAGTTCGCCCACCGTCCCGCGCGGCACGGGGCGCAGCTCCTCATCGAGGATGTACACCCGCGTGTTGGGGAAGGGGCGGCCGATCGGCAGCCGTTCGATGTCAGTACGGCCCCGGACGTCGAAGTCGGTCATCTCGACCGTGGTCTCGGTGGGGCCGTACATGTTGCGCAGCTCCGCACCGATCAGCTCCAGGCAGCGCCGCGCGGTCCGCACGGGCAGGGTCTCACCACTGGTCATCACCTGGCGCAGGGTGGGACAGTGTCCCGACCCGTCGAGCGTCTCCAGCAGGACGTGCAGCATGCTGGGCACGAAGTGGACGACGGTCACCTGCTCCCGTTCGATCACTTCGATCAGGTAGTCCGGGTCGGCGTGCCGCCCGGCCTCCGCGACGACGAGCGTGGCGCCCGTGCTCAGGGCCCAGAAGACCTCACGCACGGACACGTCAAAGGAGAGTGGCGATTTCAGCAGCAGCCGGTCGTCGGGAGTGAGCCGGAACTTCTCTTGAAGAGTCGTGAGATAGTTGACCACGCTGCGGTGTTCGATCATCACACCCTTAGGGCGGCCGGTGGAGCCCGAGGTATAGATGACGTACGCGAGGTCCTGCGGGCGCGGTGCCGGTTCGAGGCGCGTGGCCGGGAAGCGGCTCAACGCCTCGTGGTCGTCGACGAGGAGAACGGTCACGTCCGGCAGCTCCGGCAGCGAGACGGCCAGCTGCCGTTGGGTGAGGAGGAGGCGGGCTCCGCTGTCGGAAACAAGGCCAGCGATCCGCTCGGGCGGGTTGTCCGGCTCGACCGGCACATAGCCACCGCCCGCCTTGAGTACTCCGTACACGGCGGTCAGCACATCGGCGCTGCGGGTGAGGCACAAGGCGACCGGTGTATTGGCGCAGACACCGTGCTCGCGCAGGGCATGCGCGAGGCGGGAGGAGCGCTCGTCGAGATCCCCGTAGCTGAGAGTGGCGACCGTATCGGTGGCGTCCCGCCAGGTCAAGGCGGTGCGCTGAGGGGCCAGAGCCACCTGGCGGGCAAACATTTCCGTCAGTGAGAGATCGTTCGGCAGCGGCCGCGCAGGGCCCTCGCCCAGGGCCAGGAGCGAATCCAGCGCGGAGCCGGACAGCAGGGGCAGCCGGGCCGCCTCAGTACCGGGGCTGTCCGCCGCGGCGGTCAACAGGGTTTCCAGTTGCTCCACCCAGCGCTGCACGGTCGTGTAGTCGTAGACATCCGTGCTGAATTCGATGCTCAGGGCCATGCCGTCATCGGTCGGTGGCCGGAAGGTGAACAACGCGTCGCACTGTGCGGAGCCGTCGTCGGTCTCCAGCGCGCGCACCGACAGACCGGGCAGGTCCGGCACGTCGGGGAAGTCGTCATACAGCGCGATGATCTGAAAGACGGGGGTGCGGCGCGCGTCGCGGCGGATCCCCAGCTTCTCGACGACCCGGGCGAAGGGCACGGCTGAGTGGTCCATGGCGTCGAGCAGGCTCTGCTCGGCGCGCTCCACCACCGTGGCGAACGGGGTATCAGGGTCGATCGGCCAGCGCAGCGCCACCGAGTTGAGGCACAAGCCCACGAGGTCGTCCAGCTCGGCGTCGAAACGACCGGCGACCGCACTGCCGATCACCACGTCCTTGTGACCGCCCGCCCGGTGAAGCAAGATGCTCAACCCGGTGAGCAGGACCACGAACGGCGTCGTGCGGTGCGCGGCTGCGAGCGCACGCACGGCGTCGGAACCACGAGGTCCGAACGCCGACCGCAGGGTCGCACCCCGCCCTGTGCGCTGCACGGGCCGGGACCTGTCCAGGGGCAGGGTGACCTCCTCAGGGACGCCATGCAACGCGGTGGTGAAGTACTCCAGGTCCCGGTCGGTGACGCCGTCGCGCTCGTTGCGGCGTTCGATGTCCACATAGCGCTGGTAGCTGACGACCGGCCGCCGGGGTGCGGGCTCTTCGGTGGTCCGGGCTCGGTAATGCGCGGCGATGTCCTCCAAAAGCACCTCGGTGGACCAGCCGTCCGCCACGATGTGATGTAGGACGATCACCAGAAGGTGTTCCTTGGCGCCGAGGGGCACCAGCACCGGGCGAAACAGCGGTCCGGTCACCAGGTCGAGGTCGGCCGTCTGTTCGGTGACCACCCGTCGCACCACCTCGTCCGGGTCTCCGCCCGGCTCCGGTGGCGCATGGCGCAGCCGTAATGCCTCGGCCGGTGTCTCGGCCCGCACAGGAGCACCGCCCCGGTCGGGAAAGCATGAGCGAAGCGAGTCGTGCCGCCGTACCACCGCGTCGACGGCCCAGCTCAGCGCCTCGGTGTCCAGGGCGCCTGTGATGTGCAGGGCAAGGGTGATGGCGTACTCGGCGGGGGTCTCGGAGATCTGCGCCAGCAGCCACATGCGGTGTTGGGCAGCGGACAGTTTGCTTGTCGAAGCGATCTGCGCGCCACCCCCGAGGGGGTCGGCGGACGTGGAGCGTAGGGCGTCAGCCAATTGGGCCGGGGACTGATGCTCAAAGACCGCGCGTACGCCGATCGTTGTGCCCAGGGCCGCGCGCAACCTTGCTACGAGCCGGGTCGCATGCAGTGAGTTGCCACCCCTGTCGAAGAAGTTCTCGTGCGGGGCGACAGGGGTGCCGCCCAGGACGTCGGCTGCGGCTTCGAGGACGGTGCGCAGGACGGGGTCGGCGCCCTCGGGCACGACCGATGCCATGGGCATGTCCTGCCGGGCGGCGAGTTCGGCCAGCACGTTCCGGTCGGTCTTGCCATTGGGGGACAAGGGCAGGGTGTCCAGCGGGATGAGCCGCGCGGGGACGAGAGCGGCTGGCAGCCGCTGTGCGAGGAACCGGCGCAGCTCGTGAACGTCGGCCATCGCGCCGGTGAAGAATCCGGTCAGGACCGCCTCCGTACCGCTGCCCGCCGTGACGACGGCGGCCAGGGAGACCTGCGGATGGGCGGTCATCGCCGCCTCGATCTCGCCGGGCTCAATCCGGTGACCGTGCAACTTCACCTGATCGTCGATGCGCCCCAGCAGTCGCAGCTCGCCGCCGTCCTCCACGCGGCCGAGATCACCGGTGCGGTAGAGCCGACTACCGGGAGGTCCGTACGGGTCGGGCAGGAAACGCTGTGCGGTCAAAGCTGCACGCCCGTGGTACCCCCGGGTCACGCTGGCCCCGCCCAGGTAGACCTCTCCCACCTCGCCCGGAGGCAGCCGCCTCATCTCGTCGTCCAGGACATACGCGGTGGCTCCGGCCATGGGACGGCCGACCAGCACCGGCGTGTCCGAGCGGTCCCGTGGTGCCGTCCACCACGTGGAGTCGACGGAGACCTCGGTCGCTCCGTACAGGTTCACCAGGTCGCATGGGAGACGGTCATGCACATCGGCCACCAGCGCGGGGTCGAGCGCCTCTCCGCTGACGAAAATCCGGCTCAGCCCGGCGCACCGCCGGGGATCGAGTCCGTCCACGAAGGTCCGCAGCAGCGAGGGCACCATGTGAAAAGACGTCACTCCATGCTCAGCTATCAGCCCACTCAGATAACGAGCGTCCGTGTGGCTGCCCGAGCGGGGCAGCACGGTGGCGCCGCCGGTTAGCAACGGCAGGAAGATCTCATACACCGAGACATCGAAAGAGAACGAGGTGACCTGCAGCATCCGGTCGTGTGGCCCCATCGGAAAGTGCCGCAACATGCCCAGCAGATAGCTGACGATGCCACGGTGCTCGACCATCACCCCCTTGGGCAATCCAGTGGAGCCCGATGTGTAGACGACATACGCCAAGTTCTCGGGCCGCGTAGCTGACTCGACCGGCGTGACCGAACAGTGGTCAGACGTCACGGTCTCGCTCTCGGCTTCTCGGTCCACCTGGAGCACCGAGACCCGCCCTGCCCCATCACGTAAATCCTCCGGCAGCCGAGCACGCAGGACCTGGCGCAGTACGACGGCTCGTGCCCCTGAGTCGTCCAGCATGTGGCGAATCCGCTCAGCGGGATAAGCCGGATCGACGGGTACGAACGCACCTCCCGCCTTGAGCACACCCAGCAGCGCAACGACCAGCTCGGGATCGCGTTCCAGCATCACTGCGACGGGAGCCTCATCTCGGATCCCGAGGGCCCGCAGTCGATGGGCGAGCCGCGTACTCCGTTCGTCCAGCTCGGCATAGGTCAGCAGCCCGTCGTCGTGGACAACGGCGGTTGCCCGGGGTGTTGCGGCGGCTTGAGCGCCGACGAGCTCGTGCAACGTCGCGTCGTGGTCAACCGGGCCAGCCGGCGCCGTGGCAATCGATGCGGTCAGGGAAAATGGGTGACGTACGTCATCTCTGGATTCCATACAGGGAAACTCCCGGCACTGGGCTCGCTTACTGCAACCGTTCCATGGTGCGTATGCCAGGGAATCTCAATCAATTGTTCTTTCGTCGCTGCGCGTACCGGCTCCTTCGATGGTCCAGGCCCCACTACTTTGGTGGCAGGACGGACTCCACCGAGAGGACCAGTGCTCTTCTGCTATCAGGAGAATCGGTCGAGGAGCACCTTCCCCGAATTCTACCGTTGACGGCGGTTTAATTAGCATGTCGCCGGGACTAAGCAATGATATAAACCTGTTTATTTGTCGAAACCGAGGAAGTGGAATATGTGCAGAGTGGTTGATAACTTCGAAGCGGATTTAAAGTACTTAGAACATGACTGCGTGCGACTGCTGGAAGCAGCACATGTTTTCCTCGCGCGGTCCAAGAGAGGCCAGTGGATTCGGTCTAACGACCTCGTGCATGATTAGCCGTGGCCTTTGAGGCCCTGGCTCGTTGGGCCAGACGTGGTAAGAACACTCGGACGGACGATCATCCTGGAGAACCGGCGGATCACGGGCCTGTCGGCTGAGGTGATCGCGGAACTGGTGACCGAGATCGGACCGCTGTGGCAGGCCCGGCACCTGGGCCCTCACCCCGATGTGTGGACACCTTGAGTGCCGGATGATGAAAATCCGGAGACAAGGAGTTCCACGTGGCGATGAAGTCGTATCCGCCGG
>NZ_JBITFY010000019.1:0-1371 GCF_044456585.1 Streptosporangium sp. NPDC050855
CTGCGCGTCTACGGCGGCAAGTGCCTGGACGTGACCGGTGCCGGCACCGCCGACGGCACCGCGGTCAACATCTGGGACTGCAACGGCCAGAACAACCAGAAGTGGCGCCTGAACACCGACGGCACCATCACCGCCGTCGGGGCGAACAAGTGCCTGGACGTCTCCGGCTACGGCACCGCCAACGGCACCAAGGTCCACATCTGGACCTGCCACGGCGGCACCAACCAGAAGTGGACCACCGGCACCCAGCCCACCACGACGCCCACCCCACCGCCGCCCGGCGCGCGCTCGTGCGACATCTACGCCTCGGGCGGCACGCCGTGCGTGGCCGCGCACAGCACGACCCGGGCGCTCTACGGCTCCTATGCCGGCAACCTCTACCAGGTCAGGCGCTCCTCGGACAACTCCACCCGGAACATCGCCGTCCTGACGGCGGGCGGGACCGCCAACGCCGCGACCCAGGACTCCTTCTGCGCCGGCACCGCGTGCGTCATCACGGTCGTGTACGACCAGTCCGGCCGCGGCAACGACCTGTGGTACCAGGGGTCCAGCGTGGTCCCCGGCTCCCCGCAGAGCAGGCCCGCGACCGCGACCACCGAGTCGCTCACCGTCGGCGGAAGCAAGGCATACTCCCTCTACATCAACCCCGGCAACAGCTACTGGCGGGACGGCCACCTGACGGGGGTCCCCACCGGCAGCGCGCCCGAGGGCATGTACATGGTCACCAGCGGCACCCACGTCAACAACGGCTGCTGCTTCGACTACGGCAACAGCGAGACGACCCGCAAGGCCGACGCCGCCGGGGCCATGGACGCCATCAACTTCAGCACCCAGTGCTGGTTCGGCGGCTGCCAGGGAAGCGGTCCCTGGGTCCAGGCCGACCTGGAGTGGGGTCTCTTCCCCGGTGGCAGCCAGTCGTGGAACCCCAACCAGAGGGCCTTCCCCCACAGGTTCGTCACCGCCACGCTGAAGAACAACGGTACGACCCGGTTCGCCATCAAGGGCAGCAACGCCCAGTCCGGGAGCCTGTACACCCTGTACGACGGCTCGCTGCCCAACGGGTACAGCCCGATGAAGAAGCAGGGGGCCATCATCCTGGGCAGTGGCGGTGACTGCTGCAAGCCCGACGGCGGCGCCAACCTCAGCGCGGGCACCTTCTACGAGGGGGCCATGGTCGCCGGGTACCCCTCCGACGCCACGGAGAACGCCGTCCAGGCCGACATCGTCGTCGCCGGGTATCGCTGATCGCACCGATCCGCCGCCGGGGGGGGGGGGGGGGGGGGGGGGCGGGGGGGGGGGGGGGGGGGGGGGGGCGCGCCGGCGCCCGGGGGGGGGGGGGGGGGGCGGCCCGCCGGCGGGGGGGGGGGGCCG
>NZ_JBITFY010000019.1:1380-181034 GCF_044456585.1 Streptosporangium sp. NPDC050855
CCGCGGCCGCCCGCCCCCCCCGCCGGCCGCGGCGGGGGGCGCCCCCCCCCCCCCCCCCCCCCCCCCCCCCCCCCCCCCCCCCCCCCCCCCCCCCCCCCCCCCGGCGGGGGGCAGCGAAGGCGACGACGAAGGCCGACGGGTGAAACTTTCATCACACCGGTACGTCCCGCCAGGTGAGGGGCCCTCGAAGCTCCTGCTCCCCGGACACCGCCTGCCGCATCGGATTTCCACGATGCTTCGCACTCTTGACGCCCTCCGTCTTCCCTGTGTTTACTCCACCTCATCGCCGATGTTCTTCCGGAAGACGCCCACCCCGTAGATGTTAACGCTAACACCCTCTCATCCCATTAATTGAGGTGGAATGCCTTCCCGGCAGGCGGATCCGCCGACCGCGGCCGGGACCGACGAAAGACTTTCAGCGTCTCCTGGCTCACCGCGCCGGTCGTAAGCCGTTGCTCTCAGTTCCCGAAGAAGGTTGGGCATGCTTAATTGGAAACGGTTGGTCTCCGCGGCGCTGGGAGCCGTGACGATCCTCGTCCTGACGGTGGGGGTGACGGCGACGTCCGCCGGCGCGGAGTCCAACGGCGGGGTGCGCGTCATGCCGCTGGGTGACTCGATCACCGAGGGCACCCAGGTGCCGGGCGGGTACCGCATCGGCCTGTGGCAGCGTCTCGCCGCCGGCCGGTACACCGTCGACTTCGTCGGTTCGCAGTTCAACGGGCCGGGCTCGCTGGGCGACCACGACCACCAGGGGCACCCCGGCTGGCGCATCGACCAGATCGACGCGAACATCACCGGCTGGGCACGGACCTACAACCCGCGCACGGTGCTGCTGCACATCGGCACCAACGACATCCTGCAGAACTACAACGTGGCCGGTGCGCCCCAGCGGCTGTCCACCCTGATCGACCGCATCACGGCGACCGTGCCTGACGCGGACGTGTTCGTCGCCACCGTCATCCCGCTGTCCAAC
The DNA here is from genome assembly GCF_044456585.1 of Streptosporangium sp. NPDC050855. Lineage (NCBI taxonomy): Bacteria > Bacillati > Actinomycetota > Actinomycetes > Streptosporangiales > Streptosporangiaceae > Streptosporangium > Streptosporangium sp. NPDC050855. The sequence continues at coordinate 2,354 of NZ_JBITFY010000019.1, forward strand.
GCCGGTCAGGCGGCCGCCGCCCGTACCTTCAACGCGGCCGTCCCCGGCATCGTGCAGGCCAAGGTCAACAGCGGCAAGCGCGTCCACCTGGTCGACATGCACTCCAAGCTGACCACGTCCGACCTGATCGACGGCATCCACCCCACCGCCGGTGGCTACGACAAGATGGCCGCCGCCTGGTACGCGGCGCTCCAGGCCGTTCCCGGCAGCATCGGCCGGCCCGGCGCCACCCCCAGCCCGACCCCGTCCTCCCCCGCGGGCCCGATCCGCGGCGTGGCCTCCGGCCGCTGCCTGGACGTGGCGAACGCCTCCCAGGCCAACGGCGCCGCCACGCAGCTCTGGGACTGCAACGGCCAGGCCAACCAGCAGTGGGCCTCCACCTCCGCCGGTGAGCTTCGGGTGTACGGCGGCAAGTGCCTGGACGTCAACGCAGGGGGCACCGCCGACGGCACCGCGGTCAACATCTGGGACTGCAACGGCCAGAACAACCAGAAGTGGCGCCTGAACGCCGACGGCACCATCACGGCCCTCGGCGCCGACAAGTGCCTGGACGTCTCCGCCTACGGCACCGCCAACGGCAGCAAGATCCAGATTTGGACCTGCCACGGCGGCACCAACCAGAAATGGGCCCGCGCCTGACACGAAAATCCGTGAACGCCCTCGCCGGGAGCCCCGACGCTCCCGGCGGGAGGGACCGTCGTTGATCACCCTGTCCCCGACGCTCCCGGCGGGGACGGACCGCCGTTGATCACCTCGTCCCCGCCGACCGGGGAAGAACATTTTCACGTCGCCCCGCCCGGCCGGACGGGTACGGCGGAGCGAATGCGCGCCGCTACGCGCTGCGCCAGGTCGTACTCTTGGACACGTGGCAGAGGAAACAGACGGCGCGAGTGAAACTCCGCGCGCAACGGGCTATCGGCCAGGGTACGAAGTGGCCGCGGAGCGAGTGCTGGAGCTGATCACTCAAATGGGCCTGCAGCCCGGTGATCGGATGCCCACCGAGAATGAGCTGGCCCGCCAACTGGGAACCAGCCGGACGGTCGTGCGCGAGGCGGTGAAAATACTCTCGGCACTGGGCCGCGTACGTGCTCAGAAAGGCCGTGGCCTCTATGTGGCCGCGGATGAGGGAATGCTCGGAAGCGGTCACTGGGCCTCTTCCTTCCTGCCCACGGACCTCGATCACGTCTACATGCTCTTCGAGTTCCGCCGTACCCAGGAGATGGAGACGAGCCGGCTGGCCGCGCGCCGTGCCACGCCCGTGGAACTGGGCGACATAGAAAAGGCCGCCGGGCGCTGCCGTCACGGGTTCGAGATCGGACGCGAGGACATTTTCAACGAAGGCGACGACGCCTTCCACACCGCGATCGCCGTCGCCTCGCACAACATGTTCCTGCAGGCGGCGGTACGGGAGGCCCGCAGGCTTCAGGCCCAGTCCACCATCATCGGGCTACGCGGTTCCATCGGCGGGCACGGGGCCAAGGCCGTCGAGGAGCACGAGGCCATTCACCGGGCGATACGCATGGGTGACGCGGAGGCCGCGGCCCAGGCGGCGGCGGTGCACATAGACAACACGCTGGAGGACTACCGCAAGGAGATCCAGCAGCGCATCTTCTCGCCGGTCCAGTGACCCTCGTGGTCGTTCTCGTCCCTGCTTCGGCGAGCGGGGTGCGGCCGCACTCGCCGAAGCAGGAACCGTGATCCACCCTGTTGAACACACGCGGCCCACGGTCACGTCGCACATGTGATCCGTGTCGTCGGCGAGTGACCGGGACAGCGTTCGTTCACCGTCGACGGCGCATTTTTCTTTTTCGCCGTACGATCACAAAAAATGTCATCGCATGACGGTTCTTCCCACCAATGCGCCGCCGACGGCGAAGGCGACGTCTCCTCGCCGACTCCACCAGACCGGGAGGAACGGCCGCCAGGGACAGTTTGGAAACCATTCCAAGGCCATGTCAAGCCGAGCGAAATTCCGGCCGTATTGATCGTCGCTTCCGATGGACATCGGCCGGGGCGGCCCGGCACACCTCGCCGGACGGGGGTCCACGGGTCCGTCGCCCTGCCTGACCGGCATGTCCTGCGGGAACGAACGGAGAATGTGTCCGATCAATCCCCTGTCGCTCGGCTGGTAAGAGTGGGATTGCAGGGGATGCGTCGGGATGAAAGTTTCAGCGATCCCGGAGGGCCGCCCCACCCTCGGCGCCTCCCGCGAGCCCGGCAACGGGGCCCGCGACCTCTGCTCTCACGTTCGCCGGTGACGGCGGTACCCCTGCCCGGCATCGAACGGGGGCGGTTCACCGCTCCATCCCCGGCCCTCGCGCCGGGAGCGATGAGCGGGCCTTCGGCCGCCGCGCGTCCCGCCGCGGGAGCCCATCGCCGCGGGAACGGGCGCCCGCGGCCTCTCGGCGGCCTCTCGGCGGCCTCGAAAAGCGGCGGCGTCCGCCATGGACGGACCGATGGGACCGGTGGTCAACGGCCACTCGGACGTCATGAATTCGCCCGTCAAGTGGGAAATCGCTTTTCTTGCGTCATGAAAAATCATGCGTCCTCAGGCAGGGACGCGTACGGCATGGACCTTGTCGGCGACCGTGTCCTCCGGGCGGATTCCCCAGCGGATTCCCATCGGCGCCATGAAGGAATTCCCCAGGTCGGGCCGCATTCATCCGCCGCACGGCTCATCGGCCGCCCGGCGCCGGACGGAGAATCGGGACGTGATCTCTGCACGACGGATCATGGCGTGACGGGCTACAGTGAACGAACGTTACGTCTCCATCGCCGATCGTGTCGGTGGAGGCCCATCCTCTGGAGTACCGATGACCGATACCACGAATGGTCTGAGTGCGCAGGCGACCGATCGGCCGCCGGGCGCGCGGATCGACCCGACGATTCCCCATCCGGCACGCATTTACGATTACCTGCTGGGTGGCAAGGACCACTTCGCCGCCGATCGCGAGGCGGCGGAACAGCTCGTCAGGGTCTCACCCGGCACACGCGAGGGCGTACGCGCCCATCGGGCGTTTCTTCGGCGCGTCGTCCGGTATCTCGCCGAGGAGACCGGGACCACGCAGTTCCTGGACATCGGCACCGGCATTCCCACCCAGGGGAACACCCACGAGATCGCTCAAGGCGTGAATCCCGCGTCCCGCGTGGCCTATGTCGACAATGATCCCATCGTCCTGGCTCATGGGCGGGCGCTCCTGACGAGCAGCGAAGAGGGAATGACGACGGTGATCGAGGCCGACATCCGGGATCCCGACCGGATTCTGGCGGACCCGCAGGTCAATGAGGTCATCGATTTCGACCGGCCGGTCGCGCTCATCATGGCCGGTGTTCTGCACTTCATCACCGACGATGACGGACCCGCCGGATTGATCGAGCGATACAAGGCGGCCGTACCGCCCGGAAGCCATCTGCTGCTTTCCCACATAACGCTCGACTTCGCGCCCCAGGTGGACAGCGACGAATTCACCAAGCCCTACGACAAGGGCACGGCGCCCATGGTCCCGCGCACTCACGCGGAGATCGAAGGATTCTTCCGGAACTGGACGATGGTGGACCCCGGACTCGTCGAGGTGGTCGAGTGGCGTCCCGCCGAGGACGAGTACCGGGAGGCCATTCCCGGAGGCGGCCACGCCTGGGCGTACGGCGGGCTGGCCGTCAAGCCGTAGAGGCCCGCACCTCGGCGTCTCGAACCGCACCGGACCACCCGCGGACGATTTTTCACCCCGTTCACGGCCACGATTATGTTAACGCTAACAACATGACGCCCGGGGTGCCGCCGAAGTCGGCGGCACCCCGGGCCTGCGCTGTCCTCTCCGTCGGCGGCGGCCGTGCGGTCCGAGGGCCCCGGAGCCGCGCCCAGGGCCCCGGCACCACGGGCGGAACCGGTGGCCAGGGCCCGTCCCGAAGGGCCGGGGCGTCCGAAGGCGTGAAACCCCCTGTGGCGCCCGGCGGAGCGGTCTCACGAAGGAGAAGGCCCCACCGGCCCGGCTCGTGTCCACCGAAGCCTCAGGTCCACCGAAGGCTCACGGCCACCGAAGGCTCGCCGCCATCGAAGGCTCACGGCCACCGAGGGCTCATCGCCACCGGAACTTCAGAGCCACAGGGGGTTCACGGCCACCGCACGTTCACCACCACCGGAGGTTCGCGGCCACCGGAAGGATCGGCTACTGGAAGGAGCGGCTACTGGAAGGAGACGTCGTCCATGAGGAAGGAGTCGGTTCCCGAGGCGGTCTCGACGTAGAACCTCGCACCGGTCAGGGTCCCGGTCCAGGACACGGTCGCCGTTCCGGTCAGCTGGGTCCAGCCGCCCGTGTTCGCCGTGGCGGCCGGGGTCAGCGCGACGTAGCTCGTCGTGCCGCCGGCCGTGACCGCCAGGGTCGCCCGCACGTCGGGGGTGCCGGACTGGGAGCGGACCCACACGCTTGTCGTGTAGCTCTTGCCGTTGGTCAGTTTGCCGGTGACGTCCTGGCTGGGGCCGTTCCACGAGGCGGTGCGGCCGGTGCTGGCCAGCGACTGCGACCCGCCGTGGGCGGTACCGCTGGAGGCCACCGTGCCGCCGAAGGCGGTCCAGCCGGTGGTGCCGCTCTCCAGGGTGCCGTTCGTCAGCAGGTTCCCGCCGGTGCCGGCCGGGGTGAACTGCCACCAGTTCAGGTTCATCAGGTAACCGCTGCCACCGGTGAAACGCAGGTAGAGGTCGTGGGTGCCGGTCGCGCCGCTCACCGGGCAGGTGACGGTCGACCAGGTCTGCCAGCCACCGGTGCCGGGGACGGTGCAGGTCCCGACGAGGGTGCCGGTGGCACCGCCCAGGCGCAGCTCGATGCGTCCGCCGCTGGTCCCCGACGCGACGCGGGCCGAGTACGAGGACGCGCCGCCACCGAACGCCACGCCCTTCACCTTGATCCAGTCGCCGTTCTCGATGAACCCGACGTTCATCCCGCCCTCGCCGGTGGGCTCGGTCTCGATTCCGCTCCCCCAGGCGATCGTCTCCGCCTCCTGGCGGACGTACGGGTTCAGCGTGCCGATCTGGGGCGCGCCCGCCGCGGTCATGTCGATGGTCGGGATCGTGCCGTTGCCGTTGTAGGTGAACTTCTCCACCGCGACCGAGCGGGTGAAGCCGCCCCCGCCCGGGAGCGCGCCGTTGTGGTAGAAGAAGTACGAACCGCCCTTGAAGTCGATCACTCCGGCGTGGTTGGTGAAGCTGCCGCCCTGCCTGGGCATGATCGTTCCGCGGTACGTCCAGGGGCCGGTGACGCTGGGCGCGGTGGAGTAGGCGATGAACTCACCGCAGCACTCCGCGGCGAACACGTTGTAGTACAGGCCGTTGCGCTTGTAGATCCAGGGGCCCTCCTCGTAGAGCGTCGGACGGCTCGCGTTCCCGGTGCGGGTCCCGAACCCCGCGGGGGTGAGCGGGACGTAGGTGATCCCGCCCGAGTACGAGATCATGTCGGCGTTCAGCCGGACGTACGCGAGGCGCGGGTTGCCCCAGTACAGGTAGGCCTGACCGTCGTCGTCGATGAACACGCTCGGGTCGATCTCACCGTTCTTGACCAGCGGGCGCCCGATGGCGTCGGTGAACGGGCCGGTGGGGCTGTCGGAGACCGCCACCCCGATCGCCATGGCTCCGGTGGCGCGCTCCTTCACCGGGACGTACCAGTAGAACTTGCCGTTGCGGTGGATGGCCTGTCCGGCCCAGGCGTCCGCGCCGGCCCAGCCGAAGGTGGAGACGCTCATCGGGGAGCCGTGGTCGGTCCAGTTCACCATGTCCTCGGAGGACCACACGCGCCAGTCCTTCATGGTGAAGTACGTCGAGCCGTCCTCGTCGTGACCGGTGTAGAGGTAGACCCGGCCGTTGTGCACCAGGGGCGCGGGGTCCGCGGTGTAGATGTGCTGGACGATGGGGTTGTCGGCCCGGGCCGATGCCGGTACGAGGGTCGTGGCCAGCAGCAGGACCACGAGTGTCAGCAGGCGGAGTGCCGGTTTCACGGGCGTGCCTCTTTCCTTGCGGGAGCGTGGGGAGCCCAGGCGCGACCGCGTCGGCGCCCGGACCTGTCGGCGGTCGGCAGGGGAGTCGATCCGGACCGGCGGGACCGTCCGCCGGGGCGGCCGTCGTCATGAGACCTCTCCCTTCGGGCGGGCGACCGGGAGGACGTCGTGCGGCCGATCGGGCACACGGCTTTGTTAGCGTTAACATTCAACGCCCGGCCTCCGTCACCGGACCATCGGGAAACGCGTGTGTGGCGGAGTACATCGAACGTGCCGCCGGCGTGTCAACCGCCGTCCCCGCCCGCGTCCGCCGGACAGGTGCCACCAGGGCGTTTCACAGTACGTTAACGTCCGGCCGGTGAAAGTTTCAAGGACGGCCCCGTGCGACCGGCGCACGTCATGGCACGTCCACCCGGACGGTGCCGGGCCGCTCCGTCCACCGGCGGAAACGCGGTGATCATGTCCGGCCTGCCGTTTCCGGAGGCCCGTCTCACCGATCGATAACTTCTCTTGACAGTAACTTAGCTACCCCCAACACTCCTGCCATGACTTCGGACCGACCGCGGATACGTGTGCGCAACATCGGCACCTGCGCCGGATCGACATCCGCCTCCCCGTCGCGCCGCCCCACCGCCCCCTCCTCCGACGACGGGTCGCGGCAGGCGCCGGCCCACGTGATGGTGACGGGCGACACCGGCTCCCGGCCGCACCTGTCCGCGGACCTGCTGAGGTGGCGTCATCCGGGAGTCATCGGCGTGGTCGGCGTCGATTCCGCCCTGTACGGGCCCACCTCCATCCGGCACGGCATCGAGCGCGCGGCGCGGGCGGCCCAGCTCATGGTCAACGTCCACAACGCGCCCGCCCACTCGGCGGCCGCGGTCGCGACCGGTATCGACGCCCTCCGTGAGCAGATGGCCGACGGTGTGATCGTCATAGCCCCGCTCCACCGCCCGGACCTGGAGCCGATGCCGGCCGACTTCCCGGTCGTCGACGCCGGAGGAGGCCTCGGAGGGCGGGTGCCCATGACCGCGGTCGACCAGCGGCGGGGCGCCGCGCGCGCGACCCGGCACCTGCTCGGCCTGGGCCACCGTACCGTGTGGCACATCGCCGGGCCGTCGTCGTGGATCGACGCCACCGAACGCCTGGCCGGCTGGCGGCAGGCGCTGGAGGACGCGGGCCGTGAGGTGCGCCCTCCCCTGACGGGCGACTGGACGGCGCGTTCCGGTTACCAGCTCGGCAGGCGTCTCGCCCGTGACCACGACGTCACCGCGGTGTTCGCGGCCAACGACTCGATGGCCATCGGTCTCCTGCGCGCCCTGCGCGAGGCCGGCCGCCGCGTGCCCGAGGACGTCAGCGTGGTCGGCTTCGACGACCTGCCGGAGTCCTCCTACACCTGGCCCCCGCTGACCACCGTGCGGCAGAACTTCGCGGAGGTCGGCACGCAGGCCCTGCGCATGCTGCTGCGACGCATCGAGCGACCGCTCAACGGGCGGGCCCGCGCGCACTTCCGCACGTCGGCGACGGTGAATCCCAAGATGGTGTTCCGGGCCAGCACCGGCCGCCCCGCCCGCTGACGCCGTGAGCGCGACGAGCCGCTCCCGGTGCCGCCGTCCGGGAGAGTGCCGCGTGTCACCGTGTCACCGTGTCAGAGCGTGAACGGGTTCTCGCCGGAGGCGACGGCCGCGAACAGCGCCGACCCGGCCTTGGCGTACAGGTGCCGCTGCAGCGACGGCCCGAAGCTCACCCGCGCGACGCCGAGCGCGGCGAGCTCGGCCAGCGACAGCTTCCCGCCGTACCCGACGTTGACCGGCCCGGACACGCCGTCGGTGAGCGCCCGGACCACGTCGGGAGCGCCGGCGGCGATCGGATAGACACAGTCCGCGCCGGCCGCCAGGTAGCGGGCACCGCGCTCGAGGGTCGCGGCGAGCCGCTCCTGCGGTGACCCGGCCTGACGCAGGAACGAGTCCGTGCGGGCGTTGACGACCAGGTCCACGCCCTGCGACGTGGCGGCCTCACGCACCGCGGCCAGGAAGTCCGCCTGCTCACCGATGTCGATCATCTGCCCGGTGGACGGGTCGGAGTCCTCCAGGTTCAGCCCGGCGGCCCCGGTCGCGGCGAACCGTTCGACCAGCTCGGCCGGTGCCAGCCCGTATCCGCGCTCGAAGTCCACCGTCACCGGCAGGCTCACCACCCGGACGATCCGCTCGGTCGCGGCCAGCACCTCCCGTACGGGTGTCGCCTCGCCGTCCTCGTAGCCGAGAACCGCCGCGGTGGCGGCGCTGCTCGTGGCCACGGCCGGGAGACCGGCCGCCTCGACCATCCGGGCCGAGGCCGCGTCCCAGACGTTGGGCAGCACCAGCGGATCGCCGGTCACGTGCAGCGAGCGGAGCAGGGCGGCCTGGGTGGAGGGGGTGGCGGTCGTGGTCGTACCGATCGTGTCGCTCATGTCGTCCTTCACATACACGGTGGTGAGAAAGGCGGGCTTGCGGTGGTGTGCGGAGACGGCGGGCCCCGACCCGCGCGACCAGATCCTGGCGATCTTCGACGCGGTCTTCACCCAGGTGAGCTCCGAGCAGTACCGCGGCTGCCCGATGCTGATGGCGCTGGCCGAGTTCCCCGACGCCGACCTGCCCGCCCATCGCAGCGCGGTCGCGGCGAAGTCCTGGTTCCACGAGACCATGGGCGAGCTGACCGGCCGGCTCGGGGTCGACGACCCCGGCGAGGTGGCCGACCACCTCACGCTGGTCTTCGAGGGCCTGCACGCGTCGGGCCAGTCGCTCGGCCCGCAGGGCCCCGCCCGCCGGGCGCGGAGCCTGGTCGAGCTGATCCTCTCGGCCACCGCACCGCGACCGGACGCGCCGTGAAGCACCCGGTCATGAGCAAAACAGTATGACAGTGGTCATGCGTGACGACAGGATTGCCTCATGACCGACAAACGTATTGATCCCCCCTTCATCGCCGACGAGCGCTCCATGCTCCACTCCTGGCTGGAGTGGCACCGGGAGACCCTGGAGGTGAAGTGCGCCGGGCTCTCCGACGAGCAGCTCCGCCTGCGTTCCGCCGAGCCGTCCTCGCTCTCCCTGCTGGGCCTGGTCCGGCACATGGCCGAGGTCGAGCGGAACTGGTTCCGTAACGTCCTCAACGGCGAGGGGGTCGGCCCGTACTACTACACCGACGACGACCCCGACGGCGACTTCGACAACCTGGAGACGACCAGCGCCGAGGAGGCGTTCGCCCGCTGGCGTGCCGAGATCGCCCACGCGCGCGAGGTGTCGATCACCCTCCCCCTGGACACGATCGGCAAGACGCAGCGCCGCGACAAGGACGTCTCGCTGCGCTGGATCCTCATCCACATGATCGAGGAGTACGCCCGGCACAACGGCCACGCCGACATCATCCGCCAGCGGATCGACGGGGTGGCCGGGGAGTAGGGTCCCATGCCCGTGGAGACCGGCCGGGCGGGCCGCCACGGCCGCCGTGGGCGACCGGCCCGCGGGGGGCGGTTCAGCGCGGGGCGGGCATCTCCGCCAGCACCGCGGTGATCACCCGGTCCAGGCCGGCGAGGTTCGCCGGGCGGGCGACGGCCGCCTCGGCGAACCGGGCGAGCAGCCGGGCGAAGACCTCGCGGTCGGACTCCTCCCAGTCGGACATCAGGTCGTTCAGGTAGGCGCGCCGGTGGCGGACGACCGCCTCCAGCACGCGCAGGCCCCGCTCGCTCAGCACCAGCCGGGCCCGCCTGGCGTCCACGGCCGACTCCTCGCGCTCCACGAACCCGGCGCCGATCGCGTCGTTGACCAGCCTGCTGGCGGTGGAGGGGTCGACGTCCAGCTGCTCGGCGACCGCGCCCACGGTCACCTCGGGCACGTCCAGGCTCAGCTTGTGCACGGCGTGCACGACCATCACGTTCGACATGTGCACCGGCCGCTGCGACTCCGCGGCCCTGCGCGCGCGCAGCGGGCGCGACCAGATCCGGCGGAGCCGGAACAGCGCCACGTCGACCAGCGCTCCGGGCGTGCCGTCGTTCACCGGATCAGCCGGACAGGCGGACGGGGTTGACCAGGTCCGCGTACATCAGCAGGCCCGCCATGATGACCATCAGGAAGGCGATGGCGTACGTGAGCGGAAGGGCCTTGGCGATGTCGACGTGCCCGGGGGCGGGGCGGCGGGTGACGCGGGCGAAGGCGCGCTTGAGCCCCTCCCAGAGGCCGCCGGCGATGTGGCCGCCGTCCAGCGGGAGCAGCGGGATCAGGTTGAACATGCCGATCGCCAGGTTGAAGCCCGCCAGCAGGTTGATGAAGACGACGACCTTGTTCTCCAGCGGGATGGCCGCGGCGGCGATCTCACCTCCGATGCGGCTCACGCCGATCACGCCGATCGGGCCGTTGCGGTCGCGTTCGTCACCGGAGAAGGCGGCGTGCCAGACGCCGACCATCTTCTCGGGGAACCTCATCAGGGACGCGGCGGTGGCGGAGGTGAGGTCCCCCATGTGCGCGGCGACGGCACCGAGGTCCTGCCGCTCGATGACGATCTTCGGGCTGACGCCGAGGTACCCGACGCCCTTCTCGATCTTGCCCGGCTCGTCCAGGGACTCGCGGTCCTGGGCGATCAGGGAGGCGTTGACGGTCAGGTCCTGACCGGCGCGCCTGATGCCGATCGCGATCGGCCCGGCCCCGTGGTCGCGGATGGCGCGGGTGGCGGCCTCCCAGCTCGCGGCGGGCCTGCCCGCCACCGAGACGATGACGTCCCCGGGCCTCAGCCCGGCGACGCTGGCCGGGCTCTGCCGGTCGGCCGCGGTGCACTTCGGGTTCTTGGCGTAGTCGGCGGCGGACTTGACGCACTGCGGGATCGAGGCGATCTCGGTCTTCTGCGTGGGGACGCCGAATCCCATGAGCACCACGCCGAACAGGATGAACGCCAGCACGAAGTTCATCGCCGGGCCGCCGGACATGATGATGACCTTCTGCCACCAGGGCTTGCGGTAGAAGACCCGGTCCTCGTCGCCCGGCCGCACGTCCTCCAGGGCCACGTCGCGCGCGTTCTCGATCAGGCCCTGCCAGGGACCGGTGGAGACCGAGCGCACCTTGCCGGGGGCGTCGGTGGGCCGGGGCGGCAGCATTCCGATCATCCGGATGTAGCCGCCGAGCGGGAGCCACTTGATGCCGTACTCCGTCTCGCCGCGGCGCCGTGACCACATGGTCGGGCCGAAGCCGACCATGTACTGCGTGACCCTGACGCCGAACAGCTTGGCCGGCACCAGGTGGCCGATCTCGTGCAGCCCGATCGACACCATCAGTCCCACGAGGAAGACGACGACCCCGACCACGGAGAGCCAGCTCACAGGTTCATACTCCCATCGCGGTTTCCCCGACAACGCCCCATAAGAGGTTAGCCGAAGTATCCGTCCCGCACGCTCCCCCGCCACCGCGGTGTTCCCCGGCGGATACGTCGCTCCCTTTACCGACGGCAGGGAGATCATTGACAATGAGCGATCGCACGATCACTCTTTGGCAAGGTGAGATGAGGATGGTGTCGAGGTGAGGAAGGAGCGTCTTGATCGGGATCGTGGTCGCCGAACACCTGCCTCTGGTCCGGCGTGGACTGGTGGCGTCCCTGGAGGGCGAGGCCGACATGAAGGTGGTGGCCGACGTGGCCACCGGTGAGGAGGTGCTCGCGGCCGTGCTGCGGCACTCCCCCGAGGTGGCCGTCGTCGATCTCGGCCTGCCACCGGCCGACGGTCTCGACGTCGCGCGGCGGCTGCACGAGGAGGCTCCCGGCTGCGGGGTGCTGCTGCTGTCGCACGACCCCAGCCCGGGCCAGGTGCGGCGGGCCTTCGCCGCCCACGCGCTCGGGTTCATGAGCCTGCGGGTGGGCCCGGAGCAGCTCGCCGGAGGCATCCGCCTGGTCGCGTCCGGCCGCCGCGCGGTCGACTCCGAGCTCGCGGTGGCGGCCCTGAGATCTGCGGAGAACCCCCTGACCCCCCGCGAGCTGGACGTGCTCCGGCTGGTCGCCCGGGGCGCGACGTCGAACGAGATCGCCGAGGCGCTCTTCCTCTCCGTGGGAACGGTCCGAAACCACCTGTCCAGGATCATCTGCAAGACCCAGGCGCGCGACCGTCTCGACGCCGCGCGCATCGCCGGCGAGTCCGGATGGCTCTGACGCCGCCCCGGGGTCTCCCGGAGGGCGAGGTCCCGGGGTCTCCCGGAGGGGCGAGGTCCCGGGGTCTCCCGGAGGGGCGGCCCGGACGGTGATCCGTAAGGCGGCCCGTACGGGTCAGGGGCGCCAGATGAGGATGAGGGCGCAGTCGTCGTTGTGGCCCGCCGACATGGAGGCCACCAGGTTGCGGGCGCCGTCGCGGAAACCGGTGGGCACCAGGCGCTCGGCCTCTCCCAGCAGGCGGTCCAGGCCGGCGTCGATGTCGCGGCCGGGCTGCTCGATCAGGCCGTCGGTGTAGAGCATCAGGGCGTCGCCCTTGCGGAGCATCCCCCGGTCGGTCTCGCAGTGCAGGTCGGGCACGACGCCCAGGACGACGCCCTTGGCCGTGGAGACCTTCCACGTCCCCGTGCCGGACTCGAACTTGACCACCGGGGGGTGGCCGGCCGAGGTGATGACGTACTCGCCCGTGGCCAGGTTCAGCCGCAGGTGGACCGCGGTGACGAAGCCCTCGGCCTCGCGCTGGCGGTGCAGGTAGGCGTTGCAGGCGGGCAGGAAGTCGTCGACCGAGCCGAGCAGGCCGCCGAAGGTGCCCGAGAGCATCAGCGCCCGCGTGCCGGCGTCGACGCCCTTGCCCGACACGTCGACCAAGGCGAGGTCGAGCGTGTCGCCCTCGCGGATGGAGACCAGGAAGTCGCCGCCGAAGGAGGAGCCTCCGGCCTGCTTGAGCACCACCTTGGAGCCCCAGTCCTTGGGCAGCTGAGGCAGGTCCCCCTGGCTTTTCAGGCGGTCGCGCAACTCCAGCAGCATCGCGTCGCCGCGCAGGCCCTGCACGCCGAGCTTTCCGCGGGTACGGGCCATCAGCGCGGCCAGCACGGCGGTGAAGCCGAAGGTGACCAGCAGGCCGGGGCCGATGTGCCCGACCCCTCGTACGACGGCCACGTAGACGAGGGCGGCGGCGACCGCGCAGAGCAGCTTGGCGAGGCTGTTCAGGCGGAGCTGGAGCCCCGCCACGAGCGTGACCGGGATCATGAGCGCCGGGGAGAACCACTCCATGGAGACCCTGGCGGCCAGCCCGCCGATCAGCAGGGTCAGCAGCGTCAGGGTGATGAGCAGGTTGCGGTCGCGCGCCAGCGGGCCCCTGCGCAGCAGGCGCACGAGGGGAACGAGCAGCGGGATCCGGACCAGGAACGCGCGGAGCGCCGGAGGGAGCAGCGGCACCGGACGGGAACTCATGATGCGCCTGACTGTATCCGGCCCTCCCCCCTTTGGGCAGTCCACTTGACCAACGCCTTGATCATTAAGCATGGATATTAGATGGCCGGAACCGTTTGTCCTCTCTACCATCCGAGGGATGAGCCTGAGCCTGCGTCCGGTCGCCGAGACCGAGTGGCCCGACTGGATCGCCCTGGACGAGGAGGCGTTCGGCAACGCGATACCGCCGCACCGCGCGGAGCTGTACCGGCGCAACACCGAGTTCGGCCGCTCGCTCGGCGCCTTCGACGGTGACCTGCTGGTGGGCGTCACCGCGGTGTGCAGCCTCACCATGGCCGTGCCCGGCGGGCCGATCCCGGTCGGCGGCGTCACCGCGGTCGGGGTGCTGCCCTCGCACCGCCGCAGGGGCGTGCTGTCCGCGCTGATGACCCGTCAGCTCTCCGACCTGCACGAGGGCGGCGAGGCCGTGGCCGCGCTGCACGCCTCCGAGGCCGTGATCTACGGACGGTACGGCTACGGCAGGGCCGCCGACGGCCTGAGCGTCCGGATCCCGACCGCGGGCGCGGTCTTCACCCGGCACGCCCCGGCCGATCCCGCGCTGCGGCTGCGCGTCGTCCGGCCCGCGGACGCCAGGGACGTCTTCGAGAAGATTCACGCGGCCGTGCTGGACCGCCGCCCGGGGCTGTACGCCCGCACCCCCGCGCGCTGGGACGCGGTGCTGAGCGACGAGGACTCCGACCGGGGGGAGGGGGCGTTGCGCGCCGTGGTCGCCGAGGACGACGAGGGACCGCGCGGGTACGCGCTGTTCCGGATGAAGGCGAGCTGGGACGAGCACGACGTCCCCGACGGCGAGCTGCGCCTGCGGGACCTGTTCGCCCTGGATCCGGCTGCCTACGCGCTGCTGTGGCGTCACGTCCTCGACCGTGACCTGGTCTCGCACGTCACCGCGGTCCGGCCCGGGGACGACCCGCTGATCCACCTGCTGGCCGACCCCCGCGCGCTGCGCGCGCGCTGGGCCGACGAGCTGTGGTTCCGCCTCGTGCACGTCGGCCGCGCCCTGCCCGCGCGCCGCTACAGCGCGCCGGTGGACGTGGTGATCGAGGTCGAGGACGCGACGTGCCCGTGGAACGCGGGCCGCTGGCGGCTGACGGCCGGCACCTCGGACGCCCGCTGCGAGCCCAGCGCCGACCCGGCCGACGTGACGCTGCCCGTCTCCGCGCTGGGCGCGGCCTACCTGGGCGGACGCCCGCTGGAGGCGCTGCGGGCGGCGGGGCTAGCGCGCGAGTCGCGTCCGGGGGCGCTGCGCGAGCTGTCCGTCGCGATGTCGTGGGAGCCCGCCCCCTGGAGCGGCCTGATCTTCTGAGCATCGTCTCCGGAACCCGGATGTCCGGTACGGCCGGAACGGGGCGGGTTATGGTGGCGGCATGGCACTGCAGAGCTTGCAGATCAACACGATCACCGCGATGCGGGCGCGCGACGTGTCGCGCCCGACGCGCGAGCAGCAGGAGAGCGCGGACCGCCGCCCTCTGCGCGACGAGACGCCCCGTAAGGAGCCCGCCCGCCGCGAGCCGGCGCGCAGGGAGCCCGTACGCGGGGAGACCGCGCGCCGGGAGCCGCCGCGCGGGGAGTCCGCGCACCGCCACCGCTGACCCGCCCGGCCGGGGACCGGACGGTGGAGCGGGACACCGGGATGCGGGACCCCGCGGGATGCGGGGGCGGGGTGCCGGGCGCCTAGGGCGTGTCGTCAAAGTTTCATAGCCACATCAGCAGTGACGCGAGGGTGACTGCGGCCTGGTAGGACTCGGCGGTCTTTTCATAACGGGTGGCGATGCCGCGCCACTGCTTGAGCCGGTTGAAGCAGCGCTCCACGACGTTGCGGCGCTTGTAGATGTGCTTGTCGAAGACCGGCGGCCGCCCGCCCCGGCGGCCGCGCCGGGTGCGGTTGCGGATCTGATCGGCGCGCTCGGGAATGGTATGGGCGATACCGCGCCGCCGCAGCCAGGCCCGGATCGCCTTGGAGCTGTAGCCCTTGTCGCCGATGAGGTGATCGGGCCGCACTCTGGGCCGCCCTGCGCCCAGGCGCGGCACCCGGATGGCCTGCACCAGCTGCATCAAGCGGGTGCAGTCGTTGATGTTGCCGCCGGTCACCAGCAGCGCGAGCGGGCGGCCTCGCCCGTCACAGGCCAGGTGAATCTTGGAGGTCAGGCCGCCCCGGGAGCGTCCGAGCGCCGCCGTCGTGTGCCCCCTTTTCGCGCCCCGGCGGCATGCTGATGGGCGCGCACGATGGTGGAGTCCACCGCGACCAGCCAGTCGATGTCGCCGGCGGCATCGGCCCGGGCCTGAGCCGCCTGCAGCATCGCAGTGAAGGTCCCGTCGGCGGCCCAGCGGCGAAAGCGGGTGTGCAGCGATGCCCACGGCCCATAACGCTCGGGCACATCCCGCCAGGCCACCCCGGCCCGGAACTTCCACACGATGCCGTTGAGAATCCGCCGGTCATCGGCCCTGGGCCGCCCCATCCGCGAGGCCGGCAGCAACGGCTCCAGCGCCTGCCACTCGGCGTCCGTCAGCTCATAGCGTCGCACCACGTCTTACATGCTGCACGATTCCCAACCACTTTGACGACACGCCCTAGGGCAGCGGCGGCAGCAGCCCGTCGGTCTCGTAGGAGGCGAGCTGCGCGATCCTGCGGCCGTGCCGCTCGGCACCGGAGTAGGGGGTGCCGAGGAAGATCTCGACGAACCTCGCGGCCTCCTGCGGCGTGTGCATCCGCGCGCCCAGGCTGATCACGTTGGCGTCGTTGTGCTCGCGGGAGAGCCTGGCAGTCTCCTCGCTCCAGGCCAGGGCGGCGCGGACGCCGCGTACCTTGTTGGCCGCGATCTGCTCGCCGTTGCCCGAGCCTCCGATCACGACGCCCAGGCTGCCGGGGTCGTTCACGACCCCCTCGGCCGCGCGCAGCACGAACGGCGGGTAGTCGTCCTCCGCGTCGTAGACGAAGGGACCGCAGTCCGTCACCTCGTGGCCGTGTTCCTTCAGCCAGGAGACGACGTGGTTCTTGAGCTCATAGCCGGCATGGTCGGCACCGATGTAGACACGCACCGGGCCAGTTTCGCAGGTACGCGGGGACGGCTCCACCCGGCCCCGGCTAGAGTAACGGTCACTGACCTTGCCCGCCCCTTACAAGAGAGAGCCCCCACATGCGTGACATCCGAGTGGTCGGCGACCCCGTCCTGCGCACCCCCGCCGAGCCGGTCGCCGACTTCGACCGCGACCTGCGCCGCATGATCGACGAGATGTTCGACATCATGTACGCCGCGCGGGGCGTCGGCCTGGCCGGGCCGCAGATCGGCGTGTCGAAGCGGCTCTTCGTCTACGACTGCAGCAGCCGCAAGGGGCACATGATCAACCCCGAGCTGGTCGTGGACGACGACACCGAGGTCCTCGACGAGGAGGGGTGCCTGTCGGTGCCCGACCGCGAGACCCGCGCCCCGATCTACGCCCGGACGCCGCGGGCCGCCGGGGTGACCGTGCGGGGCCTGGACCGGCTGGGACGGCCGATCCGGATCAGGGCCAGGGGGATGCTGGCACGCTGCTTCCAGCACGAGACCGACCACCTGGACGGCAGGCTGTACGTGGACCGGCTGGCCAGGGACGCCGCGCGGAAGGTCCTGCTCCAGGCTCCCTGACCCCGCTCCCCCGCGTCCCCGTTCCCCGTTCCCCGTTCTCCGTCCCCCGCCGGCTCCCGGCCCGGCGGGCGCGGCGGCCGGCGAGGACGCGGGCGCCCACCGCCTCAGAGCTGGACGGCCTTGATCTCCAGGTACTCCTCCAGCCCGAACTCGCCCAGCTCGCGGCCGAGACCGGACTGCTTGTACCCCCCGAAGGGGGCACGGGGGTTGAACTTGCCGCCGTTGACCGCCACCTGGCCGGTCCGCAGCCGCCGGGCGACCGCGACCGCGCGCTGCTCGTCGCCCGCCCACACCGCCCCGGCGAGGCCGTACGGCGTGCCGTTGGCGATGGCGACCGCCTCGTCCTCGCCCCGGGTGTAGGGGATGATCGCGAGGACCGGGCCGAAGATCTCCTCCTGCTCGACGACCATCCCGGGCTCCACCCCGGCGAACACCGTGGGCTCGACGTAGAAGCCGCGCTCCGCGGGCCGGTCGGCGCCTCCGGTGACCAGCCGGGCCCCCTCCTCCTGGCCCCGGTTGATGTAGCGGACGACCCTGTCGCGCTGCGCGGCCGACACCAGCGGGCCGAGCCTGGTCGCCTCGTCGAAGGGGTCCCCGACGGTGTACGTCCGCGCGGCCTCGACGGCGAGCCGGACGGCCTCGTCGTACCGGTCACGGTGAACGATCATGCGGGTCCAGGCCGAGCAGGTCTGGCCGGAGTTGAGGAAGGCGTTGGCCACCGTCACCTTGACCGCCGCGCCCAGGTCGGCGTCCGGCAGGACCACGCTGGCGGACTTGCCGCCGAGCTCCAGCGCCACCCGTTTGATCGCCCCGGCGGCGAGCGCCGCGACCCGCCTCCCGGCCGCGGTGGAGCCGGTGAACGACACCATGTCCACGCCGGGATGGGTGACCAGCGCCTCGCCCACCCCGGGGCCGTGGCCGCTGATCATGTTGAACACCCCCGCGGGCAGGCCGACCTCGTCGAGGATGTCGGCGAACGCGAAGGCGGCCAGCGGCGCCACCTCACTGGGCTTCAGCACGACCGTGCAGCCCGCGGCGAGCGCGGCGCCCACCTTGCAGACGATCTGGTGCAGGGGGTAGTTCCACGGGGTGATGGCGGCGACCACCCCGGCCGGTTCCCTGAAGATGCGGGAGTTGCCGACCTGCCCGCCCTCGAAGTCGTAGGTCTCGGCCAGCTGGGCGTAGGAGGCCAGCACCCCGGCCGGCATCAGCGTCTGCACCCTCGTCGCCACGCCGTACGGCGCGCCCATGTCCGTGGCGATGATCCTGGCGATCCGGTCGGAGCGTTCCCGGATCAGCTCCGCCGCCGCGGCGAGGATCCTGCCGCGCTCGGCCGGGGGCGTCTCGGACCAGGAGGGCAGGGCCGCGCGGGCGGCGGTCACGGCCGCCTCGACGTCGGCGGGCGACCCGGCGGGCACCCTGTCGAGCGTTTCCTCGGTCGCGGGATTGATCACGTCGATGCCCTCGTTCGACGCGGACGGCCGCCAGGTCCCGTTCAGATAAAGGTGACGCATGTTCCTCATCCTGGCGTGCGCGCCGTCATAACGCGAGGCCCGCCGCCGTGGGGCGGCGGGCCTCGCGGGCACCGGGGAGAAGGGGACGCGGCGGATCAGCCGAAGATCGGGGACCGCGTCCTGGAGCGCTTGAGCTCGAAGAACCCGTCGGTGCCGGCCACCAGGACCACCCCGTCCCAGAGCCTTCCCGCCTCCTCGCCCTTGGGCGCGGGCGAGATGACCGGGCCGAAGAAGGAGACGCCCTCGACCGAGATCACCGGGGTGCCGACCTCCTGGCCGACCCGGTCGATGCCGTCGGCGTGCGAGGCGCGCACGACCTGGTCGTACTCGGTGGAGTCCATCGCGTCGGCGAAGTCGCGGTCCAGCCCTGCGGCCTCCAGGGCCTCCTCGACGGTCTCGCGGAGGGTGTCACCGCCCTTCCTGTTCTGGTCGTGAAAACGGACACCGAGCTCGGTGTAAAGGCGTCCGACCGTCTCGGAGTCGTACTTCGCCTGCACGGCGGCCACCACGCGGACCGGGCCCATGGCGTCGGCGATCTGCGCGCGGTAGCTCTCCGGGACGTCCTTGTCCTCGTTCAGTACGGTGAGGCTCATGATGTGCCAGCGCGGCTCGATGGGCCGTACCTTCTGCACCTCCAGCAGCCAGCGCGAGGTCATCCACGCCCAGGGGCAGAAGGGGTCGAACCAGAGATCCACCGGGGTTCGCTCTGTCATGTTCTTCGACTTCCTGATAGTGAGGCTCTGTCGATGGCCACAACCGGAAGGACGGAGTTCCCTATTCCGTGCGGGGATTAATACCTTGACGAGCAGATTTATTCTCGAATTTGGGTATCAGTCGGCCGGTTGATCCGAAGCGGCGTTCCACGGCCTTACATGGCAGGATTCAGTCACCCCTTAGCAATGGAGCGGGGGATGTTGTGAAGAGGGAGCGGTAGTGGCAGGCAATCTGACCCGTGACGAGGCGCGCGAGCGCGCACGGCTGCTCAGCGTGCAGTCCTATGCGGTGGAGCTCGACCTGACCGAGGGTGAGGAGCGCTTCGAGAGCGTCACCACGGTCCGCTTCACCAGCACCCGCCCGGGTGCGGGGACCTTCATCGACCTGGCGGGGGCCAAGGTGCGCAGGGCGGTGCTGAACGGCACCGAGCTGGACGTGAGCGGTTACGACCCGGAGACGGGACGGCTGCCCCTGACCGGGCTGGCCGAGACCAACGAGCTGCTCGTGGACGCCGACTGCTCCTACACGCGCACCGGCGAGGGCCTGCACCGCTTCGTCGACCCGGTCGACCGGAGCGTCTACCTGCACAGCCAGTTCGAGACGGCCGACGCGCACCGGATGTACGCGTGCTTCGACCAGCCCGACCTCAAGGCCACCTTCGAGCTGACCGTGCTGGCCCCGTCGGGCTGGGAGGTCATCTCCAACGCGGCGCCGGACGCGGCCGAGGACCTGCCCGAGCACCGGGGCAAGCACGGGGCGCTCCAGGCGGCCAGGCGCTGGCACTTCCCGCCGACCCCGGTGATGTCGACCTACATCACCGCGCTGTGCGCCGGGCCGTACCACCGGGTGACCTCCGAGCACGACGGCATCCCGCTGGGCCTGTACTGCCGGGCCTCCCTGGCCGAGCACCTCGACGCGGAGAACATCTTCGAGGTCACCCGGCAGGGCTTCGACTTCTTCCACCGGATCTTCGGCGTCCGCTACCCGTTCGGCAAGTACGACCAGCTCTTCGTCCCCGAGTTCAACGCCGGGGCGATGGAGAACGCGGGCTGCGTGACCTTCCTGGAGAACTACATCTTCCGCTCGCGCGTCACCGACGCGGTGATCGAGCGCCGCGCCGAGACGATCCTGCACGAGATGGCGCACATGTGGTTCGGCGACCTGGTCACCATGCGCTGGTGGGACGACCTGTGGCTGAACGAGTCGTTCGCCACCTACGCCTCGGTGCTCTGCCAGGCCGAGGCCACCCGGTGGGGCCAGGGCGCCTGGACGACCTTCGCCAACGTCGAGAAGTCCTGGGCCTACCGCCAGGACCAGCTGCCCTCCACGCACCCGATCGCGGCCGACATCGTCGACATGCACGCGGTCGAGGTCAACTTCGACGGGATCACGTACGCCAAGGGCGCCTCGGTCCTGAAGCAGCTCGTCGCCTACGTGGGCCTGGAGAACTTCCTGGCCGGGGTCCGCGCCTACTTCAACGAGCACGCCTGGGGCAACACCACGCTCGCCGACCTGCTGGGCGCGCTGGAGCGCACCTCCGGGCGCGACCTGTCCTCCTGGTCGAAGGAGTGGCTGGAGACCTCCTGGGTCAACACGCTGCGCCCGTCGTTCACCACCGACCCCGAGGGCCGCTTCCTGGAGTTCGACGTGCTCCAGGAGGCGCCCGCCGACCACCCGACGCTGCGCTCGCACCGCGTCGCCATCGGCCTGTACTCGCTCACCGGCGGTGAGCTGGTCCGGGTCCGGCGGGTGGAGCTGGACGTGTCCGGGGCGCGCACGGCCGTGGCCGAGCTGGTCGGCGAGGTCCAGCCGGACCTGATCCTGATCAACGACGACGACCTGACCTACGCCAAGGTCCGGCTGGACGAGCGCTCGCTGCAGACCCTGGTGAACGGCGGCATCACCGCGTTCACCGAGTCGCTGCCCCGCGCGCTGTGCTGGTCGGCCGCCTGGGACATGACCCGGGACGCCGAGATGTCCACCCGCGACTACCTCGCCCTGGTCGTCTCGGGGATCAGGTCGATCACGGACATCACGGTCATGCAGACCGTGCTCCGCCAGGCCCGCCTGGCCGTCCAGCAGTACGCCGACCCGGCCTGGCGCGCCGAGGGCATGGCGCTGCTGACCTCCACGCTGCGCGACCTGGTGGGCTCGGCCGAGCCCGGCTCCGACCAGCAGCTCGCCTACCTCAACGCGCTGGCGGCCGGGGCCACCTCGGACGGGGACCTGGCGTTCCTGCGGGGGCTGCTGGACGGCGAGACCGCGCTGGAGGGGCTGACCGTCGACGACGACCTGCGCTGGACGCTGGTCGGCGCCCTGGTCTCGGGCGGGCTGCTCGGCGAGGAGGACATCGCGCGGGAGCTGCGGCGTGACCCCACCGCCACCGGTGAGCGCATGGCCGCGCTCTCCCGGGCCGCGATCCCGACGCCCGAGGGCAAGGAGGCCGCCTGGTCGGCGATCACCGAGGGCAAGCTCAGCGGGGCCGTGCTCCGGTCGACCGTCATGGGGTTCATGGACCCCAACCACCCGGAGCTGCTGGAGCCGTACCGGGAGAGGTACTTCGCCGAGATCGGCAGGATCTGGAAGACCTGGACCTCCGACAGCGCCCAGAACTTCGCCAACGGCTGCTACCCGGCGCTGTCGATCTCCCCGGAGACGATCGCCAGGACGCAGGACTTCATCTCGGCCGAGGAGCCGCCGCACGCCCTGCGGCGGCTGCTGCTGGAGGGCGCCGACGGTGTCGGGCGCGCGCTGCGCGCCCGGGCCAGGGACGCCTCGCAGGCCTGACCCGTCCGGTCCGGGGGCCTGCCCCGGACCGGCCGCGCACCTGCCCGGGGCCGGCTCGGACCGGTCCCGGGCCGGCTCGGACCGGTCCCGGGCCGGCTCGGACCGGTCCCGGGCCGGCTCGGACCGGTCCCGGGCCGGCTCGGACCGACCCTGGAGTGGATCAGGAACGGCCCTGACCGGCCGGGCCGCGTGAACCTGACGCGGCCCGTCCGGTCAGGGCCGTTCCTGTCGTGTTCATCCGTGCCACCACGCGTCCCTACATGTCCTGCCGTGTCCCTTCATGGACGGACAATTCCTCTGCCGCCTGCCGGCCATGAGAGGGTGACCGGGTGGAATCGGCACGTGATCTGCTCATCTCCCTGGCCCGGCGGTACGCCTTCGGCGACGTCGGGGCCCTCGCCTCGGGCGTGGTGGAGGACGCGGACGACATCGAGGCGACCTGCGAGTTCGCCCAGCGGCTGCTCTCCCTCGACGCGGAGGACTTCGCCATCGAGGCGCGGGCCGTCCCGGGCGACCTGCGCAGGCGGGCACGGGCCTGCACGATGCCGCAGACGCCCCGCGAGCAGCCGCGCGGCGCGCTGGAGTCGCTGCTGCCCGCGTACGAGCTGCTGCTGGAGGTCATCGCGGTCCGGTGGCATCGCCGCGAGCTGAGCCCCATGGTCGCCGCCCTGCACATCGCCAGCGAGTACCTCCCGCTGCTGGCCTTCGAACCGGTGCTCGGCAGCGCCGGTGACCCGGCGCGCTGGCCGGAGGGCCTCACCGCGCCGGGCAGCAGGTTCGGCGTGATCGGCGACCGCGAGTGCGACCACACCAAGCCCGAGCAGTCGGCCGCCAACCGGACCCTGCGCGTGGCGGGAGAGCCCGCCGAGGGCTGGCGCGCCTACTTCGACCGCCAGCACAGCCAGGTGGCCGGGGCGCTGGGCACCTGCGTGGCCGCCTGCCGCAAGCCCTGCACCGCGATGGACTGGGTGGAGCCGGACCGGCGCGAGGACCTCGCCCTGCGCTCCAAGGTGGCCCTGGCCTTCGCCGAGACCCCGCTGGTGCGGCTGCGCCACGCGGCCCCGGTGGGGCACGGGTTCGGGGTGCCCTCGCCCGAGGAGGTCACCGAGGCGTGGGAGCGCAGCCGGGCCGGGCTCGCCAAGTCAGAGGTGGGCCGGCAGGCCTCCCTGGACGACGGGTTCCCGCTGCCGGGACTTCCCTCCCTGTTCTCCGCCGTCGCGAGCGCGCCGGTGGCGCCGTCGACGCTGCTGACGGACATCAGCACCCACCTGGTGGGGCTCCTGCACGCCTGACCCCGGACGCGGACGCCCGGGGGTCCAGGGGCCGGGGGTCCTGCGGACCGGGCGCGGACCGGGCGCGGGACGCGGGACGCGGGCGCGGCACGGTCGCACGAGCCGGGCGCCATCCGGCCCCGGGACGCGGGCGCGGGTCCCCAGGGCGGGTCACGCCCGGTTCACAGCGGGGTGCCGAGGAGCACCGGCAGGACGCAGAAGGCGATGGAGAGCAGCATCAGCAGGACGCTCCGGCGGATGTAGCGGTGCTTGGCGTCCGCCAGGGCGTTGAGCCTGCGGATCTCCAGCACGATCAGGTCGATCCGCGGCCCGCCCCCGGGCCCCTCCCCCTCGGCCCCGTGCGCGGCCCTGAGGCGGCCGGTGAAGCCCCGCAGGTAGCAGCGGCGTCTCTCCAGCGCCCTGCCCGCCAGGTTCGCGATCGGCGGGCACAGGGAGCCGACGAGCACGAGGAGGCCCATGACCCAGAGGAAGGCGCCGGTCCACCACAGCCATCCGGTCTGGCCCGGCAGCTCGCCGGGCCTCCAGTGACCCGTCGTCACCCCGGTGACGACGGCCCCGGCCGCGGCGCCGGTGGCGGCCAGCAGGACGGCCGCCGTCTCGTTCTCCCGGCGCACCCTGCGGCGGGCGTCCGCGAGCGCCTCCCGGACGTAGTCGAGGATCATGTCGGGCCGCCGCGCCCTTTCGGCGGCCTCCCTCGCGATGCGCGCGAGGTGAGAGGCCGGTCCGGTCCACGGGGCCGGACCGGCCGGACCGGCCGGACTCATGGGGTCGGTCCGGCCGGGGAGCCCGTAGGGAGGGGCACCGGCGGGACGGGCCGGGCCGGTGGGACCGCCGAGCCGGACGGGACCGGCCTGCGCGCCGGAGCCCGTGCCCGCGGGCCGGTTCCCGGAACCGGCGGGATCGGCAGGACCGCTGGGATCGACGGCCCCGGCCGCTCCGTCCGGATCGGTGAAACCGGCCGGCGGCGTGTCCCACAAGATCCTCGTCACGAGGTGATTATCCGGGAGAATCACCGTCCCGCGGTGCGGCAGGGCCCACCGGAGGGCGTTCCGGGGCTCGTCACCGGCGATCGCCCCTGCCGAGCGGAGCCGGGGGCGCCCGCGGCGGCGCACGGCCGAGAACGGTATCGGCGGGGTCGGCGGCACGGCCGGTGGCGGGGTCATTCGCGCCGGGCCGCCCGGTCGGCGAGCAGCAGGACCCCGGTGACCAGCCCGCCCACCAGGTCACCCAGGCCGAGGACCGCGGCCATCGCCGTCGCCGCCGACCGGCACTCGGCGTCGGGCAGCCACCGCCTGGCCGCGGTGCCGGTGACGATCTCCAGGGCCCGTGCCCGCTGGTCCACGAAGACGAGCACGGCCCGGTCGGCCTCCTCGCCCAGCGCGGCGTGCAGCCGCTCGCAGAAGTGCCGGCGCGGGCCGATCGCGGGCCCGAGGTAGGCGGCGAAGCGCAGGCCCGTGCGGCGCTCCGCGGCGCGCAGCGCGTCGCGCACGTCGTCCCCCTGCGCCGAGGTCAGTGCCCACATCCCCGTCTCACCCCGTCTCCCCCGCCTCACCCGGCCTCGTCGTGGGTCGTCGGACGTCACCAGGCCGCCGACGCGCCACCGGTGTGACGTCCGGGCTCCGAGGTCTCCGCGAGCGCGACCCAGTCGGTCTCGGGCGCGGCACGGCCGGACGGGGACCTGCTGGTCAGCACCAGCACCGAGCCGGTGATCCCGCGCTCGCTGCCGTGCGGGCCGCCCAGCCAGACCGCGCCCGCCGAGGTGCCCCTGGCGGCCCGGTCGCGCATCCTGCCGGGCATCGTCACGAGCAGGGTGATGAGCAGGAACAGACCGCCGGAGACCCCGATCAGGAAGCCGCAGACCTCGATCGCGCTGTCCACACCTCAAAAGTAACCCGGCGCCGACGATCAGTCGAGGGTCACCACGCGGCGGGCCTGCGCTCCCCCCAGAAACCGCCCCGCGCGGCCTCCAGCTGGGACGACACCGAGATCAGGGTGCCCTCGTCGCCGAACCGCCCGGCCAGCATCACGCCGATCGGCAGCCCGTCGGGGCTCCAGTGCAACGGGAGGCTGACCGCGGGCTGGCCGCTGACGTTGTACATGGCCGGGAAGGCGGCGAACCGCTTCATCCGCTCGAAGGTCTCCTCGGGGCCGTCGACGTCCTCGAACCAGCCGACCGGCCGGGGCGGCTGGGTCACGGTCGGGGTGAGGACCGCGTCGTAGGCGTCGGTGACGAGCAGGCCGAACCGGGTGGCCAGCTGCAGGGCCGACTGGGCCTGCAGGAAGTCCGGGGCCGGGGTGGCGAAGCCGCGCTCGCGCAGCCAGGCGGTGAGCGGCCGGAGCCTGTCCTGCCTGCCCGGCTCCACCGGGTGCATGCAGGAGAAGGCATACCAGAGCGTTACGAACTGGGGCACGATCTCCGGCCCGAACGGCGGCGCGATGTCGACCACCTCGTGCCCGAGCGCGGCCAGCTCCGCCGAGGCGTGCTCGTAGGCGGCCAGCACCTCCGGGTGCACGACGGTGCCGGGCACCGGCGGCTCGGCGTAGCGGGCGATCCGCAGCCGGCCGGGGTCGCGGCCCACGTACGCGCCGAAGGAGCCGAGCTCGGGCTCGGGCGCGTGGTAGAGGTCCCCGGGGTTGTGGTGGGCCATCACGTCCAGCAGGGCGGCGGCGTCGGCGACGGTCCGGGTGATCGGGCCGTTGGTGGCCAGGCCGGCCAGGTCGGGGACGATCGGCGCGGAGCTGATCCTGCCCCGGGTGGGCTTGAGCCCGAACAGGCCGCAGACCGACGCGGGGATGCGGATCGAGCCCGCCCCGTCGCTGCCCTGCGCGGCGGGGGCCAGGCCCGCGGCGACCGCGGCCGCGGCGCCGCCGCTGGACCCGCCGGCCGAGCGGGACGGGTCCCACGGGGTGCGGCTGGGCGGGGACAGGGGCGTCTCGGTGTAGCAGGGCAGCCCGAACTCGGGGGTCGCGGTCTTGCCGAGCATGATCGTGCCTGCGTCCCGGAGGCGCTCGACCAGGCTGTCGTCCACCGGTGCCACGAAGCCCTCGTAGGTGGCCGAGCCGAAGTGGATCGGCACGCCCTTGACGAGGTTGAGGTCCTTGATCGGGATCGGCACCCCGGCCAGCGGCGAGACGTCCTCCCCGGCGAGCACCCTGGCCTCGGCCTTGTGCGCCTGTTCCAGGGCGAGTTCGGCCGTCACGGTCACGTAGGCCCCGACCTGCGCGTCCAGCCGGTCGATGCGGTCCAGATAGTGTTCGGTGAGCTCGACGGGGGAGATCTCCCTGCGCCGCACGGCCGCCGCCTGCTCCAGGGCATTAAGATCGTGAATGTGTGCCACGTCCTGCACAGTAGGGCGCCGGAGCGGTGGTCATCCAGAGCGGAAGCGCTTAGATACCCGATTCACGGCGTCGTCAAGCGGGGGACGACGGTCACAAAAGTATGAGATACGCAATACTAGGCACCCCCGAGGACGTCAGCTACCGTGAGTTACGTGGATTCCGGTCAGGTACCAGAAAACGGTAACACTGCGTCACCGATTTGGGTCGGTGACCGACAGGCCGAGGAGAGGCCGACGTCTCGACCCGCCCCACCGGCGACGACGTACGCGCCGGTCGAGCGCGCCTCGCTGCGCGGCCTGCTCGACCACCCCAAGTACCGCCATCTGCGCAGGCGCGTCGCCGTGTCGGTCGGTGTGGGCGTGCTCGCGGGCATCCTGCTGGCCAGCTGGCAGCTGGGCTTCACCGCCGCGGTGATCGCCGCGATCGTGGACACGGTGCTCCGGGCCCGGTCCAACTCCTCGGTGCCCGCCTGGCGGCGCGCCTCGGTCGCGGAGCGGCGCACCGAGGTGCAGCTCAAGCGGCTGGAGCGCGGGGGGTACCGCACCCTGCACGCGCGCGCGATCCCCGGCAGCGAGGCCCAGATCGACCACCTGGTCGTGGGCCCCACCGGCGTGTACGCGGTCGACTCCGAGAAGTGGGACAAGCGCCTGCCGGTCCGCGTCCAGTCGCACCGCAAGCTGTTCCACGGGCCGTTCAACCAGAAGCCCCGCCTGGACGAGGCCCGCTGGGAGGCGTCCCAGGCGAGCGAGCTGATCGGCGCCGAGCTGGGCCGCGAGATCAGCATCGTGCCCTCCCTGGCGATCTACGGCCCGGCCATCCCGTGGAAGGTCCTCAACGTCCGCGAGGTGGACGTATTCGACGGCAGTCGTGTCCGTAAATGGATCACCAAGCGGGAACGCTCACTCACCGACGCCGAGATCGAGAGCATCTACGAGGCGGCTGCGCGGGTCCTGCCCGCGCGCTACCCGGAGAACTGACCCGCGCGGCCGGTCCCCAGGGCCGGACCGGCCGTCCGGACGGGCCCGTGGCGTCGGCGCCGCGGGCCCTTTCCGCGCGTCCCGCTCCCCGGACCGGCGGCTCGCGGCGGTCCCGTGGCGGTCTCGCGGCAGTCTCGCGGCAGTCTCGCGGCAGTCTCGCGGCATGGACGGGCGTCTCACGCACCGGGCGGTGGCCGTACCATTCGTAGACACGGTCTCGACGATGGGAGAAGGCCCCATGCCCGCCCTCAGGTCTCGTACGGTCACGCACGGCAGGAACATGGCCGGGGCCCGGGCTCTGCTCCGGGCGACCGGTGTGGCCGGGGAGGACTTCGGCAAACCGATCATCGCGGTGGCCAACAGCTTCACGCAGTTCGTCCCGGGGCACGTCCACCTCCGCGAGGTCGGCGACGTCGTCGCCGGGGCGATCCGCGAGGCCGGGGCGATCCCGCGTGAGTTCAACACGATCGCGGTCGACGACGGCATCGCGATGGGCCACGGCGGCATGCTCTACTCGCTGCCCAGCCGCGAGCTGATCGCCGACGCCGTCGAGTACATGGTCAACGCGCACTGCGCGGACGCGCTGATCTGCATCTCCAACTGCGACAAGATCACCCCGGGCATGCTGCTGGCCGCCTTCAGGCTCAACATCCCCACGGTGTTCGTCTCGGGCGGGCCGATGGAGGCGGGCAAGACCCCCAACGGCAAGCTCGACCTGATCGACCCGATGATCGCCGCCGCCGACGACTCCGTCTCCGACGCCGAGCTGCTGGAGATGGAGGAGAACGCCTGCCCGACCTGCGGCTCGTGCAGCGGCATGTTCACCGCCAACTCGATGAACTGCCTGGCCGAGGCCATCGGCCTCGCGCTGCCGGGCAACGGCACGATCCTGGCCACGCACAAGGCGCGCCGCAAGCTGTTCGAGGACGCCGGGCGCGCGCTCGTGGACATCACCCGCCGGTACTACGAGGCCGACGACGAGACCGTCCTGCCGCGCGCCATCGCCACCAGGGACGCGTTCGAGAACGCCATGGCGCTGGACGTGGCGATGGGCGGCTCGACCAACACGATCCTGCACATCCTCGCCGCGGCCCGCGAGGCCCAGGTCGACTTCGGCCTGAAGGAGATCAACGAGATCTCGCTGCGGGTGCCCTGCCTGTGCAAGGTCGCCCCCGCCACCGCGAAGTACCACGTGGAGGACGTGCACCGGGCGGGCGGCATCCCGGCGATCCTGGGCGAGCTGGACCGGGCCGGGCTGCTGCACCGCGACGCCTACACCGTCAACGGCGGCACCATGGGCGACTACCTCGACTCCTGGGACGTGCGCTCGGAGAACGTCCTGCCGGAGGCGCTGGAGCTCTGGCACGCGGCCCCGGGCAACGCCCGTACCGTCAAGCCCTTCTCCCAGGGCGCCCGCTGGGAGGAGCTGGACCTCGACCGCGCCGAGGGCTGCGTGCGCGACTCCGAGCACGCCTACACCCGCGACGGCGGCCTGGCCGTGCTGTACGGCAACATCGCCACCGAGGGCTGCATCGTCAAGACCGCCGGTGTGGACGAGTCGATCTGGCGGTTCGAGGGGCCGGCCGTGGTGTTCGAGTCCCAGGACGACGCGGTCGAGGGCATCCTCGGCAACAAGGTCAAGGCCGGTGACGTCGTGGTGATCCGCTACGAGGGGCCCAAGGGCGGTCCCGGCATGCAGGAGATGCTCTACCCCACCTCGTTCCTCAAGGGCAGGGGGCTGGGCAAGGTCTGCGCGCTGGTCACCGACGGCCGCTTCTCCGGAGGCACGAGCGGGCTGTCCATCGGTCACGCCTCCCCCGAGGCCGCCGAGGGGGGCACCATCGCCCTCGTCCAGGACGGTGACCTGGTCGCGATCGACATCCCGGGCCGTTCGATCGAGCTGAAGGTCTCCACCGAGGAGCTGGCCGCCCGCAGGGAGAGGCTCCTGGCCGAGCTGGGCGGCTACCGGCCGGTCGACCGGCGCCGTCAGGTGAGCGCCGCGCTGCAGGCGTACGCGGCGCTGACCACCTCGGCCTCCACCGGCGCCTCGCGCGACCTGTCGCAGCTGTCCCGCTGACGCCACCCCGCCCGGCGCCGTCCGTTCGACGCCTCCCCGGCCCGCACCTCTTTGACCTGGGCTTCCTGTCGGCGACAGATTCCTTACCCGACAGGAAGTTCGAAAAAATGTCGGTATCGAGACGTATCATCAGGGTATGGCAACTGTCGTGAAGCCCAACGCCTGCCCGCTGACGACCGCCGAGATCGCCGCCCTCGCCCTGTCCATGGCACACCTGGGCTCGGGCCCGCAGGCCGATGCCGCCCGCAGCGGCCTGCGCCACGCCTTCCAGCACCTGGAGGTCGACGACGACGTCGTCGCGGCCACCCTGACCACCCTGATCGAGCCGCTGCCCGCGTCCGTGGCCGACCGCGCCCGGACGATCGCCAACGCCATCACCTCACGCATGGTCATCCGCCTGCACTACCGTGACGTCTCCGGGCGGATCACCGTCCGCGACGTCGACCCGGTGACCTGCATGGTTCATCGTGACCACTGGTATCTCGTCGGGATGTGCCGCATGCGCGGCGCGATCCGGGCGTTCCGGTTCGACCGGATCGTCGCCACCGAGCAGACCTTCGTGCCGGCGCGCCCGCACCGGGCCGAGGGTTTCCTGCCCTTCCAGGGCAAGCGCGCCGAGCGCGCCAGGCACGCCGCCTAGATCCGGTCCCGGGCGAGGTCGTCCCCGCCCGGTTCCGGAGGCGTCGTCCGGTCTCGTCACCCTGCGCCCTCGTCCGGCGCGGGCCGGGTGACGGGGCCGGACGCCAGGGCGGGCCGACGGGACGGGGTCGCCGCGGGCGTCCGCTGACGGCGCCGCGCGCGACGCGGCACCGGCCCTCGTGCCGGTGGGACGGCTAGCCGCAGCATCCTCCACCGCAGCACCCGCCACCGCCACCGGCGGCGGGCCTGGGGGCGGCGGCGGACGAGGCCGCCGAGCCGCCGGTCACCGCGACCGTGGAGAGCAGTTTCACGGTGTCGTCATGACCTTCGGGGCACGGGGCGGGCTCGCCGGAGCGGGCCATCGGCCGGGAGACCTCGAAGCTGGATCCGCAGGCGCGGCACCGGAAGTCGTATCGGGGCATGCGTCAAGCCTACCCAGGCCCGCCCGATCGTTCACCCGAAGGTGACCGAGGCGTGCTCGGCCACCGGCCGGTAGCCGATCGTCCGGTAGATCGAGTTGGACGTGGGGTTGGACAGGTCGGTGAAGAGCAGCACCTCGTCGGCCCCCTCGGCCCTCGCCCGGGCGCTCAGGGCGTGCGAGAGCGCGGTCCCGTACCCCTTCCCGCGGAACGGCGGGGGCGTGTAGACCGGGCCGACCCTGGACATCCCTCCCAGCGGGGCGGACGCACCGGCGAACGCGACCGGCCGGCCGTCCACCTCCCAGACGGCCAGTTCCCGCCTGGTGATCCTGCTGGCGACCAGCGGGGTCATGCCGGCGGGGGCGATGCCCTCGGCCTCGATCTGGAACTCCTCGCTCCACCGGACCAGCAGGTCGAGGTCACCGGCGCCCGCGACCCGGAAGGTCCCCTCGGCGGGCGGATCGGGGGGGACGGGCGAGGCGAGCCGGTAGAGGCGCTCGGAGCGGCGCCCGGTCTCGGGCCGCCACCAGCGGGCGGCGAACGCCTCGACCTGCGCGAGCGGCCCGTTCACCCCGGGGATCACCCGTTCGTCCTCGATCAGGCGGGTCACGAGGCCGGGCACGGTGTCGACGGGGATGTCGGGGAGCAGCAGGAAGTGGGGAGGCGTCTGCAGCACGACGGCCTCGGTCCGGCCGTCACGCTCCAGAAGGCCCAGCAGCGGGCCGTCGCCCCACAGTCCCAGGCGCACCGCGCGCAGGAGGGTGAGGGGGACGGTGTTGCGCACCGGATCCCGCAGCAGCCACGGCTCCGCCGTCGCGGCGAACGCCTCCACGTCGGAGGTGAGTGTCCACGTCATCCGACGATGATCCCCGCCCGCGATCGTCGGTGCCAGCGGATATCCGCCGGCCGGCCGGACACGGCGACGCCGCCGCGGCGCGTCCGGGGACGCGACCGCGACGGCGTCGGCGGCGTCGGTGGCATCGGCATCGTCGACGTCGCCGTCAGGCGGCGCTCTCCTGGAGGTAGGGCGCCCACTGCGGGTCACCGACGGTGTGCGCGCCGATCAGCCGCCAGTGGACGCCGCGTGGCACCACCGGGGCGACGCTGAGCGTCCACCCCAGTTCCTCCAGCATCCGGTCGGCCTTGCGGTGGTTGCACGTCGTGCACGACGCCACGCAGTTCTCCCAGGTGTGGGGGCCGCCCCGGGAGCGGGGGATGACGTGGTCGATGGTCTCGGCCCGCTGGCCGCAGTAGGCGCACCGGTAGTCGTCCCGGCGCATCAGCGCGGTCCGGGTCAGCGGGATCCGCGACCGGTAGGGGATACGGACATATCTCCGAAGCCTGATCACCGAGGGGACGTCGAG
Organism: Streptosporangium sp. NPDC050855; assembly: GCF_044456585.1. NCBI lineage: Bacteria > Bacillati > Actinomycetota > Actinomycetes > Streptosporangiales > Streptosporangiaceae > Streptosporangium > Streptosporangium sp. NPDC050855. The sequence goes on from NZ_JBITFY010000019.1 coordinate 34,509, forward strand.
CGTGCGGCTCGCCGAGCGGAACACGGCGCCCCGCCCGTCGCGGTGCACGACGTCGGCCTTCTCCCGCAGCACGAGCACGACGGCCCGGTGCAGCGACAGGGTGGTCAGGGGTTCGTAGGTTGCGTTCAAGAGCAGGACCTGGCGCATCAGCGGGCCTCTCCCGCCGTACGACACGTCTGTTGAGGGGGCACGCCACTGCGTGCCCCGGCTGGCGGCCCCTCCTGGGGCCCGGGTGCTTCCGTCACGAGGACCTCCGCCGGACGGCCCAGCGGATGCTCACCACGGCACCGTCCTTCACCAAGTTTGGCTTCTGCAACGCGGTTCCCGCCACCCATAAATGACTGGAGAGACACCTGGTACGTTTTATGCCCGCATTACCACTTTTTAACTCCTCCCGCCGATGATCTGCTACGCCCGCCGCGCAATGCCCCGCCACCACCCCCGTACGGTCGCCCGGAGGTCGTAGGGTTTCGGCCATGACGCGACAGCCATACCCTCCCGCCAGCCGTGTTGACCTCGTCGAGGAGTTGCACGGGGTCCCCGTCCCCGATCCCTACCGATGGCTGGAGGATCCCGACGATCCGGCCACGAAGGACTGGCTCGTGGGGCAGGAGAGGCTGCTGGAGACCGAGCTGGACGCCCTTCCGGGGCGCGACGCCTTCAAGGCGCGGATCGCCGAGCTGCTCGCCTCGGGCTCGATCGGCGCACCGACCTGGCGCGGAGGGCGGCGGTTCTTCATGCGCCGCGCCCCCACCCAGGAGCACGCCGTGCTCTACACCGTCGACCCCGACGGCAGCGAGCGGGCGCTGCTCGACCCGATGGCGCTCGACCCGACCGGGCTGACCACCCTGGACTCCTGGCAGCCCGACAAGGAGGGCCGCCTGCTGGCCTACCAGGTCTCGGTGGGCGGTGACGAGGAGTCGAGCCTCTACCTGATGGACGTCGCGCTCGGCGAGCGCGTCGAGGGGCCGATCGACCGCTGCCGCTACTCCCCGGTGGCCTGGCTGCCGGGCGGCGAGGCGTTCTACTACGTGCGCAGGCTGCCCGCCACCGAGGTGCCCGAGAACGAGGAGCAGTTCCACCGCCGGGTCTACCTGCACCGGGTCGGCACCTCCACCCAGGAGGACGTCCTGATCTTCGGTGAGGGCCTGGAGAAGACCAACTACTACGGCGTCTCGGTCTCCCGCGACGGCCGCTGGCTGCAGATCTCCGCCTCCCGGGGCACCGCGCCGCGCAACGACCTCTGGGTCGCCGACCTGCACGCCTCCGCCCCCTCCTCGCCGGACCTGAGGGTCGTCCAGCAGGACGTCGACGCCCAGACCGCCCTGTACTTCGGCCGCGACGGGCGGCTGTACGTCTTCACCGACCGCGACGCGCCCCGTGCCCGCGTCTGCGTGACCGACCCCTCGGACGCGCGCTTCGAGAGCTGGCGCGACCTGATCCCGCAGGACCCCGAGGCGGTGCTGACGGACTTCGCGATCCTCGACGACCTCGACCGGCCGGTCATGCTGGTCGCCTGGACCCGCCACGCGATCAGCGAGATCACCGTCCACGACCTGGTCTCCGGCGAGCGCGTCGGGGAGGTGCCGACCCCCGGCCTGGGCACCATCGGCGGCATCAGCGAGCGGCCCGAGGGCGGTCACGAGGCCTGGTTCGGCTACACCGACAACACCACGCCGCCGACCATCCAGCGCTACGACGCCCGCAGCGGGGAGACGACCCTGTGGGCCGCCTCCCCCGGCGCCGTCGAGGTTCCGGCCGTCGACACCAGGCAGGTGACCTACCGCTCCGCCGACGGCAGCGAGGTCCACATGCTGGTGATCTCCCCTCCCGGCGCCGAGGGCCCGCGCCCCACCGTCCTGTACGGCTACGGCGGCTTCGGCATCTCGATGACCCCGGGCTACTCGGCGTCCATCCTGAGCTGGGTCGAGTCGGGCGGCACGTACGCGATCGCCCAGCTGCGCGGCGGCGGCGAGCAGGGCGAGGAGTGGCACCGGGCCGGGATGCTGGCCCACAAGCAGAACGTCTTCGACGACCTGCACGCGGCGGCCGAGCACCTGATCGCGACCGGTGTGACCACCTCCGCGCAGCTGGCCATCTCCGGCGGCTCGAACGGCGGCCTCCTGGTCGGCGCGGCCCTGACCCAGCGTCCCGAGCTGTACGCCGCGGTGGTCTGCTCGGCACCGCTGCTCGACATGATCCGCTACGAGCTGTTCGGGCTGGGCGCGACGTGGAACGTCGAGTACGGCTCCGCGGAGAAGCCTGACGAGTTCGCCTGGCTGCACGCCTACTCGCCGTACCACAACGTGCGGGAGGGGGTCTCCTACCCGGCGACGCTGTTCACCGTCTTCCAGTCCGACACCCGGGTCCACCCGCTGCACGCCTGGAAGATGTGCGCGGCCCTGCAGCACGCCCAGGCCGGGGACCGGCCGATCCTGCTCCGCAACGAGATGGAGGCCGGTCACGGGGCCCGCGCGGTGAGCAAGACCGTCGAGCTGGTCGCCGACCAGCTCACCTTCCTCGCCCACCACACCGGCCTGACCTCCTGAGGAGGGCGCCGAGAACGGGCGCGTCCGGCCCCGGGACGCGCCCCGGGCGTCCCGGGGCCGAACCGTCGGTGGGGCCGGTTATGGTCGGGGCGTGCACGACGACGCGAACGAGACGGGGGCGGCCGAGGGCCTGAGCTTCACCGTGGGGGAACCCGGTTCCCTCCTGCGTCCCCATGTCACCGAGATGTCGGCCTACAGCGAGCGGTACGCCCTGCCCAGGGCCCGGAGGCAGCCGCCCTTCCCCGGCATCGTGATGATCTTCGGGTTCGGCGCGCCGCTCGCGCTAAGCGGGCCCGGGGGTGACCGTAGGCTGGCCTCGTTCGCCGCGGGCCTGCACGACACCTACGTCGACACCGTCACCGCCGGGACCGCCGAGGGACTGCAGGTCGACCTCACGCCTTTCGGGGCCAGGAGGCTGCTCGGGGTGCCCCTGCGGGAGCTGGCCAACCGGGTGGTGTCCCTGGAGGAGGTCCTGGGAGGCTGGGCCACGACCACGATCGAGCGGCTGGCCGAGACCCCCGGCCGGGCGGCCCGCCTGGCCCTGCTGGACGCGGTGCTCGGCCGGCGGATCGGCGAGGCCCCCGCCCCCGACCGCCGCGTCGCCTGGGCCTGGGGCCGGCTGGTCGCCGCCCGGGGCGCGGTGCCCGTGGCGTCCCTCGCCGCCGAGCTGGGATGGAGCCACCGCCACCTGGTCTCCCGCTTCCACGACCAGATCGGGCTGGCTCCCAAGGCCGCGGCCAGGGTCCTGCGGTTCCAGCACGCCACCGGCCGCCTGAGATCCGGCCTGTCCGCGGCCGACACCGCCGCCGCCTGCGGCTACTACGACCAGGCCCACATGAACCGCGACTTCCGGGCCATGGCCGGGGCCACTCCCGGAGAGATGACGGCGCCCGCGTTCCCCGTCCCGGGGTGACCAGGTCAGATTCGTCCAATCCCTCCGTGTTCTCCGGTGGCATCGTGATCGGGAACCACCACGGAGGAGAGAGACATGCGCACGGTGTATCCACTGGTCATGTACCGCGACCCGGTCAAGGCCGTCGACTGGCTGACCCAGGCGTTCGGATTCGAAGTCAAGGAACTGCACACCTCCCCCGAGGGGAGGGTCGAGCACGGTGAGCTGCTCGTCGGCACCGGGATGATCATGACCGGCACGGGAGAGCCCGGCGGGCCGGGGGTCTACGTCGTCGTTGACGACCCCGACGCCCACCACGACAGGGCCGTCACGGCCGGCGCCGTGGTCACCAGGGAGCTGAGCGACCAGTCCTACGGATCCCGCGACTACGCCTGCAAGGATCCCGAGGGGAACGAGTGGTACTTCGGGACGTATCAGCCCTGATCCGGGGGGCCGGCCCTGATCTCGGGGTCCGCTCCTGATCCCGGGGGTCCCGGGAGCGTCGCGGGTCGTGTCCATGGGGGCGGTCACGACCCGCACGTCCCGGACGAAAAGACCGCGTCAATGATCAGAGCTTTGCCTCGGGTTGCCGAACCGGGGGTGTCGGCCCCGGGGCGGCCGATCGTACTGTGACGGCTACCGTGGAGAATACGGAGCGTCGACATGACCGCAGCAGCGAGTACGCGAGCAGTGCCCGTCCCGCCGCCGGTCACGGCCGCCCGCGTCGGCGCCCCTGACGTCCGGATCGCCGGCGCCCCCGGCACCGGTGGGGCCTGATGCCCGCCCCTCCCCCGGCCCCGGGACGTCCTCGCGGCGCCGTTCCGCGTCCTTGCGGCGCCGTTCCGCGTCCTCCCACGGTCGTAGCCCGGGATCTCCACGCTGGAGGTATTCGATGAGCGTGCCGATGGACATCGCGCGGCGGCTGGCGGAGGCGGTGCTGTACGAGGGGCGCCTGCTCTACCCCCACCTCACCCCGGCGGCCAAGGACCAGGTGCGCCGGCGGTTCGGGGTCCTGGTACCACCGGGGTTCACGGCCACCGCCGACCACTCGGCCAGCGTGACCGAGTGCCTCCTCGAAGGGGCCGCGTACGCCGTGGTCCACCTGAACCTGCGTTTCCTGCACGTCAGGACGCGCTGCGTCGAGCGGGCCGAGGACGACGGCTACTGGCCGGTCCAGCAGCTGCGCAACGGCCACCGCACCTACCTCACCTTCGACGAGGCCACCGAGCGGGAGGTGGAGGCGGTCTTCCCGGTCGCCGGTCTGCTCGGCACGCCCGCCCGGGTGGTCGAGGTGCGGATCCCCGGCGATCGCGTGATCGAGCCGATCGCCTCCCCGTCCGGGGAGATCGTGGGCCGGCTCGTCTCCGAGCACCTGCCGCTGCACGCGGCCCTCACGGTCTCCGCCGAGCGCGTTCCGGGACCGTACGGTCTGATCAGGTTGCGTGCCCGGGTGGAGAACACCGACGACTGGAAGCCGCTGGGAGCCCCGCGCGAGCAGGCGCTCCGGCACTCGCTGATCTCGGCGCACCTGATCGTCGCGGTGACCGCCGGCGCCTTCGTCTCCCTGCTCGACCCGCCCGAGTGGGCGCGGCCGGCCGTGGAGACCTGCCGTAACGAGCACACCTGGCCCGTCCTGGTGGGAGAGCCGGGCCACCGGGACGTGGTGCTCTCCTCGCCGATCATCCTGCACGACCATCCGGACGTCTCACCGGACAGACCCGAGGGTCTCCTCGACGCCGCCGCGCTCGACGAGCTGTTCCACCTGCGCACGCTCACGCTCACCGAGCAGGAGAGCCGCGCCGCCGACACCCGGGCGGCCGGGTTCGCCGAGGCGGCCGGGGACGCGCCGCCCGAACCGGCCGAGGGGGCCGTCACCGACGGGACGGACGGGCACGGGACGGTCGCCTGAGGCCCACGTGAGAGGCACGCGACGACCGCACCGGTCACGTGACGAGCGCGGTGATCACATGACGGTCGTACAGGCCACGTGACGACCGCACCGGTCAGGTGGCGATCACGGTGGTCAGCGGGGGAAGACGATCGTCTTGTGGCCGTCGAGCAGGACCCGCTGCTCGGTGTGCCAGCGGACCGCGCGGGCCAGGGCCTGGCACTCGACGTCGCGTCCGATGGCGGCGAGATCCTCGGCGGAGTGGGTGTGGTTCACCCGGGCCACCTCCTGCTCGATGATCGGCCCTTCGTCGAGGTCGGCGGTCACGTAGTGCGCCGTCGCGCCGATCAGCTTCACGCCCCGCGCGTGCGCCTGGTGGTAGGGCTTGGCCCCCTTGAACGACGGCAGGAACGAGTGGTGAATGTTGATCACGTTGCCGGCGAGCTTGCCGCAGAGATCCTCCGACAGCACCTGCATGTAGCGGGCGAGCACCACCAGATCGGCCCGGTAGTGATCGACGAGGGTGAGCACCTCCGCCTCCTGCCTGGGCTTGGTCTCGGGGGTGACCGGCAGGTGGTGGTAATCGATGCCGTACGACTGGGTCAGCGGGCGCAGGTCGGGATGGTTGGAGACGACCGCGACGATCTCTATGTCGAGCAGGCCGGAACGGGTCCGGTAGAGCAGGTCGTTCAGGCAGTGGCCGAACCTGCTGACCATCACCAGCACGCGCGGCTTGACCGAGACGTCGCGCAGCCTGAAGTCCATGCCGAGTTCCGGGGCCAGCGCCGCGACGGCCTCGCGCAGTTCCGCGTCGGGCAGCGGGGAGGCGAACTGCACCCGCATGAAGAACCGCTCGGCCACGGCGTCCCCGAACTGCTGGCTCTCGATGATGTTGCATCCTCGTCCGGCCAGGAGACCGGAGACCGCGGCCACCACGCCGGGACGGTCCGGGCAGGAGAGCGTCAACACATACTCGGCCCTGGAACTCATGCCTTCACCCTTGAGCTTGAGGAGGTGGATCGTACGGTGCTCGCACCTGACCTGGGCAGGGTACAGCGAATCCCGGCGCCGCATCCGCCGGTCCGGAACGCCGTCCACGACGCCGTCCACGACGCCTTCCGGGACGCGGGCCGCCACGGGGCCGTCACCGGGTCACACCGGGCTCCGGCCCGGCGGGGTACGGGTGGTAGCGTCCCTGGCCCATGGGGGACTCTCAGCCGAACGACCGGCCCGCGGCCAGGGTGATCTGTGTGGACGCCTCCGGACGGGTGCTCCTGATGCACTGGCGTGACACCACCAGCGGCCACACCCTGTGGGAACCGCCCGGTGGCGGTATCGACCCGGGCGAGACCCCCCTGCAGGCCGCCCGGCGGGAGCTCACCGAGGAGACGGGCCTGCCCGGGGAGGCGGTGCTGGACCGGTGGGTTCCGGTACGCCGGGAGTTCGACTGGCTCGGCGTCCACTACGCCAAGACCGAGCGGTTCTACCTGGCCAGGTTCGGGGACGGCCCTGAAGCGGGCGCGGTGTCGCTGACCGCCGAGGAGGACACCACCTTCCTGGGCTCCGGCTGGTTCTCCGTGGCGGAGATGGCGGACCTGCCCGGTTTCCTGGAGCCCCCCGACCTGCCGGAGGTCGTCCGCCGCCTCACCCTGCTGGGCTGACCGGCGGATCATTCCGCCGCCCCGCCCGGACGCCCGAGGAAGAGCCGTCCGGATCGTCCCGCCCGCGGACCCCCTGCCGGACCGACCGGGACACGCCCTGGACCGACCGGACACACCTTGGACCGGCCGGGACACGTCCTGGACCGATCGGGACACCCCGCTGGAACCGGCCGATCCGCTTGGGGCCGTAATGCACCCGACGCGGGACCGGAAATCCATACAAACGTGTCACACCTCAGGGGCCCGCATATTCCTCGACGCCATTACAGACCGAAAAAGGCCATCACAGGGCCGTAAAGTATGACGCAGAAGGGCGCGAGAGTGGTCCCCGATCCCATGGACCGGGGCCGCCCTCCCTCGCCGAAAAGACCTTCACCCCTTGTGGATGACTCCGGCGACACCACCGAGTCGGGAAACGCCGGGCTTGTGAACAATGATCTTTTTCATCGTACGCACCAGAGAATGTCGACGGATGAGAAGACCCAGTATTCCGCTGTTTTCGCGATCGGCAATACCTGGAGCGAAGCGGTTCACCAACTTACTGCGTTAAAGAGGACATAGCGGATATAAGGTCTTTTTCTCCGTAGATAACGGTGCATCCTCCTCGCTCCTCCCGGCGAATCTCCCGCCATCCGAATCTGCGGTAGAGCTCCATCGCCGCGGGCTGGTTCAGGGTGGTGTCCCCGCAGAGCCGGGCGTACCCCAGCTCGACCGCGCGGGCCTCCAGGGCGAGGGCCATCTGTGCACCGAACCCGCGCCGCTGGAACTCCGGATGGACCCGCAACCGGCACATCTCGGCGCTTCGGTCGTCGACGCGACGGAGCCCTCCCATCGTGACGATGCGCCCGCCGGGCATCTCGCCCACCAGGAACTCCCCCCGGTCGGCGAGATAGACCTCGCCGATCCTGGGGAAGTCGTCCTCGTAGTAGACGCCGTCCCCGGGCGCGAGCCCCACCTGGGCGAGGCATATCTGGTGCAGCGCCCAGACGGTTTCGAGGTCGGACCAGCGATAACGCCGGAGCGTCGGCCTCAACTCTCCCTCCCGTCGGCCACCGGATCCGCCACCGGGACGCCGCGGCTGCGCAGCGAGTCCAGGTAGATCCTGAGCTTGGGATGGCCGGGAGCCTTCACCTCGGCCTGCCGGGCCACCTCGTGCGCGCGCTGCATGAGGATGTCGGGCCTGCACTCGTCGTCGAGGCCCTCGATCGTGCGCTGGGCGATGTCCAGGGCCTCCTCCACGTCGCCTTCGAGGATCTTGCACTGGGCGCGGTCGAGTTTGATGATGGTCGGATCCAGCCAGTCGGCCGGGCCGTACTTGGTGAGCGCCTGTTCCAGGATGAGGTCGGCCTCCATCGCCTGCCCGAGCTTGACCAGCGCGTCCCCCTGGTGGAAGTACAGCTGGCGCTCGGTGTAGCCGAAGGTGGAGTCGTCCTGTTCGGCGGCGGTCATCTGGGAGAAGGCCGCCCTGGCCCGGGACAGGGCCCGTTTGGCCTGGTCGACCACGTCCTTCTTGCCCGCGCCCGACATCATCGCCAGCGCGCGGGCCTCCACCACCGGGGCCATCGCCTGAGCCGCGCAGGGGGTCTGCCCGGCCAGGTCCCGGCTCTTCTTGGCCAGGTTGAGCGCCTCGCGCGGATCGCCGTAGTAGAGCGGGACCAGGGCCTCCCTGGCCGTGACCCACGCCCGCAGCGCGCGGTCCCCGGTCTCGTCGGCGGCGGTCCTGCCGGTACGGAAGAACGACCGGGCGAGCCGGTGGTCACCGAGATTGATCATGATCATACCGCTCAGCCCGGCGAGCTGGGCGGCCATCCGGCAGAGCCGTTCCTGCAGGTCGACCGGCTGGCGCCGCTCCATCGCCTTGCGCACCGCACTGAACTCCAGCATGACGTCGCACAGCAGCCGGAGCGGCGGGGTGTTCATGTACTGGCGGCCGAAGCCGATGGTCGACTCCTCCCACTGGTCGAGCATGGCGGGCGAGACGGTGGCCGAGACCAGCGTGTCGTCCATCCTCCTGCGGATGCTCTCCACCGATCCGAGCACCTGGCCGTCCAGCGCGATGCCGCTGCCCGCCAGGAGCTGTAAGAGTGTCCTCCGTAGCACGTTCTCGTCCTCCTCGCCCCCGTCCGCGGAAAGGCCGAGGCCGATCGGCTGGATCAGCAGCTCTCGCGGACCAGGGGAAGTGTCGGGTCTTCCATCCTGGAGATCGCCTCGGACGACACCGGGCATCTTGTGGCCGTGGCCGCAGATGCACGGGCCGTCGTACCCGAGGGAGGCCGGCTCGACCCGGTAGGCGGAGCACAGGTAGTGCAGGTACTCGGGACCGGGCCGCTTCAGCCCGCTCTCGTACGCGGACAGGAGCGTCTCGCCGATGCCCGGGGCCGACTTGCCGTCGCGTTCGAACAGCGCCCGTATCTGTTCGATGACGTCCGCGAGGGCGACGCCGTGCGCGAGCCGGTGACCTTTAATCCGTGTGGTCCCGAATTGCGCACTGCATTTGTCGTGAATTTCCTCGGCTATCTGCGCCGAGGACTTCCCGGACGCCAGGCCACGAGCCCGGATCCGTCGTGCCAACTCTGTCTCCCTGTGCTGCCTGCCGGACATACCGGCCCCTCTCTCGTGGCCAGCCGGGGCTGGCCGGCACACGTTGTCCCGACCGGTCCTCTCCCCCTTGACTCAGTGTGATCTTTCTGTCGCACTGCGCCTACCGAGAATGATGGACCACGTTTGACTCATCCGGAACGCACAAATAAAGCCATGGGCTAAGAATCGTCCTCCCGGGGACTGTTTCTTTCAACCCACTTGGCACAACGTCCACCCTGAACTGGGTTTTCCCCGAATTGACCCATGGGCCCACCGTGAGTCATCTTTGGCGAGCAGCACCGAATGCGTGATCGAGCGAACACGGTTCGGCGCCGGCAACCGACATCACGAGGAGGGACGAGGTGGGTGAAGACGATTTCCGGCACCTGGAACGACTGGTGACGGAGCTTGACTGCCGCGGGCTGCACGCCCGCGTGGTACGGACCCACTCGGGCCGCACGTTCGTGCGTGTGATCAACCCCAAGGCGACCAGCCTGGCGGAGAACGTCACCTGCCGAGCCCAGGCCGCCCCCAGCCATCGGGATTGGTACTACTGGTGGTCCTGGGGCGAGAAGATGCACACGGTGGAGGACCCCGCCGGTGCCGCGACCAAGGTCGCACGCGTACTCGCCGCGGTAGGAGAGTGAGGTGAGCGGCGCAACGGCCGGTGTTCCGGCCGGTGCGCCGCGCCTGCCGCGGCTCGACGGAGCCGGCGGGGCGACCGGTGCGGAGCGTCCTCGGACGCTGGTCGTCCCGCCGGCTCCGAATCGGCCGGACGGGCCCGCCCCCTCGGGCCCGTCCCGGCCCGGCGGCCACCCTCGCAGGGTGCGTCGCCCGCACGGACCGGCCTTGCGAACCGGTCACCCGCGGGACCTCCCGCGACACGCCTCGGCTCCGTCGGGCCGAGGCCCCCGAACCGATCCGAAGCACAGACTGCCGTCCGGCCTCTCGTCCGGACGGTGACAGGAGGGGATTCCTCTCGGGAACGACACGGGACACGCTTCCGGGTGCGTGTCCCGTCCGGGCCACCCGTCACCGGGGCATCCGGGTCCGCCCCCCGCGGCCCCTGATCCGGATGTCCCCGTCTTCCCCGGCGTGATGTGACGGAGGCCGGTTCGATCGGCAAGATGGGTGGGTCATCAGACGCGCCCGGCCGGCCATCGATCCGATCCGAGAGGGATCCACTCCGTGTTCCTGCTTTCCCCCACGCCCGTTCCCACCCCGAGTCCCAGCCCGTCCCCCGTCCCGACCCCGACCGTCACGACGACGCTGGATCCAGCCGAGAGCGTCAAGGGGCTTTTGGACATGAGCGCGGGCCTGACGAGGGGATGCGGGGACGGCGGGGGGATACTCTGCGATCTCGTGCAGACCATCATCCCGGCCAACTGGGCCCCCGTGGTCGCGGCCGCCCTCGCCCTCGTGCTCGTGATCGTGATCGCGCTGATCCTGCGCAACGTGGCGCACCGGCTGATCAACCGCGTGGTGCGGCGGGCGTCCTCCGGGCGTACCTCACTGGCGGGACGGCTGCGCGGCAGGGACACGCCGGCCCCCGAGGGCCTGGACGCGATCCTGGCCGAGCGGCGCAGGCAGCGGTCCGAGACCATGGGCTCGGTGCTCAAGCACATCGCCTCCATCATCATCCTCGGCACCGCCGTGCTGACCGTCCTGGAGCGGCTCACGATACCCATCGCCCCCCTGCTGACCAGCGTCGGAATCGTGGGCGTGGCGATCGGCTTCGGCGCCCAGGAGCTCGTCAAGGACTTCATCGCCGGGATGTTCATGCTCCTGGAGGACCAGTACGGCGTGGGCGACGTGATCGACGCCGGTGCCGCGGTGGGCACCGTGGAGGCGGTCACCCTGCGCATCACCCGCCTGCGCGACGCCGACGGCCGGGTCTGGTACGTGCGCAACGGCACCATCACCCGGGTCGGCAACGAGTCCCAGGGCTGGTCGCGCGCCACCGTGGACGTGCCGGTGGCCTACACCTCCGACGTCCCGGCCGTCCGCGACCTGCTCAAGGCGACCGTCGAGGAGATGTGGGAGGACCCGGACCTCCGCTCCGTCATCGTGGAGGAGCCGCAGGTCTGGGGCATCGAGCAGATCTCCGACACCTCGGTCATCTTCCGGATCAGCGCGAAGACCCTCCCCTCCAAGCAGGCCGAGATCGCCCGCGAGCTCCGCCTCCGGGTCAAGACGGCCCTGGACCGGGCCTCCATCCCGATCGCCGGCTGACGTCGATTAGGCTGGAGCACGTGTCCGCCACCCCCGAGGAACCAGAGTCCTTCTACGACGCCGTCGGCGGCGAGGAGGCTTTCAGGCGTCTGGTGCACCACTTCTACCAGGGAGTGGCCACCGACCCGCTGCTCCGGCCGCTCTACCCCGAGGACGACCTCGAAGGCGCCGAGGACCGGCTGCGGCTGTTCCTCATCCAGTACTGGGGCGGCCCCAACACCTACAGCACCCAGCGGGGGCACCCGCGCCTGCGGATGCGGCACAACCCGTTCGTCATCCGCTCGGCCGAGCGCGACGCCTGGCTCAGGCACATGCACGACGCGGTGGCCTCCCTGGAGCTCCCCGAGGACCTGGAGAAACGCCTCTGGGACTACCTCGTGTACGCGGCGCACAGCATGGTCAACGCCCCCGACGCATAAACCCCGCCGACCGGGGGCAACCCATGCTCATGGAAACCCCCTGGTGGCGTGACGCCGTCGTCTACGAGATCTACGTTCGCAGCTTCGCCGACGCCTCCGGAGACGGCGTCGGCGACCTGCCCGGCATCAGGCGACGCCTGCCGTACCTCGCCGAGCTCGGCGTGGACGCGATCTGGCTGACCCCCTTCTACCGCTCCCCGATGGCCGACGGCGGCTACGACGTGGCCGACTACCGCGACGTCGACCCGCTCTTCGGCACGCTCTCCGACTTCGACGACCTGGTGGCCGACGCGCACCGGCTGGGCCTGCGGGTCATCGTGGACATCGTCCCGAACCACAGCTCCTCGGCGCACGAGTGGTTCCAGGCCGCGCTGCGCGGCGAGGGACGCGACCGCTACATCTTCCGCGACGGAGGGGACCTGCCGCCCAACAACTGGCAGTCGACCTTCAGCGGCCCGGCCTGGAGCAAGGCGCCCGACGGGCAGTGGTACCTTCACCTCTTCGCCCCCGAGCAGCCCGACTTCAACTGGCGCAACCCCGAGGTGCACGCCGAGTTCCTCGACGTGCTGCGGTTCTGGCTGGACCGGGGGGTGGACGGGTTCAGGATCGACGTGGCGATGGGCCTGTACAAGGCCGAGGGGCTGCCGGACACGCCTCCGGAGGACCAGGCGTTCAAGGCCGAGTCCCCGATCTGGGGACGGCCCGAGGTGCACGAGGTCTACCGCGAGTGGCGCAAGGTGCTCGACTCCTACGACGGTGAGCGGATGGCCATCGGCGAGGTCTGGACCGACTCCGCCGAGGACCTCGCGCTCTACGTCCGTCCCGACGAGCTGCACCAGAGCTTCAACTTCGCCTGGCTGGAGGCGCCCTGGTCCGGGGCCGCGTTCAAGAAGGTCATCGACGACACGCTGGCCGCCGTGACCGCCCCCACCTGGGTGCTCTCCAACCACGACGTGGTCCGGCACGTGACCCGGTACGGCGACGGCCTGACGAACTCCACGACGGGCCTGGCCCGCGCGCGTGCGGCGCTGCTCGCCATGCTCGCCCTGCCGGGATCGGCATATCTCTACCAGGGGGAGGAACTGGGCCTCCCCGAGGTGAAGGATCTTCCCCCGGAGGCCCGCCAGGACCCGATCTTCGCCCGGTCCGAGGGGAAGCTGCCCGGCCGGGACGGGTGCCGGGTCCCGCTGCCCTGGTCGGGGGTGTCCGAGCCGTACGGCTTCTCCCCGGACGGGACGCGGCCCTGGCTGCCCCAGCCGGTCGAGTGGGTGGTGCTGTCGGCCGAGCGCCAGTCGAACGACCCGGGCTCGACGCTGAGCTTCTACCGGGAGGCCCTGCGCGCCCGCCGCGACCTGCGCGGCACCCTGCCCGACGAGATCACCTGGCTGGAGAGCTCCGGGGACGCTCTTGTCTTCAGGCGGGGACCGCTGACCTGCGTCATCAACTGCGGCATCGAGCCGGTGAAGCTGCCCCCGCACGACCGCGTCCTGATCGGCAGCGCTCCGGTCGAGGGGCACCTGCTGCTGCCGGACACGGCGGTCTGGCTGGCCACCTCCGGCGCCTGACGCCCCGGCGCGCCGCCCTCACCGGCGGCGCGCCCACCGGCCGGGCATTCCGCCTTGGCGTGCGCCGGGACTCCCGCGGTACGGGTTCCGGACGCGGTACGGGGTTCCGGGTTACGGGGTTCCGGGCGCGGTACGGGTTCCGGCGTGCGGCGGCCTCGGGAGTCCCCGCCGGGTGCCCCGCGGCGGCGTCACCGGGCCGCCCTCAGCCGTCGGCGGTGAACCTGCGCAGGTAGTCCAGCTCGTCCTGGTTCAGCCGCCGGGGGGAGGCCTGCTCCACGTCATAGGCGACGAGCACCGACCCGGCCCTGACGAAGACCTCCTCGTCGTCGCGGATCTCGTACGCGAGGGTGAACCGCACCGGCCTGATCTCCGTCACCCAGGACTCCACCCGGACGGGGTCGAGGCGGAAGGTGAGCGGACGCCGGTAGTCGATCTCGTGGCGGGCGACCACGAGTCCCCGGAACGGGGCGATGCCCTCGTGGTGGGGGTCGATGTGGAACATCGCCAGCCGCGCGTCCTCCAGGTAGTCGAGGAACCGCACGTTGTTGACGTGTCCCAGCGAGTCGATGTCGGCGAACCTGACGGCCCTGGAGAACACGTGCCGGTGATCCCGGCCGACCCCGTCCGCGACGCTCTGTTCAAACACACCCGAAACCGTAGCGACCCTTCGGCGGCCACCGCACGCCGGGGCGCGTCCCGGAATGACCGGGGGCCGGCCGCCTCGATCGGCGGCCGGCCCCTGATCCCGTCCGTACGGCCCGTTCCCGCACCGGCCCGGACGGCCCTTCACTCGCGCCCGTCCGGGCGCCGGGAACGGTGGAGCGGCCCTCAGTCCCGGGTGAGCTTGCGGTAGGTGACGCGGTGCGGCCGGGCCGCGTCGGCCCCCAGGCGCTCGACCTTGTTCTTCTCGTAGTCGGCGTAGTTGCCCTCGAACCAGAACCAGTTCGAGCCCTCCTCCCACGCCAGGATGTGGGTGGCGATGCGGTCCAGGAACCACCGGTCGTGCGAGGTGATCACGGCACAGCCGGGGAACTCCAGCAGCGCGTTCTCCAGACTGGAGAGCGTCTCGGTGTCGAGGTCGTTGGTGGGCTCGTCGAGCAGCAGCACGTTGCCGCCCTGCTTCAGGGTCAGGGCGAGGTTGAGCCGGTTGCGCTCTCCACCGGAGAGGATGCCCGCCTTCTTCTGCTGGTCCGGCCCCTTGAAGCCGAAGGCCGCGATGTAGGCGCGGGACGGCATCTCGACCTGGCCCACCTTGATGTAGTCCAGCCCGTCGGAGACGACCTCCCAGACGTTCTTGGACGGGTCGATCCCGCCCCGGCTCTGGTCGGCGTAGGAGATCTTGACGGTGTCGCCGATCACGATCTCACCGCTGTCGGGCGTCTCACTGCCGGTGATCATCCGGAACAGGGTGGTCTTGCCGACACCGTTCGGGCCGATGATGCCGACGATGCCGTTGCGCGGCAGGTCGAAGGAGAGGCTCTCCATCAGCACCCGCTCCTCGAAGCCCTTGGTGAGCTTCTCGGCCCGGATGACCGTGGTGCCCAGCCGCGGGCCCGGCGGGATCTGGATCTCCTCGAAGTCGAGCTTGCGGTGCTTGTCGGCCTCGGCGGCCATCTCCTCGTAGCGCTGGAGACGTGCCCGGCTCTTGGTCTGGCGGGCCCTGGCGTTGGAGCGGACCCACTCCAGCTCCTCCTCCAGGCGCTTCTTGCGCTTGGCGTCCTTCTGTCCCTCGAGCTTGAGCCGCGCCGCCTTGGCCTCCAGGTAGGTGGAGTAGTTGCCCTCGTAGGGGTGGCAGCGGCCCCGGTCGAGCTCCAGGATCCAGTTGGCCACGTTGTCCAGGAAGTAACGGTCGTGGGTGACCGCCAGGACGGTGCCCGGATACTTCTCCAGGTGTGACTCGAGCCACTGGACGCTCTCGGCGTCGAGGTGGTTGGTGGGCTCGTCGAGCAGCAGCAGGTCGGGCTGCTCCAGGAGGAGCTTGCACAGGGCGACCCGGCGGCGCTCGCCACCGGAGAGCTGGGTGACCTCGGCCTCCGGCGGGGGGCAGCGCAGGGCGTCCATCGCCTGCTCCAGCTGGCTGTCGAGATCCCAGCCGTTGCGGTGGTCGAGGGCGTCCTGCAGCTTGCCCATCTCGTCGAGCAGTTCGTCGCTGTAGTCGGTGGCCATCAGCTCGGCGATCTCGTTGAAGCGGTCGAGCATCGCCTTGGTCTCGGCGACGCCCTCTTCGACGTTGCCGAGGACGGTCTTGGATTCGTTGAGGGGGGGCTCCTGCTGAAGCATGCCGACGGTGAAGCCGGGCATGAGCCGGGCGTCGCCGTTGGACGGCTGCTCCAGGCCCGCCATCATCTTCAGCAGCGTCGACTTTCCGGTGCCGTTGGGGCCCAGGACACCGATCTTGGCGCCCGGCAGGAACGACAGCGTCACATCATCGAGGACGACCTTGTCGCCATGCGCCTTGCGCACGCGCTGCAGTGTGTAGATGTACTCCGGCATGCCTTTAGTTTAGGGCCTGGAAAGTTCAGCTAGGGGCGGCCTCGGATCCGGGCCTGCGGGCCGGGGGCACGACCGTGGCGGGCAGGCAGATCTGGTCGCGGCCGAGCTCCTTGGCGCGGTAGAGGGCTAGGTCGGCCGCGGCGAGCAGTTCGATCAGGTCGTCCCCGTGCACGCTCATGATCGCCACACCGACCGAGATGGTCACGGTGATCATGTTGTCGTCGGCCGGGACGGCCATCCTGCCCACCCGGGAGCGGAGCCGCTCGGCCACCCTGCGCGCCTCGGTCACGTCGGCCCTGGGCAGCAGGACGACGAACTCCTCGCCGCCGAACCGGCCCACCACGTCGTAGTCGCGCAGCTGGCTGCGGATGGTGTCGGCCACGCCGACCAGGACCTGGTCGCCGATCAGGTGGCCGTAGGTGTCGTTGACCCGTTTGAAGTGGTCGATGTCGACGATCAGCAGGGCGAGCGTCTCCCCGGTGCGCCGGGCCCTGACGATCTCGGTGTCGGCCTCGCGGTGCCAGGCCGCGGCGTTCAGCAGGCCGGTCTTGAGGTCGGTGCGGGCCGCCGCCTGGAGCTGGGCGTGCAGCAGGCTGCGCTGGAGCAGCACCACCGGTGGCAGGGCCAGGACCAGCAGCGCCAGGTTGATCCCGCAGGTGATGGAGACCAGGACGCCCAGGCAGAGCTCCACGACGTCCAGGAGCAGGTTCTCCCGGTTCCACAGGACCTCCCGCCAGTGGCTCTCGGGGTCGGCGGTGTGGGCGGCGACGGCGATCAGGGCGGTGTTGATCACCGTGAACAGGACCGCGCAGCCGACGGCCACCAGGATCGGTCTTCCGTCGCCCCTGACCAGCGCGTTGAGGTCACCGGCGGTGGCGTGGAAGAGCAGGGAGGCCGCGCATCCGGCGAGCCCGATCGCCGCCGAGCTGACGACCCGCCGGTAGACCACGGTCGCGCGCACCCGTTTCTGCAGCAGGAACTGCAGCGGTATGGGCGCCAGGAGGGCGTACAGCGGCGGCAGGAGCAGCGCGGCGGGCAACCACCAGGCGGAGAGCAGGTCCCGGTAGACGCCCGCGGGCATGCCGAGCCTGCGGGTCGCCTCGATGCACACGGCCCCGCACGCCATCAGCGCGGTGAAGGTCAGCAGATCGGACCAGCGGAAGACACCGGACGTCGCGAAGTACACGATCACGACGGCGTCCAGCGTCACCAATCCGCACAGATAGGCGACCAGCGGGCGACGCTGCCCGAGCAAGGGCCATCGATCGACCAAGGCCGTCACGCCGTCGCGCGCTTTCACCGAGGTGTGACCGGGAGCCGCCATGTCGTCCCCCTCTCCGACTAACGATGTGTAACACAATAGTTGCGGAGTGTGCGTCGCGCGACGGCAACCGCTACGTTGACGAAGTGGGTCAACCCGCCGGTTGATCCATGACTTGGAAACCGCTCGCCCGCGAGCGGGCCGTGTGGGAAAGGAGCAAGCCATGCTGCGGGGCGTGACCTGGACCTAACGGATGTCTCGGCATCTGACACGGGCAAGACCATCGGCCGGTTCATCTCGGCGTCGCCGCCTGCCGCGGCGGGCGCCGACCGCGTCCGGCCGATGCCCCCTCGCTCAGCCCGTCCCAGGCCCTCTCTTTCACCCCGGAGCCCTCTTTCCCCCCGGCTTCCCCTTGCCTCCTGTATTCCCCTTCCGCCCCGGAGCTCCCCTGCGCCTCGACCCTTTTTCTTTTCCACCTTCTCCCCCGTCCCAGGTCAACGATCTGGCGCCGGCGTCCGCCACCGGACGACAGGCCCAGGACCGGGCCCGCGACCTGGCCGCGACCGGACCCACGACCGGACCCACGACGGGACGACGGGCCGCCTGCCGGACGGGAAGGCCCGCGGCCCGGGCCTTCCCGTGGTGGCACGGCTCAGGCCGCCACGTGCTCCCGTACCGGCCAGGGGACCTCGTCGTCCACGGCGGGGTAGACCTTCTCCTCGTCCGGCATGGTCGCGAGCGCCCCGGCCTCCCGGGCGGGACCGCTTCCCGCCGTGGCGTCCGCTCGCCTCGCCGCCCCCTTCGCCGTCGTCCTGCGCCTGCGGCTCGGGACCTCCCCCTGCGCGGGCTCCGCTGCCGGGACCCCGTCCCCCATCGCGTGCGGGGTGCTCCCGGCGATCTCCGCGAAGATCTCGGCCGTCACGGCCGGCTCGGCGCCCGGGACGGCCTGCGCCCCGATCTCCCACGGCACCGCACCGGCGGACCCGGTCTCCCCGATCTCCCCGGCCTCCCAGATCCCCCCGGCCGCCACGCCTGCGGACCCGCTCTGCGCGGCCCCGTCCTCCTCGGACGGCGCCTCCCCGGTCGTCTCACCACCGGCTCCGGACCCTCCGGTGATCTCACCGTCGGATCCGGGCTCCCCGCCCGGCCGGGCACCGGAGTCGGGCCTCGCCGCGGCCAGGGCGTCGGAGCCGACGGGAACGCCGCCGCTCATGGCCCAGTCGGACGTCTCGCGGTCGAGCTCGCTCCGCTCCGCGCTGCCCAGGGCAGGGATCGGCCCGCCACGCTGTGGCTTGCTGAAGCTTCCGAGCCCCCAGCGCAGGTCGTGGCCCAGCGAGCCGGCCTCCACCTCGGGCATGAACCGGCGCTCCCCCTCATGCGTGAACTCGCGGATGCGCAGCCTGCCCTGGACGATGACGGGCTGGCCCAGCCGGACCGACTGGGCGACGTTGTCGGCCAGCCCGCGAAAGCAGCGGACCCCGAAGTAGGTGGTCTCCCCGTTGCGCCACTGCTGGTTCTCGCGGTCGAAGTAGCGGCTCGTCGAAGCGATCTTGAGCGAGGTGACCCGGGAACCGTCGGGGAAGGTGTGCTGGCGCGGCGGGGCCGCGACGTTACCGGTCAGCGTGACATGGATGTCGTTCATCGTGCCTCCCATGGGAGCCGGCTGACTGCCGGCGGCTGAGAGACACGATGGCTCCTACCGTCCCTCCCGCAGGCCCCCGAACCTGGTTCTGTGGAAAACCCCGGATCCCGGGGCGAGGCTGTGGACGGTCGGCGACGGCCGACACCGCCCCCTCGATCGGCACGACCGAAGGGGACGACTCGGCACAGGGGTCTCGGCGGGGAGAACCGGACGGGATCAGCCCCGCAGGCTCCGCATGGCCGAATAGAACTCGTTATAGCGGGTCAGCTCCCGCTCCACCGGTTCGATCACCATGCTCTCGGCGACGCCGCCGACCCTGCGGCGCATCTCGCGCTCCAGCGCGTCACGCTCGTTGCCCGCGCCGAGCACCACGAAGTTGCGGCTGGCCAACGCGGTCAGCACCCCGAGCCCGAGAACGGAGAACATCATCAGCCCGACCCAGGGCAGCGAGGTCACGTCGGCGAAGAACTCCAGCGCCTCGGGCGGGGTCCCGAGCTCGAACACACCGTAGGCCAGCGCCACGCCGACCCAGACGAGCCCGGCCAGGAAGAGCACCACCAGCAGGTACTGCCAGACCAAGAGCAGCCGCCACCAGCCGGGAACCCTGTCCAGGCGGGGCGCCACCTCCGACAGCTCCTCCGAGAGCACCTGGGGCAGCTGGGCCACCCGGGAACGGGCCGCGTCCCTGATGGCGTTCCGCCACGCCTCGTGCATACCGGAGGTGAGGCCGTCGGCGAGGGCCTGGACGGCGGTGTCCACCTCGGCGGGCTGCGCGCTGACCGAACCACCGGTCAGGCCGCGGATCTCGTCCCTGAGGTCCCCCAGCCGCAGGCTGTTCAGGGGGTCCGGGCGGAGCCTGGCGATCCAGCGGCCGTAGGGCCAGCCGACCCATTCGGCGGAGCGCGCGGCGTACACGTTCTCCATCGCCTCACCGACGGCGGGGACGCCGACCGCGTCGCAGAGGGCATCGGTCAGGCCGATCCGGCGGGCGTCGTCGAGGGAGGAGGGCGGGGCGGGGTCCCCGTCGGCGGGCACGGCCTTCGCCAGGCGGAGCGTCAGCCGGTCCAGGTCGGCCTCCAGCCGCTGGACCGCGGCCCTGCGCTCGGAGACGGTCTCGGCGAGGACGGACGTGAGCTCGTCGACGCCGCTGCCCGTGATCGCCGAGGTGGTGACGATCACGGGATGCTCGACCCCCTCCCGGCGGAGCAGGCCGTCCAGGTCCGCGACGCACTCGGCCAGCTCGTCCTCGTCGAGCCGGTCCGACTGGTTGAGGACGAAGATCGTCACAGCCTCGTGCCCGGCCAGGTCGGTCACGTAGCGCCGGTGCGTGGAGGCGTCGGCGTACTTCTGCGGATCGAGCACCCACACGACGAGGTCGGCGACCTGGATCAGCCGGTCGGCCTCGGTGTCGGTCAGCGCGCGGATGGAGTCGTGGTCGGGCAGGTCGAGCAGGATCAGCCCGTTCAGCCGGCCCTCGCCCCGGTCCAGGGCACTGGCCCGCGCGAACCGGTGCCGCCACTGGATCTGCAGCCAGTCCAGCAGCGGGCCCGCACCGTCCAGCCCCCACACGCAGGCGTGGGTACGGGCCGTGGTCGGGCGGCGGACCCCCGTGGGTGACAGCTCCAGGCCGGAGATCGAGTTGAACAGCGTGGACTTGCCGCTCCCGGTGCCCCCGGCGAGCGCGACCACGGTGTGGTCGGAGGAGAGCTTGAGCCGCTCACCGGCACGGAGCAGCAGCCGCCCCGACTCGGCGAGCAACGCGGGTTCGACCCTGCCCGGGCCCAGCTCCACGATCCGTGCCAGCGCGGCGAGCCGTCCGCCGAGCCCCTGGCGTGCCTGGGTGGTGCCAACACTCATCGGGCGACCTCAAGGTTGTACGTTGCCTGGTAGAGACGCGTGGCCGCGGCCTCGTCGGGTATGCCGGCCCCGTCGAGGGCCTGGACGTAACGGGCCGTCTCGTCGTCGAAGAGCAGGCCGATCCGGGCACGGAGATCGCTCCGGGCCTTCACCCCGATGTTGCGCAGCGACTCGGCGCCGAGCAGCGCGTGCACCAGGCGCTGCGGCAGCGCGCCGGGACCGCTCCGCGCGTCCGAGGAGCCGTACCCGAGCAGCCCTATGGTCAGGATCAGCGACAGGGACTCGACGTCGAACGAGATCACCCTGGCCACCGACCGCTTGGTCACGCCCTCGGTGCGGATCAGCTCGATGATGTGATCCTGCCAGGCCCCGATGGTCCGGCCGGCCCGGCGCAGCAGCTCGTCGGACGCGCGGCCCGAGTCGGGGACCGCCGCCAGGACCTCCTGCGCGCCCGGACGGTTCAGCCAGCGCGAGGCCGCCTCCTCGGCCGCCCGATGCGCCGCCGAGACGACGACCGACTCCAGCCCCGCCCGCAGCGCGGACTTCAGGGCGCTGAGCCGTTCGGGCGCCTGCTGGCTCGCCTTGCCCGCGAAACGACCGGGCCTGCGCAGGTGAAGGGTGCGCATGAGGTCACCGGAACCGGCGAAGTCCTGCCAGCGGGCGAGCACCTCCCCCTGGAGCAGCGAGCCGTTGCCGGTTTTCTCGTCGATCTCGGCCAAGGCGCGGGCGTAGGCGGTGTCCACGTCCGCGCGCAGGTCCCTGCGCAGGGCGACCTGGACCTCCAGCTGCCTGGCCAGAGCCGGTATCCGGGTACGGAAGCTGTTGAGCACCCCGTTCAGGGTGGCCGTCACGGCCTGCTCGCGGCGGCGCTCGTCGACCGAGAGCTCGTCCAGCCAGCGCCGGAGCTCGGTCACCTCGTCGTCGGGGAGCATGCCGTCGACGACCTTGCTCTCGTGGACGACGAACCGGTCGACCTCGCCGAGGCCGTACTCGGTGAGCATCCTCACGAAGTGCTTGTCGATCACTTCGCGGGACTTGGGAGGCACCCGGGAGAGCACGATGGCCAGCCGGGCACCGCGCTCCTTGGCCAGGCGCAGCAGCCGCCACGCCGGGGCGTCGGCGTACCGCGCGGCTGTGGTGACGAAGATCCACAGGTCGGCCACGTCGAGCATGCGGTGGGCGATCTCGTGGTGCTCCTCGACGACCGAGTCGATGTCGGGGGTGTCCAGCAGGGCCACGCCCGCGGGAAGGTGCTCGGTGGAGACGAGCACCAGACCGCCCGAGGACATTTCGGGGTCGGGTTCGCCGAGCCGCCGCAGGCCGCCGAGCAGCTCGCCCTTGGCGAACCACTCGTGGTCGTCGGGGTGGCAGGCCAGGACGGGCGTACCGGTCGTGGGACGGCGTACGCCGGTCGCGCTGACCTTGGCGTTGGCCAGGGTGTTGAGCAGCGTGGACTTGCCCGCGCCGGTGGAGCCCGCGACCACGATGAGCGCGGGCGCGGTGCTGGTGTGGACGCGGGGGATCACGTAGTCGTCGAGCTGGGCCAGGATCTCGCCCTGGACCTTCCTGGCCTCGTCGGCGCCGGGGAGGTCCAGGCCGAAGGTGAGGTCGGTCACGCCGATGCGGACGGCGGTGAGCGCGCTGCTCAGGGCCTTGGAGACGGCGGCCGGAAGCGGCGTCTCCCGTACGCGCTCCTGCGGCTCCGCGCCCGCTGCGTCCCGGGCCTTCTCGCCGCTGCCTTCCTCCTCCTCGTGGCCGCTCTCGTGACCACCGTCACCGTCGCCGGACGCCTCGGTGTCGGAGGGCTCGCTCCCGGGGTGGTCGGAGGTGCCGGTGTCGGCCGGGGTGCCGGTGTCGGCTGGGGTGTCGGTGATGGTGTCGGTGTCGGCCGGGGTGTCGGTCTCGGTGGAGGCGCCATCGGCACCGTCGTCTTCGGAGGTGGCGGACCCTGCTCCGTCCTCGCCCCCGGCCCCGATGTCGGCCCTGACCTCGTCATCGGTCCCGCCGCCGGTCCTGCCGTCGACCCCGTCGACCCCGTCGGCCTCGTCCCGGACTCGTTCCCCGGTCTCGGCGGGCCGTTCCCCGCTCCGGGACTCGGTGCTCTCGGGCTCGCCGTCACGGAGTTCGCCGTCGATGACGCCGGTACCGGTGCCGTCTCGTACGTCGTTCCGGATCTCGAGGATCTCGAGGATCTCGACGATCTCGTGCTCGTCCGAGGGCGTGACCTTGTCACGCGAGGGCGGGATGTCCGCGGAGTCGTTTTCGACACCCTCGGCGTTCGGCGCCTCGGCGTTGCCCCTCGCGGCGTCTCCGGAACGCTCACCTGCGGGGCGATCGTCCGTGGAACGCTCGTTCCCGGCGTCGTCGGAGCGTTCGTTCTCCGAGCCGTCGTAACGCTCGTCCCCGAAGCCGTCGGACCCGGGCTCACCGGACCCGGACTCGCCGGCCCCGGGCTCATCGAGCCCAGGCTCGCGGGACCCGGAACCGGACTCGTCGGTCTCGGGACCAGTGGTCTCAGAACCAGCAGTCTCGGGAGCAGCGGTCTCGGGAGCAGCGGTCTCGGGAGCAACGGTCTCGGGAGCAGCGGAACGCTCCTGCCGGGACGCCTCCTCGGTGCCTTCGGACAGGCCGGAACCCTCGCCCGGTGTCGCGTTCTGGTCCTGCTCGGGTCTGCCCTGCTCAGGCCCGTTCTGCTCGGGCTCTTCCCGCGGCCTGCCGGCGCGGAGCGGTGGGGCGGCGTCCGCGTGGGGCCGCTCCTGCTGGGCACCGGGGAGGAACGTGGCCGGGCCCCCGCTCCGGGGAGCGCTCGGAGGGACCGGGGCTCCCGGACGGAAGAGCGCTCCCGGCGCCCCGGGAGAGGCCGTGGCGACGTCACCCGGGTCACCGGTGGCGGGACGGGCCTGCGGCGGGAGCGGGGTCGCCGGTGGTACGGGGGCACCAGGCCGGAAGATCGCACCGGGACCGTCGTGGGGGACGGGGACGGGACCCGGGGGTCGCGCACCGGGACCGGCGGGGTAGGGAGCGTGCGTGCCCGGCGGTACGGGGGCGGCCGACGGCACGGGGGCGCCCGGCCGGAAGACCGCGCCCGGGGCGGCGGGCCCGCCTTCTCGCGGGCCGCCCGGGGCGCCCGCCTGCTGGTGCGGCGCACCCGTGCGCCGGGGAGAGCCGGGAGCATCCGCACCGGGCGCTCCCCCCTGCCGGGCCGCCGGGTGAGCGGGGGCCGGGGGCCCGGGACGGGCGGGAGCCGGGGCTCCGGGACGGGCGGGAGCACCCGGGACCGTACCGGGTGCGACGGGGCCACCCCCACGCGAGCCGTACGGGGGAACGGAGGTGCCGTGACCTGGCGGGTGAGGAGGGGGGCCGGAGGCGGGGGCGCCGTGTGAGGCGTCAGGACGCCCGCCGGGTGGAGCGGATCTGGGGACCGCGTCCCGGGATGCGGTGAGGGCGTCGATCGTGGCCTGGGCGGCGGCGGCGGCGGCGCGGAAAGCCGCCATGGCCTCGGCAGAGGCGGGCGGGGCCGAGGGATTGTCCGCCCCGCCGGAGGCCCTGGGTGCGGCGGGACCGGCGGGCCGGCCCGGGGCCGGGGCGGGGCCCGCAGGCCGGAAGGTCGTGGCGGGACCGCCCTGCGGTCCTTGGTGGACGTCGGGAGAGCCCTGGGCCGGGGCCGGATCGGTCGTTCCCCCGGGTGGCCGGGCGCGGATGGAGGCGGCGTCATCGTCGGGACGGATGGCGCCGAAGGAGACCGTCTGCTCGCCGGGGGATTCGGTGTCGTCCGGCGGGGCGTCGTCGGATGGTTCCTGGGGGGTGCCGGCGAGGCGAGGATCACGGCCGCCCCCTTGTTGGGGAGGCCAGTTGGAAGCCGATATCACGGTACTCGCTCCGCTCGAACCATCTCGACCTCCTGGCCGACCTTCACGACATCGCCGATGATCACGATCGCAGGTGGCCGAATCCCAGCCGCGCTCACGCGCTCCGCCACGGTGGACAACGTGGCGTAAAGAGCTCGCTGGGTGGGAAGAGTACCGTCCTGTACCACCATTACGGGAGTCTCCGGCGAACGTCCGTCGTGGATCAGCGTCTCGGCGATCACTCCGATCCGTTCGACCGCCATCATAAGCACCAGCGTGCCACCGGATCTGGCCAGATTGGGCCAGTCGACGGTTGATCTCTCGTCGCCCGGGGGGACGTGTACGGAGATCACGTGGAATTCCTGGCTCACCCCGCGGTGCGTGACGGGCACGTTGGCGGCGGCGGGCGCCGCCACCGGGCTGGTGATGCCGGGGACCACGGTGACGGGGATGCCCTCGCGGGCGCAGGCCAGCATCTCCTCGCCGCCGCGGCCGAAGACGAACGGGTCCCCGCCCTTGAGCCGGACCACGAACTTGCCCTGCTTGGCGTGCTCGATGAGCAGCTCGTTGATCCTCTCCTGGGCCATGTAACGGCCGTAGGGGATCTTCGCGGCGTCGATCAGCTCGACGTCCGGGGAGAGCTCGTCGAGCAGGGCCTGCGGCGCGAGGCGGTCGGCGACGACCACGTCGGCCTGGGCCAGCAGCTGCCGTCCGCGTACGGTGATCAGGCCCGGGTCGCCGGGCCCGCCACCGACCAGGGCGACCCCCACCGGCTTGGCGCGGTTGCGCCGGGCCCCGACCGTGCCGTCCCTGAGGGCCCCGACGACGGCGTCCCTGATCCCGGCGGCGCGCCGGGGGTCGCCCCCGGCGGTGATCGCCACGCTGATCTCGTCCACCTTGCCGCTGGCCGGGGTCCAGGCGGCCGAGGCGTCCTTGTCGTCGGCGCGTACGCACCAGATCCGCTTGGCCTCGGCCTCCGCGGCCACCGCGGCGTTCACCGCGCGGTCGCTCGTGCACGCCTGGACCAGCCATGCCCCGTCGACGTCGCCGACCTGGTAGCGCCTGGCCTCCCACGTCACGCGGCCGGTCGCGATGAGGTCGTCGAGGGCGTGCGTCACGCTCGTCGAGACGATGGTGACCAGGGCACCCGCGTCGAGCAGCGTCGGGACCCGGCGCTGGGCGACGTGCCCGCCGCCCACGACGAGCACCCGCCGCCCGGAGAGACGCAGGCCGAGCAGGTAGGGCGACATGGCGACAGATCTCCCGTTCGCGAGTGACGGTGAAGCGGGGCGTGCTAGGAGGTAAACCTACCGGCTGGCGGCCCCGCCTTTGCTGCCACGGTGTTAACAGATGTCAAGGGGTGGCCGACCGTCCACCGTCGATCGGCTCTCCGGGGCTTTCGCAGGTCAGGCCGTCTTGTCCGTCACCCCGGCGGAATCGAACGTCGCCACCTCGTGCATGACCCTGGCCGCCGCGCAGACGAGCGGGTGGGCGAGCAGGCCGCCGGTGCCCTCGCCGAGCCGCATCCCCAGCTCGATGAGCGGGCGCAGGCCCAGGTGCTCCAGGGCGATGGCGTGGCCCGGCTCGGCCGAGCGGTGCCCGGCCACGCAGTGGTCCACGGCGTCGGGGGCCAGCGCCGCGGCGGCCAGCGCCGCGGCCCCCGCGATGACGCCGTCCAGGATGACGGGCACCCGCAGCGCCGCCCCGCCCAGGACGAATCCGGCGATCGCGGCGTGCTCCAGGCCGCCGACCGCGGCCAGCGTCTCCAGCGCGGGCACCGGCGGGGCCTCGCCCGGCCCGCGCTCCAGGCCGTTCACCCGCAGGGCCTCGCGGACCACCTCGACCTTGCGGGTCAGGGTCTCGTCGTCGACGCCGGTCCCCCTGCCGGTCACGACGGCCGCGTCCCGGCCGGTGAAGGCGCAGATCAGTGCCGCCGAGGCGGTGGTGTTGGCGATGCCCATGTCCCCGGTGACCAGGCAGCGGGCACCCTGGGCGACGAGGTCGCGGGCCACCGCGATCCCGGCCTCCAGCGCGGCGACCGCCTGCTCGCGGGTCATCGCCGGACCGCGGGACAGGTCGGCCGTGCCGTGGGCGACCTTGCTGACGATCAGGCCGGGCGCGGGGTCGAGGTCGGCGGCCACGCCGACGTCGACGACCGTCACCGAGGCGCCCACCTGGGTGGCGAAGGCGTTGGCCACGGCGCCCCCGGCGAGGAAGTTGCCGACCATCTGCAGGGTGACCTCCTGCGGCCACGGGGTCACGCCCCTGGCGTGGACGCCGTGGTCGGCCGCGAAGATCGCCAGAGCCGCGGGGGCCGGGAGCGGCGGCGGGCTGACCCCGGCCGCTCCGGCCAGCCGTACCGCCACGTCCTCCAGGGCGCCGAGCGCGCCCTGCGGCTTGGTCAGGCGGTCCTGGTGGGCTCGGGCGTCGGCGACGGCCGCCGGGTCGGCGGGAAGGATCGCCGCGACGGTCTCCTCAAGAATGGTCATGTGATCCAGTCTCTCGCGGAAACGTCGTTTCAGGAAAAGTCCGGAAAACCGGAAGCCGGGTAAGGGACGACGTCCGGACGGCCGCGGATCACCAGATGATGCCGCTGACCGCCTCCTCGTAGCGGTCGATCACCACGTCGGCCAGGCCCTCGCAGTCGCCGATGACGTCGGCGCAGCGGACGTCCAGCCCCGGGTGGCCCGCGGCGTAGGCCATGGCCTGCGCCCAGATCCGGTCGAGCAGGCTCCCGGCGAACAGCAGGTACGGCACGACGATCACGCGCTTGGCGCCCAGGCGGCGGCAGCGCTCGATGCCACCGGGGACGCCGGGCGGGGTGAGGGAGACGAAGGCCGTCTCCACGGTCATGTACTCGTGGGCGTGCATCTCCCAGAACAGCCGGGACACCCGGTGCACGTCGGCGTTGGTCTCGGGGCTGGTCGAGCCGTCCCCGACCAGGACCACCGCGGTCTCGCCGATCTCGATGCGCTCGGGCTCGTCGTCGAAAGGCCCGGCGGCCACCGGGACGAGCCGGAGGCTGGCGACCTCGGCGGCGGCGTCGGCCAGGCGCTCGGCGAGCAGCGCCAGCACCCGGGGGTCGGAGCCCAGGGGGCGGCCGTGGTCGCAGGTCAGCATGGGGTGCCTCTCCTGCTCGCGGGCCATCGCGGTGGGGATGTCCGCGCCGAGCCGCACGTCACCGGTCAGGCTCATCGGCTGGACCACCATCCGGTGGTGCCCCCGCGCGACCAGCGAGGCGACCGAGTCGCTCAGGCGCGGTCTGGCCCTGGCGATGTAGCCACCGGAGACGTCGGCCGCCGTCCGGTCCAGACGGCAGCGGAGCCGGTGGACGAACCTGCCGAACTCAGCAGATCCACTGTCATCGTGCGAGCCCTGCCCGATGAGCAGCAGCGGCGGTTTCATGGAAACAGGACTCCAATGACCTTGACCTGGGGTTACGCGAGTGCGAATCGCGACAATATCCGATCGCGGCGTCTCATGGGCAGGTAACGGATCGGTAAATGCATTTTTTAACATCGGTCGCGGCGGCCGGCGGGCCTCGTGGTCATGGGACCCGCCGGATGCCACGTCCTGGCACGGTAACCGGGCGTGCGCGGGACGTCCAGCCGCACCGCGCGGATCGTGCCGGATCCCCCCGGGCAGGCCGAGGGACCGCGGGCCGTACGGGCCGTGTCCCCAGGCCGGACGGGACCCGTCCTCGCGGGTGCCCCGAGGCCGGACGGGACCCGTCCTCGCGGGTGCCCCGAGGCCGGACGGGACCCGTCCTCGCGGGCACCGCGGGCCGGGCTCACGAGCCGCTTTACGGACGCGCCTCAGCGGATGACGACGACCTCCAGGGTGCGCGGCCCGTGCACGCCCTCCACCCGGTCCAGCTCGATGTCGCTGGTCGCCGAGGGACCGCTGATCCAGGTCAGCGGCCTGGACGGGTCGAGCCTGCCGACCGCCTCGGGGACACCGGCCGCGATCTGCCCGGCGCGCACCACGCACAGGTGGTAGTCGGGGACGAGCGTCAGCACCCGGCGTCCCTGTCCCGGCCCGGTGTCCAGCACGATCGTGCCGGTCTCCGCGATCGCCACGGCGCACCCGGTGAGGACCCCGTCCACCTCGTCCAGCTCGGCCGCGCTCAGCGGCGGATCGTCGGTGACCGGATCCGCGGGCGCCCACTCCGGCGGCAGGCCGTCCGGGACCACCACGCGGGCCGCACCCCGCCGGGCCAGCGCCGCCGCGATCGTCGCGGCCGCCTCGCCCTCGTCCACCACGTGCACGACGGCCCGGTAGTCCGCCACCCGCTCCGCGAACCGTTCCACGACCTCCGCATCCCCGGCACGCGCCCGATCCACCGGGACAGGAACCGAGCCCGAGGCCGGGACCGGGACCGAGCCCGAGGCCGGGACCGGGACCGAGCCCGAAGCCGAGGCCGGAGCCGAGCTTGGAACCGAGGTCGGAACCGAGGCCGGGACGGGAGCCGTGAGCGGCGACCCGCGGTAGGCGCGGGTGATCTCGACCTCCGGGGCTCCGGCGACGGCGGCCCGGATCCTCGCCAGGATCCGCTCCCTGC
This sequence comes from Streptosporangium sp. NPDC050855, assembly GCF_044456585.1. NCBI lineage: Bacteria > Bacillati > Actinomycetota > Actinomycetes > Streptosporangiales > Streptosporangiaceae > Streptosporangium > Streptosporangium sp. NPDC050855. Next base: position 63,957 of record NZ_JBITFY010000019.1, read on the forward strand.
TTCCGGCGCTTCCGGCGCTTCCGGTGCTCCGCGTGCTTCCGGCGCTTCTCGTGCCGCTCGCTCCGTCGGCGGGTGTTCCGGCGGTCATCGGGCGCCTCCGTCGGTACGGTTCCACCAGTCGCGGAAGGACTCGGCGGGGATGTCGGGGACGTCGCGGGTGTCGGTCCAGGCCGCCAGCGGTCCTGGCAGGCGGCCGGGGACGAACCTGCGCAGGCGCCCGCCCAGCCGCTGGACGCCCGCCAGCCGTGCCGGGCGGTCGAACACCCAGCCCGCGGCGCGCATGCCCAGCCGCTCGGCACGCGCGTGGCGGACCTTGCCGCGCAGGTGGACCAGGACCTCGGGGATGTCGATGGCGACCGGGCAGGCGTCGAAGCAGGCACCGCACAGCGTCGAGGCGTACGGCAGCGACGCGTCCAGCTCCGAGGTGGTGCCGCGCAGCTGCGGGGTGAGGATCGCCCCGATCGGCCCGGGATAGACCGAGCCGTACGCGTGGCCTCCGGCGCGCTCGTAGACCGGGCAGACGTTCAGGCAGGCCGAGCAACGGATGCAGCGCAGCGCCTGGCGGCCGACCTCGTCGGCCAGCACGTCGGTGCGGCCGTTGTCGAGCAGCACCAGGTGGAACTCCTGCCCCTCGACCGCACCCGTCCAGGTGGAGGTGTAGGGGTTCATCCGCTCACCGGTGGAGCTCCTGGGCAGCAGCTGGAGGAAGACCTCCAGGTCCTGCCAGCTCGGCAGCAGTTTCTCGATGCCGACCACGCTGATCAGCGTCTCGGGCAGGGTCAGGCACATCCGCCCGTTGCCCTCGGACTCCAGGACCACCAGCGTGCCGGTCTCGGCGATCATGAAGTTGGCGCCGGAGATCGCGACCTTGGTCGACAGGAAGCGCTCGCGCAGGTGCAGGCGGGCCGCCTCGGCGAGGGCGCGCGGCTCGTCGGTCAGGTCCTCGGGCGCGGCACGGCCCCAGTCCGCCATCCTGTCCTGGAAGATCTCGCGGATCTCCGAACGGTTGCGGTGGATCGCCGGGACCAGGATGTGCGAGGGCCAGTCGTCGCCGAGCTGGACGATCAGCTCGGCCAGGTCGGTCTCGTACGCGGTGACGCCCTCCCGTTCGAGCGCCTCGTTGAGGCCGATCTCCTGGGTGGCCATGGACTTGACCTTGACCACGCTGGTCTCGCCGGTGGCCTTGACCAGGTCCGCCACGATCCTGTTGGCCTCCGCCGCGTCGGCGGCCCAGTGGACGTGCCCGCCCGCGGCGGTGACGGCCTCCTCCATCAGCAGCAGGTAGCGTTCCAGGTCGCGCAGGGTGTGGTCCTTGATCTCCTTGGCCGCCCGGCGGAGCTCGGCCCAGTCGGGCAGCTCGCCGACCACGGCGGCCCGCTTGCCGCGGATCGTCCGGGTGGCCTTGCGCAGGTTGTACCTGAGCTGCGAGTCCTGCACGGCCACGGCGGCGTTCGCCGGGAAGGCGGGCATGCCCAGGAACGTGCCGCCCGCCGCGGGACCGCGCGCCGTCCCGTTCCGGGGGCCGGGGGCGTTCACCGGGTCACCTCCGTGGCGGCGAGGATCTCGGCGAGGTGCATGATCCTCACTCCGGCGCGCTGGCGCCGCAGGGTCCCGCCGATGTGCATCAGGCAGGAGTTGTCGGCGGCGCAGAGCACCTCGGCGCCGGTGGCCGTGACGTTGTGCACCTTGTCCGCGCACATGGCCGCGGAGATCGCGGGGTTCTTCACCGCGAAGGTGCCGCCGAAGCCGCAGCACTCCTCGGCGCCCGGGAGCGGGACCAGCTCCAGCCCCCTGACCTGCCGGAGCAGCCGCGTGGGCCGGTCGCCCACGCGCAGGCCGCGCAGCGAGTGGCAGGTCGGGTGGTAGGTCACCCGGTGCGGGAAGTAGGCGCCCACGTCGGTGACGCCGAGGACGTCGACGAGGAACTCCGACAGGTCGTGCACCTTCGGCGCCGTCTCGGCGACCGCGGCGGCGAACGAGCCGGGCTCGGCGGCGGGGACGAGGCTCCCGGTGACCAGGCCCGGCGGGGGGCCGCCGGCCGTTCCGGACGTGACCGTGGCCGTGCCCTTCGCCGTGCCCGCCGCGACCGTGTCCTTTGAGGTCGTGGCGGGCACGGCGGGCACGGCGGGCGCGGCGGGCGCGGTCCCGGGGGTACGGGCCAGCCGGGGGTACTGCTCGCGGACCATCGCCGCGCACGACCCCGAGGGCGCCACGATCGCGTCGTACCCGGCGAAGACGTCCAGGAAGTGCGCGGCCAGCCGCCTGCCCTCGTCGGGGTACCCGGTGTTGACGTGCATCTGGCCGCAGCAGGTCTGCGCCTGGGGGAACTCGACGTCGCAGCCGAGGCGGCGCAGCAGCGTGACGACCGCCCGCCCGGTCCCGGGGAACAGCGTGTCGTTCACGCAGGTGATGAAGAGGGCGACGCGCACGGCGCTCCTTCCGTTCTATGGTCTGACCACAGTATGGTCTGACCATATTCCCCACAAGGTGGAGGGCCTGTTGAGCGGCTGGCAGCCGGTCCGGCGTACCCGGGCCTTCGAGGACGTGATCGCCCAGATCGAGCGGCGCATCGCCGGTGACGGCCTCACGGTCGGCGACCGCCTGCCCGGCGAACGACAGCTCGCCGAGCAGCTGCGGGTGAGCCGTTCCTCGGTACGCGAGGCGATGCGCGTCCTGGAGACGCTGGGGGTGGTGTCGTCCCAGGTGGGCAGGGGGCCGGACGCGGGCGCCTTCCTCATCTCCCGGCCGGCCGACGCCCTGAGCGACCTGCTCAGGCTGCACCTCGGCCTGTCCAGCCTCTCGCTGGAGGAGGTCGTCGACGCCCGCCTGATGATCGAACGGTGGTCGGCCTCGCACGCCGCCGTGCGCGGCGCCGACCTGTCGGCCATGACGGCGGCGCTGGAGCGGATGGACGCCGCGACGACGGCCGAGGAGTTCGTCGAACACGACACGGCCTTCCACGTGGCCATCGCCGAGGCGTCGGGGAACAGGCTGACCACCGCCATGATGCTCTCGCTGCGCGACTCGCTCCGCCGGTACGCGATCGAGGCGGTCGAGCGCCTGGGCGACACGGCCGGGCTGATGGCCGACCACCGCCGGATCCACCGGGCGATCGCCGGAGGGGACGCGGCCGAGGCGTCCACCGCGGTGGAGGCGCACCTGCGGCGGGCCTACCCGGGCATCTCACTGCCCCCAGGGAGTGAGCGGCATGGGTCCGGCGGGTAGCACGGGCGGCTCGGCCGCGTCGGCCCTGCGGCAGGTGGCGCCCGAGCAGGAGACCAGCGCGTCGAGCTGCCGGTTGAACTCGGCGATCACCGGCAGCGGGGTCTCGGCGATGATGTTGCGGAGCTGGTGGGGGTCGGCGACGAGGTCGTAGAGCTGGTACTCGCCGGTCGAGTAGCGCACGAAGGTGTGCCGGGCCGTCCGCATCCCCTGGTAGGCCGGGACCGGCGTCTGGCGGGCCGAGTTCGGGTTGATCGGCCGGTTGAACTCCAGCAGCACGTTCCGGCGCCACGAGGACGGCCGCTCCCCCCGCAGCAGCGGGAGCAGGGAGCGCCCCTCGGCGAAGTCCGGGAGGGTGATCCCGGCCAGGTCGGCGAAGGTCGGGGCCAGGTCCACGTTGGCGGCCAGGTCGCCGACCACGCCACCGGGTCGCACCCCCGGGCCGCGGACCAGCAACGGGACCCGGATGGACTCGTCGAAGGGCGTGGTCTTGCCCAGCGCGATCCGGTGCTGGCCCAGGTGGAACCCGTTATCGGAAGCGAAAAAGATGTACGTTTCGTCGAGCTTTCCCGAGACCCTCAGGGACTCCACCAGGGTGCCGACCATGTCGTCCACGCCGAGCATGGCCCGCAGCCGGTTCCGGTACTGCCGGTCGATCCGCCGGACCGTCCCGGCCCCGAACTGCGGGAGCGACCTGAGCCACAGGGGCTCGGCGGAGACGTCCGGCTGGTTGTAGGAGGGCAGGCGTGGGGCCACCTCGGTCGCGAAGGCGGCGGCGTGCCGCGCGGCGTGGTTGGCCGGGTTGTGCGGGGCGACCGGGGCGAGGTAGAGGAAGAACGGGTCGTCGTCCGGCAGGGAGACGAACGAGGCGGCCTTGGCGCTGAGCACGTCGGTCAGGTAGTCCTGCGGGGTGAACCCGTAGGCGCGCGGCGTGCCGTTCTCGTTGAGCGTGTAGCCGTACTCCTCGTACAGCCTGCGCACGGGCACGTCCCACTCGTCCCAGCCGGGAGGCACGTAGGCGGCGGCGGTGGTGCCGCCGGGGTAGTGGTTGAGGTACTTGCCCATCAGGCCGGTCCGGTATCCGGCCGACTTCATCCACGTCCCGATGTTGGAGCGTTCCAACCCCGAAAGATGATATTTGGTGAAACCTCCCTCGGGGGCGGTGTTGGTGAGCACGCCGTGGCTGTGCACGTACTGGGATCGCATGATCGACGCCCGTGACGGGCAGCACCAGGAGTTGTTCACGAAGAACCGGTCGAACCTGGTGCCGCCCTGACCGAGGAGCGCGGAGATGTTGGGAAATCTCCGCAGGTCCCCGGCCTCCAGGTCGTCGACCAGGATCAGCACGATGTTGGGCCGTCCCGCCGCCTGTGCCGCGGCCGGGACCGTTCCCACCGCCGGGGTCGTCCCGGCGGCGGCGAGCGCCAGGGCGAGCACGAGGAGGGAGATCAGGGAGAGGATTTTACGAGCGGCGTTGAGCACAAATGCACGCTTCCCTGGAGAACGAATTTCGACACCTCACACTCGACCGAGCAATATAGAACGTGTTCTAATTATGGGGCGCGTCCGGCGCATGTCGCGAGGAGGTCCCCGTGAGCACCGACCTGAGACTCGGCCTGAACCTCGGCTACTGGCAGCGGAACGCCGACGACGCCACCGAACTCGTCCAGGCCGCCGAGCGGCTGGGGTACGAGTCCGTATGGACGGCAGAAGCATACGGTAGCGATGCCTTCACCCCTCTGGCCTGGTACGGCGCACGGACGTCCCGCATCAAACTGGGCACCTCCGTGGTGCAGATCTCCGCCAGGACCCCGGCGGCGACGGCGATGACCGCGATGACGCTGGACCACCTCACCGGCGGACGGCTGCTGCTCGGCATCGGCGCGTCGGGCCCCCAGGTGGTCGAGGGCTGGTACGGCGTGCCGTTCCCGAAGCCGCTCGCCCGCACCCGCGAGTACGTCGAGATCATGCGGAAGGTCTGGCGCCGCGAGGAGCCGGTGACCAGCGACGGCGAGCACTACCCGCTCCCCTACCCCGGTGGCGCCGGCCTGGGCAAGCCGCTGAAGCTGATCACCCGTCCGCTGCGCCGCGAGATCCCCCTCTACCTGGGCGCGGAGGGCCCGAGGAACGTCGCGCTCGCCGCCGAGATCGCCGACGGCTGGCTGCCGCTCTTCGTGTTCCCGGAGAAGATCGAGCAGATGTACGGCCCCTCGCTGGCCGGAGCCGGGCCCGACTTCGACATCGCCGCCATGGTCATGACACTGATCACCGACGACGTCCGGGCGGCGCTGGACGGGGTCAAGATGATGCTGACCCTCTACATCGGGGGCATGGGCGCCAAGAGCCGCAACTTCCACGCCGACATCATCGGCAGGATGGGCTACGCCGAGGCCGCCGAGGAGATCCAGGCGCTCTACCTGGCCGGCCGCAGGGACGAGGCGTTCCGTGCGATCCCGGACGAGCTGGCCGACGGCATCTCTCTGGTCGGCCCGGTGGGCCGGATCCGCGAGCGCCTGGAGCCGTGGCGCAAGAGCCCGGTGAGCGACCTCCTGGTGATGGGCCCCCGCGACGAGACCTCCCTGCGGGCGATCCGGGACCTGGTCCTCGGCTAGCGACCCCGCCGTCGCACCCCGCCGACAGGCACCGCACCCGCCGACCGGCCCGGGTCGACACCGATCCGGGCCGACACCGGTCCAGGCCGACTCCGATCCGGGCTGGCGCCGGTCCAGGCGGGCCGGTCCGGGACGGTCCGGGACCGCCGTCCGCGCGGGCACATCGGCCGGATGTCCGATCCCGCCCCTCGCGCGGGCTGGCAGAATCCATCAGGTGACGATTCGGGTGCTCATCGCTGACGACCAGGAGCTCGTGCGGACGGGGTTCCAGATGATCCTGGACGCCCAGCAGGACATGGAGGTCCTGGCGACGGCCGCCAACGGCGCCGAGGCCGTCGAGCTGGCGCGCAGGCTGCGGCCCGACGTGTGCCTGCTGGACATCCGGATGCCCAAGCTGGACGGCCTGGAGGCCACCCGCATCCTGGCGGGGCCGGGGGTGACGGACCCGATGAAGGTGGTCATCGTCACCACCTTCGACCTGGACGAGTACGTCTACGGCGCGCTGCGGGCCGGCGCGACCGGCTTCCTGCTCAAGGACAGCGGGCCGACGCTGCTCATCGAGGCGATCCGGGCCGCCGCGGCCGGTGACGCGCTGGTCTCGCCGTCGGTCACCGTACGCCTGCTCGCGCACCTGGCCCATCCGCGGTCCGGGGCGAGCCGGCCCCCGGCCGAGCCGCTCACCGAGCGCGAGCTGGACGTGGTCCGGCTGGTGGCCAGGGGGCGGACCAACCAGGAGGTCGCCGCCGAGCTCTTCGTCTCGCTCTCCACCGTCAAGACCCATCTGGGGAGCATCCAGGCGAAGCTGGGCGCGAGGAACCGGGTGGAGACCGCGGCGTGGGCCTGGGAGTCCGGCGTCGTGAGCTGAGCGGAGCCGCGGGAAACAGGCGGGAAACGGGGCCGGAGGGGCAACGCGGGACGGACGGGCCGGACGGGTCCGATTAGCGGAAGAGCCTACGGGATAGGAAAGAGGCAGGTCCTCGGCGCATGGCGGGGGGAGATATACATGCGCTCTATCCCATCTCCACAGAAAAGGGCGACCTCGGCCGTCTACCTCGCGCTCACCGCGCTGGTGCTCGCGGCCACCGCCCTGGTGGTGTTCGAGCGCGCCCGCGGCAGGCGCCTGGTCGTGGAGATCTCCAGGCTGGGTGGCGACCCCCGGTCCCCGGGCGCGGAGGCGGTCTTCGGAGCGGTCACCGTCTTCGCGATTCTGATCATGCTCTTCGCCGGGGCCGCGATCGCGTGCGCGGTGGCGTACCTGAACTGGCTGGTCCGCGCCCGCCGGTACGCCGACCTGCCCGCGATCTTCCCGGTCCTGGCGAGCTGGCTCGTGCCGGTGGTCAACCTGTTCGCTCCCGCGCTGCTGGTCGACCGGCTTTGGTGGGCCTCCCGGCCGCCGCTGGACCGCCGCGAGCGCTGGGTGGCGCTGCTGTCCGCGTGGTGGCTGAGCTGGCTGGTCGCGCTCACCCTGGTGCTGGTACGGCTCTGGCCCGGCGCCTCCCACGGGGGCGGGAGCCTGACCGGCTTCGGGATGCTCGAACTGACCGCGGTCGTGGTCGCCTCCCTGCTCTGCGGGGCGACCGTCCGGCAGATCAGCGCCGTCCAGGCCGCGGGCGCCGGGCACCGTCACCGGGAACCGGCCGGACGCCGCCTCTTGCGGCCTCCGGCGGAGACGTCCGCGCCCCTCGCCACGACCGCATCCGCGTCCCCGGACCCGCAGGACTCCCCTCCCGTCTCCGCGTCCACCGCCCCGTCGGCCTCCCCGCCCGTCTCCCCGTCGGTCCCCCCGACCGGCTCCCCGTCCGGCTCCCGGGAGGCGGACACCCGCGAGGAGGGGCCGCGACGGGCCGGGCGGCCGGCCCCGGAGCAGGTGCCGCAGACCGCACAGGAGCCCGTCCGGCGGGAACGCGCCCAGGAGGTCCACCCCGCCGGGCAGTGAACCCCGACGGGAGATCGGGACAGGGCGATCAGGGCGGGGCGTCGTCCCATGCCCGGACCAGCAGCCAGTCGGCGCCCGCGGTGTCGAAGCGGAGCTCGTAGGTGCCGGCCCGGCCGCCCGTGGCGGCCTCGGCCCGCCAGAACCGGCGCTCTCCCGGATCGGTCTCGGAGATCTTCCACCACTCGCGTGCGACCACCCAGTGGTCGAGGACCCGGTGGACGGTGTAGAGACGGTCGCGCCAGACGAACTGGACGGGCCTTCCCTCGCGGGTCCACACCTCGACAGGGTCGCCGTAGAGTCTGCTCACAACGGTCTTCTCCCCGCGGCTTTCGGACGAGCACCCGGGGGAAGGCGGGCCTGGAGTATCGAACATACGTTCTCACGCCGCCGGACGCAAGTCACCGGGCCGCTCACGAGAGGGCCGGTGCCCGCCCGGGCGCGGACTCCGGAGGTCACGCCGTACGCCGGGCCGGTCGGCATGGACGGCGCACCCCGGCATCACCGGCTCTCCGGCCCCGGACCGGCGTACGACCACGGGCTCCCCCGCCACGGGACGCACCGGCGGCGGACGGCCGGGAAAAAGTGCGGCTGCCGCTGTTGCGACCGCCGACGCGCGACAACGGATCGGTAGGCTGATCCCCTCATGTGACGGCGTATGCGGTTAGGTACAAGGGTGAACAACCTCAGTCCCGACGAACCCCTGCAGATCGGCCGATACCGCGTGCTCAGCAGGCTGGGGCGGGGCGGGATGGGCACGGTCTACCTCGGCGCGTCCCCCGACGGGCAGCAGGTCGCCATCAAGGTCATCAACCCCGAGTACAGCCAGCACGAGCGGTTCCGGATGCGTTTCCGCCGCGAGGCCGACGCGGCGCAGCGGGTCCGCAGGTTCTGCACGGCCGCGGTCATCGAGGCGGCGCTCGACGGCGACCAGCTCTACGTGGTCACCGAGTACGTCGCCGGCCCGAACCTGGAGGAGGCCGTCGACTCCGGCGGGCCGCTCCGCGGCTCCAGCCTGGACGCGCTGGCCGTCGGGGTGGCGACCGCGCTGACCGCCATCCACGGCGCCGGGGTGGTGCACCGCGACCTCAAGCCCTCCAACGTGCTGCTCTCCCCCGTCGGTCCCCGCGTGATCGACTTCGGTATCGCCCGCGCGCTGGACACGCTCAGCGGGATGACCGGGACCGGCGAGATCCTCGGCACCCCCCGCTACATGGCGCCCGAGGTGCTGCGCGGCGAACCGGTCTCGGCCGCCTGCGACGTGTTCTCGTGGGGCTGCCTGATGGCCTTCGCCGCCAGTGGCCGAGCGCCGTTCGGCGGCGAGGCGCTGCCCGCGGTGCTGTACCAGGTGCTCAACACCGAGCCCTCCCTGGAGGACATGGAACCCGCGCTGCGCGGGATCGTCGGCCACGCCCTGGCCAAGGACCCCCGGCGCAGGCCCACCTCCCAGCAGCTGCTGGACCACCTGGTCGGCCGCTCCGCAGCGCCCGAGCAGGCGGCCCACTCGGTACGCGCCTCCTGGCAGGGGCCGGCACCGGTGCGGGAGGGCGGCCCCTGGACCGCGGGCGGACCGGCGGGCCCGCCCGCCGGCCCGGGACCGGGCGGCCCCGGGCCGGACGCCCCCGGACCGGGCGGCGCCTTCCACGGGCCCGGCACCGCGGCCCCGGCGTTCACCTGGTCCGGCCGGACGGTCTCCGACGTGCCGCCGACCGCGCCCTCCTCGCACCAGGGCCCCGGACACACCCTGCTCGGCACCGGGCCGGGCGACCCGGGGACCGGCCGGCCCGGATCGGTCACCGGGCGGCGGAAACTGGCCGTCGGCGCGGTCGCGGCGCTCCTGCTGGTCACGGGCGGCGCGCTCGGCGTGCGCATGGCGCTCTCACCGGGCGGCCCGCCCGAGAACCTCGCCCTGCTCTACCAGGACGACTTCACCCAGAGCGGCACCGGCTGGAGCGGCGGCGCCTACAACCCGCTGGTCAGCAGCTACGGTTACGCCCCCCAGGGCTACTACGCCATCGACGTCAGCGGCCAGTCCGCCGTCAAGCGGGAGCAGGCCCCGATCCCCTTCGTCCCCGCGCCGCCCGCGACCCCCGATCCCACGGCGAGCCCCACACCGGTCACGCCGAGCCGGATCCTGCTCGGCACCGACATCCTGATCCGCCCCGGCAGCATCGGCGTGGGCGAGTACGGGCTGTTCTGCCGGGGCGAGGACGACAACAAGGCGACCCGGTACGAGTTCCTGCTGGACACCACGGGGAACGCGCGGATCCGCAAGGCCGTCAAGGACGCCGGGGGCGAGCTCACCAAACCCGTCAAGATCGACCTGCCCAAGGGCGGGACCACCCGCCTGTCGGCCGAGTGCACCGGGGTCGACGGGGGCGTGCAGCTGACCATGTGGGTCGGCGACGAGCAGGTCCAGACCTACCTCGACACCAACCCGCTGCCCAACGGGCTGGTCGGCGTGATCGCCCGGGTGGGCGAGAACAGTGGCGCCGTGCTCAGGGTCGCGTTCGACAACTTCACCCTGCACGGCCCCGCCACCACCGGGAAACCCTGACCGGGAACGCCTCGTGTCCCCCGCTCCGGCCCGGTGGCCGGACGGCTCCGGGCGGGAGACCCGCGGCGAGCGCCCCGTACGGGACCGGGGAGGATGAGCGGACCCGACCTACCGAAGGAGTTCAGCAGATGCGCGCCATTGTCGTCTCCGCCACCGGCGGACCCGAGGTCCTCACCTGCGCCGACCACCCCGACCCCGAGGTGAACCCGGGCGAGGTGCTGGTCGACGTCGCCGCGGCGGGGGTCAACTTCATCGACGTCTACCACCGGATGGGACGCTACCCGCTCGCGCTGCCCTTCGTGCCCGGCGAGGAGGGGGCGGGCACCGTGGCCGCGGTCGGCGAGGACGTCCGCGAGTTCGCCGTCGGCGACACCGTGGCCTGGGCGGGCGTGCCGCGCAGCTACGCCTCCCGGGTCGTGGTGCCGGCCTCCAAGCTGCTGGCCGTACCCGACGGGGTGACGCCCGAGATCGCGGCGGCCGTCACCCTGCAGGGGCTGACCGCGCACTACCTGACCCACTCCACGTACGAGGTGAAGGCCGGGGACGACGTGCTGGTGCACGCCGCCGCCGGTGGCATGGGACTGCTGCTCACCCAGATCGCCAAGCTGCGCGGCGCCCGGGTGATCGGCACGGTCTCCACCGAGGAGAAGGAGGAGCTGGCCCGCCGGGCGGGCGCCGACGAGGTGCTGCGCTACGGGGGCTTCTCCGAGGCGGTCCGCGAGCTGACCGGTTCCGGCGTGCACGTCGTCTACGACGGCGTGGGCGCGGCCACCTTCGACCAGAGCATCGCCTCGCTGCGCCCGCGCGGCATGATGGCGCTGTACGGCCAGGCCAGCGGCCCGGTGCCGCCCCTCGACCCGCAGCTCCTGGCCCGGAACGGCTCGCTGTTCCTGACCCGTCCCACCCTGAACGCGTACGTCGCCACCCGCGACGAGCTCACCTGGCGGGCCTCGGACCTGTACGGGTGGGTGGCCTCGGGGCGGCTGCGGGTGCACGTCTCCGGGCGCTACCCGCTGGACGAGGCCGCTCGTGCCCACGAGGACCTGGAGGCCCGCCGCACGACCGGCAAGGTGCTGCTGATCCCCTGACGCCCTCGGAAGCGTCCGCCGGGGTGCCGGTGGGTCCCGGGAGCCGTACGGGGCCCCGAGGGCGCGGGGGCGCGGGCGCGGTGGTCGGCCCAGCGGGTGGTCAGCCCAGCGGGTGGGCGGGCCAGTCGAGGAGGCGGGCCCCCAGGACCGCCGTCTCCAGGGTGAACCGCTGGGTGGAGTCGTCCGGCGAGAAGCCCGTGAGGCGGCGGATCCGTTCCAGCCGGTAGGTGACCGCCCGGGTGCTGACGCCGAGCCTGCGGGCGGCCGCGGTCTGGTTGCCCTGGGAGGCGAAGACGGCCTCCAGGGTGTCCAGCAGCGGCCCGGGGCCACCGCGCGCCTCCAGCAGCGGGTTGAGCACCGTCGTCACCAGGTCCTCGATGGCCGCCCGGTCGCGCAGCAGCACCGGGAAGACCAGCAGGTCGGCGGCCTTGAGCACGGGGGCGCGCAGCCCCAGCCGGTCGCCGAGCCCGATGGCTCCGGCGCCCTCGCGGTAGGAGGTGACCACCCCGCCGGGGCCCCGGTGCGGCCGGCCGAGCCCGATCCTCCAGCCGGGTGCGAACGCCTGGCGCACGTGGTGGGTGAACTCGCCGATCGCGACGGTCAGGCCGCCCGGCGCGACGCACACGAGCATCCCGTCGCGGACCGCGACCAGCACGTTGTGCGAGCCGAACCTGGTGATCAGCGCCTCCTCGATCCGCCGGGCCGTCGCCTCGGTGACCCCGGCGGCCGCGGTGGCTCCGGTGGTTCCGCCGGCCGCGGTGGCCCTGGCCGTCGCGGTGGTCCCGGTGGCCGGGACGGTCCGGGTGGACCCGGCGGTTCCGGGGGACGCGGCGGTTCCGGGGGGCGCGGTGCCCGTGGGGTCGCCCGCACGTCCCGGGCCGTCCCCGGAAGCTCCCGGGACGCGGGGACGGGCAACGGCGACCACGTAGGTCTCGGCCAGGCGGAGCCCGAAGTGCTCGGCCCGCTCGGCGAGCCGGTCGGCACGCCCCTGGAGCAGGTCGTCGACGAACTCCCGGCGCGCGGCCTCCTCCCGGCGCAGCGCCGACCGCTGGGCGTGCTCGTAGCCCTCCATCAGGGCGGAGACCGTCCGCCGCAGGGCCGGGAACGGAACCGGGTTCACGGTCTCGGCCCCGGCCAGCGCGGCCTCGACCAGGTCGCGCACGCTCAGGCCCCGCTCGGCGGCCAGCGTCCCGGCCACGCGGCAGTCGTCGAGCTCGGCCCGGCCGGGTGGCCTGCCGGTGGCGGCCGCCTCCCTCAACGCCCGGAGGTGGCCGCCGAGCAGCTCGTCCATCAGACTCCCACGTCACGCCTGTCGAAGGCCGGTATCGCGACCAGCACCAGCACGGCGATCGCCCCCGCCAGCACGAGATACTCCCAGACGGGGAACCCGAGCTGGATCGGGCGGCCGTCGAGGTAGTAGTGGAACGGCGAGACCCAGCGCAGCCAGGAGACCCCGGCCACGTCCTTGCCGACGGTCTCGACCACGTACCCGCCCACGGCGACCGTCCCGACCACCGCCAGGGCGGCCCCCGGGCGCCTCATCACCGCGCCGACCGTCAGGCAGAGCGTGCCGAAGAACAGCGCGAGCAGGAAGACCCCGGTGTGACCGGCCAGGATCCTGTCCGCCGGGACGCCCAGGCCGACGGCCGCGGACAGGACCAGCACGATCACCAGGGTGGCCGCGGCCACCCCGAGCAGGGAGAGCGCCAGCGCCGCGAAGCGCTCCAGGAGCAGCCGTCGCCGGGTGATCGGCAGGGTGAGGGTCAGCTCCAGCGTGCCGGACTCCTCGGGCCTGGCGATCGCCCGGTTACCGAGCACCGCGGCGCACATGATGAACAGCAGCGGCCCGAACAGCTGGTAGACCAGCGTCTGCAGGAAGCCGGAACCGCTGCTGAAGCCGCCCTGCAGGCCGCCCATCAGGTCACGCATCGCCCCGGGGAACTTGTCGAGCGCGATCTCCCCGTACAGGTCGGGGCTGTCGGCGACGTTCGGGTAGAACGACAGGTACAGCGTGAAGAACGCTCCGATCCCGGCCGTCCAGCCGATCAGCGCCCTCCGGTCGTCACGCAGGCTCTTCGACACCAGCGCGGGCATGACGCGCCTCCTCTCCGCTGTAGTAGGTGAGGAAGATCTCCTCAAGGTCGGGCTCGGCGCTGACCATGTGCACGAGGGTGAACCTCGCCGCCGCCTTCACCAGCGCGTCCGGGCGGCCGTCGATCGTGCAGCGCACCCCGGCGCCCTCCACCCGCAGGTCCCGTACGCCGGGCAGGTCCTCGAACGCCTCGCGCGGGACCGGCGCGTCGAAGTGGAACTCCACCCGGCGCACCGCCTTCTCCCGGAGCGCGGCGACCTCCTCCACCGCGACCAGCCGGCCGGAGCGCACGATGCCGACCCGGTCGGAGACGTGCTCGACCTCGGCCAGCACGTGGGAGGACATCAGCACGGTCCGGCCGGAGGCGCGGACCTCGCGGACCATCGACAGGAACTCCTGCTGCACCAGCGGGTCCAGGCCGCTGGTCGGCTCGTCCAGGATCAGGAACTCCGGTTCGTGCATGAACGCCTGGATGAGGCCGATCTTCTGCCGGTTGCCCTTGGAGAGCTTTCCCATGGGCGCCGACAGGTCGGCCTCCAGTCGCTCGGCCAGTCCCTCGATCCGTCCCGCGGGCACGCCGCCGCGCACCGCGCCGAGGAAGGCGAGGTACCTCGCGGCGTTCTCCCTGCCCTCCAGGGCCAGTTCCCCGGGCAGGTAGCCGATCCTGCTCCGTACGGCCGCGTCCCGCGGATCGGCTCCCAGGACCGTCATCCGCCCCCTGGTGGGACGGATGACGTCCAGGAGCAGCCGGATCGTGGTCGTCTTCCCCGCGCCGTTCGGGCCGAGATACCCGAACACCTCCCCGGGCCGGATCTCCAGGTCGAGATCCTCAAGTCCCCGGCGCCCGCCGTAGAACTTGGTGAGCCCCTCGGTCTGCACCACCGCTGTCATGTGCCCGATCGTGCCCTCCGGGGCACGGCCGGGGCCATGGCCGGATCCCCACAGTTGGCCCCCTCTTCACTGCGCGGATCCGGAACCCGCACCGCGTACGCGGTGGTTCCCGGCGCGGTCTATCGTGATGCCCACACCGGATCGTGCGGCACCGTGCCGCGTTCCCTCCACTCTCAAGGAGAACCGATGAGCGTGGACACCGCCTTCGTCCTGGGGGGCGGAGGCGTCATGGGCGCCCACGAGGTGGGCATGCTGCGGGCGCTCGACGAGGCGGGCATCACGCCGGACGTGATCGTCGGCACCTCCGTGGGCGCGCTGAACGGCGTCGTGGTCGCCGCCGCCCCCGGCGAGGCGGTCGCGCGCCTGACCACGCTGTGGAGCTCGGAGATCGTCCGTACCGCGTTCGCGGGCTCGTGGGTGACGCGGTTGTCCACCCTTGCCCGGAGCGGCACCCACCTGCACTCCGCCGAGCCCCTGCGCGGCCTGCTGGCCCGGACCCTGCCGGTCTCCCGCATCGAGGACCTGGCCGTGCCGTTCCAGTGCGTGGCCGCCTGTGTCGAGCGCGCCGCCGCGCACTGGTTCACCGAGGGGCCGGTGGTCGAGGCGGTCCTGGCCTCCTGCGCGGTTCCCGGCCTGCTGCCGCCGATCCGTATCGGCGACGACCACTTCCTCGACGGCGGGCTGGTGCACAGCATCCCGATCGGCCGTGCCGTCGCGCTCGGCGCACGCCGGGTCTACGTCCTGCACGTGGGCCGGATCGAGCGTCCCCTGACGGTGCCGAAGCGGCCGTGGGAGGTCGGCATGACCGCCTTCGAGATCGCCCGTCGGCACCGCTTCACCGAGGAGATGGCCACCCTGCCGGGGGACGTCGAGGTTCACGTGCTGCCCTCGGGGGGCGAGGCCCGTCCCGGGGTGGATCTCTCCCAACTGCGCTATCGAGATTTATCGCATATATCTAAATACATCGAACGGGCGTACCGGGCCTCGGCCGCCTACCTGGCCGAGCAGGCGTCCACCGGGAGCGTGCCGGATCCACCCGGATCCGCCGGGACGCCCTGAACCACCCGCCCGGCCCCGTCCGACCCACCGTCCGACCCACCGCCCGATCCATCGTCCGGACCACCGTCCGGACCACCGCTCGTGAGGGACCCAAGACCACACCGCACCTTCGTACCGGCAGGAGCCGCTCGTGCTGCCTCCTCGCATCATCCGCCGCCTGGTCCTCGCCCCGCTGATCGTCGTGCTCGCGGTGGGAGCGGTGATCACGCTCCCGATCTGGCTGCTGGTGGTGACCGCGGCCTCGCTCCGGCTGCCGCCCCCGCAGCGGCGCGGGACCCGGCTGGTCTGGTTCGCGGTGGCCTGGCTGACGCTGGAGGCGATGATGCTGGGCGCCTGCCTGGGCCTGTGGGTGGCGAACGGGTTCGGCTCCCGCCTCAACCGGGACGAGTACCAGGAACGCCACTACGAGCTGATCCGGTGGTTCCTGGCCAAGATCTACGAGGCCGCCGTGCGGATCTTCCGGCTGAGCGTCGAGGTCGACGAGCCCACCCCGACCTCCGACGAGCTCTCCCGCCGCCTGACCCGTCCCGTCATCGTGCTGTCGCGCCACGCCGGTCCCGGTGACTCGTTCCTGCTGATCCATCACCTGCTCACCGGCTACAACAGGCGCCCGAGGATCGTGATGAAGGCGGCCCTGCAGTTCGACCCCTCGCTGGACGTGGTGATCAACCGCCTGCCGAACGCCTTCGTCCCGAACAGGGCCGCCGAGAGCGGCATCCTGGACGAGATCCGCCGCCTGTCCTCCGGCATGGACGCCGACGACGCCCTGGTGATCTTTCCCGAGGGCGGGAACTTCACGCCCAAACGGCGCTGGCGGGCCATCCTGCGGCTGGAGCAGAAGGGCCTGGCCGCCGAGGCCGCGCGGGCCCGAAAGCTGGAGCACCTGATGGCCCCGCGTCCCAACGGGGCGATCGCCGCGATCGAGGCCTGCCCGCAGGCGGACGTGGTCTTCGTCGCGCACACCGGCCTCGACGACCTGGTCACCCTCGGCGACATCTGGCACCGCCTCCCGGTCAGCGCCGAGATCAAGGCCAAGTGGTGGCGGGTCCGCGCGGCCGACGTGCCCCGCGACCGGGAGGAGCAGATCCGCTGGCTCTTCGACCACTGGGACGAGATCGACGCCTGGATCGCCGAGAACCGCCCGGCCCCCGCCCCCACGACCTGACCGCGGACACCGGTACGGGGCCGGGGGTCGCGATGGACGGCCCGGACAGCACGGGCTGTCCGAACGGGGTGGACGGAGCGGACGGTCCGGACGGAGCGGACGTGAACGGCATGGACGCCAGGACGGCGCGGACGGCGGCCGGGCGGGCCGCTCGACGACCTACCAGTCCTGGGACAGTCCCGACATGCGGCGGAGGTACTCGTCCTCGTCGATCTCCCCGGCCGCGTAGCGGCGCTTGAGGATCGCCCGCGGGTCCTCGGCGACGGGCTCGCGCGCCGCGGCCGCACGCGCCGCCGAGGCACGCACCAGCAGCATCACTCCGAAGATCACCGCGGCGATCACGACGATGACGAAGAGCAACATCATGAAGCGGCTCATCGGCGACCTCCCCTGTCGCGCCCGTCGAGACCGGCGGGGGCACTGCCGACTTTACCCGCCGAAAGCGCCGCATCCCGCCCCTGCCGGAGCGGAGCCCGCTCGCCCGGCGGAAGCGATTCCCTCGACCACCGGAACGGACCCCGCCACGCGCCGGAGCAGATCCTCCACCTGAACGGACCTCGCTCACCCGCCCGCGGAGAAGTCCGGGGCCCCGCGTCCGGTCCCGCCCGGTGGCACCGTCGGCAGCCCCGGCGGTGCCCCGCCCTCCAGCAGCCGGAGCAGGGCGTCCGTGTCGACGTTCCGCTCGATCAGGTCTCCCAGCGCGTCCAGCCTCTCCTGGCGCAGCGCGGCGAACGACACGTCCGGCGCCGGGACGAAGTCCCGTCCGCAGGTCGCGGCCACGTCGGCGAGGAACGCCCTGCGGAAGCCGTCGTTCTCCAGGGCTCCATGCCAGGTGGTCCCCCACACCGAGCCGTCCCGGCAGCCGTCCAGGAAGGGCTCGCCGCCGTCGGCGGTCACCACCCCGTGGTGGATCTCGTACGCCTCGACGCGGTGGCCGTAGGCGGAACCGACCGGGCGTCCCAGCGTCTTGTCCCGGGCGAACTCCACCGTCGCGGGCAGCAGCCCCAGCCCCTCGACCGGGCCGGCACCGGACTCGACGTCGTCGCGGATGGTCCTGGCGAGCATCTGGTAGCCGCCGCAGATCCCCAGCACGGCCCGTCCGGGCAGGGCTCCGGCCAGGCCGGTGGCGCGCAACCAGGCCAGGTCGGAGACGGTGGCCCGGGAGCCGGGCAGCACCACCAGGTCGGCGTCCTCCAGCTCGCCGGGCGAGGTCACGAAGCGGACCGTCACCCCCGGCTCGGCGGCCAGCGCGTCCACGTCGGTGAAGTTGGAGATCCGCGGCAGCCGTACCACCGCCACCCGGAGGGTCTGGCGTCCGTACGGGGCCCGCGTCCCGATCGCGGGCCGGTTCTCCAGCGCCAGCGAGTCCTCGACGTCCAGCCAGAGACCGTCCAGCCAGGGCAGCACCCCGTACACCGGGCGGCCGGTCAGCTCCCTGATCATGTCCAGCCCGGGTTCGAGGAGCTCGGGAGCCCCGCGGAACTTGTTGATCACGAATCCGGCGACCAGCGCCTGGTCTGCGGGTTCCAGCAGCGCCACCGTCCCGTACAGCGCGGCGAACACCCCACCCCGGTCGATGTCGCCGACCACGATCACCGGCAGGTCCGCGGCACGGGCCAGGCCCATGTTCGCGATGTCCCCCCTGCGCAGGTTGATCTCCGCGGGACTGCCCGCGCCCTCGCAGACCACCACGTCGTACGCGCTCCGCAGCCGCTCCAGCGCCTCCACCGCGACCCGGCGGAGCCGCTCCTTGACGTCCCAGTACTCCATGGCGTCGACCTCGGCCATCGGCCTGCCCATCACCACGACCTGGCTGCGCCGGTCACTGCCCGGTTTGAGGAGGATCGGGTTCATGTCCGCGGTGGGTTCCAGGCCGCACGCGGCGGCCTGCATCGCCTGCGCCCGGCCGATCTCGGCGCCGTCGGCGGTGACGAACGAGTTCAGCGACATGTTCTGCGCCTTGTACGGCGCGACCTTCACGCCCTGGCGGGCCAGCCAGCGGCAGATGCCCGCGGTGACGACGCTCTTGCCGGCGTCCGAGGTCGTCCCCGCGACCAGCAGCGCCCCCTTCACGCCCCGGCTCCGGCCCCGGTCCGGCGCGCGACCGGCACGTCCCCGTCGCGCGTTCCCGTTCCCGTTCCCGCTTCCGCTTCCGCGGACGCGCGGCCGTACGGCGAGCGAGGTGTCCGGCCCGGGAACGCGCCGGGTCCGTCACCCGGGGGCAGGGCGCTGCCGGTGCGGCGCGGCGGTCCGGGACGGATCGCGGTCGTGGGGGGTCCTGCGGTGGGATCGGCCGTCATGCCGACCAGCATGCCGGTCCCGCGACCGTGCCGCCCATCCGCCCCCGCGCCTTCGCCCGCCCGCTCCCTGCACCGGCGCCGCGGCGGCACCTGACCGTTCCCCTCACCGGCGCCGCAGCAGCAGGGCCGTCACCGCCAGGGCCGCGGCCCCCAGGCCCACCGCGCGCGCCAGCCGTACGGACCGGCGGATGTCGGCGACCGAGGGCGCGGGCCCGTCACCCATCTCCGGCCGGTGCTCCACGCGGGTGCCGTACACGTTCACGCCGCCCAGCGTGCGGCCCAGCGCGCCCGCGAAGGCCGCCTCGCAGCGGCCCGCGTTGGGGCTGGGATGGCGGTGGCCGTCCCTGCGCAGCACCGCCGCCGCCTCCCGGACCGACCCTCCCACCAGGGGGGCACCGAGCACGGCGAGCAGTCCGGTGACCCGGGCGGGCACGAGGTTGGCCACGTCGTCGAGACGGGCCGCGGCCCAGCCGAAACGCTCGTAGCGCGCGTTGCGGTGACCGACCATCGCGTCCAGCGTGTTGACCGCCCGGTACGCCAGCAGGCCGGGCACCCCGGCCACCGCACCCCAGAACAGGGGGGCCACGACCGCGTCGGAGGTGTTCTCCGCGACCGACTCGACGGTCGCCCTGGCGAGCCCCGGCGCCCCCAGCCCCGACGGGTCGCGCCCGCACAGATGCGACAGCCTCCCCCGTGCCCCGGCCAGGTCGCCGTCCTCCAGGAGGACGGCCATCGCCGTGCCCTCCCGGGCCAGCGTGGTACCGCCCACGACCGCCCAGGTCGCGGCCGCGCTCAGCACGGCCCGGACCACCGGGTCACGCGGCCTGGTCGCGGCGAGACCGAGCAGCGCCACCGGGACGACGCACGCGGCCACGTGCAGCACGCCCCGGAACCGGTCGTCTCCGTACAGCCGGCGCTCCACCGTGGCGGCGGCGGTGCCGAACAGCGCGACCGGGTGCCCGCGCCGGGGATCGGCGAACACCGCGTCGATCGCGATCCCGGCGAGCATCCCCAGCCCTTCGGCCCTTCCCGGCCCGTACCGGCGCCCGTCCTTCGATCTCCTACACGAGATGCTCATGAAGCTCATCCTGGTGGTTCTCCAGCCAGGCACAGGCCCGCCGGATGCGCTCGCCCGCCCCGCCGGCCCACATCCGGGCCCACCCTCCGTCCGCGGAGTCGCGCTCGGCCTTGACCCGCATCGCGTGGTAGGAACGGTCGAAGCGGAGCCGGGCGAGGTCCAGCAGACGGCGCCGGTCACGGGCCTCCAGGCCGTACGCGTCGCAGAACGACCGGAGCCGCGGGCCGACCTCCAGTTCGCGCTGGAGCGGCTCCAGATCCACCGGATCGGCGATCGGCGCCCAGTGGCGCAGCGTGGTCACCACGTCGAACAGCCTGGTCGTCGGCCTGGCCATGTCGAAGTCGATCAGCGCCACCGGGAGCCCGTCGCGGAAGATCACGTTGTCGAGGTTGACGTCGCAGTGCCCCACCAGGGCCGGGGCCGCGTCGTCGTTGGACCCCGCCTCCCAGCGGGCCCCCTCGGGCGGGACGAACCCCTCGGCGGCGTCGTGGAACCGCCGCAGCAGTCGCGCCAGCGCGACCAGCGCCTCGCCGGTGAGCGCGTACGCGGGCAACGGCCTGGCCGCGGACTCGCCCTCGACGTAGCTCAGTACCTCCCTGCCCTGCTCGTCCACACCCAGCGCCCGGGGAGCACCCTCGAACCCGGACCGCTCCAGATGGCGCAGCAACGCGTGCACCGACTCCGTGGAGGGCCTGCGAGGACGGCGTACGGTGTCCCCGACCCGCACCACTCCCTCGGTGACGTCACCCCCCAGGAGGGGGATCTCCTCTCGGACCGTGGCGACGAACATGGCATACGAGCCTAGACCGGTCCGCCTTCCGACGGGAACGATTCGGGCGGACCGCGTGGGCGGAGCGGAAGGGCCGGATGCCGGTCGCGGGCTTCCCGGCGGGCAGGTGGGGACCGTCCCGCCGACCCGATTGGTCCCGACGGCCCGATCGAAGATCGATCTCGGGGTGGTCGAGGGGAGACCGGGAGTCGGCCGGGGGCGGTCCGCGACCTCCAGAGGGTCTGCGACCTCCGGGGGCGGTCTGCGGCTTCCGGGGGGCTGCGGCTTCCGGAGGTCGGCCCGCCACCTCCGGGCCGGTGCGCGGCTTCCGCGGTCGGCACGCGGCTTCCAGGAGGAGACCGAACGGCGCCCCGTACCCGCCCTCCGGCCGGTGGAGGGAAGGCCACCCGCCGGGAGATGACGGAATCATGGAGTGACCTTCGCGACACAGCCCCGAAACCGATACGTGGGCACTCCCCGGATCATGCACAATTGATCGGGAGCACCCTTAGCTCAGCTGGATAGAGCATCGGACTTCTAATCCGACGGTCGCAGGTTCGAATCCTGCAGGGTGCGCGTCTCTTGAGCAGCGCGAAAGAGCCTCTGACCAGCAGCAATGCCGGTCCGGGGCTCTCCTGCTGTGTGCGGTGGTGTGCGGCTATCGGCGAGCGACTGCGACTGGTTGTGCCGAATACGTGCCCAAGTTCCGGGCGGGTTCCGGATCACCCGCCCCTCCCCAGAGTGTTGAAGACCCGGCACTCGGTGCATGTGGCGCTACTGGCCCGCTTGGACGCATCGCCCTCGTCTCAACAGGGGCGATGACCCGCATAGGGGGAGGCGTCACATGATCGTGACAGCCACGGTGACGATACCTTGCACAAGGGCGGAAATAAGCCACGCATTGTCAGCTTGCTCGCAAAAAGGGTCTTAGGAGGCCATCCTCGCACGCCACGCTTGGCCCGTATCTTGCAGTTCACGCACAGCTAAGGACGCCAAGGGGCACGCCCAGGACGCGCAATCTTATCAGGACTGAAGAGAGCAGCGGTCCACCATAGACTTGCCACATCGCACACCATCTGAATGTTCGGTTCATTGTTTGCTACGAAGCGTAGTGTGGCCAATCGCGCGTCTCGGGGTCTCATCCCTTGACCACCGACACCGTGAACAAGATGCCTCAGCTCTTGAACATGTCGAGCAGCTTCATCCAGGGTTTGACCTGGAAAACCGGAAATCAACTGAGACTCGTAGTTGTTGATAATTCCAGCGGCCCATGTTTTATGAGTCGCTATATCAAGCTGAGGCAACACATAGTCACGTAGACGTGAGGGCGAAAGGAGTTCCCACAAAGGAACTCCGCCTTGGACGCCGCCTTCCCAGATTCCTTGCAGGGTGCCAAGCGCCCGAAAGGCCGACCAAACCGCCTCCGGCTTTCCCCATTCAGATCCTACGCTGTTGACTGCGTCAATACCGAACCGCATATTTGCCCAGGCAATAGCCTGCTCATTGTGATCCAGCGCTCCATTGCGCACGAACTCGGCTGGGTCCGTGAACTTAAGCAAGAGACGGTTCGCGCCGGCGGCGGACCGCTTCAATAGGTCCTCAGCATGTCTGGCCGGGATTTTCTTTACGTCGGTTTTGTATATGCCTTTTCCACGCCCCGAGAGAGAAGGGCGACCATTGCCAACAGGCCATCCCCCCATGGAGAGGGCCCGCACATAGCCGCTCCCGTGCGGGAGGACCGCTACTTCGGAACCTATGCTCGTCATGAGGACGGCGGCCAATGGTTGAAACCTAGAAGTAAGTGGTGCGCATACTAGGGAGCCCGGCATCGCCTCCAGAAGACCGGTAAGTAGCATGTTATCGCGGCGATCGCTCCCTAGAGGTATCTGGGCAGCAGGTATTCCATTGATTAGATGGTCAATAATACGCCATACCATTTGACGCAACATAAACGCTTTAGTTGCCCCTAGGCGGTAAAATCGGAAGTCCGGCTGCGCCTCGCGAAGGTCGCGGACTGCTTTAACGGGAATTTTCTCCTGAAGGAAAGCCAACTGCAACGCCATCCACTGGTCGATGTGCGTGGCACTAAATCCGGGCGTTCGTGCCGCCTCCTCGACTGCACTCTGTAGCCCTTGGCCGGGAAATGTGTCTTGCGTAAGTTTCCGGCCTATGTCCGCCCTAAGGGAGCCTGCGGAGTTCTGGAGAGGTGTGGCGTAAACCAGCAGTCCTGGATCGCGAGAGCACACCAGCACTTCACCCTTATGCGTGCGAAACTGAAATCCCGCCTCAGCGAGCAAGCTTCTCATTTCAGTTCGCAGACGCTGTTGCACGGCAAGCCATGCAGAGGGTGTGACTTGCGGCGGGAGAGGCGCCCATTTGTTCATATACATATCATGACACAGTAGTCATAGCTTAAGCGCTGGTTAACAGTGATCCTCTAGACCCGGAAGTGCTGATCCGTAGAGTTTAGGCCAGGAGCGTAGCAAGTTATTGCCAGCTAGGCATGCCTTCGGCGGAAGCGCTCCGCTCTATCGAGGGCGGCCGGTATGCGACCGCAGACAAAGAAAGAGCCCCTGAGCAACGAAGAAGGCTGATCAGGGGCCGTCTTGGTGTAGGCGGTGGTGTGCGGTCAGCGGCGGGCGACTACGGTTGATCGGGCTGAATACGCGCTAGAGACCCCGGACTGGTTCCGGATCACTTGTCGTCTCCCTGGAGCGCCTCGGCGATCCGGCGCTTAGCGGCCTCGTCCTGGCCGACGATGCATTTGGCGTAAATCCGGAGCAGGACTTCCACGCTGTGTCCCGCCCACTCGGCCACTTGCGTGGGCGGCACCCCTGCGTTGAGCCAAGTAGAGACGCAGGCGTGTCTGAGGTCATAGACCCTCTTCGCCAGTGGTGAAGTGGCTTCCTCCGGGGTGAGTGCTTCTTGCCGGGCCTTGGCCCAGACGCGTCGGTAGGTGATGCTGGGTAGCTCTCCCCCGCGCACGCCAGAGAAGAGCCGGCCGTCGACAGCCCGACCGTATGGTGCGGCCAAGTGAGCGCGGAGAATCCGGACCAGTGCTGGTGGGATTGGCACTGGCCGGCTGTGGCCGTTTGCGCGGTGCTTGAGTGAGCGTTCCTCGCGGAGTGTTCCGTCATCGGTCCATTCTCGTCCGGCGAACGGGGCTGCCTTGGCGAAGTGCAACTCTCCCCACTCCCCCGACTCCTCCCACTCGCCGGATTCCTCGTTCAAGACTGGGGGCGGAAGAGTGACGTTATAGTCCCGCAGGTTGACGACTTCCTCGGGGCGCAGTCCCGCATAGTACATAAGCGCGAAGAACGCTACCAGGCGTTTGCCGCTCGGGTTCTGGCCCTCCACGGCGGCCAGCAAAGCGCGTACCTGAGCATGATTGACCACGCTGCGACGGTCCACCTCGTGGCTGGGCTTAGGCG
This sequence comes from Streptosporangium sp. NPDC050855, assembly GCF_044456585.1. Classification (NCBI taxonomy): domain Bacteria; kingdom Bacillati; phylum Actinomycetota; class Actinomycetes; order Streptosporangiales; family Streptosporangiaceae; genus Streptosporangium; species Streptosporangium sp. NPDC050855. Next base: position 88,154 of record NZ_JBITFY010000019.1, read on the forward strand.
CCTTCCACTTGATGCCCTTGAGCGGATTGGCGGGAAGGAGCTTCAGCTCCACGGCATAATCCAGGGCGTTTTGCAGGATGATCTTATTCCGGAGGACGGTGCTTGTGGCGGCCCGCTTGCCGTCGAGGCGGGATGTGGCCGTGTCGAGCAAGGCTCTCACGAGAACGGAGTCATCGCCTAGCGCGGACACGGGGTTGGTGTTGGCTGACAGCCAACGCAGCGCGTCGGCGATGTCGCCGGGCGCCTCCTCCCGCTGCTTAGTGTTGAACGCCCAGCGGCGCATAGCCGTTCGGAGAAGGAGGTCCTCGGGCTTGCCGCGCTCGTTCGCGAACATGGCAGGGGTGGCGGTGGTGAGCGCGCGGGCGATGTCCTGGCGGTACTTCGCCGATGCGTTCCTCCACTTCATGTCCACGAACTTGCAGGCGAACTCGTACCAGCTCATATCTGGGCGTTTCACGCGGTTCCACGAGACCGGCTCGCCGGTGAGCAGACTGAACGCAGCGCCCTTTCGTGCGGCGGCCTGGATTTCTCCTCGGTAAGTATCGGCCTGAGCGGCGTTGCGGAAGGGCTTCTTCCAGGTCCTATTACCGACCTTCCACCGGACGTAGTAGGTGGTCGTCTTCTTCCCCTTGTACGCGTCGGTCTTGTAGACGCGCACGTCGTAGCTGATGTCTTGCATCAAGCGGCGCCCTCCAGGTTATTGAGCCAATTCTCGAAATCAGTGCGGCGGATTCGGAGGTCTCCGTTGGGGAGCTTGAAGCAGCGCGGGGCGCGCCCCTTGGCGCGCCAGTCGTAGAAGGTCCGTCTGCTGATCTGAAGTTCGTCGCAGAACTCAGCAAGGGTGAGGGTTCCACGCGGCTTGGCCGTGGCCATGGATGATCCCCTTCATTCTGGGCGGTCAGGGTGCGAGGCAGTCGGGGTGGACGAGGGTCCCGGCGGCGGTGAGCGTGGAGTCCATGGGCAGGCCGCACTGGGGGCACAGGAGGTGGTCATCAGAGATTGGCTGCGATGCAGTGTCCGCAGCGCCCGTAGCGTCCGAAGGCGGTTGTTTGGCCACTTCAGGAATCTTTGATCTTGCGGTCGCTAGCTGATTTTCAGCGTCCGGGGTAGCGTCCCGAGCGTCCACTTTTCGATCCTGCGGACGCTGTTGGGGTGCTGCGTGGACGCTGGTGTTGGCCTCGGTGCCCGCAGGATCTCGCAGGTCAGGCGCCGTGCTGGACGCTGCGGAGGCTGCGGACGCTGTTTTGCAGCCGTTCTCTGGCTGGGCCCTCAGCGAGATCAACCGATGCCTGTGACGGTCAGATGATCGGGCGGTGTCATCGAAAGTGATCCCGACCGATCGCAGGATGGGTGCGAGGCGTTTGAGTTGCCCGCCGGCGCGGGTGGCGTCTTTGGGCCATTTGGGGTGATAGCCGTCCGGCGGCGGAACCTGCTCCAGGAGCTGCCCGGCCGTGCCGGTCCACTGACTCTGCTGCTGGATGAAGGCCACCACGGCGCTACCGAAAGGGTCTCCTTCGAGGGCGTCCGCGGCGACGTTGTCGGCGGAGGTGATGTAGGTCTCCAAGGTGCTCCAGCCCTGGATGGCGTCGATAGCAGCCAGGACGCAGGCGAAGTCAGCCATGCGAGGCATCCGGTCCAGGTGAATGCTGGGCAGCCGGTCCAGGACCTTGGCCAGCAGGTCCAGCAGGGCGGCGAGGATGGCGGGCCGGTCGGTCTCGAAGCGCCGATCAAGTTCTTGTTCGGTGCGCCGCTGGTCTTCGCTGATGAGCTGCAGGTCCAGCATGAAGATGCGCTCGGCGAGGTCTCCTGCCAGGGCGCCGGCGTCAATGGTGGTCATGGCCAGCACACGGCGAAAGGACAGAACGACGACGTCGTCGTCGGTGTACAGGGCGCGGTCGATGATGCCGTCGCCGGTGACGGCCTTGCACAAGGTGTCCGACAGCCACGGCGCGATGGTCGAAACGTTGTCCAGACACAACGCCCAGGAGTTGAACGCCTGGGTGGCCCAGGTTTTGACGTCGCGCGGCTGGGAGCGCTTGGTGGCGGCGGAGGGGTCTACCAGGTTGATGACCATCTGGGCAGTCTTGGACTTGCCGGTGCCCTGCTCGCCTTTGAAGGTCAGTACCGGGTGGGGGATGTGCGGCACCCAGGCGGCGACCAGCCAGGCTACGAGCTGGTGGAAGGTGGGGTTGTCCATGTTGACCAGACCGTGAAGCATGGCCAGGCCATCGCCGTCGCTGTGTGCGGGTTCAGGCATCGGGGACATCGCCCCGGAGCGGCGAAACAGCACCGGGGAGCGGCTGTGGACGCTCCAGCCGTCGGCGGTGACGATGACACAGCGGCCGTCGGCGGTGCCCAGGTCAAGCACGATCTGGTCGGGTCCGCCGGCCACGCGCAGATGGACCTGGACGGGGTCGGTGGCCATGGCCATGCCTTCCAGCACGGCCATGGCGTCGGTGAGCGCGGAGCTGGAAGGGACTTGCCCGCCGTTGGCGTCGGTGAACTGACGGGCAAGTTGAGCGCGCAGGCCAGCCTTTCCGCGTAGCGGCAAGGCGATGTTGGGGCCGCGCCGGCGTACGCCGTAGGGGCGGCCGTCCTCGCTCATGACCAGGTCGTAGCCCGCGCGAGCCAGGGCGACGAGCTGGGAGGCTTGGGAGGGGCCCTTTTCCTTGTCGCTCATGGTCGGACCCCTTTCACGGTGCGGTGGGCTGAGGCGATGGTGCGGCGGGCGGGCACTTCGGGATGGCCGCGGCTGACGGCGGCCTGAAGCAGCGCGGCGGTGGCGGTCTCGGGGTCGATGTGGGCGCTTTCGAATGCGCGGCAGGAGGCCCAGAACAGGCGGTTGTTGAGGTCGTCGGAGCCGCAGTCCAAGACGACGCGTACCAGCCCGCCCAACCGGTCCGCGCCCTTCGGCCGGGTGTTGGCGGGACTGATGAGAGCTGGGGTGTGTGGGGTGGTCAGCAAGGTCAGCAGCCAGGCGGGGACGGCGGCGATGCGGTCGAACTGACTGCCGGGGGCGAATACGTAGCGTCCGCGGCGGGTGGTGGAGCCGGGGCCGACCAGGTATCCGCCGCTGTCGCGGATGTCGATGCCGGGGGCGAGTTTGCTGACGGAGTTGCCGATGCGCAGGCCGGGTGGGGCGGTCATCCACAGGTGCAGTCCCCCGGAGGGGGTGAGCACAGTCGCGGTATCGGGCATGGTGTGGCCCTGCTCGCCGGCGAGGGCGTTGAGGGCAGCGGGCCCATCCAGGTCGTTCTTACGATCCAGGTCAATGCCGATCAGGTGGTGCGGGGCCCGGCCGCAAGCGATGCCGTAGCCGGCCGCCCACGGTGCGGCGGCGAACATCTCTCGGATGCGGTCGGGGTCGGCGCTGGCGTCGTGTACGCCGTGCCCCAGATTGCCGCAACAGCCGGTGCAGCGCACCGTGTCGCCGGGGTGTGCGGCGGCGATGGCGGGAAGCTTGGTGCGGCTGAGAGGGAAGACCGCCATACCCCAGGTAGCGGCGGTCAGCGCGCGAGCACGGGCAGCCATCCACGCCGGGGCCGGCGGCCGGTGGCGCGACAGGGTGTGTGCGGGCATGGTGAAGGTCCTTTTGCTCTCGTGGTTGATCAGGTGATGGACGGGGCGGCCGGTCACACCGGCCGCCCCGCAGCGGGATCAGAACGGCGGTTCGTCAGAGAACGCGCCGGCGGTCGAGCCGTTCACCGTTGAAGTCGCTCTTGCCGGCACCCACGGGTCGCTGGAGGGCGCGGCGGCAGTGCGGTTTGCGCTGGTGCGGCGGGTCGGGGTGGTGGTCGCCCATCTCAGGCTCGGGCCGATGTCTTCGATCTCCAGTCCGTAGCCGGTGCGCTGGATGCCCTCGGCATCGGTCCATTCGAACTGGCGCAGCACGCCGGTGGCGATGACGCGCTGACCTCTGGTGAGGGACGCGTCGATGTTCTCGGCCAGGTGCCGCCAGGCGGTACAACGCAGGAACAGCGGGTCGCCGTCGCGCCAGGTGCCGCTGCTCTGCTCGTAGAAGCGGGGGTTGGAGGCGATGGTGAACCGGCACATCGCGGCCCCGTCCTTCGTCTGGCTGATCTCGGGGTCGTTGGTGAGGTTGCCGATGATGGTCAAGGTCGTCTGTCCAGTGGGCATGGCGAAGCACTCCTTACACAGGCGATGGCCAGGGGCCGGGGGATGCACGAGAGCCTCGACACCGTCGGCGTCGAGGCTCTCGTGCGTTGACTTCGATATGGGTGGGCCCTGCTCTCTGAGCTGAAGGCGGGGCCGGTGTTGTCTTGGGAGGCGGCTACGGCTGGATGATGGGGCGGCGGTCGTCCAGGGTCAGAACACGGTCGCCTGGGAGCACAGATCGAGGAGGTTGACCGCCTGCTTGACCATGTCGTCGCTGTCCTGGACGGCGGTGATGCCTCCTCGAAATCCTGTGCGTGCGACCCAGGGCTGTTCCTGGTGAAGTCGCTGAGGGACGAAGACGTGCTTGCCCGTGCCCAGGACCATCGCGGTGTAGTAGTAGCTGGAGCCGCCGTCCTCGCCGTCAGTGATGTACGCGGTGGCGGCCAGTCCGCAGGTTGCCACGCGCTCCTGCATGATCGTGTGGTCGGCGGGGGTGGTGTTGGGCCAGAACGGGGAGACCAGCGCTCCGTGCTCGCTGATCTGCTGTGCGACCTTCGCGTACGGCCCAAGCACGTCGGGCGCTGCCCTCCCGCCGGCCAGCACGGCGAGCATACGGCCACCGGCGGCGAGCGCGGCCTCATGGACGGCCGCGTCCAGGTCGGTGCGCAGCGGTGCAACGACGGTCAATCCAACCCCGGCCAGAGCACGGGCGGCTGCAGCGGCCTGGTAGCTGTCGCGTTCGCCGATGACGGCGACGGCCCGGTAGTCCTCGGGGAGCATCTGGCCGCGGACCCACAGGAACGGTTGGTAGTTGTAGGCCCAGAACAGGTTGCCGGGATAGGTGTCATCCACGATGGTGATCAGGCTGACACCACCGGCGCGCATCGTGGCGATGAGGTCACGCGCCTGATTGAGGTCTTCGACGCTGATGCGGGAGCGGAGATCGGCGGCGTATGCCCGTTCGGTTTCGTCCAGTCCGATGTCGTCGCCGGCGATGAGCCTGAGGGCGCTGCCTACGACGGCGATCACCTCGGCGGTGTGATGCCAGTGCTGGGCGTCGGTGGCCTTAGTGAGGGCGAGAACGGCGGCTTGCTCATCGGTCATGGTCATCACCATTTCGAACCTGGTTGTGGACGGGGGCGGGCTTTCCTGCTGCGGTGGCCTGGCGTCTGTCGCGTTCTGTCTGGATCAGTGCGGCCATGTCCCGCCAGGTGATTGCGACCGCGCCGGCCTCGATGGCCTTGATGCGAAGGGATTCCGTCACGTCGTAGTGGCGGTAGGTCTGGAGGGGGTTGTCGGCCTTCTGGAACCATGACCTGCGCAGCCCTATGCCGGTGGCGAGCGCGTGTAGTTCCTCGTCGCAGGTGTCGGAGAACAGGTGCGACCAGCGCCCGGAGATGCGCCCGATGCGGGCCTTTTGCCTCCAGTCGTCCACGTAGATGGTCACTGCGGTGCCGCCTTTCTAGTGGGCTCGTGTGCCGGCGATGAAGTGGGTTCGGTGAGGTGGCCCCAGTGGGTGCCGAGGATTTCGGCGTCGGCCTCGATGGGCACGCCGCGGAAGGTGGTGGTCATGGCCTCGATCAGCACTTGCCGGGTGGACTCGGCCTGCTGAGCGGGGACTTGGACGATGAGTTCGTCGTGGACGAACAGCCACAACCGGTCATGCAGGCCGCGAGAGGTCACCAGCTCGTACACCGCGGCCACCAGCAGGTCGCGTGAGGTGGACTGGATGGCGTAGTTGCTGTTGGCGTACGGCCGGTCGGGGTCGGCGGGGATGCGCCGGCCTGAGCCGGTGATCACCACGGGTGCGTGGGCGATGTCTTGGCCGAAGCTGATGACGCGGGGGTAGGTGCGGCGCCAGCGCTCGATCACGCCGCGGGCGGTGGCCACCGGCACCCCAGTCTGGGCGGCCAGCGCGCGGGCGCCGCCGCCGTAGATGGTGCCGAACGTGGCCCGCTTGGAGACGGTGCGCTGCTGCTTGGTGTAGCCAGGCCCGTACATCAACTCGGCGGTGGCATCGTGGATGTCGACTCCAGAGGCGATGACGCGCATCAACGTCGGATCACGCGACAGCGCCGCCGCCACCCGCACCTCCACCTGGGAGAAGTCACACGACACCAGCACGTTGCCGGGATCGGCGCGAAAGCAGTGCCGAAGCCGGGGGTCGTGCTTTTTCAGGGTCTGTAGTGCGGGCGCGGTGATGGACATGCGTCCGGTACGGGCCCGCAGGGTGTTGATCGAGGGGTGGACCCGGCCGCTGGGGTCCGCGGCGGCCAGGAAGGACCGTAGGTTGGCGATGGTGTTGGAGGTGGCGGCCATCGCACGGCGCGCGGCGATCAGTTCCACTGCACCCGGCGCGAGGTGGGCCCGCCCGGCTTCGACGTCGCCGGCCAACTGGTTGAGGGTGTCGGCGGTGATCTGGGGCCGGCCGGTCGGGGTGCGGGGTAGCACGACGCCGGTGACCTGTTCGGCCAGCCAGGCGGCGAACTTCGGTGAGCCGCCCGGCACTCCCAGCCGTCCCCGGATCAGCTCGTCCGCGGCGCGGTGTTCGGCTTCGGTCTCGGCCAGCAGGGCGGCGGTGTAGGGGCGATCGAGCAGCAGGCCGCGGATGGTGATCCCGGTGGATTGGGCCGCTAGCCAGTGCTCCATCCGCACCAGGTGCGAGAAGACGCCGCACTTGGCCAGCAGGATTGGCAGCAGCCGCCGGGCGTAGATGGCATCCAGCCCGGCGTAGACCACATACGCCTCGTCGGTGGCGGGGAGGTTGTTCCACCCCCACGTCATGGCTGCGCCGCCGGCGCGGTGGCCGCGCGGCGCCAAGTGCCGGGCCCGCTCGTGCAGCGCCTGCTCAGCCTGGGTGAGGCCGTCGTCCAGGTAGCGGCGGGTCAGTTCCTTCAGGCCGTGGCCGGCGCGCTCATCAGGGTTAATGAGCTTGCTCAGCAGATGGGTATCGGCGACCCGTTGCCCCAGGGCGATCCCGAAGGCCGACCAGACCGCCAGGACGTCGTAGCTGGTGTGGGTGACGAACCGCCGCCGCGGATCGCGCAACACCTGCTCAATCGCTTCTCGCTGGCGGGGGATCATCGGGTTGAGCACCCAGGCAGTGGTCGGTGTGCCGAGCTGCAGCAGTCGCATCCCGGCGTCGGGGCCGAAGTGCCCAGGGCCGCCGGAGATGATCGCGCGAGTCTCCACGTCCAGTCCCAGCACCGGATCCGAGGCGGCGAAGGCTGCGAAGGCGACCGGGTCGAAGTCGCTCTCACCGGCGGGTGCGTGGATAGTCATGGTGTGTCCCGCATGGGTGCAGGTGTAGACGGTCATGAGGCACCTCTCAGGCAGCCAGGTCGCTCTTCGGCTGAGACGGAGCGTCAGCGATGGCGGGGATGTCGCAGGGCGAGCACTCCCATAGCAGCGGCACTGTGGCCAGACTCATCGGTTGGCCGCAGCGCGAGCAGGTCAACGCACGCGGTGGCGGCAGGAACGCAGCTAGCCACCCGTAGCAGTCGCCGGTCAAGGCTGTGGAGGCTGCTGTGGGGTTAGCCGCGATGTAGGGCAGGGATGCGGCTTCGGCAGGGGCAACGTCCTGCTCAGTGAACAAACCGTCTTGGACGGCGGGTTCGCTCCTGCCGGCGAGGCGGGCAACGCTTTGCCGGGCGGCGGGAATGGTGCACGAAGGCAAGCTGTCGCGCTGGGGGTTGCCGTCTGCCGCCCGAACCGCCGCTGTGACAGCCCGACGTGCGACTAAGTCGCCGACCGTGAGCGTGTCGGCCTTGTCGATGAACCAGCTGATGGACCGCTTGTGGCGGAACAGGTGATCCACGCGGCCTTCGATGGCGAGGATGTCGTGGGACAGGTCGGGCCGCATGGCGCAGCCCCAGGTGACATCGGAGATGGCGGCCAGGACGCAGATGGAGCAACTGAGCCGGGACATGATCTCGTAGGCCCAGTGCCATTCGAGGTTGTTTGCCCAGTGGCAGGCCCACACCTCCGCCAGCGTCCAGGAGTGCACGACCCGCCAGGTGTGGACCTTCCGCTTGGTCTTGTTGCTGGCCATACGGTTGTACTCAAAGGCGGGCTTGGCCTTACGGGCCGGGGATTCCTCGCCGCGCTCGCCGTTGATGTCGAGGATGCGTATCTGCCGGTCTAGGTTGGCGAGTTTGACCAGCTCGGTGTACAAGCGGTGCTTGGGGGCCCGTTTCTGTTCCGACGTGCAGTGACGGTTACCTGCGTCGGGGAACTTCCCGTACTGCTCGATCTGTTGCAGCAGGTCACCGCCGGTACGAGAACGCACCACGAACGGCAGCCCGTATCGGGTGGCTTGTCGTTCGGCCACGTCGCGTGCTGAGGGCCGATCGCCGAACAGTTCAACCAGCGTGGCGCCAAACCGCGTCCGGTAGTAGTTCGCGTGCTGGGCATCCAACGTGCGGGTAGCGGGCCATTCCACCCGGCCGAGGTCGTTGTGCAAGACCACGAGTCGGTCGCGCACCCCGGCAGCCTCAGCGAGGCGTACCGCTTCGTACAGGGCGACGCTGGAGTCTTTACCGCCGGAATGGTTGACCACGATCACGTCGTAGTAGGAGAGGTTGGCCGCGTGATCGCCACGAGCGGCCGTCGCTACCGCCTCGAAGTGCACCCGAGGCTGCAGCCCTGTCAGACGCCAGATTCTCCGAAACGGTGGGCGGGGAAGGAAGGGCCCAGATGCGGCCAGCGTGATTCGCGACTTCTGCTTCGCCCAGGGCAGGAGACGGATCACCGGTTGTCCTTATCTGGCGCAACCGGAGGCAGGCAGCGGGGATAGTGCATGTAGGGCCGCTGGGTGCAGGCTCGAATCTGCGGCGGGCTGGCTGTGCGCTCGTAGGCGGCGGCGCGGTTGAGGATGCCGATCATCAGGACGTTGCCGGGCTGCTTGGTGCCCATGACGATCCCTGCGGGGTCGGCGCTGGAAGCGGGAGGCGGGCCGCTGCACAGGGCGGCGATCAGGACTGCTGCGGCGAAGGAGCACAGGGGCATGGCGGGTTCCTCGTTTCAGCGGATGTTGAGCAGGCGGGCACCGGCGCGGACCTTGTGTCCGCTGCCGTGGCAGTCGGGGCAGTAGCCGAAGGAGTGCGCGAACAGTCGGCTACGGCGCTCTCCGGTGCCTTTGCAGCGGCGGCAGTCGGTGAAGGGGTGGCGCTTGAGGTTGAGCCGGTAGGTGGTTACGGCGATGAGCACAAGCACGGCTACGGCGGTTGAGTAGATCGCGAGGGTGGCCAGCGCGGTCAGAATGGACATGGCTGATCTCCAGACACAGGGGCGTAAAAGCGACGGGAGAGCGGAAGTTCAGGCGGAACTCAACGCCGTCCGTGCGGAAGCTCGGCCGGAACTCGGGGCGGAGCACTTGGCCGCGGGAGGCGGAACTTAGAAGCGGAACTCAGGGGCGCGATGGCGCCTAGTTGACCGCGCGGAGCACGACCTCAGGGCCGGAGACGTCGGCCGTCGCCGCGTTTTCTTCGAGTAGTTGTTCGAGGAGCTGGCGGCCGTATCGGTCGCTCACATTCAGGGCGCGTCCGAGTTCGGTGCCGGTGATGCCAGGGTTGTCGGTGAGCAGGATGCGAGCTCTGTCCTTGGCGCTCAGGCCATCGTGTGCGGTCTTCTTCGCAGGCGTTTTAGCGGTCTTCGCCCTGGTCTTGGGCTTGGCGTGTGCGGTGAGTTCGAGCCTGACGCGGGCCTCGGTCTCGACTTCGGCACGGCGGAGGCGCTGCTGCATTTCGATCTCAGCGTCTTGGCGGAGCTGGGTTTCGGCCTGCGCCATGAGGGCGGCGAATTGCGTGTCCAGTTCGGCTTCGCGCGCGGCCAGTGCAGCTTCCATCTCATCCTGAGATGCCTGGAGTTTGGCCCCGAGTTCCGCCTGAACTTCCGCTCGAACGGCCTCAAGTTCCGCCTCCCGGATGCGGGCGGCCTCCGCCTCAAGTTCCGTCCGGCGGGCCTGTACTTCCGCTTCCAGTTCCGTGCGAAGTTCCGCTTCAACGATGGGGCGAAGTTCCGCCTTCATGACGGCCAGTTCCGCCTCCTGCTGCTCCCAGATGATGGCCTCACGGGTGGCGGTGGCGGCCTTGGTGATGAAGTGCAGAGCCAGCAGGGCGGAGGCGTCCAGTACGAGGGGGATCGACCACTCGGCGCCGTAGCCGCCGCCGTAGGGGCGCATGACGGCGGCCTGGGAAGAGATGGAGGTCAGCATACTGATCCCGAACAGGGCCAGAATCGCGGCACGAAACCACTTGGCCGCCATGGGACTGACCAGGCCATGAGAGAGCAGCGCGGCGAACACCGCGGGGACCAGGGCGAAGATGATGCCCAGCACGGGATGTCCTGAGCCGACCTCCGCCGCGCTCTTGCCGGCGGCTTTCGCGGTGTCCAGCGTCTGTTGGCTGGTGAGGGACAGGGCATGCCACAGGTTGAGGATCACCGAGACCGTGGTGCCCATGATCAAGATGGTCCACCACAGGGCCGTCCCGTGTCCGGCTTGCATGTCGGGGGGCGCAGCGGTTTTGTGGGTGGCCACGGCCATCCCTCCTTTCGTGCGATATTGGGTGGGTGCGGCCGGGGTCACTCGTTAGCCAACGGCCGTTGCAGGGGCGCCCAAGCGCAGATGTGGTGAGAGGCGGCCTTGGTAGGTGCCACCAAGCCGCTGCGGAGCAGCGATCGGCCCTAAGACTCAGCGCGCCGGGGCGTACAGGCCGCGCTCCACACGGGCAACGTCGCCCTCGTTCACGAGCCCGCCGAGCCTGGTGCGGACGGAGCCAAGGGAGACCGGCTTGCCACCGTCGTCGTTGACAGCGTCCAGGACGCCCTCGGCGCTCATGGGCCCGTCGGCGTCGGCCAGGGCCGCCAAAATACGGTCCTCCAGGCGGACCTTCTTCGGGCCGCCCCCGCTGCTCTCGCCGGTTCCTGCCGAGCCCGTCCCCTGGCCCGCGCCTTTTTGCTGTTGGGCTTGACGGAACTGCTCGCACAGCGCCGCCATGGCGGCAGGGTCGTGGCGGAGCATGTAGGCGACGCCGGCGGTCTCGTGGGAGACCTCCTCCAGGCGGCGGGGCTCGTCGTTCCCGTACAGGGCAAGGATCTCCGGGTCCTTGCCGGGCAGGGGGGCGATGGAGCCGAGCCGCAGGTGCCGCATCATCGCGGTCGGGCGCGGGCCGGACAACAGATATCCCATGCCTTGTGTGCCCGGGGCGTCGTCTTCGTCGTCCTCAGGCTCGGAGTCGAACTGGCTGCGCAGCTCGCGCGGGGCGAGCGTCTTCGGGATGGGCATGAGCTGTTCCCCGGCCGGTAGCAGGCCGTCTGCGACCAACTGGCGCATCATGGATGACGACCAGCGCAGCAGGGTCACTTCGCCCTCTTTGAGCATGGCTCTGAGCGTGTCGCTTCCGCCGAGTTCTTCCAGGTGGGACGCCTGGGCGGACAGGCCGATGCTGACGCCTACGGAGCGGCCAGTGCGTCCCAGCTCCTTGATCAGGTAGGTCGCCAGGTCCCGATAGGGTGCCCCTCGCTCAAGTAGGCGGTTCGCTTCGTCGATGCGGACGTGCAGCAAGGGGTCCGCGCCGAGTGCGAAGCTGTTGCGGCCGGCCGCGCTGTAGCGACGCATGCGGTCTTGGGCGACGGCCACCGCCGCCATCAGCATCAAGATTGCTTCTTCTTGGCTGCGGGCGTACCAGTCGACGTTGCCCTCAGCCTCGGGGACCGACTGTCCCAGCTTGAGATCAGCGAGCCAGGTACATATCTTGTTGATCTTCTCGGCGATCAGCTCGATTTGCAGGGCGCGGGACTTGCCGGCGCCGGTGGTGCCGAACAGCAAGAACCGCTGTGCCGAGCCGGTCGAGGGGTCATAGAGCCGCTTTTTGACCGGGTGGCCGTTGTGATAGAGCCCGGTGACGATCCGGCCGTGCCGGTCCATCACCAGGTCCTCGCGGGTCACGGCCCGTACCTGTGCCAACGGGTTGGACGGGTAGACCGTGACCAGCGCCCGGCGCAGGCCGTCCGTCTCGACGGCCACGCGGGTGGGGTCGTTGATGTCCAGGGCCGAGCATAGCGCGGCCAGGTTGTAGCTGATCACCTTGCCCTGCGGCACTTCCAGGGTTAGTTCGACCACGTCGCCGGGCGAGGCCATGACCGCACTCATGCATCCTCCTCGGTGCGGGTCGTTGGGGCGGTCGTGTGGCTGGCACCCGGGCGGCCCACCCGGACGCCGGCTAGTACGGTCCCGGGCATCGCTGCCGGGGCGATGCGCTTGGTCCAGACCGTCGCCAAGTCGTCGTCGGGCTGGCCGATCGTCAGGCGTCGCACGCCGGCGCCGCGGCCGGGCACCGCGCCGATGTCGATCTCCTCTTCGGGGATGTCCATCAGAGCCGACAGGTGCTTGATGGACACCTCCGGGACCGGGCGGCCTGGGATGGTGGAGCGGATCACGGCCCGCATGGACGTCTCGCCGGTGCGCTGGATGTCGTCCAGGACGGTGTCGGGGGCGGCTCCACCGTCGATCGCGACGTGCTGGGCCCACCATCGGCCGGCCGGGTGGTCGTTGGCCACCTCCTCGACCGGGACCAAGGCGGTGGACGGGGCGGAAAGCGGTGGGGTGACCATGCGGCGGGCGACCTCGGCGGGGCGCAGCACCCACGTTCCCGCCGTCCATGCGGTTAGCGCCAGAGCTTCACCCCAGTGGATGCCCGGCACGATCTGTTCAGCGACCAGGAGGGCGGCCAGGCTCACGCCGGGGCCCAGGTAGAGCGCGCTGGCGGCGGCCCGCTGGTGACCTTGCGGCTTCCACAGCCGCAAGGTCACCAGGCCCCCCAGGGTGAGGGCTGCGTCCGCCAGCAGGGCCGCGCCGGTCAGCTCGCCGGTGAACAGGCCCGTCGCCGCGGCGGTGGCCCCGGCCAAGGTCGCCATGCGCCCTGTCGCGCTGCGGATGACGGCCAGGCGGCGTCGCGCCTTGACCAGCGCGGGCCACTGCGGAAGCTCCACCTCCACCGGCGCCAGCGGGGGCGGGGTCACGGACCTGTTCACGATCGTTCCTCCTTCGGTCCAGGTGGTCAGCGGTTGGAGTAGAACTCGGCCTCGGCCATGGCGACGGGCATCGCGTTGGCGGCGGCAGCGACCGACCCGTAGTCGGCCTCGTGGGCGGCGGCGGTCTGCTCGAACGACGTCGCCAGGTCCTCGGTGGCCTCGGCCATCGCTTCGGCGTCGGCCAGGACCGCACGCATGACGGTCGCCGCGCCGTGGTGCTCGCCCACGGTGTCGGGATCGACGCTCAAGCGGCCCATCTGATCGGCCAGGCGATCGACGGAAGCTGAGCAGCCTTCGACGTAGCGGTACGTCTGGCGCACCTGCTCGCTCAGCCCGCGCAGCCGCAGGCCGGCCGCGGTGAGCTGGACGAGCAAGATGCCGTACCGGACGACCCGGGTGATGACACCGCCGCTGTTCGCGACCACCTCGCCGGTGCTGTGTGCGCTGTTCAACTCGTGCATGAGGTTCCTCCTACTCGTCGTGGTACTGGCGCTCAGCCGGGCGGATGTGGCCGGCGTCGCGGACGGCATCGGCCAGGCCCTTGTGACGGTCGGCGGCGTTGGTCCCGGCGACGGAGATGGCCTCAGCGGCGGCGGGCAGGTTGGCGGCGATCGCCTCGGCGCGGGCCTTGACCGTCTGGGTCTTGTCCATGATCATCGCCATCATGCCGAGCAGGACACCCGGCACCTTCAGGTCGCTGATCTCGGCGTACAGATCCTCCAACCGGGTCATCAACTGCTCGCAGCCGTCCGCTGTTGCACGGGCATCGGCGACCCCGTCGGTGATCTCCTCCGCCATGTCGGCGTCGGCCTCGATCACGTCGTAGATGGTCAGGTCCGCATCGGCGTACTGGGTCGTCTTCACAGGCATGCTCACGATCGGCGCTCCTTGCTGATCCGGTGCTGACCGCGGTGACGAGGCCGAACGTGCGGCCGGCGGCACGGCGGGGCCTGCGGTCAGCGCGGCCTGCCCCACGGTGATCGCCGGGGCCTCAGGCCGTGGCCAAGGCCGGTCATCGACTCTCTCGACGGCCACGTGCACCGTCCGGTCGGCTCCTGGCGGTGGCCGCATCCCCTCCCACCCCGGCGGCGGGGGCGGTGCAGTCCGCTGCCGGCGGGCGCCGCCCTGGGTGCTCCTGGAGTTCTCACCGGAGCTGGTCTTGGTTCGGCGCTTCCACCAGCCGTGCTTGGTGCCCCTGGTGTTGCCCTTGCCTGCCCGCTTGGAGTTCTGGGAGTTCTTGGCGTCTCGCGTGGCCTTGCCCTCGTCGGCTTTGCCAAAGCGGGCCTTCCAGGTCCTCCAGCGCCAGGCAGTCGGGCGCTTGGGGTCGGCCGCCTTCTTACCGGACCTCTTGTTCCTGCGCTTACCCGGACGGTCTTGGGGTCTGGTCCCTTTGCCGGTCGCGTCGGTGCGTCCGGCCCACCGCTTCGGCCTGGCGGCGGCCTTCCTGCCCTCCTTGCCGCCGCCTTTGGGCGCTCTCCAGGTCAGACGGCCGGCACCAGGTGTCTTGTCGCCCTTGGAGCCCTTCGGCTTCTTGGCGCTGTTCTTGTCCTCGATCGCCTTGGTGAGCTTCGCTCCCGTGGCCTTCTTGCGGTGGCTGTCCTTGGAGCCCTTCGGTGTGGCACGTCTCTTCCACCAGCCCGCCTTGCCGCCGCGGACGGCCTTGGGGCCCTTGGAGCCTGCCCCACCCTTACCGCTTGGCTTGGCGGGAGGCCGATCGTGCGGGCCGCGCGAGGCCCTCCGCGGCTTCGTCTTGGGCCTCTTGGGCGGCTTGTCGTTCCCGCCGTTGTCGTGCGATCGGCGGGCGAAGGCCCGCGAGCCCTTCGGCTTCTTGGTGCCGCCTCCCGCTGGCGAGCGTAGAAGAGATCCCGATCCTCCCGAGGTGCCCGCGCTCTTTGTGCTCTTCGTGCCGCCGGGACTGGCCGCCGCTGCCTTGCTGGCCGCCTTGTCAGCCCCGGCGCGGGCCTGGTCCGCGAGCGCTTGGCGGTGTCGGGCACGGTGCCACATGCCCTGCGCGGCGGCCACGCCCAGGGCCGTCATCAGCGCCATGGCGGTCGCGGCCACCTCCCGCCCGGTCGGGTTGCCGGGATCTTCTGCAGGCGGTGGCGAGAAGGCGTCTTCGGCCTCGGAGCCGTCGGCAGCGGAGGCATTCGGGGGAGCGGCCAAGGGTGGGACGGGCGGCATCATCAGGGCGAACGGAACGCTCATCCCCGTGGGGCTCGGCAGGTTCGGCATGGCGCCAACCGGAACCGTCTCCTCCCCGTCGAAAGGGGCCTCGCCGACGGCCGGATCGTCCGAGGTAGAGGGCCGGGGCACGGAAGGCAGCGGAGGAGGGGGCGGGAGGGTCTTGTTCGACCGAGGCCGGAAGCTCACAACGGTGGTGTCGTCGGTGTCGTCAGCCACGATGTGCGCTCCTTGCAGAAGTTGACAGAAAGTGGCGGGACGGCGTACCCTCGCGCGCGCATGCGCTCGTGCGCGCGGGCGCTCGTATTACGCGAGGCCGGTCCGCCGTCGCGGTGAACATGAACATGCACATGAAGATCACCCGGTTACTGGCTGTAGCGCTGGCAGTAGTTGCTGAGGGTCAGCGCAAGGTCGTGCCACGCCGTCTCGTCGCCGTTGGCGGCACGGTCCCGCGCGATCTTCCTGGCCTGGTCCCACCACAGCTCGGCGACGCCCTGGGCGCCGCGGTCGGCCACCAGTTCCCGGCGCCGCTCGGCGTGCCGCCGCTGGTTGTAGATGCGCCGCTCGGCGCTGGTCATCGGTTGGTTCACGGCATCTCCTCACCATCTCGGTCGATAGGCGCTTCACGCGGCGGGGCGTCGAGCGAAGGAGGCAGCACGACTTTCGGGATCTCAAAGGGCTCACTCGGCTCTTCCTTGGCCTTGCGAGCTGACGAAACGTCGAGTGAGGGAGGCAGCACGAGCCTCGGCATCTCGAAAGGCTCACTCGGCTCTTGCTTGGCCTTGCGAGCCGGACGCTCCGGGTAGCGCGGCGGGGTGTCCGCGATCAGACGGTTGATGAAGTTACGATCCGCCCAGGGCGCGGGCGGCAGCAGCTGGGCGATCGTCGCCGGGAGCCGCCAGTACCCCAGGAGCGCGGCGGTTCCGGCGACGATCGCCACCGGATTCTCATCGCCGAAGTCGAACCACTCGCCGTGCTTCCAGTAACTGCGAAAACAGGCGTGCAGGACGCGCTCCATATCGCGCCCACCTGGGGCTCTCCACAGAATCCGCAGGGCAACCGGAGAGCCGACCTGCAATTCCTCCACCCGCCTGTCCGGGTTGAAGCTGACTCCGATCTTCACCGGGCGCACTTCGTCCGAGCCGACCAGGTACAGCCACCGCTGGCGCCTGCCGCTCATGCCGGCCGCTCCCCGCGGATCATGTCCATGAAGCTGCCGTCAGGCGACACCGCGCGGGGCCTGACAGACCTGACCTGATCGGCGCGAGCGGCGAAGCCGATACCGCGTGCGAGTTCGGGAGCCTGCTTGGCCTGCGCGGCAGCCTGGCGGGCGGCGGGGATCTCGTGGCGGCCACGCCGGTAACGAGCCTCCAACTGGAACGTCCGCGTGGCCGCCTTCTCCAGGAGTTCCTGGATCTCACCGAACGGGCCGGTCACCCAGCGGTGCCGCCACCATGTCTCGAAGGTGCTGTAGCCCGCGGGCGGGTTGGCCTTCCACATGGCTTCGGCATCCCGCCGGATTCTGGCTACGAACTCTGCCTGATCCGACAAGGCCCGCCGCAGTTGAGAGGCGAACGCCTCCATCATCTCCGGACGGTCCAGCATGTCCCCGGACCACTCCGGCCCGGACGAAGTTCTGCTCATCAAAGACCTCCTTTCTCAAGGGCATCCGCCACCTCGAACGTGCAGTTGGGTAGGTCAGCGGACGAGAACCGCCGCCGGCGGGGTTGCTGGTCGTGGATCGTATTGGTCAAATCCCGCACCGCGCCGGCCAGTTCGATAGCGCCGGTAAGTGCCTGAATCGCGGCGGCGAGGTCGGCCACGACGGTGAGGTAGGTCGCGGCGGCCATCACCAAATCACCGCCTCGGCGTCGGCCAGCTCGTCAGCGGCTTCGGTGAGCAGGTCGTCAAGGATGTCGGCGGCGGCAGCGCGTCGCGCCCTCATGTCGTCCCAGCTCTCACCGGTCAGGATCGGGGCGCTGAGGTCGGGATGCATGTACGTCAACACGTAGGCCAAGGGCCGGACGTCGATGTCCGGGGATGATGTCGTCTCAGTCTTCGCGAGCGACACGCGGGGGGCGGTGGAGTGACGGGGCATCGTGGATTACCTCTCTGAACTGGTGGTTGAGGGGTCACCGGGTGCGGTCGGAGCGCCCCGGCAGGGAGTCGAACCCTGCCTGCGACCATCGGGGCGGTAGATCGGTGGGCTCTTTGCGGGAGGTATGGGTTGCTCCCGTTGTAGGCAGAGCCCTGCCCTCCGGCTGCCAAGGTGCCGGGAACCTCGGCCCCCTCTGTCCGGGACCCCTTGAAGTGCGCGTGTTGTTTGCTGTACAGGTTCTAAGAGATATAGAACATGTACAGCAGCGAAGAGTCAAGGCTTGCAGGTTGGCTTCTTGAGGTTCCGCCGTGCCGGACCTTGATCTCTGCGGCTAACTCCAGGGAACCGCAGGACAAAGGGTGCAGGGCAGCGTGATCGCGGAGGTGCTCAGTTGCTCAGGGGGTGATTTTCGGGGGTGATTTATCCCCTGAGCGGGACAAACAAGATTTACGGATTCCGACGAAGAAGTGGTCGAGGAGCCTTGACGCGAGTCATTCTGGCCTTAACCGCATGATCGGAGTGAGGATGTCCCGGATGCCTAACCTCGTGCTGGCCGAAGCCATGCGCCGGGCTGACTGCTCAAACAAAGGGCTTGCATCGAGGGTCCAACTCGTCGCGCAGGAGGAAGGTGTGACCCTCCGGTGTACTCACGTGGATGTCAAGCGCTGGCTTGAGGGAGTCCAGCCGCGGCCGGCGACAGCGAAGTTCATAGCAGAAGCGTTGAGCCGCAAAGCCGGTGTGGGGTTCTCCCTGGAGGACATCGGCATGGGCGGGGTGCTCACGCCGACGACCTTGGAGCGGGGGCTTGAGTACGCCGATGCCGTACCCGAGGTCGGCTCCAGGCTGCTTGGGCTCACCCGCAGGGATCTGGTGGACGATCCACTTGCTGTAGAGGCTGTCGTGGTGCCTTCTGCGTGGACGCAACCGCTTTTAACGTGGCTGCTGTCGAGACCCGAACCACTGTCAGCGGGGAGTGGTGCGCAGGTCAATGTAGGAGAGTCTGATGTGTGGGCTGTTCGCATGACCACCCAGCTCTTCATGAAGCTGGACTTCCAGTTCGGCGGCGGACATGCACGCGCGGCCCTGGCGCAGTACTACGTTCGCGATGTCAGTCCGCTCCTGGAGGGGAAGTTCACCGAATCCGTCGGGCGGGAGCTGTTCTCTGCCGCTGCTGAAGTTGCTCAGCTTCTTGGCTGGACGGCCTACGACCTGGGGCGTCACGGCCTTGCTCAGCGCTACATGATCCAGGCACTACGCCTCGCTCAGGCTGCCGGTGATCGCATGCTTGGGGGGCGGCTACTCGGCAATATGAGCCATCAGGCGAATTATCTGGGAAATTTCCAGCAGGCAATACAGCTTGCCAGAGCGGCGCAGGAGGGCTCGAAGGGAATCGCAAGTGGTACCACCATGGCGAGCTTTCTTGCCATGGAAGCGAGAGCCCATGCAGGGAACGGCGACGATGCGGCGTGCTCGCGGGTACTTCACGAGGCAGAAAAGCTCTTCGAGCGCCGGGACGTTGCCCATGATCCTGAGTGGATCGGCTATTTCGATGATGCTGAATTAGCGGGAGAGGGCGCGCACTGTTTTCGAGATTTACGGAAGCCGCTTATCGCGCAAGAATTCGTTGGCCGATGCCTCGAACTTACCGACCCTGTTTACGCTCGCACCCTCGCGTTCATTCGACTGGTGCAGGCAGCGACGTACGTCCACCAGGGAGAGCCATGCCAAGCCGCTGTCTTGGCGACCGAAGCTGTTGAGCTTGCCGGTTCTCTCAAATCGATGCGCTATCTTCGGTACGTCTCCGATCTTTGTACCGATCTGAAGGGATATCACGGAAACCGCGAAGTCGAGAGTTTTCGGGAACTGGTAGCCAGTAAGTATCAGTCGATCGCCTAGAACGGTGTCCACGAGCGTGGCGCTTCATCGTCGCGGAGTGAGGAAAAGCGCTTTCTGAACTCCTGAGCGACTTTTTCACTCTCGTTGACATTCTGCATGAGCCAAGTGGTCATCTTCAGTTCGTTGATCGCGCGGAGTACGGGGAAACCTTCCCAGGAAATAACATCGAAGCCGTAGGCATCAGCGAATTTCTCATATTCTTCGGCAGTGTGCCAGCCGATAAGACGTTCTGTCGCGGTGACGGCTAAATCCGTTTCCGGCGAGCCGAAGGCGAACCGTTCGAAGTCGATGAGTAAGACCGTTCCGTCGAGAGCAACGATCAGGTTCTGCTGATGAGCGTCCCCATGTACCGCACATGGAGTCAGCGGGTAGCGGAGGCTCTTAGACTTCTCGCGCAGTTCGATGAGGCGGGCCGTAAGGAATTCGTGGTCCTGGTCCGAAAGCGCCTCTGTCTTAGCGATGCGCTCGGAAACTCGGCCGAATATGTCGAACTCAGGCAGAGGCAACTCTGGAGGGACCGGGAGACGATGGAGTCGTCGTAGAACCCGAGCAAGGTCTTTCATGCTTGCTTTATCGCCTTTATTTTCAATCAGGCGCCAGAAGGTAACCGGCCTACCTTGAATTACCAATGGCTGCTCATAGTCCGCAGGTTCTGCCGCGGGTAGACCTGATTCACGCAGCCATTCGGCAACGGCGACTTCTTTCTTCGCATCAGGTAGGACTTCGATACTACGGGCGATTCTGACGATCACCTTCTCTGTTGCGAGCTGGAAGATGGCATTTTCACCCAGGCGGAGGAGTGCTGCTTCTTCTGCGTGGAGCCCAGTTTTTCGGCATGCGGCATCGAGAGTTTTGCGCGCCTCGGAGGCGGTGAAGTGCAGGGGGGTTGTCTGTGACTCGTTCAATGGAACCTGCCCGTTCTTTGAGCGCTTCACGGTTATCGCTTATTGATGAGAGCTGGTAACGATTCGCCCGACCCCTCTCCTGCTCTCTATGATTCCCTCTGCTTCCAGCAGGGCCATGGCGCGTCTTACGGTAACTCGTGCTACGCCGTGCTGCTCAGCAAGCGCAGACTCTCCGGGAATGCGTGATTCTCTCGGGAAGTCTCCCGTAAGAATCGCTTTTCGGATGAACTCCGCAATTTCTTCAGTTCGAGTCAGCGCGCCTTGTGCGTCGCCTACGAACCAACCCTTGCCATGAACCGCTGTGATCCGCCCCTCGGCGGCCAGCGTCTGAAGCGCCTGACGTGCGGTCCCCTTGGACACCCCGTACTGCTCAGCCAGCGCCATCTCTTGAGGAAGTCGGCTGCCATGTGAGAGCTTGCCGCTGACGATATCCTGGCGTAGGGCTGCAGCTACGGCCTCGTACCGTGTCGAGGGAGGGCCCGGCTCACCGGACATCTCACCGACGACGCGTCGGCCTTTACCCATCTCACTTACCACCAGGCCCAGACGCTCCAATTCGGCGACCGCCTGTCGTACAGTGCCTCGGGCGACACCGTACGTCCGCACAAGGGCAGCCTCAGAATCCAGCATGCCGCCCTGCGGTGGGTCGCCGGCCTGAATCCGGCTGCGGAGGTCATTCGCGATTCGGATGTAAGTGGGCTGCTCGTTGCTCTGACTCATCGTGCTCCCTCGCTGAGGAACATTGCCCTCCAGGCTACGACGGTAGGCGCTGGTGCCCATCGCGGCCCGGGCGAGTCGGCTCCTGAGGTCCGCGTAGGTGTCTGGAGGTGCTCGCGCTGGCGGTTGCATGGATGCGCGCGTCCCCGAGCACAGTTGAGTCGGCGTAACAAAAATAGAGGCGCTGAGAGTGCCATAGACGGACGAACCGATGCGCCCCCCATGGGTGCGGCCTATCCCAAGATGCTCTTGTCTACGAGCCTCTCAGCCTTGATCGTTTTCGCCTGCGCTGAATACGCGCCAAACCGGCAAAGTCCTGGAGCGAACGGCCAGGTCAGAGCAGGTCTCGGCAGTGCCCTGTAAAACTGTCGGCTCAGCCTATGCAGGTTCAAGTCCTGCACCTGCCACATACGGCTCGCCTTCAGCGAGGGGAAAGGGGCAGGGCTACGACTCGAGCGTCGAGGCACTAGGGGTATCTAGCACATGAACGTAATGCCGCTCTGTCGGTGATCATCGCTACAGTACGGCTCGCACCACACCTTCGGTTCCCCCTTGTCTGCCGACCGCTGCGTTGGCTGTCGTCTCGAAGGAGCGCTCTCGTGGCGTTGCGTTGTCTGTACCAGGGCAGTGCCGGTGAACTCGCCGAGATCATCGCCCAAGGTCAATTGGTTGAAGAGTTGCGCCGCCGGTTCATCGCGACGCACGGAGCGAAACCGAAGGAGAGTGAGAGCGCCTCATGGGGCGGCAGCATCCATACTGTCGTCGACCTGCTGATGGGCAATGGCCTGGAGGACGTGCAGGTGCTGATCGAGTTGACCGCGCCCATCTGCGACGCGCGCATGGACGTCGTCCTTGTCGGAAGTGAGCGCGAGACCGGCGAGATCTGCGTAGTAGTGGTGGAGAACAAGCAGTGGTCGCAGGTTCGGCCGGTGCTCGGCACGCAGATGGTCCACGTTCCGAATGCGCCCGGCCGCAACCCACGCTTGCACCCGGCCGTCCAAGCCGATGGCTACCGGCAGGTCCTGCGTGACTTCGTGCCGATGCTACGGACGGCCAAGGTGATGAGCTTGGTCAACCTGCACAACATGCCGGCCGCAGTACTCGAGACGATCCGCGGCGACAACCAGGAGCTTGAAGGCGGCGCGAAGCGCACGCGGATGTACGGCCAAGAGCCCGAGGAACGCGAACGGTTCGCGGTGAAGCTCACAAAGACCCTTTCAGGTGACAAGGCGTACGACTACGCCCGCGACCTGCTGTCTGCCCGCGTGTCACCGACCGAGAGTCTAATGACCGCGGTCGCCAAGAGCGTGCGCGGGCGCTCTGTCTTCCCCCTGCTGGACGAGCAGCGCAAAGCCGTTGAGTTCGTCAAAGCGCAACTGGCGGCAAGCCGACAGGGCAACAAGAGGGTCGTGCTGATCGTGGGCGGCCCAGGCACCGGCAAGAGCGTGATCGCCTTGGAACTGCTGGCCGCGTGCAGCAAGGACGTGCTGAAGGTCGCACACGCCACCGGCAGCCGATCCTTCACCCGCACCTTGTGGGAGTACGCCGGCATCGACAAACGTGCCAGACGCATCTTCCGGTACTTCAACAGCTTCGCCACCGTCACCTCGAAGCTGGACATGCTCATCGCCGACGAGGCACACCGACTCCGCCGCCATGCGCCCGGTACGGGCCTGTCCCAGGTAGGACAACTGATCAACGCAGCGGACGTGCCCGTATTCCTGCTAGACGAGCATCAGGTGGTACGCCCCGGCGAAGACGGCACCATCCAACTGATTGAGAACACTGCCAACGAGATGAAGCACGAGGTCCTACGGATCGACCTGCGCAACCAGTTCCGCTGCGGCGGCGACCCAGAATACATCCGCTGGATCGAGCAGTTACTCGGCCTGGTCCCCGGAGAACCGCCGCGCCGGTGGCGGCCACTGGAGAACTACGAACTGTACGTCGCGCCCACCCCAGACGCGATGGAGAAGTTCCTCAACAAGCGCGCCACTGAGACCAACAGCAGCGCTCGCATCTCCGCCGGCTTTTGCTGGCCCTGGTCTTACCCCCGACGGGACGGCACTCTCGCCGACAACGTGCGCATCAACGGCTGGAACCGGCCGTGGAACGTCAAGGGAGACGAGTGGGTCGGCGACAAGCCCCCACATTCGCTGTGGGCAACACACCCCGGTGGCCGCGACCAGATCGGCTGCATCTACACCGCACAAGGCTTCGAGTACGCCTGGGCGGGCGTGATCTTTGGTCCCGACCTGGTCTGGCGAGACGGAGGCTGGCAAGCCGATATCAGCAAGAACCACGATCCGGCGGTCGAGGACGCCTCCGATTTCGACTTCCTAGTCCGCAACACCTACCGCGTACTCGCCACCCGCGGCATGCGCGGGACCGTGCTGTACTCCGTTGACCGCACTACCAACTTCATGCTGGGCAACCTCGGTGCTCGTCTGCTCGACTACGACGGCGTGCTAATGAACCCCTCCTGAGACAACCGGATTCCAGGCCGCCCCTAGCGGAGCTGGGAAATGCTTACGAAAACGTCAACCCAGAGTGGTAAACCCCCATTAGGAGGAGATCACTCGACAGGAGGACACGCCGGCCTTCCAGCCCACGCGACCCGCGGAACTCCCAGAGCGAAAGCGCCCCTTCCTCCAGCATTTAGCAACCCTGCATCGCTCGCGCCGAGTAACACCGCCCACGACCACCAGGAGCACGTCCCATGCGCGTGATGTTACAGCCAGCCTCCCTGAAGACCCTCGCAGTCGCCCGCCACTACCACGACACCATCAGCAACCATGTCGAGCTGACGGCGCACACCGACCTGTTCAGCGTTGACGACCTGGACGTGCTGCAGCGGCTCTACCCCAACGGTGCCGCACCCCTGTGGGGCGTCACCCCCGGCACCAACAACGCCAACGTCAGCAGGATCCGAAAACTGCACCGCGGCGACTACGTGTTCTTCTACGGCGACCACCACCTGTACCTGAGCGGGCTGGTCACCCACACCTTCCACAACGAGGCCCTCGCCGAGCGGCTGTGGGGCCGCGACCATAAGGACCAGACATGGGAGTACATGTACGCACTCGCCGAGCTGCGAGGTTGTCAGATTCCCATCGCCGAGGTGCGAGAGGCTCTGCCCACCGTGACAAGCCCGCGATGGTTCGTGCAGAACCCCACCGTGGTCGACGGAATCGGCGCTGACAACCTCATTAACCTCGCGCAGCTCGACGTAAGCGCCACTCCTCCCATTGAATCAAGTGAGTTGTCGGTTGACGATGTGGCGGGTGCCCCGCTCTTCACAGGCGAACTCGAACGTGAAACTTTACGTGCGGTTCGCGGGGAGCAGGAACAGCTCAAGCGGCACCTGTTGCCTGGCCAGACCGGCATCTGCGCCTTGTGTGGCCGCACTCTCGACCGCGGCCTGCTGGTGGCCGCGCACATCAAAAAGCGCATGCATTGCTCCGATGACGAGCGCCGCGACCTAGCCAATGTTGCCATGCTCAACTGTATTCTCGGCTGCGATGCCCTGTATGAGAAGGGCTACATCAGCGTCGGCGCGAGCGGCGAGATCCTCATCAGCAGCGCCGCGCTCAATGGCCTGGGCGTGGCCGAGCACGTCGAGATGTTCCTCAAGGGCCGCACCACATCGTGGTGGACCGGCGAACGCGAGAAATACTTCGCCTGGCACCGCACCCACACCTTCAAGGCCGACATCCCCACATAACTAGGCCCAACGTAGACGCGTTCACAGCCCGGATTCAGGCCGCGGACCTGGCCGGGCGCCGGGATGGTACTACTGACGACGCCCTAAAAGCCCTCTCGATAGAGACATTCGATCGTGACACAACCAGCCTTGTCGGTCCGCTTGGCTAGCCTGCATCTGTGGCGACCTCACTCCCCCTTGAACGTCAGTTCATCCAGCGGCTCGGGCACCTCAAGCCTCGCTCGCAGCGCGGGATCACCCCTCTTCATCGACCGCTTCTCCTGCTGTGGCTGCTCGGCCGAGTCGCTAACGCTGAACCTCGCCTCACCACCTGGACAGAAGCTAGAGCGGCGTTCGCGAAGCTAGCTGAAGCCTTCGGGAACAGCGTCGATGCTGATACCGCGCAGTACCCGTTCTGGGTACTGCATGCGAGTGATGGCCTATGGGTCATCGAGGAAGCAGAGAAGCTGGAGCTGAGCTCAGGTCAACGCCGACCGACGGTGACGCAGCTTGACGACGTGAATCCTGCTGCTGGCTTTGAGCCGGCGCTCTACGACATGCTTAGAGCCACGCCGAAAGTGCTTGCCAATGCGGCGTCGCTCCTGCTCGTTCGCTACTTCAATCCCGTTCCTAACGGGCTTCTCGAAGCGGTTGGGCTGGCGAGCCTTGTGGCCGGTAGGGAAGCTTCCGCCCTCTACCCGCCCTCTCGCAGTGTCACCTACACCAACCGCACCACTTTGGCCGATGCTCACGGCGGGCAAAACACTGGCGGTATCGGCCCGTTGGAAGACGGTCTAATGTGCGTCTTCTCTGACGAGAAAGGACCGTACGCTGATCGTCGCATTCCTGGTACTGAGCTGATCGAATACCGAGGACAAGGGCTGTCTGGCGATCAGACGCTGAAGGGCGGCGGAAACGCACAACTCGCCACCTGCCAACAAGAGCAGCGGGCGATTAGATATTGGCATAAGCCTTACGGCGGTGAATGGTCCTTTGAGACATGGACTGTCATCGTGGAACGACGCCTAGTCTGGGGCACCGGACAGGACGGCTTGTGGCGAAAAGAGTTCGCCTGGGTCTTGGCGCCAGTAGCCTCGCCCTTCCGAGACGAATGGCCTGATGATGTCCAGGCTTACCTGGACGCAGACAGCGGTCAGACTCACGACGACACAGTAGGTACACAGCCGCCTGTGGCCTCTTCTACCGGCGATGCGCGGGAGCGTTATGACAAGCTGTGCAGCTCCGTCGAAGCACGTGAAGGCACCAACCGAGGCCGGTCTACTCGCACCGCCGCAGCGCGGCACTTCCGATCAGCGAACGCACGCCTTGCTGTCCTGCTGCGATCCGCCGGCAAATGCGAGAACCCCAACTGCGGTGGCCAGGTGAACGACGTTACCGAGAAGGGGGATCCGATCCTCGAAATCGACCACGTGGAGGAGCTCGCCACCGGTGGCCGTGACCACCCGAGCATCATGATCGCCCTTTGTCCCAACTGTCATGCCATCAAGACTCGCGGCAAGACTCGAAAAGACCTTCAGCGGCTTCTCCTGAAGGAAGCACGCCGCCGGCACGAAAATTTTCAACAATGTAAAACGATCTAATCGGGCTCATCCGAGACGAGCCCAGGGAAGCCGCCATAGGTGAGACCACCTTCGGTGCCCGGCGACGTAAGGGCTTCCGGTCGAAAGGCGCTCATCCTAGAGCGCAACCGTCACCCCTAACACATCCACAAGATTTTTTACGAGAATATTTCAAACAGCTAAACCATCTAAGGTTATGGGAATACTCTGGTGTCCATGTCGATACGTCGCGATATCCCCGCCGCTGTCCAGGCCGCACTGTGGGCACTAAGTAACGGGCGGTGTTATGCGCCCGGTTGCCCCTTCCCTGTGGTCTACGAGGTGCGACCCGAGGTATATAAGAAGAATGCGCAAATCGCCCATATATACGGCGTTAAGCCTGGTTCTGCACGCTACCGACCATGTCAGACTCGCGAGGAGGAGAGGGAGCGCGATGCATTCAAAAATTTACTTCTTCTCTGTCTGGCACACCATGCAGAGATCGATGACGACGAAGAGCTCTATCCACCAGAGTTGCTATTCAAGTGGAAGCGGGAGCATGAAGGGGAGCACGGGACGCAGTTAGCTAGAATTGGGCCAATCAACGATGAAATCCTCGCCGAAGTATTAACTGAGGTGTTCATGCCCCCAGTCGTTCGCCTTGAGCAGATCGCCGAGCAGCTAGAGCGAACCGGAACACTCACCTCAGAGTCCCTCGGTGAACTGAAGGAGATCATCGCAGTCATGCAGGACCTTCCCACAGGTCCGGATGGGGCAACGGCGAGGCGTCTCGCCTACGCCGCAGAGGTGTTCTCCACCATTGGGCTCGCCAAGTCGGCATCCTCACTCAGTTACGCTGCGGAGACCCTCCCAGGCACACTGCGTAACTTGGATTCCAAGCTCCAGCAATTCAGGGACATACGCTGAGCCTTGATCGTGCCAAATACGTGCCCAAAACCCTATTCGACAATCACTTACGGACGAGTTCTCGCAGGTGAAAGGCGCAGAAGGCTCCTGAGGCATACCTGACTTCTAATCCGACGGTCGCAGGTTCGAATCCTGCAGGGTGCGCTGGGTACGACAGTGATCCACGACCACCGCAGCGGACCGTTGCCAGATCATCGAGCCAACTGCCGGCCTGCCGTGGAAGGCACGGGATCAAGGCCAGCGTGGACTCCGCCGCCTCCACGACCTTGGGAATCACCGACGTGTAGAGATCCGCGGTGGACGAGAACCTGCTGCGACCGAGCGTCTCCGACACGACCTTCACCGCCACGCCCGCCGTCGAGGCATCAGCGACGCCGCCGAGTGCCGTCCGGGGCGGTCCGGTGATGAACGCCGAGGGTGAGCGCCACGAACCCGAGTCCGGCCGGGCGAGGCAACCCTCCATCAGCAGCCCATCGTGACGTCGACGCGTCCGGTACGGATGGCGTAGGGCCCGGTCAGGCCGGGGTCCGGACGGTGCGGTGGGCGGCGAACGCCCGGCGGTCTCCCGACCAGGCCGCCCGGGGTACGGCCGCCTCCAGCAGGTCGCGATCGGCGGGGGACAGCACGATCTCGGCACTCCTGGCGTTCTCGGCCAGACGCGCGGCGCGCCGGGTCCCGGGGATCGGGACGACGTCGTCGCCCTGCGCCAGCAGCCAGGCGAGAGACAGCTGAGCCGGGGTCACCTCGCGCTCGGCGGCCAGTCGGCGCACCTCGGCGACGAGCGCCCGGTTGCGCTCCAGGTTCTCGCCCTGGAACCGCGGGTCGCCGCCGCGGAAGTCGCCGGCCCCGAAGGTGTCCGCGGTGACGGCGCCGGCCAGGAAGCCTCGGCCGAGCGGGCTGTAGGGGACCAGCCCGATGCCCAGCCGCCGGGCCGTGGGCAGCACGTCGTCCTCGATGTCGCGCCACCACAGCGACCATTCGTACTGTGCCGCGCTGATCGGGTGGGTGGCGGCCGCCCGCTCGAGCTCGCCGGGGCTCGCCTCGGACAGCCCGAGGTGTCGGGCTTTGCCCTCGGCGACCAGTTCGGCCATCGCGCCGACGGTCTCCTCGATCGGCACCTGCGGGTCGACGCGGTGCTGGTAATACAGGTCGATGTGGTCGACGCCGAGGCGGGCCAGTGACGCTTCGCAGTAGGCGCGGACGTTCTCGGGCCGGCCGTCGACCCGTACGCCGTCGTCATCACGGATGATTCCGAACTTGGTGGCCACGACCACCTTGTCGCGGCGTCCGGCGAGCGCCCGGCCGAGCAGCCGCTCGTTGTGGCCGCGGCCGTAGCTCATGGCGGTGTCCAGAAAGGTGACGCCCAGGTCGACGGCCCGGTGCAGGGTGGCGATCGACTCGGTGTCGTCGGCCGCCCCGTAGCCCTGGGACATGCCCATACAGCCGAGGCCGACCGCAGAGACGGTGAGACCTTCCGGCCCGAGGATTCGTGTGCTCATGACGTTCATGAGGGCAACGTAGCCACGGCTTATCCTGGTATCCACAGGTTGTTTTTCCTAGTAATGGAAGTGCCAGGATGTCTCACTCCGCGATCAGGGCGAGAGAGCTGGGGAACCTGCTGCGTTCCCGCCGCGAGCGGCTTCAGCCCGCCGACGTCGGCCTGCCCGCGGGGACCCGGCGCCGGACCCGCGGACTGCGCCGCGAGGAGGTGGCCCAGCTCGCGGCCATCTCCCCGACGTACTACACCTATCTGGAGCAGGGCCGCGAGGTGCGTCCGTCGCGCCAGGTGCTCGACGCGCTCTCGGCGGCGCTGCGCCTCGACGCCGCCGAGCGGAGCCATGTCCACGAGCTCGTTCACGGCGCTCCGCCCACCGGGACATCCGCCGTCGTCGAATCGCTCTCACCCGCCGTCGTCTCGCTCGTCGACCGGCTCGACCCGTGCCCGACATACGTCACCGGCCGGTGCTGGGATGTGCTGGCCTCCAACCGGGCCGCCCGGGCGCTGTGGACCGACTGGCCGGCCCGCCCGCCGGAGGCTCGCAACATGCTCTGGTGGATGTTCACCGATCCCGACGCACGGAAGGTCATGGTCGACTGGCCGGGCGAGGCGTCCGCGCTGCTCGGCCGATTCCGCACGGCCGCTGCACGGCACCCGGGTGACTCCGGCTTCAGCACGTTGCTCGATCGCCTGCACGCGGCGAGCCCCGAGGTGAGGGACTGGTGGCCGCAGCACAAAGTCGTACCTCTGGGCTCCGGCACCAAGCGGCTGTACCACCCGGCCCTCGGAGAGTTCGAGTTGCGCCACGTCGTGCTTCAGGTCGCCGACGCACCCGAGCAGAAACTCGTCACCTTCACCGCCACGGACCAGGACCAGGCCCGGATCTCCGAGCTGCTGCGGTAGGGGCGGCCCCTTTCAGCAGCAACCGATACCGACCGGCGGCAGCCGAAACTCTGTGGTGCCGGACTCCTGATCACACCCCCGCTGAACGCCCCGCGGAACTCCTGGCGGGCTGCGCCTGACATGGAGGCGGTACGGGTGAGGGCACGAGGCATCAGAGGGTGCCGGGGGTGCCGGGGGTGCTGTGTGAGCGCCTGTGTCCGGGGCGACGTGGCCCCAGCGGCTCAGGATGCCAGGTGCGGTAGTGATCATCGGTCAGGTGAGCGACCGGACCGACGGGCACGCCGGTGGCGGGCGGACTTCTTGACCTCGAGTGCGGTTGAGTTTCTAGGCTCGTCGGCGACTCATCCGGACAAGACGATCTAGGGACTCGACTGTGACGACCTTGGTGACAGGTGCCACCGGGAACACCGGCCGGCACGTTGTGGCAGAGCTGGTCCGCCGAGGAGAGCGGGTTCGGGCTCTGACGCGAGACCCGGCGGCGAACGCGGGAAGATTTCCGGCCGAGGTGGAGCTCGTGGCCGGCACGCACAACACACCGGAGAAGCTGGACGCCGCACTCCACGGCGTCAGCCGGTTGCACATCACGGTGACGGCGGGGCTGGCCGAGGTCGGGCCCGAGCTGGTCCAGCGGGCGGTCGCCGCGGGCGTTCAGCGCATCACCGTGCTGTGGGGCGGCTGGGTGGGCCCGGTCGAGCAGGCGGTGGCGGACTCAGGTGTGGAGTGGACACGGCTGGAAGCACAGGAGTTCATGTCCAACACGTTGAGCTGGGCCGAATCGATCCGAGCCGAGGGAGTGGTCCGAGAACCGTACGACTTTCCCAGCGCGCTGGTGCACGAGGCCGACATCGCGGCCGTGGCAGCCGTCGCACTGATGGATGACGGCCACGCAGGACGGTCCTACAACCTCACCGGACCTGAAGCGCTGACCCCACGTGAGCGAATCGCGATCCTGTCCCGAGCTGTCCGCCGCGACATCACCTTCGAGCCGATAACGCACGAACAGGCGATCGACAGGCTGATGGCCACCGGCGTGTCCCGGGCGGACGCCGAGTATGTCGTCGGCTGGTATGCCGAGCCCAGTGATTCCTCCACGACCGTGGACGACACGGTCGCACAGGTGACCGGCCGTCCGGCACGGACGTTCACGCAGTGGGCGGACGAGCACGCAGACCGTTTCCAGGCCGGAGGATGATCTCTGTCGGCCGATCTCCCTGGTTCAGGTCGTCGGCGCCACGTGAAACTTTCACCTGGTTCCGTCTGCCGTCCCACCTGGACGGCGGGTGGGGGGGAGGTGTTTCCCGAGGTCTTCAAGGCCCCTGCCCAGGCCCTGGTACGGGCCCCGGGGAGGCGGTGACCGTACGGCGATCACGGTGTCTGTACATCCTCCGGGAACCGTCCGAACCTGAAACCACCGGCGTGGACGGGCGGCGGCCGACGGGGTTTTCAACGGGAGGATGATCATTCGTGAGACTCGGTAAGGGTTCGTTACGGAACAGGGTTCTGACATCGGCCGCGGCCACCGCGCTCCTCGCGGCCGGGACCGGGGCCGTCATGGGCACTACGGCCGCCTCCGCCGACGCGGCGGTCGGTTGCGCCGTGACCTACACCTCGCACACCTGGGGCACCTCGTCGGGCGGCTTCACCGCCTTCATCGACATCACCAACACCGGAGACCCGCTCTCGGGCTGGGCGCTGACCTTCACGTTCCCGGGCACCCAGCAGATCACCACCGGCTTCAGCGCGCAGTGGAGCCAGAGCGACCGGCTGGTCACCGCCAGAAACCCCACCTGGGGCGGATCGATCCCCTCCGGGAAGACCTTCGGCATCGGCTTCAACGGAACCTGGACCGGCAGCAACCCGCCGCCGACGGACTTCGCCCTCAACGGTGTGCCGTGCACGGTCAAGCTGGTGCCGAGTCCCACCCCTTCACCCAGCCCCTCGCCCTCACCCCCGCGGCTGCGGATCCTCATCTCCCCCTCCGACCTCACGGTGCCCGAGGGCGGCACGGCGAGCGTCCAGGTACGGCTCAGCCAGCGGCCCCCGGGCAACGTCATCGTGGGAACCGGGCGGGTCTACGGCGACACGAGCCTGTCCGCCGGACCGCCGCTGACCTTCACCCCGGACAACTGGGACGTCCCCCAGCCTCTCACCGTGACGGCGGCCGAGGACGACGACGCGGTGAACGGCTCGGCGACGTTCGACTCCCGCAGCAGCCAGATCACCGGCAGCAGCGCCTTCCTGTGGGACGCCGTCGAGCAGGACAACGACTAGGACGCTCGTCCCGGCCGTCGGCCCGTCCCGAACCGGGTCCGTCGTCGGGGGGCGGACCCGGCCACCGGCCCACCGATCCCGCTCACCGCCTGCACGTCACCTGGGCGATCGTCACGCCAGGTGCTTCCCGTACCGTAGGCACCATGACCGAACAAGGGGCCCCGCCCATGGCCAGCCCTCACGCCGCGGCCGGGGCGCTCTTCTTCGACGACCACGGCCGCCTGTTGCTGGTCGACCCCCACTACAAGGACTGCCACGACGTCCCCGGCGGTTACATCGAGCCCGGTGAGACCCCGTTCCAGGCCTGCGTACGCGAGGTCCGGGAAGAACTCGGCATCCGGCCGCCGATCGGCGGCCTTCTCGTGGTCGACTGGCCGTCCCGCCACGAGGAGGGCGACGAGATCCTGTTCCTCTTCGACGGCGGGGTTCTCAGCCCGGCCATGCGCGACAGCATCCGGCTCGGAGCCGACGAGCTGGCCGGGTATGACTTCCATCCCGTCGAGGAACTGCCCGGCCTCCTGATCGAACGGCTCACCACCTGCGTCATGGCCGCCGTCACCGCCCGCAGCATCGGCCACCCGCTGTACCTGGAGAACGGCCGGTCGTTGCCGAAGTGGTCCGCACCGTCGGGTGAACGCCGGTGAGCACGAAGCGTCGTCGGTGCGGTGCGGGAGACGGCGACCGGCGGACCCCGGCGAACCTGTCGTCGTCATCGGCCGCCCGGGGCGCCAGGGGGATGGCGCCCGGTTGACGTTCACGCTTGCCAGACCGCGTTACGGCGGTGCCGCAACGGCGGAACGTCGAAGTCTTCGGCCGTCTCGGCGAGGCTGTAACCGTCGGATGTGGCGTTGACCGCCTGGCGGATCGACTCGGTGGAACGGCGAAGGCGCTGCCGCCCCCGACGCTCCTCGACCCCCGCGAACCATGCTACGAATCGGTCCCGCGGATCGGCCCACGCCCAGGAATAGACGACAGTCCTACGCCGGACAGGTTTCGGGTACGGCCGACGCCCGCTTCGAGCTGCTTCTTTCAGGCATACGTCGCTATAACGCAGATCAATGACGGTGATCGACCGCCAAGGACCAGGACGATCGAGGACATTGCCGCTGCCGGAACGCGACAAGGGAACATGGTGAGCGGTGCGGGACATGGGACTCCCTGGTCACACCGCCAGGTGTTTCCTGACGAGCTACGTGAAGCCCATTGGTCCCGTGGCCCGTTCTTCGCTCATTCCCCTCACCCTAACAACCGGCAGCAAGGATGGTCACGTGATGAACGCGATCCCGTTCCCCTAGGTGAGGCCGGGAGTCGCGAAGGCTTACGGAACGATTCCGGCTTGCGAACACACCGAAGGGGCCCGATGGCGAGCCGGGGCCCTGGGTGAAGTGCGGCCGGCTCAACGCACAGCTGCACGACGATGACGTGTCCGAGCGGGCGGGGCTTCCGTCGCTCGCGACACGTGCCGGCCGGTTGCGGCTTATCGTCGACGGCTACTGCCGGGCCTCTTCCGGGTTCTTCCCGGGCACGCGCCGGGGATCAGACACTGCCGACGATCAGGTCGGTCAGCGCCGTGACCGCCTCCGCGGCGGTCGCCTGGCCACGGTTCAGCTCACCGGCGATCGCTTCGGCCGCGCCCAGCGCCCCGGTGCAGCGCAGCCGGAGCGCTTCGAGGGTCAGGTTCGAGTGGGGCAGCAGCGCGGCGGCCATCCAGTCCCTGTAGCCGTCGAGCATCTCGTGCTGGATCTCCTCCATCTCCGGGGTGCCCTTCAGCGCGGCGGAAACGGCGTTCCACTCCGGCATGTCGGTGGCACAGGCGAAGTACGCGGTGCTCATGACGCGGGCGATCTCCCCGACGGAGGGCGCGGCCTCCCGCAACGCCTGGGCCGACGCGGCCCGGTGCCGTTCGTCGAGCCTGCGGTAGAGGGCCAGCAGCAGGCCGGAGCGGGTGCCGAAGTGGTCGTAGACGACCGGTCTGCTCACCCCCGCGGCGTCGGCGAGGGTGACCAGCGTCAGGCCGTCGGCGCCCTGGGCGCGCACGATCGTCATGGCGGTGTCGAGCAGCTGTTCCCGTCTGGTCTGCTTGGACAGGCGGGTCGATCCTGCGGCCATCGTCCTCCCTTGCGTCGGCACCCAGCATAAGCTACAAAATGTAAGCTACAGAATGTAGGTTGCTGGTCGAGCGAGAGGACGTCGTCGTGGAACACGCGAAATCCGTACTGATCATGGGTGGATCCGGCCAGGCGGGCTCGGGGGCCGCCGCCGTGCTGCGCCGATGGCACCCGGCGCTGCCGCTGACGATCGCGGGCCGCGACCTCGATCGCGCGCGGCGTGTCGCCGACCGGCTCGGCACCGCGACGGCCACGACCATCGATCTGCGACGCGGCGACCTCGGCCTTCCGTCCGGCCACGACCACTCGGCGGTCGTCGCGGCCGTGTGGGACGACCGTCTGAACGGGCTCCGTTACGCGCAGGACCGCGGGTTGCCGTACATCGGCATCTCCAGCGGCATGGTGGAGGTCGCGCCCGAGGTGGTCGCGGGCGGCCTGCGGGCCGGCGCCGCACCGATCCTGCTGGCCGGCCACCTGTACGCCGGGTTCCTCGTCCTCGCCGTGCTGGAACTCGCCAGGGGGTTCGACCGGGTCGACACCATCCGGATCGGCGCCGTGCTCGACGAGACGGACAGCGGCGGACCCGCCGGCACGGCGGACCTTCAGCGCCTGATGGCCGCCACCTCGGCGGGGTTCGTCCGCCGCGACGGCGTCTTCACCTGGCTCACCGGCCCCGACGCGCAGGCGGAGGTCCCTGGCGTGGACGGCGTCCTCCTGCCCGGCCAGGCCATCCCCACCCTGGACGTCCCGAGCCTCGCCCTCGCGACGGGGGCACCGAACGTCCGCCTCGACTTCGCCGTCGGCGAGTCCGCGAGCAGGCGCCGCGGCGGACCCGCCTCCGCCGAGATCAGGATCGACCTCGAGGGTCTGGATCTCACCGGTGCGCCGCGCCGCACCGGTCACCACCTCCTGCACCCCGAGGGTCAGCGCCCCCTGACCTCGCTCGGCATCGCCCTCGGTGTCGAACGGCTCCTCGGCCTGCGCGGCGAACCCGCGGCGCCGGGGATCCACACCCCCGAGGGCCTGATCGACCCCTCCTACGCGGTCGAGCGGATGACGGAGATCGGCGCCACCTTCGTCGACGTGCCGAGCGGCCGCTGAAACGGTGACCGTCAGGCGGTCGGGCGGTGGTACCGCACCCAGACGTCCCCCCTGGTGTGGCCGGACAGCCGCAACACCGTCCCGTCCGGCGAGGGGGGCCCGGGCGGCCTGTTGTGGACTCGCCGGAACGGCAGCCACCCGCCGGACGTCACCTCGTCGGAGAGCACCTGCCAGCCGGCAGGGACGCGGATGACGATGTCCCCGAAGGGGGAAAGGCACTGCATGTGCATGGTGATCTCGCGGTGCGGGCAGATCGCCTCCCTGAAGTCGATCACCGCGGTGCGCCAGGTGCAGTCGACGTCGATCCGCGCGGGTACCGTCCACCGCCCGGCCTGCCTGACCGTCCGCGTGTAGGTGTGGAGCCGCAGAACGTCCTGAGCGTCCGGTAGTACTACCTCACGTCTGCCCTCAGGCAGGTCGGCGATGACGGCGTCCAGCTCACCGAAGGTGCGGGACGCGTACACCCGGTCGAGACGTTCTGTCAGCTCCTGGATGCTGATGCGCCCGTCACCCGCCGCGACACGCAGCATCTCGGCGATCCGTTCCCGATCATGGTCACTCGCTCGTAACTCCGGCTGCATCTCCATGGCGAAAAGCGTAATGATCAGGGCCTTGCACTGCCAGCGATCGGTGCCGCGCACACTTCCTTCCGGGCCCGGGACGGGTCCCGTCCCGGGCCCGGAAGGAGGGGATCGCGGGCGTGCGGTCAGGGCCTCTTCCACACCCCGGTGGCCACGGCCTCCCGCGCGTAGGTGGCGAAGTCCTTTCCTGGACGTCCGAGGATCTCCTCCACGACCCCGGTGGGTTCGGTGTCACCCTGCGCCGCGAGGGACGCGAAGTTCTCGATCATGGTGTCGATCACCTCCTCCGGTACGCCCTCGGCGCCAAGGGACTCGCGGTACGCGTCCGGGGTGCCGTCGAAGTGGACCGCGGGCCCGCCCGCGTCCCGGATGCGGTCGAGGGCCTCCGGGAACGACAGCGCCTCCGGGCCGGTCAGCGGCAGGACCCGTCCGATGTGGTCCTCCCGGGTCAGGACCCGGGCCGTGACGGCGGCGATGTCGCCGGCGTCCACGAAGCCCTGGCGTGCCGAGCCGATGGGCACGCACAGGCGCCCGTCGATGACGGAGTCGCGGAAGAAGGTCTCGAAGTTCTGGTCGAACCAGTCGGGACGCACGATCGTCCAGTCACACCTGGATTCGCGTACCTGTCGTTCCGCCTCCTGCAGGGGGGTGACGTTCATGATGTCGACGCCGCGGTCCGAGTGGAGGACCACCCTGCGCACTCCGGTCCGGTACGCCTCCGGCATGAAGGACTCCGGCATGCCGGTCCGCTCGGGCAGGAGGACGTACATGGTGCGCACGCCTTCGAGGGCGGGCCTCCAGGTGTCGGGGGCCGACCAGTCGAACCGGAACTCGGCGTGCCTGGTGGCGACCCGGACATCATGGCCGGCGTCGCGCAGCCGGTCGGCGACCCGGCTTCCGACCGTGCCGGTGCCGCCCAGGACGAGGATGGGGTTGCTGTTGGTCATGGCGGAACGCTACGAACAATCGCGGCCGGTTCCTGTCCTCGTTTCGACGCGACACGGGACGAGATGTGTGATCCGCGTAGGGACGCGGTGTGACGTGGCCCGGGAACGGTCACCGGAGGGCGGCCGGATCCGCGCGACGAGGTCCGTGTCCTTCGGGGGCGTCGCGGCCGGAGCGGTCGCGGGCCGAGGAAGAGGTTCCGTCGCGGACGACGCGGGCCGGTCGGCGGGCCCAGCCGACATGGCGTCACGGGCGAGGCCTCCCCTGTTTTTCATCACGCGTTTCCGTGAAAAGGACCGGACATTCTGTGATGTAAGGCGTGATATACCCTGCTGGACCGGTTAGAAAAGGAACTGCGATTGATACGTCTGTAACGTTCACGACCACGAAAAGGAGAACGACGATGGATGAGGCGTGGTACCGGCTGGGGATGCTCCTGGTCCTCATCGCGGGTGTCTGGGAGGGGCCGATGGCGATCGTCTTCCGCCTCTTCACCGACAAGAGACCGAACGTGCTGACCGCCGCGAACTACCTGCCCACCCCCTGGTGCTACGTCGCGGCCGTGGGCGCGATGATCGTCGCCTTCGCCGTGATCGCCTTCCTGGACATCCGGCACAAGCGGACGCCGGCACTCGCGAAGCGATCGGACGCCGAGTAGGGGGCGCTGCACCGCCGGGTGCGACATCGGCCGGATACGCCGCTTGGTACGACATCGGCCGGAGCCTCGTCACCGCCCCGCGGCCCGGGGCTCGCTCCCCCGCCCCGGGCCGACGGGACGGGGCGAATCTCACAAAACGGTGTCAGATACGGCCGCCGAGTCTGGCGTCGTGTGCGGAGTCCCCGTAGTGTCGCGACGTGCGGGCGACACGACGGGAGAGACGATGACGGCCGTGATCAGCGAACTGATCTCGTATCCGATCAAAGGCTGTGCGGGTGTCCCGCTGGGCGAGACGGTGCTGACCCGTGCGGGCCTGGCCCACGACCGCAGCTTCATGGTCGTCGACAAGGACGCGACGTTCCGCAGCCAGCGCCGGGACCCCCGGCTGGCGGTGATCCGGCCGTCCGTCGACGCCCGTGGCGAACGGCTCACGCTCCGCGCCCCCGGTTTCGAGGACCTGCACGTCGCCATCGACCTGGACGCCCCCCGCCGGGAGGTGGACCTGTTCG
Source organism: Streptosporangium sp. NPDC050855 (assembly GCF_044456585.1). Taxonomy (NCBI): domain Bacteria; kingdom Bacillati; phylum Actinomycetota; class Actinomycetes; order Streptosporangiales; family Streptosporangiaceae; genus Streptosporangium; species Streptosporangium sp. NPDC050855. The sequence continues at coordinate 125,863 of NZ_JBITFY010000019.1, forward strand.
GCCAGAAGTACCGGGGGATCGACCAGGGCGAGGCACCCGCCGAGTGGCTGTCGTCGGTGCTCGGCTCGCCGAGCAGACTGGTACGGGTGCCACCGGAGCACGACAGGGCCGCCGACGGCCTGACACCCGGAACCTCCGGGTACGCCGACAGCCACGCCGCCCACATCCTCTCCCGGGCCACGCTGGACGAGCTGAACCGGCGGGTGAGCGGGCCCGCGGTACCGATGTCCAGGTTCCGCCCGAACATCGTGATCGACGGGTGGGACGAGCCCCATCGGGAGGACCTCGCCCACCGGGTGGTCGTCGGCGACGCGGAACTCGGATACGCCAAGCTCGCGGTCCGCTGCGCCGTCACGCTGGTCGACCAGGACAGCGGCGAAGGTGCCGGGCCCGAGCCCCTCAGGACCCTGGCCACCTATCGCCGTACCGCCAAGGGCGTCGTGGTGTTCGGCGCCAAGTTCTCCGTCCTGCGCCCGGGACGGCTCGCCGTCGGTGACACGCTGACCGTGCCCGTCTGGGCCGAGTCCCGGCACGGCGAGCCACTGCCCGTCTGACCGCGGTCCCCGTCGCGGCCCGGCCCGTAGGGTCCCGTCACGGTCCGTAGGATCCCGTCACGGCTCATACGGCCCCGGTCCGGCCGTACGGCGGTGGCCCGGCCGTACGGCGGTGGCGATAGTAGCGGCGGGGCGGCGGGGACGGACATTCTTGGGGGCCTTTCATTTCAGCGCTGACGGCGGTCTCCCCTATCGCTCGCCGAAACCGGAACATTCCTCTCACCACGCGGATACGCATTTCTCATCGTCCGTCCTTGACGAATCCCTGCCATTCGGATGCCGTTCTTCGGTGGCGCGTGTTTACATCTCATGTGGTCCACCGTGCCCATGAATCCACCCGCCCCCAAGGAGGGGACCATGCCCGAAGGCAGGTTCTACCGGCGAGGCCATTGGGTCAGGAAACGCGGCTCGAAAGGAAGGACCGGTTCGGGGTGGCTGATGCTGGCCCTGCTGGCCGGAGCGGTGTTCCTGTGGTCACAGGTGTTCGACGGCGGACAGGAGGCACCCCCGCCGTCGCCGCCGGCCGTGGAGACGGCCGGGCCTGACGAGGTCCCGCCTCCCGAACCGACCACGGATCCGGCGGACGAGCCTCCGCCCCCCGAACCGACCGGAGAGCCGTGAGATCCCGGCCCCGGTTCTCACGGTCCTCGCGTTTCCCGCGGCCCTCGCGGCCCTCGCGTTTCCCGCGGCCCTCGCGGTCCTCGCGTTTTCCGCGGCCCTCGCGTTTCCCGCGGCCCTTGCGGTCCTCGCGTTTCCCATGGTTCTCGCGGCTTTTCCAGCCGCGGATGCCCGCCGGGCCTACGGAATGGTGTGCCGCCGCCGTCGTCGTACTGGTGACCGGTTTCTTCGCGGTCAAAGGAATTCAGGCCGTCATCGGCCTGGTTCTCGGCACCTGGTACGTGGGCGTCCCGGTGGGGGTGGGCGCCGTCGCGACGATCGCCGTCTGGACGCGAGGGAGGGTCGTCTCCCACCGGCGCCGGGCCGAACGCCTGCGGGCCCTGCGCCTGACCCTGGCCGACCTGGACGCCATGTCCCCCACCGAGTTCGAGCTGGCCGTACGCGATCTCATGATCCGTGACGGTCTCCGCGCCGAGCACGTCGGCCGGCGAGGGGACAGGGCGGCCGACGTCATCGGCCGCGACCGTCTCGGGAACGTCGTCGTGGTGCAGTGCAAGCACACCACCACCGGCGCCAGGGTGGGGGCGCGGGTCATGTACGAGGTCAACGGAACCGCCGTCTCGGTCCACGGGGCCGACTACGCGGTGGTGGTCACCAACGGCTCCTTCACCCGTGACGCCCGGCAGATGGCGGAGCTTTTCCGCCTCCGCCTTCTCGGCAGGGAGGAACTCGACCGCTGGGCGGCGGACGGGACACCGTTCCAGCACTTCGCGGGCCCGTCGAACCCGCTGCGCCGGTGGCGGCGCCCGCGCCTGCCCTCCACCCGTCCCTGACCGGACGCGTTCAAGAACCGGGACCAGGACCGGGACCATGACACCCGCCCGGTCCGGCCGAAGAGGTTCCTTCAGGAGACGGTACCTGTTAGGTTCTTCCCCATGAGTTCCCTTAGGGAACGTACGGAGGGGAGTCCATCGTGAACCGTCCCGAGGTCGTCTCGGAGCAGGAGTGGCAGGCCGCGTGGGAGGCACTGCTGGTCAAGGAGAAGGAGCACACCCGCGCCCTGGACGCGCTGGCCGCCGAGCGGCGCAGGATGCCGATGGTCCGCGTCGACAAGGACTACGTCTTCCAGGGCCCGGACGGGCCGGCGAGTCTGCTCGACCTGTTCGACGGGCGGCGTCAGCTCATCGTCTACAGCTTCATGTGGAACGACGGCGAGCACTTCTGCTCGGGATGCTCGATGTTCACCGACAACATCGGCCACCTGGCCCATCTCCACGCGCGTGACACCACCCTGGTGCTGGCCTCCCGTGGCCCGCTGGACGAGATCACGCCGTTCAAGGAGAGGATGGGCTGGACGATCCCGTGGTTCTCGTCGCTGGGCACCGGCTTCAACGAGGACATGGGGGCGGGTGACGGGTTCGCGCTGAACGTCTTCCTCCGCGACGGCGACGAGGTCTACCGCACCTACTTCACCACCGGGCGGGGCGTCGAACGGCTCGGCAGCAACTGGACCTTCCTCGACCTGACCCCGCTCGGCAGGCAGGAGACCTGGGAGGACTCGCCCGAGGGCCGGCCGCAGACCGAGCCCTACGAGTGGTGGCGCCTGCACGACGAGTACGCCGGGCGCGAGGCGTGAGCACCGCCCTCCCCGTCGCCGAGCTCCTGTTCGGCGAGGCCGACGCGACGCCGATCAGCACGGACGAGGCGACGGTGAAGCCGTGGGAGCTGGCGCGGGAGTGCCTGCGGACGGCCCCGAAGGTGTGGCTCTCGACCGTGCGGCCCGACGGCCGCGCGCACGCCATGCCCGTGATGCCGGTCTGGGCCGACGACGCCCCCTGGATCACGACCCGCCCGACGTCCCGCAAGGGACGGAACCTTGCCGCCAACCCCTCGTGCGTCGTCACGGTCTCCTCCGAGACCCTCGACCTGGTGGTCGAGGGCGAGGCCGTCCGGGCGCGGGACGAGGCCACGCTCCGGCGGGTGGCCGCCGCCTTCGAGGCGAAGTACGGCTGGGAGCTGGCGGTACGCGACGGCTCCGTGTACGAGGACCACCTTCCCGGCTCGCCCGAGTACGGCTTCTACCGGATCACGCCCGTGCGCGCCTTCGGCTACGGCGCGGACGGCCTGACGGCGACGCGCTGGCGGTTCTCGTAGCGCGGCGTTCCCGCGTTCCCGCGTTCCCGCGTTCGCGCAGTACGGCGCTCCCCGGCTCGGGCAGTGCGGCGTTCCCCCGTTCGTGTGACGCAGCATTCCCCGGCTCGGGCAGCGCGGCGCTCCCGCGTTCGTGTGACGCGGCGTTCCCCGGCGAAAAGGCGACCGCGGCGCGGGTGTGACCGCACCGCCCTCAGGGGCGGGCGGTGCGGTCACACCCCGCCCGCCGTGCTCTCCCACACGATCGACCGGTACGGGATCACGATCTCGGCCGCCGACGTCGCCGTCCCGTCGGCCGAGCAGCAGGCCGTCGACGTCTTGGCCCGCGGGTCGCGGCCGAGCAGGGCGCGCGTCACACCGGCGCCTCCCGGCCGGTGGGCCGTGGGTCACCGCTCCGGGTCCCGGCCCGGCTCCGCCGGTAGGCGCCGGGCGCGATGCCGTACTCCCGTTTGAAGGCGGCGGCGAAGGCGAACTCCGAGGCGTACCCGACCCGGCCGGCCACCTCGCCGAGCACGGCGTCGGTCTCGCGCAGCAGCCGGGCCGCGACGGTCATGCGCCACCAGGTCAGGTAGGTCAGGGGCGGCCGGCCGATCAGCGAGGTGAAGCGCCGGGAGAAGGCCGCCCTGGACAGCCCGGCCCGCGCCCCGAGCGTCTGGACCGTCCAGGGACGGGCGGGGTCGCGGTGCAGGGCGTGCAGCGCGGCACCGATCGCCGGGTCGCCCAGGGCCGCCGCCCAGCCGGTGGCCGTGCCGCGCGCGGCCTGCTCGTCGAACCAGGCCCGCAGGATGTAGAGCAGCAGCATGTCGAGCAGGGCGGGGACGACGGTGCCCACGCCGGGACGCGGATCGTCCAGCTCTCCGCCGAGGAGGTCGACGGCGGCGCGCAGTTCGGGACGGTGCCCAAGGCGGGCGGGCAGGTGGACGATCTCCGGCAGGTCGCCCAGGAGCGGGTGGGCGCGGCGGGCGTCGAGCCGGTACCCGCCGCAGAGGGTCACGGTGACCGCCTGCGACCCGTCCGGCCCGGTCCTTCCCACGGACGCCGAGGCGTAGCGGTCCTCGGACCGGGAGTCGCTCAGCGGGTCGCAGGCAGGCCCGTTCAGCGGGGTGCCGGGGCCGTCCGCCAGCGCGTACCCGCCTCCGTGCGGCAGGAACACCACGTCGCCCGCGTTCAGCACGACGGGGGTGCCGTCAGCGCCGTCGCAGGCGTCGGAGGCGTCGCCGGGGGTGGGGATCAGCAGGCACGATCCCTGCAGGACCACGTGGAAACCGGCCGAGCCGCGCACGGCGGGGAAGCGCTGCCCCCAGGGCGCGTACCAGCGGACGCACGCCGAACGGGGCTCCCCGGCCCGGGTCGCGGCGACCACGTCGCTGAGCACGTCCATGGCGGGAGTCTAGACAGGGGCTCCCCGAAGACGGACACGTATGAGAACGAGACTCATCCGCATTGGCCGTCTCTTCGTCCCCTCGTACGGTTGGGCGCAGGTGAAACGACTCGACCGTTGGGAGCCTTTCGATGACGCGGCGACGCAGGACCCTGGTGCTCGGAGCGACCGGCACGGTCGGCCGGCAGGTCGTGGCGCGGCTCCTGGAGACGGGCGCCGAGGTCCGCGCCCTGGCCCGTGACCCCGGCACGGCCGGCCTGCCGGACGACGTGCAGGTGGTACGCGGCGACCTCGGCGACCTCGGCGACCCGGGTGACCTGGGTGCCCTGCGGGCGTCCCTGGACGGGGTCGAGGCCGTGTTCCTGCTGTGGCCGTTCGCCACGGCCGAGGGGGTGCCCCCGCTCCTGGACGCCGTCGCCGAACATGCCCGCCGCGTCGTCTACCTGTCCTCGGCGGCCGTACGCGAGCACGAGCGGCACATCGAGCGGATGATCGAGCGGTCCGGGCTGGAGTGGACGGTCCTGCGGCCGCACGCCTTCGCGGCCAACGCCCTGCGCTGGGCCGGGCAGATCCGCGCCGAGGCGGTCGTGCGCGAGCCGTACGGCGCGGCCGCCATGCCCCCGCTGCACGAGCGGGACCTCGCGGCGGTCGCGGTGCACGCCCTGCTCGGCGACGGGCACGACGGCGCGACCTACGAGCCGACCGGGCCCGAGACCCTGACCCAGGCCGAGCAGGTACGCGTCATCGGGGAGGTGACCGGCCGCCCGGTGCGCTGGGAGGAGGTCTCACCGCGGGACGCGCGCCGGCGGATGCTCGACCTGGGCTGGCCGCCCCCGGTCGCGGACGGCGTCCTGGCGGCCCAGGCCGCGCTGGTGACCGAGCCGAGGGCCGCCACGGCCACGGTGGAGGAGATCACCGGCACCCCGGCCCGCACGTTCCGCACCTGGGTGACCGACCACGCGGACGCCTTCACTCCCCCGTGAGCCGGCCCGCGCCCCTGACCTGGCGAGGGCGACAGGGGGCGACGGAGGGCGACAGAGATGACGCGTCCGTCATCCCTCGCGCCGGTGGTCGGCGAGGACCTCGGACGTCGCACGCCGCCCCACGTCGGCGAGCACGTGGTTCCTGGCGCGGTAGTAGTTCTCGGCCGTGAGCCCGAAGCACAGGGCCCAGCCACGCCCCCGCGCCCACGTCGCGTCGTCGACGGCGGACGCCTCGCGGAACGCGTCGCGCGTCCCGGCCGAGAACAGGGTCCAGGCGGCCATCATGTCGCAGGCGGGATCGCCGACGCCCAGCCCGCCGAAGTCGATGACGGCGCTGAGCGCTCCGTCGCGGACCAGCAGGTTTCCCGGAAGCAGGTCGCTGTGCACCCAGACGGGGTCGCCGTCCCAGGACGGAGACCGCAGGACGTCCTCCCACGCCGCGGTCGCGGCGTCGGCGTCCACCGCACCGTCCGCGGCCAGTCCGCGGACGGCGGCCCGGACGTCGTCGTCGCGCGCGCTCACCGGCCCTCCGCGGAAGGAGAGCGGCCCGCCGGTGGCGTCGAGACGCCGCAGGGCCGTCCCGAAACGACCCAGTTCGGCCGCCGCCCGTTCCAGGTCCGCGATGGGCGCGTCGTAGGCGTTCTCGCCGTCGAGCCAGCGGCACACCGACCAGGGCAGCTCGTAGCCCTCGCCGGGAACGCCCCTGCCGAGGACCTCGGGCACGGCCAGCGGGAGGTGCGGGGCCAGGTACGGCAGCCAGCGCTGCTCCGTGCCGACCTGCCGGGCCGCACCGGGAAGCCTCGGCAGGCGGACGACCATGGTGTCCCCCAGCCGGTACATGGCGTTGTCGGTACCGGCGGAGCGGACCTTCACCACGGGCAGGTCCGCCCACCACGGGAACTGCGCCGCGACCAGCCGGGCGACGAGCGAGGTGTCGATGTCGAGCTCGTCGGCGTGCATCTTCGTACCGGACACGGATCTCCTCGGCCTGGACCGTGCTCGACGTCGGCACGGGCTCGACGTCGGCACGGGCTTGACGGCACATCACCGGGGCGGAGCCTAGCCACCGGCGCCGCGTCGCCGCCACGGCTTTTGAAGGCACCGGACGGGCCCCGGCCGGTGACGGCGCTGACCGTCAGGCCGGAGACCGGTGAGCCCGTCCCGGTGATCGCGGTGGCCGTCAGGGCCGGAGACCGGAGGACCCGTCCCGGTGACGGCCCACGACGGCCCCCGCACGACGGCGCCGTGTCCCATCCGTGCGGGCGACGATCCCGGTGTTCATCGCGCGACCGCCAGGACCAGGGAGGCGACGGCCAGCGCGAGGTAGACCCCCGGGAAGGCGATGTTGTGGAACACGCGAGCGCGGACGTGGACGGCGACGGCGCCGACGAAGAACAGGCAGAGCCCGGCGGCGGCCGCGACGCCGACGGGCCGGACGCCCAGCAGGCCGAGCAGGAGCCCCGTGGCCCCGGCGGCCTTCAGCGTGGCGAGCACCGGGAGCCACGACGGCGGGACCCCCACCTCGGCCCCGTTGGCCAGGACGAACCCGGCCCGCGCCAGGTCGGCCACGGCGATCCCGGCGTTGACCACGATCGTGACGACGGTGACGACCACGTAGGCGGTGAACATTCGCGCGGCCCCGGTTCAGCCGAGGGCCCGGTAGGCCCCGAGGACCTCGAACGGCCGGGGCTCCGGGGCGGGTCCCACGACCCACCTGGCCACCGTCGCCTGCAGTCGCCGCGCCGCCTCCATGCCGGGCAGCGGGTTCTCGGCGCCCTCGTCGAGCTCCAGCAGGGCGACGAACTCGGTGCCGCCGGCGCGGCGCAGGTAGGTGTACCGGATGCCGTCCGGCCGCCGCTCCTCCACCTCGGCGAAGGCCGCCCGGACGACGTCGGCGACCTCCTGCGCACCCTCGTCGGCCACCTGGTAACGGATCATCAGAACGGGCATGGCGTCTCCTCGCCGGTCGTGGACGGTGGCGAGCCGCCGCTCGCCGCGTCAAGCCTCGACGAGGGCCGGGAACGCGTCCAATATCCGTATCCATAACCTGGAGGCATGGACGTCGACACGCGGTTGCTGCGGTACTTCCTCGCCGTGGCGGAGGAGGGGAACCTCACCAACGCCGCCGGGCGGCTGTTCGTGTCGCAGCCGGCGCTGACCAAGCAGATCCGGCAGCTGGAGACCCGGCTCGGGGTGCGGCTGTTCACCCGGTCGCGGACCGGCATGGTCCTCACCGAACCGGGCCGGGCCCTGGCCGAACGGGTGCCCGCCCTGCTGGCCGGCTGGGACCAGGCGCTGCGGGAGACCAGGAGCACGACCAGCAGGGTGGCCCGGGTGCTGCGGGTCGGTTTCCTGGCCAGTGCCGCCAACGAGGCCACCCGGCACATCATCGCGGCCTTCGCCCGGCATCGGCCGGGGTGGAGGGCCGACATGCGGCAGGCCGCGTGGTCGAACCCGACCGCCGGGCTCGCCGCCGGGGACGTCGACGTCGCCCTGCTGCGGCTCCCCTTCCCCGGCCAGGAGACCCTGCGGGTGGAGGTGCTGTTCACCGAGCCCCGCTGCATCGCGCTCCCCTCGGCGCACCCGCTCGCCACGCGCGACCTGATCTCCTTCCCCGAGCTGTGGGACGAGCCGTTCGTGGCGGCACCGGCCGAGTCGGGCTGGTGGCGGGACCACTGGCTGGCGGCCGACGAGCGTGACGGCCGTCCGGTCCGCGTCGGCGCCGTCACCGACCGGCCCGACGACTGGCTCAACGCGATCGCCAACGGTTACGGCATCGCCCTGGCCCCCGAATCCGCCGCCCGCTTCTACGCGCGTCCCGGCGTCGTCTACCGGCCCCTCAGCGGGGTCGGCCCCAGCCGGGTCGGCGTGGCCTGGGCGCCCGCCGACGACACCGACCCCGTCGTCGGAGACTTCGTCCACTGCTGCCTGGCCGCTGCGGCTTCCCGCCACGACGAGACCGGCACCGCCACGTTCCGACCGTGAACGAGCGGGTCACACGAGTCTGGTCCGGTAATTGCCCGCCGAGGGGAGCGGCCTTCACGCTCTGCACAGACAGCAGCGGTCGAAGTCGAAAGGCTCCGCTGACGCCTCCTCCCAGATCCGCTCCCGGTGGGGACTCCAGGAGTCGAACGTGATCAATCGAACGATCACGAGAGCGACCACTGCATGGGCACCGGCCTCGTACAGGGCGGAAGCGGCACTTTGCACATGAGCACCGGACACGACCAGGTCGTCCACCACGAGCACCCGCTCACCGTCGATCCGCTCGCCCGACACCCGAAAGGCATCCGGGTGCGAACAGCGCTCCGCGAGCGCGCGTGCGTTTTCGGTGTCGGGCAGCAGGAGCGGCTTGTACAGGCCCTTCAGCGCACCAACCATGGAGATCACCCGCGACATCGTGGAGGACGTCTCGGTGCACCGGCTCGGCCGGGTACTGGGAATCGTGGTCACCCGTGTGAAAGGACCGCCTGCGACTCCTGCCAGGCAGCCGGCATGTGCCCGGTAGAAACGCGCCAGCGTCGCGGCCATCAACTTTTCCGACCTTTTCCGGGCCTGAGAAGGATTGATGGATCTGTAGGTCACGATCCTGTAGAGCTGGCTTTCGTCTCCTTTCTTTACGGCGAGCGAGATGGGCACTACATGCTCGGCGTGCCGACGAACACTCCTTGTAGTGAGGTCGCAACTGGCGCAGATGTCGTACGGCTCTCCTGTGAAGCGATCGTCGTTCGGTCCTGTACGGCAGATCCGGCAGACCCCGGGACGTACTGCCGGAACGTTCCTGTAGAGCGGGAGGACGCGATCGGTTATCGCCTTGTCGTCACCCATGTTCAGTACACGGTCGGCTGGGAGGTCATATCTACGATATTGACCGCCTGCCGACATAGGGCGTCAATATCTTGAACGGTAGTGATGCCTCCCCGGAAACCCGCTTGAGCGATCCATGGTTGTTCCTGGTGAAGCCTCTGATGCACGAATACATGTTTTCCCGTTTTCAGGGCGCCTTCGACGCACCTGAAGGAGAAGCCGTTTTCGCGGCCGTCGACCACATGGACGGCAGCCGCCAAGCCGCAGGTCACGATACGTGTCAATTCCACCGTCCGCTGCGTGAAAGCGGTATCGGGCCAGAACTGGGAGACCAGCGCGCCGTCGGCGGCTATCTCCTTGGCCATACTGGCGTACTCATCGACAGTTGCCGGCTCATTGATGCCAGAGGCCAGGACGGCGAGCGTACGCCCGCCAGCAGAAAGGGCGGCCTTGTGGATCGCTACATCGATCTCGGACCTGAGACCCGCGACGATGGTCAGACCGGCCCCGGCCAGCGCGCGAGCCGCTTGTACGGCCTGGTCGATGTCATGTTCGCCGATGACGGCGACCGCCCGGTAGTCGTTCGCGAGCAATCGGCCACGAATCCACAGGAAAGGCTGGAGGTCATAGGCCAATTCGAGGTTGCCCGGATATTCTTTCTCCAGCACAGTGATCAGTTGAGCACCACGAGTTCGGGCGTCCGCGATGAGCCGCTCGGCCCAGGCCAGGTCCCCCGGCCGGAGGTTACGGACGACATCTGCGATATGGGCCCGATCGTCTTCGTCCAGGCCGATGAAGTCACCGTCCACCAGGCGTAGGGCGCCGCATCCGGCCCGAATGACGCGAGCGGTGTGATGCCACTGCCCGGCGGTGGCCTTGGTCAAGGCGAGTACCGCAGCCTTTTCCTTGATCGATGACATGCTGATCACCATCTCGAATGCGGATTCAGGAATGAACATGAGTTCGGGGACCGACAGGGGACAGACGCAGGTGATGCGTTGAGGAGTGGATTCCCATCGTGCCGGGACCGGTGCGCGGATGTGCGGTTTCACGGAGGTGACCTATACCGTGTTGGGGACTTGACGGCCCCGACGCCGAGGCGGCCACCTGCCGGGTCACGCGGTGGACATGGCCGGTTCAGGCGTCCAAGGGAAGGCCGCCACGGCATCGGCGAAGTCGTTGAACCGGTTTCCCGTACGGTGCGGTCAGGAGGATCGGGTCGTGCGTCACGGCACGATCCCTGAGTGCCCTCGCCGTGTCCACGGGACCGGACGCCGCGAGGTGGCCCGACCGAGGGGAAGGCGACCGTGGTCGAAGTGGTGACCGAGCGGCTGGTGCTGCGTCGCTGGCGTACGGAGGACCTGGAACCGTTGGCGGCGATGGACGGGGATCCGGAGGTCATGCGCTTCATCGGCGACGGCTCGGTCCGTACCAGGGAGCAGACCGCGGCCACGCTCGCGTTCATGGAGCAGGGCTGGGAGGACCGCGGCTTCGGGCTGTTCGCCGTGGAGCTGCGCGAGACCGGGGAGTTGGCCGGTTGGGCAGGGCTGGCGATCCCCGCCTTCCTGCCCGAGGTGCTACCGGCGGTGGAGATCGGCTGGCGGCTGGGCCGGCGTTTCTGGGGGCGGGGCATCGCCACCGAGGCGGCCCGGCAGGCGCTGCGCTTCGGGTTCGTCGAGGTGGGCCTGGATCGGATCATCAGCATCTGCCGCGTCGACCACTCCGCGTCGGCCCGCGTGATGACGAAGCTGGGCATGCGCCAGGAGCGGGAGACGGTGGTCCCCGGCCAGGGGCGGTCGGTGCGGGTCATGGCGATCACCCGCGGTGAGTTCGACGCCGGCCACGGCGGCTGAGCGGATCGTCGGAGCCGGGCGCCCGGCACACCGTCACCGCGTTCCCGCTCGGACGGCGATCGGACACGTGATCGACGACCGCGCGGGCGGAGGGCCGCCGTGGCGGGTTCGGGTGTCGAGCCCGGCCGGGGGTGAGGCGGCCTCGGTGTCCGCGGCGGGCGGCTCGCGCGCCGACGCGTGATCCGCCCCGGCCGTCGGGACCGGGCGGGTCAGGCGAGCCTGGCGAGCACGATGCCGCCGACGATCAGCGCGATGGCGGCGATCCGGCCGGCGTTGAGCGGGTCGTCGTGCAGCACGACGCCGAAGGTGACCGCGCCGACCGCGCCGATGCCGGTGAAGACGGCGTAGGCGGTGCCGACCGGGATGTCGTTCATCGCCCTGGACAGCAGCCAGACCGCACCGGCCGCCAGGGCGAAGCAGACCAGGGTGGGCAGCGGCCTGGTGAAGTTCTCCGTCGGTTTGATGCTCTGCGACCAGGCGATCTCGACCAGCCCGGCGAGCACCAGGATCGGCCAGCTCATCTCTTCGCCTCCTCCAGGACCCGCAGCTCGGCCGCGGCCCGCGACTCGGCCTGCCCGTCCCGCAGGTGGGAAAGTCCCGGGTCGATCAGGGCGTTGGTCAGCTCCGCGTGGACGAACACCACGTCCTCGACGCCGAAGTGTCCCCTGAAGAAGTCCCGCAGGTAGCGCTCCTCGTGGTCGACCGGCTCGCGCGGGGTTCCGGGGCCGTAGGCGCCGCCGCGGGCCCCGGTCACCACGAACCGCCGCCCGGCCAGCGACATCCTGGGGAACGTCACCTGGTCGAGCCATGCCTTGAGCGCCGAGGGGACCGAGTAGTTGTACATCGGCGTGCCGATGAGCACCACGTCGGCGGCCACCAGCTCGTCCAGCAGCGGGGCGAGGACCGCCCACGCCTCCCGCTGCGCGGGGGTGCTCACGGCCTCCCGGTAGCGGCCGATGTCGGTGATCCCGTGCGTCAGCACGTGGTCGCACAGCTCGGTCCACGCCTCACCGATGTGCGGTACGGGGTCGGCCGCCAGATCGCGGTAGGTGTAGTGCCCGTCCGGATGCGCCGCGCGCCAGGTCTCGGCGAACCTGCGCGAGAGGTCCCGGGAGACCGAGTTCCTGCGGGCGCTGGCGTCCAGGTGGAGCAGATGGCTCATGGGGGTCCCTCCAAATAAGCGGACACGATGTCCACTTAGAGGATCGTACGCGATAAGCGGACAAGGCGTCCAGATATGCTCTGGGGCATGGAGAGAGCCGACGCCGCTCGCAACCGCGCCCGGATCCTCGAGGCGGCGGAACGCCTGTTCGCGGCCGAGGGTGCGCCGAACGTCACCATGGAGGACATCGCGCGCGCCGCCGGGGTGGGACGCGGCACCCTGTACCGGCGCTATCCGGACCGGGCGTCGATCGCCCTCGCCCTGCTCGACGAGCACGAGCGGGTCCTGCAGGAGAAACTGCTGCGCGGCGCCCCTCCCCTGGGTCCTGGCGCGCCGCCCGCGGCCCGACTGTCGGCCTTCTACACCGCCGTGGTGCGGTTGCTGGAGGACCACGCCCACCTGGTCCTCGGCGCCGAGACCGGCCGTTCCCGGTTCGCGACCGGGGCGTACGGCTTCTGGCGGGCGCACGTACGGTCCCTGCTCGTCGCCGCGGGGGTGCCGGACCCGGACGCGCTCACGGACCCCCTGCTCGCCCCGCTCGCCCCCGAGGTGTACGGCTTCCAGCGCACCGACCGCGGGCTGACCCCCGAGCAGATCGCGGCCGCCCTGACCCGGCTGGCGAACGGCGTCCTCGGCGGGCCCGGGTGACCCGGACGGCCACCGGTCCTCACCCCTGCCGCAGTGCCCTCCGTACCTCCATCAGCGCGAACCCCAGCAGGTTCGGCCCGAGCCACTGCTCGGGCCGCCCGGCGCGCTCGTCGTCGGCGGCCAGGCCGATCCCCCAGACCCTGTCCACCGGGCTCGCCTCGACCAGCACCCGCTCCCCCGTCCCCAGCAGGAACTCCCGCAGCTCCGGGTGCTGGGCGAACTTGGCGAGGTTGCCTCGCACCACCAGGTCGAAGCGGGCCTCCTCCCAGGCCCGCTCGTCGAAGCCGCGCACCCGCCGCCCCAGGTCCTTGGCCCGCTTCGGGTGCTCCGCCGCCACGATCTCCGCCGCGGTCTCCTCGTCGCCGAACAGCCGAGCCTTGCCCGCCATCATGAAGTGCTCGGCGGTGCGGTAGACCACCCCGTCCACGGTGAAGTCCGCCGGCCACCACTGCGACAGGCACCCGGTCCCGACCCCGCCGGAGCGCGGCGGCCGGTGCCCCCAGAACATCAGGTACCTGACGCGCTCACCCCGCTCCACGGCCGCGATCAGACTCGCCACGTCACGCACGCCCGCCACCTCCGTCATGCGCGCCACCCTGGCAGACCACCACCGCCGGCGGCCAGCGGATTTCCCCGCGTTCCCGGTCGTCCCCCGCCTCCGGCCGTGTCCGCCCGCACAATCGTTCAAGACCGCCGAGGGCGTCACGGGTTAGAACGGTGCCCCACTCGGGAGGGCAACATGGACGTCGGCTTCGTCGGTCTCGGGCTCATGGGGCGGCCCATGGCGCTCAACCTGGTACGCGCGGGGACACCGCTCGTCGTGTGGAACCGCACCGCGGAACGGACCGGGCCGCTGCGCGAGGCCGGGGCGACGGTGGCGGCGAGCGCGGCCGAGGTGTTCGAGCGGGCGCGCGTGACCTTCCTGATGCTGGCCGACGAGGCCGCGATCGACTCCGTCCTCGGGCGCGGAACGCCCGGGTTCGCCGCGACCGTGGCCGGGCGCACGATCGTCCCCATGGGCACCACCACGCCCGTCTTCTCCGCGGGCCTGGAGGCCGACGTCCTGGCCGCGGGTGGCCGCTACGTCGAGGCGCCCGTCTCGGGGTCGCGCGCGCCCGCGAAGGCCGGACGGCTCGTGGCGATGCTGGCGGGCGAGCCCGCGGCCGTCGAGGAGGTCCGCCCGCTGCTGGGGCCGATGTGCCACCAGGCCGTGGACTGCGGCCCGGTGCCCAACGGGCTGCTGATGAAGCTCGCGGTCAACGTGTTCCTGATCACGACGGTGACCGGCCTGGCCGAGTCCTTCCACTTCGCCGACCGGCACGGCCTCGACCTCGAACGGCTCCGGGAGGTGCTGGACTCCGGCCAGATGGCCAGCGACATCTCCCGGATCAAGCTCGGCAAGCTGATCGGGCAGGACTTCGCCCCCCAGGCGGCGATCGCCGACGTGCTGAAGAACAACCGGCTCATCGCCGAGGCGGCGCGGAAGGCCGATGTGGCCTCGCCGCTGCTGGACGTCTGCCACGCCCTGTTCGGGGAGACGCTCGCGCTGGGGCACGCCGACGACGACATGGCGGCCGTCGTCCACGCCATCGAGGCCAGGACGCGGGCCGTGCGGGACCGGTCGTAGCCATCGCCGCGACCACGACCGTCAACGCCGGGCCGTGAGCGCGGTGGTCCAGCGGGCGGGTGTCAGCCCGTAGGCGCGCTTGAACATCCTGGTCAGGTGGCTCTGGTCGGCGAAGCCCGCGGCCTGCGCGGCGGCGCCCGGCGGCGTCCCGCCCGCCATCAGCAGCCGCGCCCGGTCGAGCTGCCGCATGGTACGGAACCGGGTCGGGCTGGTGCCGTACGCGGCGCGGAACTGGCGCGCGATCGTCCACCGGTCCAGGCCCGAGACGGCCTCGAACTCGGCGAGCGAGTGCCTGACCGCCGGGTCGGCGACGATCAGCTCCCGTACCCGGGAGAGCGCCTCCAGCGCGAGCGGCTCCCGCCTGACGGCCCTCGTCCCGGAGTGCCGCTCCAGCGCGTCCGCGACGAGCAGCGCGATCTCCAGGCGTTCGGCCTCCTCCAGCGGACGGTCGATGTCGGCCAGGCAGGCGGCCAGTGACGCGGGCATCCCGCCGGGCCTGACCACGGGGTCGGCGACGAACGGCAGCGGCCTGCCGCCCAGCGCCTCCTGCACCAGGGACGGGTCGAGGTAGACGATCCGGTAGCCGAACCCCTCGTCGGTGCCGGCCGCGCCGTCGTGGACCTCGTCCGGGTGCAGCACGTGCCACTCGCCGGGCAGGCAGTGCCGCAGCTCACCGCGGTAGCGGAAGGTCTGCACGCCCCTGAGCGTCATGCCGATCGCGTACGTGTCGTGGCGGTGCGGCGCGAACGCCGTGCCGACCAGCGACGCCTCCAGCCGCTCCATCCCGGCCGCGCCCGAGCCGAACCGCAGCCGGTAACCGGGCCCGCTCACCCGCTCCATCTCCCGGACGCTACTACGCGCGGGGCCGGTCGGCACCACCCCGCGCGCGGCAGGCCGGGTCAGGCGCTCCCGGCGACCTGGAACGGGTGAGCGGGGCCGAAGGGACGGTCGCCGCGCAGGGTGATGCGGTGCATCACGCGGCGGGCGGTGCCGTAGTCGCGGTTGGCGTAGTGGGAGGTGGAGCGGTTGTCCCACATGGCGACGTCGCCGACGCTCCAGCGGTGGCGGACGATGTGCTCGGGCTTGGTCAGGTGGGCGTAGAGCAGGTCCAGGATCGCCCGGCTCTCGGCCTCCGACACCCCCACGATGTGCGAGGTGAACCCGGGGTTGACGAAGATCCCCTTGCGGCCGGTCTCGGGGTGGACCCGCACGACGGGGTGCTCCACCGGCTCCAGCCGGGTGACGGCCTCGTCCTCCCAGACGTTGCCCCGGCCGCCGCGCCGCTGCGCCAGGTAGTAGCCGAACTCGCGGGTGCCGTCGTGCACCGCGGTGAGCCGGTCCACCAGGTCCCGTACCGGGGCGGAGAGGGAGTCGTAGGCGAGCTGGGAGTCCGCCCAGCTCGTGTCGCCCCCGGTGGGAGGCAGGACGACGGCCCGCAGGATCGACCCGAGCGGCGGGCGGGGCATGAACGTGACGTCGGTGTGCCAGACGTCGGCGAAGCCGTTGTCCGCGCTGTCCAGGGCGTAGATCTCGGGGTGCGCCTCGTCCACGCCCTCGATGACGGGGTGGGAGACGGTCAGCTCGCCGATGCGGCGGCCGAGCGCCACCTGGGTGTCCTCGTCGAGGTCCTGGCCGGAGAAGAACAGCACCTTGCGGTCGACCAGGGCGGCGCGGACCGCGAGCAGTTCCTCGTCGGTGGCCGTCGCCAGGCCAAGTCCCTCGACGCGGGCCCCGAAGTGCGGTCCGAGGGGGGTCAGGGTCAGCGTGACGGGGGTGGCGGGGGTGGTGGCGGCCGGTGCGTCGACGGTCCGGACGGTCATCGGGTTCTCTCCTCGCGGGTGGGCGTTCTCACGCGGCGGCGGCGCGTACGGCCTGGCCGACCGTGGCGCGGAACGCGGCGTACTCGGGAAGGGCGCGCAGCTCGTCGGGGCCGGGCCCGGTGCGCGGCAGGGTGATGTCGAGGTCGAGCGCGATCCGGCCCGGACGCCGGGTGAGCACCACGACGCGGCTGCCCAGGAACACCGCCTCCTCGACGCTGTGGGTGACGAACACGCAGGTGCGGCCGGTCTCCGCGCTCACCCGGCGCAGGTCCTCCTGGAGCCGTTCGCGGGTGAGCGCGTCCAGGGCGGCGAACGGCTCGTCGAGCAGCAGCAGCGGGTCGTCGCCCGCCAGCGCCCTGGCGATGGCGACGCGCTGCTGCTGGCCCCCGGAGATCTGCCAGATCCGGCGGTCCGCCACGTCGTGCAGGCCCACCCGCTCCAGCAGTTCCGGCACCCTGCGGGCGCGCTCGGCGCGGGGTACGCCCGCGTACCGCAGGGCGAGCTCGACGTTGCCGCCCACGCTCTTCCAGGGGAAGAGCCGGGGCTGCTGGAACACGACCCCGGCGCCCCGGCCGGGGACCGGTTCGGTGCCGCCGCTGCGGACGACACCGGAGGTGGGCCGCTCGAAGCCGGCGATGAGCCGCAGCAGCGTGCTCTTGCCGCATCCGGAGGCGCCGACGATCACGAGGAACGATCCCCTGGGGACGGTCAGCGAGACCGGGCCCAGGGCGGTCACGGCGCCACCGGCCGTACCGTAGACGTGTTCGACGTCGCTCACCTGGACGGCGGCATCGGCGGCGGCGGTCGCGACACCGGTCCCGGTGGTGGTCCCGACGGTCCCGGTGGTTCCGGCGGCGGTGAGGACCTCGGTGGCCGCGGGGTGCGCGCCGCCCGCGAGCCTCCCCGAGACCGGGAGACTCCCGGAGGCCGGGAGACCCCCCGAGGACGCCGGGCTCCCCGAGGCCGGGAGGTCAGAGGCCGAGAACACCGGGGAGTCCCTTGTTGTAGATGGCGCGTTCGACCGTCGCCAGGTCGGGCACGGAGTCGATCTTCTGCTGGTCCTTGAGGAACTGGGCCGCGCTGACCAGGTTCTTCGCCAGGCCGCCGACCTTGTCCGGCGTGCCGAGCCACTCGGGCGAGGCCAGGTCGGCCGGCTTCAGGAAGACCCCCTGGCTGAGCTGGGACTTGGCGTCCTCCTTGCTCAGGTTCAGCTCCGCGCCCACCGCCTGCGCCGCGGCGTCGGGATCCTTGGCGATCAGGTCGAGCGCCTGGGCCTCGGCCTTGCGCCAGGCGTCGACCGCCCCGGGGTGCGCGCCGACGAACGCGGTGGACACCACGCCGAGGTCCAGGGTGGGCTTGCCCGCGGTCGCCAGCTCCCGGCTGGCGACGAGCACCTTGCCGTTCTTCTTGAGCTCCTCCAGGGTGGGCAGCCAGGTGTAGGCCGCGTCGATGTCGCCCCGCGTCCACGACGCCAGGATGTCCTGAGGCTCCAGGTCCACGATCTTCACCTCGGACTCGGCCACTCCGGCCCGGTCCAGGGCGGCGAGCAGGCTGTAGTGGGCGGTGGAGGCGAAGGAGGTGGCCACCTTCTTGCCCTTCAGGCCGGACACGTCCGAGATCCCGGCGTCGTTCCTGACGACCAGCGCCTCGTTGTCACCGGCCACGTCCAGCACGAACGCCACCTGGTAGGGGATGTTCAGCGGCGCGGACAGCCCGCGCGCGACCGGGCTCGACCCGATGGCCGCGATGTCGACGCTCCCGGCGACGAAGGCGGTGTTGATGCTGGCGCCGGAGTCGAACTTCGTCCAGGTGATGGCGTAGTCGGGGAGCGCCTTCTCCAGCCATCCCTTGTTCTTCACGATGAGGTCGCCGCTGGGGAACGCCTGGTAGGCGATGCGGATGGTCTTGGCCGCCTTGTCGCCGCCACCGCCTCCGGCGGAGGCCGTGCCGTTACCGCATCCGGTCAGGGCGAGGGCCGTGGCGACGGCCAGGAGGAGCGAGAGCAGGTGTGTCGGACGCGGCCGTGACATGATCGGCTTCTTTCTGGGCTGGGTGGTACGTGGATCGGTGCCGGGTGGTGCGGGGATCGGCATCGAGTGATGCGGGGATCGGCATGGGGTGGTACGTGGATCGGTGCCGGGTGGTGCGGGGATCGGCACGGGATGGTGCGTGGCGGGCACCGGGTGGTGCGGGGATCGGCGGGAGCGGGGACGGCGGGCGGGAGGCTCAGACGCGGCCCCTCCACGGGATGAGCCGGTTCTCGGCGACGCGCAGCAGGCCGTCGAGGAGCAATCCGGAGATGCCGATGGCGAACAGCCCGAGGACCACGACGTCGGTCTGCAGGTAGCGCTGGGCGTCGCGGACCATGCCGCCGATGCCCGGCACGCCGTTCACGGTCTCGGCGGCGACCACCGAGGAGTAGGCGACGCCCACGGCCAGCCGTACACCGGTGAAGATCTCCGGCAGGGCGCTGGGCAGCACCACGTCCTTGATCGTGCTCCACCGGGACGCGCCCAGCGCGCGGGCCGCCTCCACCAGGCCGGCGGGGGCGCCGTGCACCGCGGCCGCCGTGGCCACCGCGACCGGGGGAAGCGCCGCGATGGCGAGCAGCCACAGCTTGGGGGTCTCGTCGATGCCGAACCAGATGATCAGCAGGCTGAAGTACGCGAGCGGGGGAAGGGCACGGACGAAGGTCACCACCGGTTCGGCCACGAAGCGGATCCACGGCACGACACCCAGCACGACGCCCAGCACCAGGCCGCCCGCCACCCCGAGCGCCGAGCCGATGAGGATGCGACGCAGGCTGATGCCCAGGTGCTCGACGAGAAGGTGGCCGCTGTAGCCGCGGATCCCGTCATGGGTGCTGGACAGCAGCACCAGCTGGTCCCACACCGCGCCCGGAGCGGGCACGAACGACGGGTTGTCCGCCGCGATCGCGGCGAGCTGCCAGAGCCCGAGCAGGACGAGCAGCGACAGCGCGCGCACGCCGAACCGCCGGGCCGTCCGGGCGTACCGGGCCGGTTCCCGGCCGGGGCGCGTCCCTTCCGGGGCACGCGGGCCCGGAGGGCGGACGGAACCGGCGTCGGGGCCCGGCGAGACGGGGTCCGGGGAGAGGGAGGTGGGTGCGGAAGGGGTCACGGCTGTCACTCCGGGAGGTCATCGGTCCGCGCCACCGGGAGCCGGGCGCGGCATGACACGAAAAAGGAAGGCGGGTGGCCGCGGACGGAAGGCGGCGGTCAGGAGCGACAGGTCGAGCCGGCCACCCGGCACAGATCGAGGTGGAGGCGCCGGACCAGGCGCACGGTCGTGAACATGCCTATTTCCTACCAATAAATAGTGGATTAGGCAATCGCGGCTTCGTTCTCGGGTCCGATCGGGCCGGTACCGAGAGGGATGGGACGTCAGTCCCCGGGACGGTCCGGGGTGACGAGGCCGCTCTCGTAGGCGTAGACCACGGCCTGGGCACGGCCGCGCAGGTCCAGCTTGGCGAGGATCCGGTTGAGGTGCGTCTTCACCGTCGCCTCGGCCAGCCGGAGCCGTTCGGCGATCTCGGTGTTCGACAGGCCGCGCGCCACGTGCAGGAGCACCTCCCGCTCCCGCGCGGTGAGCCCGTGCGCGTCCCTCCTCGGGATGTCGTCCGGCAGGTGGACGGCGAAGCGCTCCAGCAGGCGCCGGGTCGTGCTCGGCGCGACCACGGCGTCCCCCGCGTGCACCGACCTGACGGCGCCGAACAGGTCGGCCGGGGGCACGTCCTTGAGCAGGAAGCCCGACGCCCCCGCCTTGATAGCGGCGAAGGCGTACTCGTCCAGGTCGAACGTGGTGAGGATGAGCACCTTCGGCGTCCCGTCGGTGGCGCCGTCGCGGATGAGGCCGGTCGCCTCGACGCCGCCCATCCGCGGCATCCGCGCGTCCATGAGCACCACGTCGGCCTCGATCGCGCGCAGCACCTCGATCGCCGCCGCGCCGTCCGCGGCCTCGCCGACCAGCTCGATGTCCGGCTGGGAGCGCAGGACCAGCCGGAATCCCGCCCGTACGAGTTCCTGGTCGTCGACCAGCACGACTCGGATCATGGTGTCCCACCCCGCTCCGGCGATGTCCGCGCTCCCGGCGCCCGTCCTTCCGGCCCGCGTCCCCTCGGTCCCCTCGGTCCCCTCCCCGGCAGATCCCGTCGCGACGGGTCCCGTTCCAGCGACACCCGTCCGAACGGCGCCCGTTCCGTGGCGTCCGGTTCCGGTGTGTCCCGGTGGACGGTACCCCGCCCTGCGCCGTGGGGACTCATTCGTCCCGGCCCACGGGGATGCGGGCGAGCACCTGGAAGCCGCCGCCGGAACGGGGAGCCGCCCTGACCGTCCCGCCGTACACCGCCGCCCTCTCGCGCATGCCGACCAGCCCGTGGCCACCGGTGCTCCCGCGCCCGGCCGGCCCCCGGCCGTCGTCGGCGATCTCCAGCTCGACCTCGTCGCGGCCGAACCCGAGCTCGACGACGGCCCGGGTACCCGGCCCGGCGTGCCTGAGGGTGTTCGTCAGCGCCTCCTGGACGATCCGGTAGATCACCAGCTGCTCCCCCTCGGGCAGGCCCCGGGGGGTCCCGCGGACGGCGAGCTCGGTCGGCAGGCCGGAGGCCCGCGCCTGGTCGACGAGCTCGCCGAGCCGCGCCAGGCCCGGCTGGGGGGCGTGCGGTTCCGCGGTCCCCGTGTCGTCGCGCAGCACGCCCACCAGCCGGCGCATCTCTGCGAGCCCCCTGCGGCCCGTCGTCGAGATGGTCCGCAGGGCCTGGCGGGCCAGTTCGGGGTCGCTGTCGAGGGCGTACCCGGCGCCGTCCGCGTGGATGACGATCACGCTCATGTTGTGCGCGACCACGTCGTGGAGCTCGCGGGCGATGCGCACCCGCTCGGCCGCGGCCGCGATGAGGGCCCGCTGGTCCCGCTCCCTCTCCGCCTGCTCCGCCCGTCCCACCAGGCTCTCCACGTACCGGCGGCGGGTGCCGGCGTTGATCCCGGCGATCCAGACCGCCACGACGAACACCGAGAACGCGGCGTACTCCTTGACCAGTACGGACACCGTGTCGTCCGGCCGGAACACCACGAGCAGGATGCCGAGCTCGGCGACCGCCCCGGCCGCGATCGCCCAGCGCGTCCGGCACCGGGAGGCCACCCCGTACATGGCGACCAGCACCGCGACGTTCCCGGCGATCATGCCCAGGCCCGTCGCCCACTGGACGAAGCTCACCGACGCGACGACCGCGAAGACCGTGAGCGGGTACCGGCGCCGCCAGAACAGCGGGATCAGCAGGGCCGCGACCAGGACGAGGCCGCCCCACGTCCCGCCCGTGCGCATCTCCGGCCCGCCCGGGTGGATCACCTGGATCAGGCAGAACGGGACCAGCGGCGCGACGACGAGGGCGTCCCCGAGGACGCCGTGGCGCGCCACCCAGGCGCGCGGTCTGCTGAACACGGGCCCAACGATACGTATCATCCGTTTTGTCAGGTTCCCCCTCCGGACGGAGATCCGGCTACACCCCCGGTTGCACTCCCGGGACGGGCATCGGACTACGGGATCGGCTTCACCTCGGGGTAGGCCGTGGAAGGACGGTCGAAGAGGCGGGTGTGCCGTCCCCGCAGGTGCAGGTCGAAGAAGGCGGCCAGGTGGGCGCGCTGGGCCGCGACCGAGCGCGCGGGGTCGATCGTCCCGATGGTCTCGGCGACGGGCACGTCCTTCAGCTCCCCGGCGATCTGCGGGAACATCGCCTGGAGGTCGAAGAACGAGAAGTGCCGCGCCCCGGTGAACCGCACCTCGCGCTTCCAGCCGGTGGAGTTCTCCCAGAAGGACTTCCAGGTGGGCTCGGTCCGCCGGGTGGTGGTCTCCCCCGCCACCTGCAGGAACGGCCTGGACACGCCGCTTTTTGCGACCGGCCCCAGCAGGACGCCGTCGAGGTTGACCCCCGCGTCGACGCGCCGGTCGTCGTGCACGAGCTGGGCGGCCGTGGCCCCGCCCATGGAGTGGCCGAAGACGCCGACACGGGACAGGTCCGGGGCGCCGCGCAGCCCGGACGGCAGCCTCGTGCGCGCCGCGTCGGGGTTCCGCCCCCGGTCCAGGTGCGCCAGCCGGTCCAGGACGAACCGCATGTCCGCGACCCGGGTCGGCATCAGGATGTCGAACAGCCTCGCCTGCTCCTGCTCGGTCCGCACCGGCGGGAGCTTGGACCTCTCGACCCGGCCGCCGGGGAACTCCACCTGGTCCAGCTGGTGGGTGTGGTCGACCGTGACGACGAGGTAGCCGCGGCCGGCCAGCTCCTCGACCAGGACGGTGCTGAGCGTGCGCGGGGCCTCGTACCCCGGTGAGAACAGTACGACCGGCAGGCCGCCCGCGCCGCGGTCCACCGGGGCACCGGCGCGGGCGTGCGTCCTGGTCGCCGCCCAGTCCACCTCGCCGGGCCTTATGCCCAGGTCGGCGGCCGTGTCCCGGTCGAAGTCGGCCGCGGCCAGCGGCGGCATCTGCGGCGCCAGGGGGAGGTTCCCCGACCGGCGGGCCGGATACCAGAGGCTCACCATGAGCTCCCGGTAGGGCTGGGAGGGCACCAGGGAGTCTGGGCGCGACCGGTCCACCAGGTGCAGGGAGACCGTGCCGATCGGGTGCCGCCCGGTGGGCGCCGGCAGCGACACCCTGAGGGCCTTCGCGGACGTACCGGACGCGCCGGCCAGGACTGACGCGGGTGATCCCGGCGTACCGGTGGGGACCGCAGGTGATCCCGGCGTGCCGGTGAGGGCGGACGCAGATGATCCCCGCGGGCTCTCCTCGGCGGCCGGGCCCTTCCCGTACGGCACGGGTCCGGCCGCCGCCGGGGGCGCGGCCTGCACCGTCAGCGCGGCGGCGACCCCCAGCCCGGCGATCGCCCATCCGGTACGGCGGGCTCGGGCGGTTCGTGCGGAAGCTGTCATCGGTGATCTCCTGGTGGCCGTTCCGGTGTCCTCCCAGGAGCCTTCCAGCGATGTCCGGCCCGTCCTTCGTCCTCGGGGACGAACCCGGAGTGACGCGGCGGGTGGGCCGGAAAGGATCATCATCCGCCGGGATGACACGGCGACGCGAGCGGCGGAGAGCCGGTCGCCGCCTTCGAGAGATCGCGCGTCAGGGCAGAGCCGGCACGGCAGCCGTACCAGGCCCTGCCGTCGGGAGTGCTCCACCGTTCGGAGACATACCGCTCGACCAGCGAATAGGGGTTCGAGTCCGTACCGAACCGCCAGGAGTGGGTGGACGTCGTCAGCGTCCTGGTGTGCCAGTAGGCCCCCTCCGGGGGAGCGCCCGCGGTGGCGGACGGCGCGCCCAGGACGGTGGCGCCCACGGCCAGGGCGACACCGAGAATGATCGACCGCCGGGTCGGCGTGGTCGCGAACGTCATCGGACTGCTCCATCGATTCGAAGTCACACTCATCCACACACCTGAGCCCTCCGAAGGGTTGCCCGCAGAGTTCTCCGCACGAGCGGGCAACCGTCGCGAGGGCCGAAGTGTGTTAGGAGGCGTGAAAGTGGACGGACAGCCGTGAGTGACCTGGAACTGGAACATGACTTCGGCGCTTTCGTGGCCGCATGAGGCCGAACTGAAGAGGATCGGAGAAGGGCTCACCTCCACCCTGTGATCCGGTCTCCGAACCGTCCCGCCGGGATCACCTCAGTGGTGCAGGCCCCGCTTGTCCGGCGTCCAGAACGGCTTGACCCTGATCGACGTGCGGGGCCAGTCGTGCTCGCGGACCAGGTGGTCGCGGACGAGCCGGCAGGTCCGGGCCTCCCCCGCGACGTACGCCGTCCCGGCGTCGCCGGGGAGGTCGAGCTCCGCCACCCCGGCGAGCAGCGCCTCGGAGGCCACGGCCGAGGCGCCGTTCCGGTGGACGCGGTGCAGCCTGTGGGGTCCGCCGGGCACCGGGACCTCGTCCTCCTCGGTGTCGCTCTCCAGCACCGCGAACACCGCCGCCTGCGGCCCGAGGGCGCGGATCATCGGGCCGAACGCCGCCGTCGCGGTCTCCTCGCCGACGAACAGGTGGTACGGCGCGGGCCGCGTCGCGAAGTTCCCCATCGCCCCCCAGAACCTCACCGGGTCGCCGACCGTCACGTTGCGCGCCCAGGTCAGGCCGATCCCCTCACCGTCGTAGAGGTGGGCACGGAGCTCGAACTCCCGCGACTCGGGCGAGTGCTCCCAGATCGTGTAGGTCCGGAGCGTCTCGACGGGACGGAGGATCCCGTACAGCGAGAGCGGGTCGTTGATCTCGATCCTGACGTGCTGCCCCAGCACGTAGGGGCGCTCGTTCAGCTCTCGGCAGTGGATCCTGCGCGATCTCTGCGGGATGTTCGCCCTGACCTACGAGCCCCCACCGGCCGCCCAGCCCCGTCCGGCGCCCTGAGGGACACTCCCGCGCATCCCGACGGTGGTCAGCGGCGGTGAAACGCGTTCCTGCGGGTAGGGTCTGGCCTCATGACGGCCACCGCGAGGGCAAGCCGGTGGACCGACCGGCTCACCAGGGGATGGAACGACCTACGGCAGCGGTACGACTGGCTCGACCATCTCGTCCGCGCCGCCATCCACTACGACCGCACCGACGCGGGCCGTCTCTCGGCGGGCATGACCTATCACGCGTTCTACGCCACCTTCGCGCTGGTCCTGCTGGGCTTCGTGATCATCGGCCATGTGATGGACACACCGGCCGCGATCTCCCAGGTGGAGAACTACCTGAGCGAGACGCTGCCGCGCCTGAACGTGCAGGCGCTGCGCGACGCGCGGGACACGGCCGGGGTGATCGCCTCCTTCGGCCTGCCGCTGACCGGCCTGTTCTGGATCGACTCCATGCGCTCCTCCATCCGGGCCGTCTGGGGGCTGGTGCAGTACCCGGGCAACTTCTTCCTGCGCTGGCTGATCGACCTGGCCGTGATGGTCATGCTCGGGCTGCTGCTGTCGGTCTCGCTGACCCTCTCCTTCGGCGCCCAGACCGCGCTGACCTGGCTGATCGGGGAGACGATCGGGACCGAGGCGACCCCGGCGCGCTGGACGCTCTCGGCCGCGGCCTTCGTGCTCGGCATCGGCGTGAACCTGCTGCTGTCGACGGCGCTGCTGACGCTCACCCCCCGGATGCGCCTCTCCCCGCGCCGGGTCATCGGCCCGGCCCTGATCATCACGATCGGGCTGGAGCTGATCAAGAACCTCGGGCAGGCCTACTTCAACGCGAGCTCGGCCAACCCGGCGTACCAGGTCGTCGCGGGCGCGGTGGGCATGCTGCTGTTCCTGAAGCTGGTCAACGTGCTCATCCTGTTCGCCGCCTCGCACGCCGCGACCAGCCATCACGGCACGGCCGTCGACCTGTCCACCGGCCAGCCGGTCGAGGAGCCGCGCACGGAGGTCGTCACCGCCCCGGTGATCCCCGAGGTCGCCGAGCCCGGCAGGGCGGCCCCGAACCCGGAGCGGCCTCCCGCACCGGCCTCACCCTCACCCTCCCCCTCCCCCGAGCCGGAGACCGGGCCCGGGAACGGGAACGGGAACGGGACGGAGAACGGGACGGAGAACGGACCCGGGCCCGGGACGGGGAACGGGAAGGGCCCGGATAACGGGACGGGCCCGGATAACGGAACGGGTCCGGCGCCGGAACGGCCGGCACCGCGGGTCAGGCCGCGCCGGTACGATCTCCGTTCACGCCGGTCCCCCCGCCCCGCCGACCCGCCGACCCGCTGACCCGCCGATTCGCCGATTCGCCGACCGGTGACGGCGGGGCCTCGGGCCGATCGCTCAGGTGGCCCTGATGGCGAACCGCTGGCAGATGTTGTCCAGCCAGGCCCACTGCGCGATCTCGGCACCGGCCGCCAGCCCGCAGGAGGCGAGGTCGAGGGCCTTGCCGCTGTGCCGGGCCGTGAACCGGACCGAGCCGTCGGTGAGCACCTCGATCCGCCACTGGGAGTTGTTGCCGGAGCAGGCCCCCTGCGTCACGTCGGCGCCGTCGGCGGTGGAGGCGGCGTTCACGATCAGGCAGCTCCCGGTGCTGTGGGCGGGACGGATCCGGTAGTGGCCGTTGTCGGTGTGGCCGAAGGTCCACTTCTGGCAGTCGGTGTCGAGCCAGGGCCACTGGCGGACGTTCGCGCCGTTGCCGGTCGAGCAGTCGGCCACGTCGAGCACCTTGCCGCTCTGCAGGCTGGTGATCGCGACGTTCCCGACCGGCTGCAGCCGCCACTGCTGGCAGGTGGTGTTCGACCAGGTCCACAGCCGGACGTCGACGCCGTCGGCGGTGCCGCAGTCGGCCACGTCGAGCACCTTGCCGCTGCTGCGGCTCTGCAGCCGCAGCCAGCCGTCGGAGGTGGTGATCGGCTGCCACTGCTGGCAGGTGTTGTCCAGCCACGCCCACTGCCGGACGTCGGTGCCGTCGGCGGTGCCGCAGTCGGCCACGTCCAGGGCCTTGTTGCTCTGCTTGTTGACCAGGCGGTGGTGGCCGTCGGCGGTGGAGTCCAGCACCCACTGGGCGGCCGTACCGGAGCAGGAGTGCTGGGCGACGTTCGCCCCGTCGGCGGCCGATCCGCCGGTGGTGGCCAGGCACAGGCCGCTGTTGCGGTTGACGAGCGTGTACGCGGCGCCCTTCACCGCCGTGGTGATCGGGCCCAGCTCACCGGAGGGCACCGGCAGGTCGGTGCTCGTGGAGACGGGCGCGCCGAAGTTCGGGGTGCCGTCGGAGTTCCAGGTGAACTTCTGTGCCCGGGTGGACCGGGTGCTGCCGCAGCCCTCGCCGGTGGAGGCGTTGCCGTGGTAGACGATCCAGTCCTCGGTGCCGTCCGGGGAGGTGAAGAAGCCGTGGTGGCCGGGGCCGTACACGCCGTTGGCGCGCTGGAAGACCGGGTTGGGCGCCTTGGTCCAGGAGGAGGCGCTGAGCGGGTCGCTCCCGGTCAGGGTGAGCATGCCGAGCTTGTAGTCCGGCGTGTTGCAGGAGCTGGCCGAGTACACGATGAAGGTCTTCCCGTTGCGCTGCAGCACCTCGGGCGCCTCGTTGGTGCGCCCGCCCACGGTCTCCCAGGAGTGGGTGGGCCTGGAGATGAGGACCCTGGAACCGGTGACCGTCCAGGGGTCGCTCATCCGGGCGATCCACAGGCTCTGGTCGGCCCCCTGCCACTCCGACCACAGCAGGTGGAGCTGTCCGTTGAGCTGCAGGTAGGAGCCGTCGATGTTCCAGGTGTCCGGCATCGGCGAGCCCTTGAGGGTGTACGGCCCCATCGGGTCGTCACCGGCGCTCTCCAGCACGGTCAGGTGCTGGCGGTCGAGGTTGGCGCTCACCCCGGAGGTGTACATCATGTACCAGCGGGTGCCGTTGGGGCCGTTGAGCCGGTGGAACTCGAAGGCCCAGAAGTTGCAGCAGCTGTCGGCTGCGGTCTCCGACCAGACGTGCTGCGGGGCGGCGGTGCGCAGACCGGCCAGGGTGGGCGACTTGCGCATCACCAGCTGGGAGTTCCACGTGGTGGTGGCCAGGTAGTAGTTGCCCGCGTGGTACCGCAGCCACGGATCGGCGCCGTTGGGCAGCAGCGGGTTGCGGAAGGTGGTCTCGCCCACCGCCTGGGCGGGTGCCGTGACCGCGACCAGGCAGCCGAGGCTGAGGAGAAGCGCGCAGATCGCGCCGACGATGCCCTTTCTTCGGGACATGAGGGGTACTCCTGGAAGGTGGAGGGATGGAACTCCGGACGATCGGCCGGTGGCACGGGAGCGGGGTCACCGGTGCCCTCTCCGGACGACACCGCGCACCGCGCCGAGGGTGGGACTCGGCATGCGGTGCCTCCTCGATGGGTGTTAGCGTTAACAAAACGGGGCGGGAAGCGGCCGGGGTCACGGAGATCTTTCACGGGTTCGGGCAAGTGTCGGGGCGGCCCCTACCGTCGTCAAGGGAGCGCCGACCGTCCGGACCGACCGGCGAGGCTTTAGGAAAGCGCTTGCCTGGGACTTCGTCCCGCGGAACGCGCCGTATGGAGACGAGCCTCGATGTACGTTTCATCCCGAACGGCACGGCGGGTGGCCCCGTGGACACGGGCGGGGTCCGACCCGGAGACCCCGCCCGTGTCCGTCCGGCGTCAGCGGGGCCGGACCGGCACCGCCCCGGCGCGGGCCCGCGATCCCGGACGGGCGAGCGCGGTGCCCAGCCCGGTGGGACCGGTGACCGGCCGCACCCGCGCGGGCGGGTGGTGCAGCTCGGAGTCGTCGTAGCGGCGGGTCCGCAGGTGCCAGAGCAGGACCCCGGCCATCCAGTCCTGCAACTCCCGTACGTGAGCGTCGAGCGTCGCCCGGGCGGCGGAGTCCAGGTCGTGCTCGTCGTACAGGACGGGCAGCTCGGTCGCGACGATGTGCTGGAACTGCCGCATCCGGGAGGTCATCAGGTCGTTGACGATGTCGGCGGCCCGCCGCCGGTCGCAGCCGAGGAAGTCCTGCACGACCAGCACGCAGTTGTGCAGCTCGCCCTCGAACTCGACCTCCTTGCGGTACGAGCACAGGTCGTTGACCAGGCAGGCGTAGTCGGCGGCCGAGTCGTCCAGGGCGCGCATCGTCCGGGTGCGGTAGATCTCGGGCGGGACCGACCGGCCGTGCGCCAGCCGGGACAGGCTCATCGTGAGGTCGGAGCCGAACGTCCTGCGGCGCATCTCGATGTAGTCGACCGGGTCGGGGACCCGGTTCTGGGCCTGGTTGGCCAGCTCCCACAGCCAGCTGTCGGTCATGTCCCGTACGGCCCGGCGGAACGTGGCGCGCGCGTCCCGCGACATCGGGGCGGCGGTACGGACCCACAGGTCGGCCAGGCCGCGTTCGACCGGGTTGGCCGGCGGTGGGACGGCGGAGAGGTCGAGCGGCATGAACGCCGCCAGCCGCGCGTCGAACAGCTTCGCCCCCGCCAGGTCGCGGCGGGACCCGAAGACCACCGGGACGTAGTCGTCGGCGTAGGTGCCCCAGGTGAGCCAGAACGTCGACACGTCCAGCTCGGGGCCGGTCGCGTCCGGAGCGATCGCCCCGGCGCAGACGGCGAAGTCGTAGGAGACGAGCTTGTGCTCGGTCCACACGGCCAGCCCGGGAAAGCCGGGAAGCTGCTCGAACATCCCCATCTCCCGGGCCCACTCGACGGCGTTGCGGCGCGAGCGGTCCATGTGGGGGTTCATCCGGGCGGTGTACGGCATGTAGATCTCGGGCAGCGGCGTCGGCCCGACCTTCCGCAGCGGGACGTGCGTGTGACTCCTGATCCCGCCCGGCCCGGTGAGGCCCGGCGCCAGCCTGATCCGCGACGCCGCGACGCCCAGGCCGGTCGGGCCGCCCAGCAGGGCCGGGGCGGCGACCGGGGAGTCGCGCGAGGCATCGTTCATGTAGCGGCTGGAGCGCAGGTGCCACTCGTGGCCGCCCGACTGCCAGTCCTGCAGCCCCTTGACGTAGGCCAGCACGTCCAGGCGGGACCTCAGGTCCAGGCCGTGCTCCTCGAACAGCGCGGGCAGCTCGGTCAGCGCGGTGTTCTCGAACTGGTGCAGCCGGGAGGTGATCAGGTCGTTGACGGCGTCGGCGGCCTGCTGGGTGTCGTAGCCCAGGAAGCGCTCGAAGACCAGCACGCCGTTGCTGAGCTCGCCCTCGTCGCCGACCTCGCGCTCGTAGGAGAAGAGGTCGTTGCGCAGGTGGACCGCGTCGGAGAACGTGTCGCGCAGCACGCGCATCGGCCGGCTCGCGGCGACGGCGTCCGGGACCTCGGCCCCGGCGGCGTGCTCGACCAGGTTGGCCGACCAGGGAGCACCGCCCACCTTGCGCCGCATCTCGACGTACTCGATCGGGTTGGCGACCCGGCCCTCGTTGATGTTGGCTAGCTCCCACAGCGACTCGTCGAGCAGGTTCCTCGTGCTCTCGGCGAACCGGGCGCGCCAGCCGTCGGACCTCGCCGGGACGGTGCGGGCCCACAGGTCGGCCAGGCCGCGCTCCACCGGGTTGCGCGGCTCGCCGGGCGTGCCCGTGGGGTGCACCGGCATGAAGGCGGCCAGCCTGTCGAGGTACTCCCGGGCCCCGGCCAGGTCGCCGCTGCGCTTGAAGGTCTCCAGGAAGTGGTCGTCGAAGAAGAACACCCAGACGTACCAGTCGGTGATCAGGTCGAGCTCGGCGGCCGGGGCGTCGGGGTGGGTGTAGGCGCAGAGCAGGCCGTAGTCCATGGCCTCCAGCCTGGCCTCGTCCCAGATCCCGAGCTCCTCGTCGAGGATGCCCATGTCGTGGGCCCAGCCGCGGGTGTGCTCGCGCGCGGTCTGCACGTGCGGGTTGAGCCTGGCCGGGTACGGCACGTAGAAGTCGGGGAGCTCGAAGGGGGGCACGCGCTGTCCTTCCGGTCTGCCCCGGCCCGCTCGCGGACGACCCGGGCCGGACACCGGGACACGCGGCGGAGCGGGAGGTGGTCACGCTCGGCGGATCGACGAGACGGCCGCCCTCGGGGGCCCTCGACACGCAGAACGTTACGCAATGGCCACGGAGAGTGAAAGCCTTCTCCGTGAATCCCCGTGTCACTCTCGGGCAGGGCGTCCCCGCCGCGTTCCGGGGGTCCCGGGCCGGCAGGCCACGACCGCGCACGACGGTCCTGAGCACGCCGCCGGGGATCCCGCGACGACCGGGGTGTGACGACCGTCGCGGGGACGCTCCCGCGGGTCGGCGCGACGGCCCGTTCCCTCGACGGCCCGTTCCCTCGACCCGGCCCGTTCCCCGGTCTCGTCCGGTCTGTTCGCCCCGTCAGGGTCGTCAGGGTCGTCAGGGTCGTCAAGGTCGTCAGGGTCGCGTCAGGGGGAGCCGGAGGCGCCCGGGTCCGTGGCCGGTGACGACTCGGCGACCTCCCACTCCAGCCGACCGTCGACCGCCCGGGGCCTCATGTGCCCGATGGAGCCGCCGGTCTCCAGGGCGTCCGCGGTGGCCTTCAGCAGGGCGTAGTACGAGCGGATCGCGATTCCTCCGACGGTGAAGCGCATGTTGCCCTCGTGATCGGTCCCTCCGACGTCGCGTCTCACCGAGTCGACCACCAGATGGTTCCCCGATCCGTCGGCGGTGATGGGGATCATCCGCCCGTCCCACCACTCCGATCGCGGATCGGAGAGAGCTCCTTCGCCCCCGTCGCCGGAATCGATCCTGCACAGCATCCGCCACGTGTCCCGGATCTCCCGGACGCTCAGGTTCATGTCCCCCTGGAAACCGAATCGCCAGACGCCCTCCACGAAGACGGTCCCGTCGTGCCTCAGCAGCGAGGCCCGCAGGGAGTCGGGGAAGCGCAGGCCCGTCTGCGCCTCCGCCACCGCGATCGTCCGGGCCCTCGCGGGCCTGCCGAGCGTGCGACGGCTCGCGGGGGCGTTGGTCCTCAACCACCTCTCGATCCGCCGCCACTGCCGGTTCACCGCCCGCGTCACCCTCGGATCGACCGGCCGCACGCGGGGGACGGCGGGGGCGGGCCGGCAGTCCGCGTCGGTAGCCGGCCCGTGGTCCGGCTCGGGCGTCTCCGGCGTCACGTCCGGCACCGGCGACTCCGACTGTTCCGGGGGCCCCGACGGCTCCGACGGCCCCGTGGGCGGAGAAGACGGCTCCTCACCGAGGACCGCGTCGGCCCTCGGCCCGTCGTCCGTACAGGCGTAGGTGAGGGCGAGGGGATCCCGGCCCTGGGTGCACGATCTCGCGTACCGGCCGGAATCCTCGATCGGCGTCCCCGAGGGGAAGACCGCGGACTCAAGGGCCTGCGTGGTGCCCGCCAGCAGGAGGAACGCGAGCCCGGCGGCGCCCCAGAGGCGCAGCCTGCGCCGGGCGGCCTTGTTCAGCGGCTCTCGCGGCGATCGCGGCGATCGGGCGAGAAAGCGCTCGACGGCGGAACGGAGGGCGGAGGGTCCGGCGTCGTGGCGCTTGAGATCCTCGGCGGTGGGGACACCGAGGACCGGGACCGGGGGCCACGGCGGGACGGGCCCGCTCACCGCCCTGGCCGGGGACCCGGCCTGCGCCGGAGACGAGGCCCCGGCGGGCGGGGCGTCGTGACGGAGGGGGCCGGAATCCCGGCGTGCCCGGATCGGGATCGGGATCGGGCTCCGGATCGGGCTCCGGCTCCGGTGGAGACGCGTGACGATCGCGATGACCACCATCGCCGCCGCGCCGACCGCGAGCGCGAGCCGTACTCCTCGGGAAGTGATCAATCGCCGCACGTCCGGCAGAGTATCTCGAATCAGTCATGCCGGATCGGCGTTCCGCGACCTCACCCGCGCGACCTCACCCGCGCGGCGGCGTACCCGGCCCGTCGGAACGGGCCGGCGTCCCCCTCACTCGTCCCCGACGCGCTCCCTGATCCACTCCAGACCGTCCTCCCAGGAGGCGAAGGCCTGCAGGTAGCGGCCGTCACGGGCGTGGAAGGCGTGGTAGCGGAACTCCCCGTCGCTGCCCGTACGGATCAGGTCGTAGAGGTCGCCCTTGGAGCGGTACCACACGCACTCGGCGTCGGCGGGACGCGAGGACGAGGCATAGGCGAACTCACGTGTGATGGACATGGGACGGATGGTACGGATCGCCGAATCACCAGGCAATGCCGTATCCATTTCATTAAGGGATATTCCGCCCTCCCGGGGAATCCGGAAGGGCGGAATGCCCGGCAGGGATCGGAAGGGCCCCGTCCGTCACCCGGTGACCGGCGGCGGGGCCGCGCTCATCCGGCACGCGGTGTGAGGAGCCGCCTTCACCCGGCGCGCCGGAGCCGCGTCCACCCGGCACGCGCCTTCGGGGTCGTGTTCATCCGGTACGTGGTTCCGGGGTCGCGTTCATCCCGCGGGCGGGGCCGGGGTCGGGCTCACCCGGTGGTCGGTCAGGTGCAGGTCGCCGCCCAGCTCCTGCCGCAGCTCGTCCAGGACCTTCCGCGCACCGAGCACGGTCCACAGGTCCCCCACGAGGTGCGGGTTGTACTCCGGAGCCTGGTCCATCCACTGGTCCTTGCCGGACTGGGTGACGAAGGTGCTGATGAAGAACCGTCCCGTGGCGGTCTTGCAGGCCCCCGTCCGGATGTCGACCGCGTCGACCTGAATCTCGGGCTTGCAGCCGACCTTCTCGGCCAGCTGCTCCACGGTGAGCGGCGGCCCCGCGGGAGCGGCGTTGCCGGCCGCGGCCGCCGCCGGGGCCGCGGGGGGCTGCTCCGCGCTGCAGGCGAGGGAGAACGAGAGGGCGAGGGTCACGGTGGCGACCACGCGGATGTTCCTGGCGACACCGATCCGGCGCGAATGTGTCAACATCCTTCAGATACGCTCACCGGCCCCGCCGGGTTCACCGCATCCGGCACCCGCTCGTGCGAGGCGTCAGCCCGCGAGCTCGTCGCGCAGCTCGCGCAGGAACCGCTTGCTCTCGGAGAGGGAGTACGCCTGGACGCACAGGCGGTCCATGACCTGCATGTAGTGGTCGGTCTCCTCGAGCTTGTCCACGTACAGGGCGCTGGTGAGCTGCTCCATGTAGACCACGTCGGGCAGGTCCCGGTCGGCGAAGCGCAGGATGGAGAAGGGCCCTCCGGCCGCGGCGTGACCGCCGTGCTCGAACGGCATGATCTGCAGCTTGATGTTGGGCATCTCGACGACCTCGAGCAGGTGGTCGATCTGCGCGCGCAGCACCTCGGGCCCGCCGATGGGCCTGCGCAGCACGGCCTCGTCCATCACGGCCCACAGGGTCGGCGCGTGCGGCCTGCTCAGGCGCTCCTGGCGGGCCAGCCGCAGCGAGACGCGGCGGTCGACCTCCTCCGCCGAGGCGGCGCCGTGCACCAGCATGATGACGGCGCGCGCGTACTCGGGACTCTGCAGCAGACCGGGGATGAACTGCACCTCGTAGGTGCGGATGACCGAGGCGGCCTCCTCCAGGCCCACGTAGACCTCGAACCAGCTGGGCAGGAGGTCGCCGTACTTGTGCCACCAGCCGGGGGCGTTGGCCTGGCGGGCCAGGGCGAGCAGCGGGGCCCTTTCCTCGGTATCGGTCACCCCGTACATCGTCAGCAGGTCGGCGACGTCGCGTTCCTTGAAGCCGACCCGCCCGAGCTCCAGACGGCTGATCTTGGCGTGGGAGGCGCGGATGGCGTAACCGGCCTGCTCGCGGGTGATGTTCTTGGCGACGCGCAGCCGCCGCAACTGGGAACCGAGCAGAATGCGCAGGATGGTGGGGCCGCCACCGCCCGAGTAGGCGAGGACGCCGCTCTGCGCGTCACTGTCCTCGGCGGTCTGTCCGGCCATGTCGGCTCCCTGTCTCACCTTTCTGCGATGTCATACCTTTCCATACTACTGTGAGATTTGCACGGCCCTACGCGCCCGCACGTGCCCGATGCACTTGCAACAGCATGTGCATACGCCATCGAATTGTCATTTAAAGACATATTCCAGGACAACGTCACGGCATCCGAAAACCCCGGGGTCACTGTCCCACCGCGAGCCCGTACGCGCCACGGACACCGCCCGTCGAGCCCACCGAGCCTGCGGCACCCGCCGAGCCCGCCGTGCCGGTCCCGTCGGACCCGTCGGCCTTTCCGGGAAGGACGCCCCGGTTCTTGGCGGTACGCCGGGAGAGCATCCCGCGCACGATGTCGCAGAGCTCGCTCGTCTCGCGCGGCGAGAGCACCTGGCTGAGACGTCGCTCGACCACGCCCCCGCTCAGCGGCCCCGGGGCCCTCGTCACGTTGAGGTAGCCGGACAGGAACGCGATCCGGAACAGCTTCTCCTGCGAGGGCGACTCGGCCCGGCCACGGGCCGACCTCTGCGGCGCGTCCCCCTCCCGGTGACGGGACACCTTCAGCCCGGGGAGCAGCAGGT
The DNA here is from genome assembly GCF_044456585.1 of Streptosporangium sp. NPDC050855. Classification (NCBI taxonomy): domain Bacteria; kingdom Bacillati; phylum Actinomycetota; class Actinomycetes; order Streptosporangiales; family Streptosporangiaceae; genus Streptosporangium; species Streptosporangium sp. NPDC050855. The sequence goes on from NZ_JBITFY010000019.1 coordinate 161,268, forward strand.
GCGCGGCGGCCCGCTGCAGGGCCCTGCCGTAGGCGCGCATCGGCCCCTCGGGGGAGAACGCCACGATCGACCTGCCGACCGCCTCCGCCGCCTCCGCCGGAAGGTCCGCGATGCCGGTCTCCTCGCCCAGGCAGGTGTAGACCCGCACCACCCTCTCCCCCACGTACCCCGGCTGGACGTGCTGGGAGAGGGTGACCGTGACCGTCGACCCGTCCGGGTTGCGCAGCTCGGCGATGTCGGCCGCGTGGGTGATGTAGGTGGTGGGGTGCTCCCGCTCGCACCACGACGGGCACGAGACCCCGTCCCGGAGACGAAGAGTGCCGACGGAGGCCGTGATGTCGTCCATCCCAATCCTTCCAGCGCGCGGATCCGCGACGGCGGCACGAGGGACGGCGGCCCGCGTCCGGCCACGGGCCGGGGAGCGCCGCCCCGGCCCGCACCGCCGGTTCCAGGGTCGCTTTCATCCGCAGGTACGCAGGAACGGCGCGCCGGGTTCATCCCGGCCCCGCACCGGCACTTCACCGGCCCTTCGCACCGCGATCCAGTGCTCCGGCCGGCCTTAACCTGCCTTTAGGGTTGCCGCAGCGTGACGCTAACGGGGTCCCCGGCACAGTGGTGGACATGCGAAACACGACGAAGATCACCATTGCCGGTGCCGGACTTCTCGCCGTCGTCGCCGGAGGCGGCGCCGCGGCCTTCGCCGGAACCGCGACGCCCACCCCGGCTCCGAGCGGCACGGCGACCTCCCCCGCCCCGGTGAACACGACCCCCGGTGCCGAGACCGCCCCCGCCACCCCGCAGCCCGGTGAGGCCGAGGCCAAGATCAAGCGGGACGCGGCCGTCAAGATCGCCCAGGACAAGGTGCCCGGCGCCAAGCTCGTCAACGCCGAGTTCGACGGCGAGGAGACCCCCACCACCTGGGAGGTCGAGCTCCTCCAGGGCGACGTCGAGCACGAGTTCGACATCGACGCCACCAGCGGCGCGATCCTGGAGCAGGAGCAGGAGATCAGCACGGCCGCCGAGCGGGCCGCCGACCAGGCCGAGGACCAGGCCGAGCAGGCGGGCCAGGACGACGACCAGAACGAGCAGGCCGAACCGGCCGAGCAGGACGACCAGAACGAGCAGGCCGGCGGCCAGGACGACTGACACCACCGGACCGCCCTGACGCCCCCGCGACGGGGAGCGTGAAGGGCCGGGGACGATCACACCTGCCCCCGGCGCGACCGGCCCCCGGGTCCACGTGACCTCGGGGGCCGCTCCGCGTCCGGCGAGCGTGCCCCGAACCCCGCGACCGTGCCCTGCCGCGCGCTGCCGTGCCCTGCCGTGCCCTGCCGTGCGCTGCCCCGCTGCCGTGCGCTGCCGTGCGCTGCCGTGCGGTGGCGTGCGGTGGCGTGCTCTGCCCCCGATGCCGCACCCTGCCCTGCCCTGCCGTACCGCGCGCTGCCGTGCCGTCCGACCCCGGTGGCGGCCGTCCCCGGGACCCGCGGCCCGCGGAGGGCGCCGTCACGGGCGAGGTCGTGGAGTCGAAGCCCGAAGCAGGGGTATGGGGAGCGCATGAGCCTTCAAGAAGAACTGCGTCAAGTGGAAGCAGATTTGGAGAGAATGCGCGCCGAGGTCGCCGAGATGCGCCGTCAGGTCGGGGACGTCGGTCCCACCGACCCCACGGAGCAGTCGATGATGATCAACCAGGCGGACGAGCAGGAGGTCCTCATCGCCTCGCTCGACGCCAGACGCGAGGAACTGCTCAAACGCCTCCGCGAGGAGTGACCCGGGCCGCGCGACCCCGTCCCGGGTGAAGCCCTCACCTGCGGTTCGTGACATTCGGTTATCCATCATCCCAGGGGGTAACCATAAGAACGAACCATCATCGGGGGGACGAAATGATCAAAATGCTTCACAAGATGGGCGTGAAGTCCGGCGCGATGTACGTCGCCGGTATCGCCTCGATCGGCGTGTCGATCGCGGTCTGGGCGACGTCGCACTCGTCGGAGAAGGCGGGTATCGACCGCGCGGACCGATGGGGGATCTTCATCGGAGAGTGGGCGCCCACCTTCTTCGCGATGGGGGTCGCGCTGCGCATGGAGGAGGTCCGCGACGAGGCACAGCCCTCCGAGCCGGAGCAGCTCCACAGCTCCTACTCCGAGGGCAGGATGCCCTCACGGGCGGGTGTCTAGCGGCACCACCGGATGATCGGACGGCGGGGCGCGTCGAGGGACGCGCCCCGCCGTCATGTCCCCTGATGTTCCCCGCCCCCCGGGCCGGGTCAGGCCGGGGTGACCAGGGCGGGATGCCGGGGGTCGTCGACCCGGACCACCACGTCGGCGATCTCCGCGGGCCCGACCTCCTCCTCGTAGCGGGCGTAGGCGGGCAGCGTCCAGCGCTCGTCGTCGGGGGTACGCCGGGCGAGCGCGCCCGGCGAGAGCCGCAGGTGCACGGTCAGCTCGAACGGCAGCCCCCGGCCCAGCAGCAGTGGGCCGTCCAGCAGCAGCACCCCGCCCGCCGGCACGGTGACGTAGGGCGCGCGGGTGGCGCGGTCGGTGACGCTGTTCCAGAGGGTGGGGAGCACCTTGCCCGACCCTCCCGCGTCCAGCGGCCCCAGGACCTCGCGGGTCAGCCCTCCGTGGTCGAACCAGTCGGTGTAGAAGGAATCGGGGTCGGTGCGGCCGAACTCGAAGCGGAGCGAGGCCGGGCGCAGGAAGTCGGCGGCCGAGACGCGGAACACCTCCCGGCCGCGGATCCTGAGCGGGCCGGCGAGCGCGTCGGCGAGGTCGCCCGGCCGTGCCGCCGGGGCTCCGTCGAGCGCGACGCGCACCCACTCCCCGCGGGGCCGCGCGGCCACCCGGTCGGCGAGTTCCTCCACCAGTGACGACGGGGATATCGGCCGTATCTGCTGCACCCCACCATCCTCGCCGACGCGCGGCCGTGGCGGACCCGCGGGCGCGGGCACCTCGCGCGTTCCTACCCGCCGGTACGGGCGCCGGATCACGGTCGCGGGCCGGTCGCCCCCCATGACCTGGTCAAGGTCGGACGTGATGGCGCTCAAAACTTGGCGTGTCCCGGTTGTCCAGCCGCTATGGGCGGTAACGAACCATATGGATCGACGGCTCGGCCGTGACCGGGCGTCGGCCTCTGATCGCGTCACGTCTCTGTCGGCGCGATCCGGTAGTTGGCGTGATCTTCACGCTTTCCGCAATCGAGATCACGGCGCATTACGTACAGAGACAGTGATGTCAGGAGGATTTCAGTGATCAAGCGCGGTAAGCCGACCAAGAACGGCCAGGTCAAGCTGACTTTCACCGTAACGGAGAACCCGGGCCATGGCGGGGTCTCCCTGGTCGGCGACTTCAACGACTGGGACCCCTACGCCCACCCCATGGAGCGTAAGGAGAACGGCGCCTACCAGGTGAGCGTCGTCGTTCCCGCCCGGCAGCCCATTCGCTTCCGCTATCTCGCGGACGGCGGCGTGTGGTTCGACGACGCCGACGCCGACCACCACGACGAGCACGGCGGCCGGATCAACCCGGTGGACGTACCGGAGATGCCTGACATGACCGCGGCGCATACCGTGGGCAAGCCGATGCGGCAGACCCTCTCGGCCGGGCAGTCCGCCTCGGCCTCGGTCCCCGCCTCGTAGACGGGAGCCCGTCCTCGGACGGGACCTCGTTCGCGGGGACGGCCGGATCCGCGGTCCCCGCGAACCCCGCGCTCATCCGCGCGGATCGCCGCTCCCCGGTCCGGCAGGGCCGGTGGAGCGGCTCATGCCGTTCACGGCGAGGGTGAGCGTCGCGCCGTACACGACGTGAGCCGCGGCCATCACCGCCGGGCGTCCCGGCCGGTCGTCGGAGATCGGCGGCATGATCCCCAGCATCGGCACCCAGCCCTGGTAGCTGACCACCCAGATCGCCAGCCCGTACCCCACCCCGACCGGCAGCGGGGCGCGTTCCTTCCCGAAGAACGCGCCGAACGCGGCCCCGCACGCGCTCCCGAAGGCGAAGTGCGTGAGGGCGCCGAGCACTCCCTCGCCACGCTTGGGACGGTGCCGGTACCCGGGCATGAAGGCACGGACGATCTTCTTGGGCGGCTGGTCGCCCATCAGGCCCGCGCGGTCGCCGGCGAGCATCACCGCGCTCATCGCCGCGGTGGCGAGGACGCCACCCGCGGCTCCCTTGACGAGATCACGAAACATGACCGTTCCCTTTCGCCGTGTCCGGTTCGCAGGACTTCGTCTTCACGGTCTCCCCCGTTCCCTGCCACTCCTGACCGTTTTCGGCCATCTGTCGCGGTCCGCGCGTCCCCGCCGGACCGGTGGACCGCTCCCTCGCCGTGCCCGGGACCGGAGCGGGCAAACGGCGGCCTCCCCGGCAGGTCGGACCGGCCGTCGGCGGCGGTACGGCGAGGGTGCGGACGGGCGGGCGGACGACGGCGCCCATGCCTTCTGATCACCGGTGGTATGCCATCAGGCGTTGAACTGTCACGAGCCACGGGCGTACGGTGGAGGCGAATGGCACCCGTCCTTGTACGGCTCCCGACCGGGCGCTGTCCCCAATCTGCCGTAGACAGCGGGGCGATATGACTCGACTTTCCGTCACCGTGGACACACGTCCGCACTTCTCCGTGGTGACCCTGACCGGAGATCTGGACAAGTCCTCGGCACCGCGGCTGGAGGAGAGGCTCGCGGAGTTCATCGGGCGAGGTCATGTCTACCTGGTCATCGACACCACGGACCTGGAGTTCTGCGACTCCACGGGCATCTGGGTGCTGCTGACGAGCCTTCGGCGCGCGTACGAGCGGAAGGGATGGCTGCGCCTGGTCGGCGTGCACGGCTTCCTCGGCCGCCTGCTCGAACTGACCCGGCTGCGCGACGCGTTCCCCATCGACTCCACCCTTGAGGAGTCCCTGCGCGAGGTGTCCGGCGGAGGCGTCCCGGTCGCGCGCTGATCCCGGCGGGCCGCGCACGCGGCCGTCACGAAACGGTCAGTGCGGAGCGGCCGTCACGAAACGGTCAGTGCGAAGCGGCCGGCATGAAGCGGCCGGCGCGGAGCGGTCAGTGCGGAAGCAGCATCGTGAGCCGTACCGTCGATCCCCCTGGGTCGTGCAGGATCTCCACCGAGTCGCACAGCGTGCGCATCAGCCAGATCCCGTAGCCGCGGCGGGATCCCACGGGGGGCTGCTTCATGCCCGCGTGGGGATCGATCAGCAGACCGGCGTCGTCGTGGATCTCCGCGACGACCCGTCCCTCCAGGTGGCGCATCGTGAGGGTGCCGGTTCCGCCGGAGTGGTCGAGCACGTTGTTGGCCGCCTCGCTCAGGGCGAGGACGAAGTTCTTCTCGGTGAGCTCGTCGAACTCCGCCCGGACCAGGAAGGTGCGGACCTTCGCCCTGAGGGAGGCGAGGTCCCCGGAGATCGGGAAGGTCACGCGAGCGATCTCTGCACCGCTCCCGTCACCCATGGGACTCCTCGACGATCCGGATCACCTGGTCGAGGGCGGAGACCCGGAAGAGCTGCCGCAGATGCTCGCCCACCCCGGTCAGGACGAACTCCACCCCGGCGCGCTCGGCGTCGGCGTGGGCGTCGAGCAGGGCGACGATCCCCGAGGAGTCGCAGAACGGCACGCGCGTCAGCTCGACGACCAGCAGGGCGGGAGATTTCCGCAGGTCCGCGTCCACCGCGGCGGCCAGTGGCTCGGCGGAGTCCCGATCCAGCTCGCCGATCGGGACGAGCACGGGAGAACCGTCGGGGTCGATCCTTCGCTCCAGACGAATGGCCATATCCTCACCGCGAAAGCCGTCGCTCCACCAGGTATCGTCACAGTACCTGACGGTCAGGGAGTGAGATGCAGCAGGTGAGCCCCGCCGGCGGGGAGATGGGACGGCGGATCGGGGCCCACGACTGGGCCGCCACACCGCTGGGCCCGATGGAGAGCTGGCCCGCGGCGCTGAGAGCCGCCGTCGACATCGCGCTCTCCTCCCGCGCCCAGATCGTCATCTTCGCCGGTCCGGACTACGTCGCGCTCTACAACGATCCGTACATCCCCACCATCGGCGCGAAGCACCCGGCGGCGCTCGGCCGGCCCGCCGAGGAGAACTGGTCCGAGACCTGGGACGTCCTCAAGCCCCTGCTCGACGACGTACGGGAGACCGGCGAGCCCTTCTGGGCCCAGGACCACCTCTTCCTGCTGGAACGCCACGGTTTCCTGGAGGAGACCTACTTCGACGTCTCCTACGGCCCGATCCGGGTCGAGGACGGAACGGTCGGCGGGGTGATGTGCCTGGTCAGCGAGACGACCGGGCGGGTGCTCGGGGAGCGCAGGATGCGCACGATGAGCCGGGTGGGCGAGGCGGCCACCGGCGGCACCCGCGAGGAGGTGGCGCGGGCGGCGCTGTCGGCCCTGGCCGAGGCGCACGACGACGTCCCGTTCGCCTTCGCCTACCTCGCCGAGGAGACCGGTCCCGCCGATCCCGCCGGTCTCACGGGTCTCACGGGTCCCGGCGGGGACGGGAACGGCCCGGCCGGGGACGGCGGCACGAGCGGGCTGCGGATCGTCGTACCGGACGGGACGGCCCCCGAGCGGATCCCCGTCACCCTCGACGGTGTCGCCGGCGGTGACGGGGGGGTCACGCGCCCCGCGCGAGGCGTCATTCCCGTGCCCGCCGAGCGGTTCGGCGCGCGGGGACCGGCCGTCGCCCTGCCGCTCACCTCCGGCGACGAGACGCTGGGACTGCTGGTGTGCGGGGTGAACCCCCGGCTGCAGCCGTACGACGACTTCTTCGAGACGATCGCGGCGAGCGTGTCGCGGGCGCTGGCCGCGGCGGCGGCCCACGAGCGGGAGCGCGTCCAGGCGCGCAGGCTCGCCCGGCTCGACGCCGACAAGACCGCGTTCTTCGCCAACGTCAGCCACGAGCTCCGCACCCCGCTGACGTTGATCCTGGGGCCGCTGGAGGAGCTGCTGGAGGACCCCTCCGTCGCCCCGGAGCAGAGCGCGGTGCTGCGGACCGCCCGCCGCAACGCGGTGCGGCTGCTCACCCTCCTGGACGACGTGCTGGACGTCACCAGCATCGACGCGGGCCGGACCCGCGCCTACCACCGGCCGACCGACCTGGTGGCGCAGACCGGTGAGCTGGTGAGCGTGTTCCGCTCGGCGACCGAGAGCGTCGGGCTCACCCTGGACGTCGAGTCCGAGCCGCTGCCCGAACCGGTCTTCCTCGACCGGCGGATGTGGGAGCGGATCATCTTCAACCTGCTCTCCAACGCGGTCAAGCACACCTTCGCCGGGGGGATCACGGTCGGCGTGCGCTCGGGCGGCGACCACGCGGTGGTCACGGTCTCCGACACCGGCATCGGCATCGCCGGCGAGGAGATCCCACACCTCTTCGACCGTTTCCACCGGGTCCCCGGCTCCCCGGCGCGCAGCGACGAGGGCACCGGCATCGGCCTGGCCCTGGTTCACGAGCTGGTCACCCTGCACGGCGGGCGCATCGAGGCGAACAGCGTCGTCGGCAAGGGGACGACGTTCACGATCAGGCTGCCGTACGGGTCCGCGCACCTTCCCCCGGCGCAGGTGGGCGAGGCGGCGAACCCGTACGAGTCCGGCTCCGACCACGTCTCGCACTGGCTGCCGCTGCCCGGCGAGTCCTCGGGGCGGCCGGCCGCGGACAGGGCCGCGCCGCCGGTGGAGCCGCGCGGGACCGAGCACATCCTGGTCGCCGACGACAACGAGGACCTGCGCCGCTACCTGGTGAGGCTGCTCAGCCCGCACTGGGAGGTGACGGCCGTGGCCGACGGGGCCGCCGCCCTGCGGGCCGCCCGGGAGCGGCTCCCCGACATGATCGTCGCGGACGTGATGATGCCCGGCATGGACGGCCTGGAGATGGTCCGCAGGCTCCGCGCCGACGCGGTCACCCGGAGCGTCCCGATCATGCTCCTGTCGGCCAGGGCCGGGCAGGAGGAGTCGCTGACCGGCCTGATCGCGGGCGCCGACGAGTACCTGGTGAAACCCTTCTCCGCGCGCGAGCTGCTCACCCGCGTGCGGGGCGTGCTGCGGCTGTCGGCCATCCGGTCCCGGCACAACCGCCGGCTGCGGGAGCTGACCGAGGCGGCGCTCGCGCTCAACGGCGCCTCCAGCGCGGCGGACGTGCTCAGGGTGGCCGGGAGGTACGGGGAGCTGCTGGCCGACACCTCCGGGGTGCGGGTGACGGTCACCGGTGACGCGCCCGGTGGCGACGGGACCGGGCCGGCCGGGACGGTGCGGATCGCGGTCTCCGGTGCTCCCCCCGAGGAGGTGGCGGACGACACCGTGCTGCGCCAGCTCGCCCAGCTCACCTCGGCCCGGCTGCGGGACCTGGAGCAGTTCGAGCAGGAGCACCGGATCGCGACCACGTTGCAGCTGGCCCTGCTCCCGGACGTCCCCGAGATCGGCGGCACCGTGATCGTCGGCCGGTACGTGCCCGGCAGCGACGAGGCCGGGGTCGGCGGGGACTGGTACGACGTCGTCCGGATCTCCGACGAGGAGGTGGTGCTGGTCATCGGCGACATCGTCGGCAAGGGGCTGCGGGCCGCGGCCTCGATGGGCCGGATGCGCAACGCGCTCAGGGCGTACGCGCTGGAGGATCCCGACCCCGGGCGTACCCTCGGCCGGCTCAACCGGATGACCGCCGGGCGGCACGACCGCATGCACGCCACCGTGCTGTGCGTGCGGCTCTCCCTGGCGGACGGGCGGCTGGAGTACGCCAGCGCGGGCCACCCGCCCGCACTGCTCTGCACCGCGCGCGGGCAGGCGGACTTCCTCGGCGGGGCCCTCTCCCCGCTGATCGGCGCCATGCCCTCGACCGTCTTCTCGACCGGGACGGCGCGGCTGGGACACGGTGACCGGCTGCTCCTCTACACCGACGGCATCGTGGAGAGCCGGTCGTGGAGCATCCTGGAGGGCATGGACCGGTTGCGCGGGGAGATGGCCACGGCCTCGCGGCTCGATCTCGGCGTCATGATGGAGTCGCTGCTCACCCTGGTCGAGGACGGGGAGAACCGCGACGACGTGGCCCTGCTCGGTTTCGCCCGCGCCTGATCAGTCGGCGGCGACCAGGCGGACGAACTCCTCGAACGAGAACCGGCCGTCGCCGTCGGAGTCGCCGTCGCGGTTCAGCGAGCCCAGGGCCTCGGGGGGCAGGGCCGGGAAGTGCTCGGCGAGCTCCCGTTCGGTGATGAAACCGTCGCCGTCGGTGTCGATGGCGGTGAACGCCTGCCTGAGCTCCGCCAACCGCTCCCCGCTGGGCTCTGTCGACATGGTGACCCGCCTTTCTCAACGACCCGTGCTTCGATCAGCAGACAACTTACGGGAGGAGCGACCGACACGACCACACGACCCCATATAAGAGGATTTATCACCGAAAATCCTCTTTCGGGGACGCCGGTGGCCTCCCCCTAGACTTCGGACATGATTCGCCCCGCAACGCCGGACGACATCCCGGCGATCATCGACATGGTCCGCGGACTCGCGGAGTACGAGAAGGCGCTGGACAAGGTCGAGACCACCGCCGACCGGCTTCACGAGGCGCTCTTCGGCCCCTCGCCCAGCGTGTTCTGCCACATCGCCGCCGACGGCGAGCAGGTCGCGGGGTTCGCCCTCTGGTTCGTGTCCTACTCGACCTGGCTCGGCAGGCACGGGATCTACCTGGAGGACCTCTACGTCCACCCGGACCGGCGCGGGGGCGGCCACGGCAGGGACCTGCTGGCGGAACTCGCCCGCATCTGCGTGGAGCGCGGCTACGGCCGCTTCGAGTGGTCGGTGCTCGACTGGAACACCCCCAGCATCGCCTTCTACCGCTCGCTCGGCGCCGAACCGCTGGAGGAGTGGGACCAGTACCGCCTCACCGGCCCCGCGCTGGAGCGGCTCGCCGCGACCGCGGGGGAACGACGGGGGTGACCGCGGGCGCGCCCGTCCCTCTCCCGCCCTCCCGTCGCGGCGTTTCCCGCACGTCCTCGGGCACGGACCGCCAGAACGCGGGCACGGACCGCCAGGAGACGAGAAGGGACCGCCAGGACACGGGACGGGACCGCCAGGACGCGGGAAAGGGCGGTGAAAGCGCGTTCCGGCCACCGTGAATCTTTCATCCCGCCGGACCGCCCCGCGACCCCTCTGACCTCGCAGGACGACACGTCGTCACGGCGCGGCGGAGGGGTCGCGTTTACACCCCGGAAACAGCCACCTAGAGTCCGTCTCGCGTGAGCGCTCACCGCCGTCGATCAGCGACCCTTCATCCCTCGAAAGGGAGGGTAATCCTGTGAGTAAATGGCGAAGCATGGCTGTCGCCGGTGTGGTCACATTGATGACCGCGCTTCTCGCCGTCGTTCTCGTTCCCCAGTCGGCATCGGCGCACGGCGCCATGATGGTGCCAGGCAGCCGGACCTTCTTCTGCTGGCAGGACGGCCTCTCCCCGCAGGGGAACATCGTGCCCATCAACCCGGCGTGCAAGGCCGCGGTGGCCCAGAGCGGGGACAACTCGCTCTACAACTGGTTCAGCCTGCTGCGCTCCGACGGAGCGGGGCGGACCCGGGGCTTCATCCCCGACGGCAAGGTGTGCAGCGGCGGCAACCCCGGTTACAGCGGGTTCGACCTGCCGAGCGCCGACTGGCCGGTCACGCACCTGACCGCGGGCTCGACCCTGCAGTTCAAGTACAACAAGTGGGCCGCCCACCCCGGCTGGTTCTACCTCTACATCACCAAGGACGGCTGGAACCCCAACCGGGCGCTGACCTGGGACGACCTGGAGAGTGAGCCCTTCCACACGGCCGACCACCCGCAGAGCGTCGGCTCGCCCGGCACCAACGACGCCAACTACTACTGGAACGCCACGCTCCCCTCGAACAAGACGGGCCGCCACATCATCTACTCGGTGTGGAAGCGTTCCGACTCCGCGGAGACGTTCTACAACTGCTCCGACGTGGTCTTCGACGGCGGCAGGGGCGAGGTGACCGGTGTCGGAAGGCCCGGCTCCACCCCCGGCCCGACGCCGACGGTCACCCCCACCCCGGACCCGACCCCGACGGTCACCCCGACCGTCACGCCGACGCCCGACCCGGGCGGCCCCTGCACCGCCACCTACAAGACCGTCAGCTCCTGGTCGGGTGGTTTCCAGGGTGAGGTGACCGTGAAGAACACCGGTTCGGCGGCCCTCAACGGCTGGACGGCCAGGTGGACGCTCGGCTCCGGCAGCACCGTCAACAGTGTGTGGAACGGCACGCACACGACATCGGGATCGACCGTCACGGTGAGGAACGTCGACTGGAACCGGACACTGGCCGGCGGCGGTTCGACGACCTTCGGGTTCACCGCGTCGGGCAGCAGCGGCACCCCTGCCGTGACCTGCACCAGTCCATAACGGGAGAGGGGTCCCGGCCGGTGTCGACGGACACCGGCCGGGACCTCGTTCACGACCGTCCCGCCCCGCCGTAGGGCCCCCACCGCGCCCCGCCCCGCCCGAAGGAAGTCCCGTGCCGCCCACCATGAGGATCACGTCGCTGCTCGGTCTGCTCTCGCTCACGGCGGCGGCGATCCTGCCGGTGGCGGCCTGCGCCGGTCGTACGGCGGAGGGCGGGCACGCCGACACGCACCCGCCCGCGCGGAGCGGCACCCCGCAGAACACGGCCCCGCAGAACGCGGCCCTGGCCACCCCCTCCGGCGCCACCCCGGCGTCCCCGCCCTCACCGTCCTCCGCGGCTCCGTCGTCCCCGCCCTCGTCGTCCTCGTCGCCCTCGTCGTCCTCCACGGGCGGCACCCCGCATCCCCAGATCACGTCCGCGGCCGAATGCCGCGCGACGGTCACCCTGGTGGAGACGTGGCCGGGCGGCTACCGGGGCGCGGCGACGATCAAGAACAACGGCGACCTGCCGCTGGGCGGCTGGTACATCCAGTGGATGATGCCGCACGGGGTCACGATCACCCAGGCGTGGAAGGGGACGCACATGCAGAGCGGGCCGGTCGCGATGATCCACGCCCCGGCCGACGCGCCGCCCCTGAAGCCGGGGAAGACCGTCTCCGAGATCGGCTTCATCGGGACCGCGGCCACTCCCCCGACCTTCACCGAGATCACCTGCGGCTAGAACCTCCCCGGCCCCGCGGCCCGGCCGGAGGGACGGGGCTCAGCGCCCGCCGTAGCGCTGCCTGAAGCGCTCGACCCGGCCGGCCGTGTCGAGGACCCGGCCGCGGCCGGTGTAGAAGGGGTGGCTCGCCGAGGAGACGTCGACGTCGACCACCGGGTAGGTTTTCCCGTCCTCCCACTCGATCGTCCTGCCGGTCCGGACGGTGGAACGGGTCAGGAAGGCATAACCGGCACTCGGGTCGCGGAAGACGACCGGGCGGTAGTCGGGGTGGATGTCCTTCTTCATGGTCTATCGATCCTCTCGGAACGGGACGTGCCGGCGGACGATCGGGTCGTACTTGACGACGGTGAGCCGGTCGGGGTCGTTACGCCGGTTCTTGCGGGTCACGTAGGTGTAGCCGGTGCCCACGGTGGACCTCAGCCTGATCACCGGGCGTGCCTCGTTGCTGGCCACTGCGGACTCCTCTCGGGAAGACATGTCGTACGATGCGGGCGATAACGGTTTTCACTGGCCGGGCATTCCCGACCCGTCCCGGCCCCGGAAACCGCCCCGCACACCGACCCCGGAAGCCCCGGCCCCACGGGGAAGCGGTCGTTCCCGAACGACCGATCCGGCCTCCCCGGCCGGAGTATTGATTAGATTTGTACCGATATTTCAGGTATAACCTACCCGTGATACATGTTTCCGATCTTCGCAAGGTGTACGGCACCGGCGTGGTCGCGCTCGACGGGGTCGACCTCGACGTTCGCGAGGGCGAGATCTTCGGCGTCCTCGGGCAGAGCGGGGCCGGGAAGAGCACGCTGCTGCGCTGTGTCAACCTGCTGGAGCGGCCCACCGGAGGCACCGTCACCGTCGACGGGCAGGACCTGACCGTCCTCGGGGACGCCGAGCTGCGCGAGGCCCGGCAGCGGATCGGGATGATCCACCAGCACTTCGCGCTGCTGTCCTCCCGTACGGTCGCCGCGAACGTGGCGTTCCCGCTGGAGGTGGCCAAGGTGCCGCGCGCCGAGCGCCGGACACGGGTGGCCGAGCTGCTGGAGCTGGTCGGGCTGTCGGACAAGGCCGGGGCGTACCCGGCCCAGCTCTCCGGCGGGCAGAAGCAGCGGGTCGGCATCGCCCGGGCGCTCGCGGGCCGGCCGAAGGTGCTGCTGTCGGACGAGGCGACCAGCGCCCTCGACCCGGGGACCACGCAGTCGATCCTGGCCCTGCTCCGGCGCCTCAACACCGAGCTGGGGCTGACGATCCTGCTGATCACGCACGAGATGCAGGTGATCAAGAGCGTGTGCGACTCGGCGGCCACGATGCGGGACGGCAAGGTGCTGGAGTCAGGGCTCGTCCACGACCTCATCGCCCGGCCCGGGTCCCTGCTGACGCGGGAGATCTTCCCGCTGCCCGAGCCCGCGCCACCGGGCAGCGTCACCCTGACCTTCGCGGCCGGGCAGGCCGGGGAGCCGGTGCTGTCCGGCCTGGTGCGGAAGTTCGACGTGGACGTCAACATTCTCGGCGGCTCGCTGGAGGAGCTGCGCGGCGTGTCCGTGGGCCGGCTGCGGGTCGGGCTCGACGGCAGGGAGACCGCCGCCGCGCTCGACCACCTGCGCGGCCGCGGCGTACTGGTGGAGGGGCCGTGACGTTCGAGGAGCTGCTGCCGATCCTGGGGCAGGCCACCCTGGAGACCGGGCAGATGGTGTTCTGGTCGACGCTGCTGACGGCGGTGCTCGGCCTGCCGATCGGCGTGCTGCTGGTCACCACCGACCGCGGCGGCCTGACCCCGATGCCCGCGGTGAAGGCCGTGCTCGGGGCGGTCGTGAACGTGGGGCGTTCGCTGCCGTTCATCGTGCTGATGGTGGCGATCCTGCCGTTCACCCGGCTGATCACCGGCACCACGATCGGCACCGTGGCCGCCATCGTCCCGCTGACGCTCGGGGCCGTCCCGTTCTACGCCCGGCTGGTGGAGACCGCGCTGCGCGGTGTCGGCCGCGAGGTGGTGGAGGCCGCGCAGGCGATGGGGTCGCGGCGGGTCACCGTGGTCACCAAGGTCCTGCTGCCCGAGACCCTGCCGGAACTGGTCGCCGGGCTGACCGTCACCGTCGTCGCGCTGATCAGCTACTCCGCGATGGCGGGCGCGATCGGCGGCGGCGGCCTCGGCGACCTCGCCATCCGGTACGGCTACCAGCGGTTCGACACCGGCGTCATGGTCGTCACCGTCGTCCTGCTGATCGTTCTGGTCCAGCTCATCCAGATCCTCGGCGACGCCGTCGCCCGCAGGCTCTCACACAGATGACCGCGGGGTCCCACACGGACCCCACGGGCTTTCCCACAGACGACCCGCGGGGGTGGTCCCACACGGACGACCCACGGGCTTTCACACGGACGACCCGCGGGGTCCCACACGGACGACCCGCGGGCTTTCACACAGACAAGGAGATCACGGGGATGCGCAGATTGATGGGGGCCACGGCCGCGGCCGTACTCGCACTGACCCTGACCGCCTGCGGAGGTTCGACCGGGACCGGCAGCGGCACCGCGGCGACGTCCGGGGCGTCGGGGGCGTCGGGGGCGTCGGCCGCCGCGGACGCGCCGCTGAAGGTGGGCGTGAGCCCGGTGCCGCACGCGGAGATCCTCAAGTACGTCAGCGACAACCTGGCCGCCAAGGCCGGGATCAAGGTGGAGATCGTCGAGTTCGCCGACTACGTGCAGCCGAACGTGCAGCTCCAGGAGGACCAGCTGGACGCGAACTACTTCCAGCACCGGCCGTACCTGGCGGACTTCCTGAAGTCCAAGGGCGGCGGGGAGCTGACCTTCGTCCAGGCCGTGCACCTGGAGCCGCTCGGGCTGTACTCCAAGAAGATCAAGGCCGTGACCGAGCTGGCGAACGACGCCACGGTCGCGGTGCCCAACGACGCGACCAACCTGGGCCGCTCGCTCAAGCTGCTCGAGGACAACGGCGTGATCACCCTCAAGGAGGGCGTCGGGACCGCCGCCACCGAGCGCGACGTCGCGAACAACCCCAAGAACCTCCAGTTCAAGCCCTTGGAGGCGGCCCAGCTCCCGCGCTCCCTCGAGGACGTGGACGCCGCGGTGATCAACGGCAACTACGCCCTGGAGGCCGACCTCAAGCCCGCCGGAGACTCGCTGGTGCTGGAGAAGGCCGAGGGCAACCCGTACGCCAACGGGCTGGTCGTCCGTCCGGGCGACGAGAACGACCCCCGGGTGAAGAAGCTGGCCGAGCTCCTGGCCGGACCCGAGGTGAAGAAGTTCATCGAGTCCACCTACCAGGGTTCGGTGATCTCCTCCACGAGCTGACATCCGGCCGTGCGGCGGGCGAGGCGGTAGCTTGGTCCCTGCCACCACGGAGGAAGAGAGATCGTGACCACGTCTATTCATCAGCGGATCGCCGAAGAGCTGGGTGTGCGCGAGCGCCAGGTGCGGGCGGCGGTGGACCTGCTCGACGGCGGGGCCACCGTGCCGTTCATCGCCCGGTACCGCAAGGAGGCCACCGAGATGCTCGACGACACGCAGCTGCGCACGCTGGAGGAACGGCTGCGCTACCTGCGGGAGCTGGAGGAGCGGCGCACCGCGATCCTGGAGTCCATCGAGGGGCAGGGCAAGCTCGACGACACCCTGCGCGCGCAGATCATGGCGGCCGAGTCCAAGGCCCGGCTGGAGGACATCTACCTCCCGTACAAGCCCAAGCGGCGGACCAAGGCGCAGATCGCCCGGGAGGCCGGTCTCGAACCGCTCGCCGACGGCCTGCTGGCGGACCCGTCCGTGGACCCGAGGGCCGCGGCGGAGGCGTTCGTCGGCGAGGGCGTGGCCGACGCCGCGGCCGCGCTGGACGGCGCCCGCGCGATCCTGGTCGAGCGGTTCGGCGAGGACGCCGACCTGGTCGGTGAGCTGCGCGAGCGGATGTGGACGAAGGGGCGCCTGGTCGCGGCGGTCCGCGAGGGCAGACAGGAGGAGGGCGCCAAGTTCTCCGACTACTTCGACTTCGCCGAGCCGTTCACCAAGCTGCCCTCGCACCGGATCCTGGCGATGTTCCGGGGGGAGAAGGAGGAGATCCTCACCCTCACCCTGGAGCCCGAGCCGGAGCCCACCGGCACCTACGAGGGCCGCATCGCGCACCGCTTCGGCATCGCCGACCGGGGACGGCCCGCCGACGCGTGGCTGGCCGACACGGTCCGCTGGGCCTGGCGCACCCGCATCCTCGTCCACCTCGGCATCGACCTGCGGATGCGCATGTGGCAGGCCGCCGAGGAGGAGGCGGTGCGGGTGTTCGCGGCCAACCTGCGCGACCTGCTGCTCGCCGCGCCCGCCGGGAGCCGCGCCACCATGGGCCTGGACCCCGGGCTGCGCACCGGCGTGAAGGTCGCGGTGGTCGACGCGACCGGCAAGGTGCTGGAGACCGCCACGATCTACCCCCACGAGCCGCGCCGCCAGTGGGACCAGTCGCTGGCCGTCCTGGCCGCGCTGGCGAAGAAGCACGACGTGGAGCTCGTCTCCATCGGCAACGGCACCGCCTCGCGCGAGACCGACAAGCTCGCCGCCGAGCTGGTGAAGCTGGTCCCCGGCCTGACCAAGGTGATGGTGTCGGAGGCGGGCGCGTCGGTCTACTCCGCCTCGGCGTTCGCCTCGCAGGAGCTGCCCGGCATGGACGTGTCGCTGCGCGGCGCCGTGTCGATCGCCCGGCGCCTGCAGGACCCGCTGGCCGAGCTGGTCAAGATCGACCCCAAGTCGATCGGCGTCGGCCAGTACCAGCACGACCTCGCCGAGACCAAGCTGTCCCGCTCGCTCGACGCGGTGGTCGAGGACTGTGTGAACGCCGTCGGCGTCGACGTCAACACCGCGTCCGCGCCGCTGCTGACCCGGGTCTCGGGCATCGGCTCCGGCCTGGCGGAGAACATCGTCGCCCACCGCGACGCCAACGGCCCGTTCCGCTCCCGCAGGGCGCTGAAGGACGTGGCCAGGCTCGGCCCGAAGGCCTTCGAGCAGTGCGCGGGCTTCCTGCGCATCCGCGGGGGTGACGACCCGCTCGACGCCTCCAGCGTGCACCCGGAGGCGTACCCGGTGGTCCGGCGCATCCTGAAGCGCACCGGCGGCGACGTCTCCACGCTGATCGGCAACGGCACGGTGCTGCGGACGCTGAGCCCGCAGGAGTTCGTGGACGACACCTTCGGCCTGCCGACCGTCACCGACATCCTCGCCGAGCTGGAGAAGCCCGGCCGCGACCCGCGCCCGGCCTTCAAGACCGCGACGTTCAAGGAGGGCGTGGAGAAGCTCTCGGACCTGACGCCCGGCATGCTGCTGGAGGGCGTGGTCACCAACGTGGCCGCCTTCGGCGCGTTCGTCGACGTCGGCGTGCACCAGGACGGCCTGGTCCACGTGTCGGCGCTCTCGTACGACTTCGTCAAGGACCCGCGCGAGGTGGTCAAGCCCGGTGACATCGTCCGGGTGAAGGTGCTCGACGTCGACATCCCGCGCAAGCGCATCTCGCTCACCCTGCGCCTGGAGGACGACGTCAAGCCCGCGGGCCCGCGCGGCCGGCGTGACCAGCAGGGCGGCGGTGACCAGCAGGGCCGCGACGGGCGCGGCGACGGCGGGCAGCGTCAGGGCGGTGGCGGCGGGAAGGAACGCGGGGGCCAGGGACGCGGGGGCCAGGGACGCGGGGGCGGCGACCGGCAGCGGCAGGACCGCGGGGGGCAGTCGCGCAACGCGCCGGGCGGCGCCATGGCCGACGCCCTGCGCCGGGCCGGGCTCGACGGCTCGGGCAAGCGCCCCTGATCCCACCCCCGGCCCGTGGGGCGTCACGCGCCCCCGGGCGGGTCCGGACGCCGCAGGCCCCGCCCGCGAGGGCGGGGTCAGCGGCGGCGCCGGAGCAGGGCGGAGACGACGATGACGAGACCGGCGGCGAACGCCGCCAGGCCGATCCACGTCCACTCGCGGGCGCCGCTCATGAAACTGCCGCCCACATGGCCGAGACCCTGGAGCGCCCACAGGCCGCCCACCAGGACGAGCAGGACGCCGAGGCCGATCGGGAGCCAGGTCTTCAACGGGACACCTCCGGTACGCGGACCCGGGATCCGGCCCGGGACGACGACAACGCTCTCACACATCCCCGTCGGCGCGCGGGCCGGTGAACTCGGTGGCCAGCAGGCCGAACAGCGCCTCGTCGACGAAGGCCCCGGCCACCCAGGCGTTGCCGCGGAGCGTGCCCTCGCGCCGGAAGCCGGCCTTCTCCGCGGCGGCGATCATCGCGGTGTTGGTGACGAGCGTCTCCAGGCCGAGGCGGTGCAGGCCGCGGATGCGGAAGGCGTAGTCGCACAGCAGCCTCAGCGCTTCGGGGGCGTACCCGTGGCCGCGCGCCTCGGGGAGCAGCGACATGCCCAGGTGCCCGTTGCGGTTGAGGGTGTCGACGCCCCAGACGATGCCGATGCCGACCAGCTCGCCGGACACGGCCTGGACGGCGAACTCGACGTTGGCCGGGTCGGGCTCCCGCTTCTCGTACCGGGCGGTCACCCGCTCGATCGTCTCGGGGAGCCAGGGTGCCGGCACGGCGCCGACCCTGGTCTCCACGTCCTCGTGCAGCCGGTGGAGCGGGACCAGGTCCTCCTTGGTGACGGCTCTGAGCAGGACCCTGTCTCCACGAAGCATGAGCGCACCCTCGATGTCGGACGCGTGCGGCCCTGTCGCCGCACTGCCGCCGGGTGGCGCGCGGGAACCACCACCTACCGGACATCACACCATACGGAAGATCGGGACGGACGGCGGGTGACGCCGGTGACGCGGGCCCCTGACGGCCGTCCCTGACAGGAGTGCCCCGGGGCGCGCCCCTCCCCCAGGTCAGGCCCGGCGTCGTCGTGCAGTTCACGCGACCCCTCGCACGCGTCCCGGCCCGTCGGCACCGCTTTTTTTACTGCTTGTATTGACCCGAGAACGAAGGCTGACCTATGGTTCCGGCAAGCGAGACCTTGCCTCGAAGGGACCCCCCATGACTCGCTCCCCCTCGAACCGGACGCCGGTGGGCGCCCCGGCCTGATCCCCGCCCGGGCGGCGCGCGGACCGCGCCCCCGCCCGCCGAGCCGTTCTCCCCGCCGTATCCGTCGCGGCAGGGCCAGGACGCGTCGTGCGCACCCCGCGCGGCAGGCCCACCGGGCCGCCCGCGGTACGTGACACGCTCACCGCGTCCGGCGGCATTCGCACGTCACCCCCCACACGGGTCGTGACGCCGGTCACGCTCTCCCCGCGCAGCGGGTCGCGTCGTCGCCGGGACGTCACCTCCCACGACGGAAGGAGTCCGCGCATGGACGCCACCCGCCCCTCCCCCCGGCCTCCCCGGCGTCGGCGCGTCTCGCTCCCGGCCGCCCTCGGCGGGACGGTCACCGCCCTCCTGCTCGCCGTCACCGGCGTGCTGGCCGCGCCACCGGCCGCCGCGGCCACCGGTCAGATCACCGGCATCGCCGGCAAGTGCGTGGACGTCGCGGGCGCCAACAGCGCCAACGGCACCCCGGTGCAGCTCTACGACTGCAACGGCACCGCGGCCCAGCAGTGGAGCCGCAACGGTGACGGCACGATCCGCGCGCTGGGCAAGTGCCTGGACGTGACCGCGGCCTCCACCGCCGACGGGGCGCAGATCCAGCTCTACGACTGCAACGGCACCTCCGCCCAGCAGTGGGT
>NZ_JBITFY010000020.1:0-180968 GCF_044456585.1 Streptosporangium sp. NPDC050855
CCACCCCCCCCCCCCCCCCCCCCCCCCCCCCCGCCCCCCCCCCCCCCCCCCCCCCCCCCCCCCCCCCCCCCCCCCCCCCCCCCCCCCCCCCCCCCCCCCCCCCCCCCCCCCCCCCCCCCCCCCCCCCCCCCCCCCCCCGGCGCGAGGGGACGACGGCCCCGAGGCCGGGACGTCAGGGGGAGAGCGTCTCGATCCTCCGTCTCCTGGCCATGATCACCACCACGACCGCGTACAGGCCGAGCTGGACCACCGTCCCCGTCAGGCTCTGCCAGGGCACCGACCCCTGCTTCAGCGCCTCGTCGAGGGACCCGTCGGCCCCGCTCACCCCGAACGCCAGCACGTTGTTGGCCACGTGCAGCGCGATGGCGGCCTCCAGGCCGCCGGTCCGCACCGCCAGCCAGCCCATCAGGGCGCCGAACGCGAAGACGTCGAGGATGCCCCAGTCGACGTAGGCGTGCACCGCGGTGAAACCGGCGGCGCTCAGCAGGATGCCCGGCCAGGGGTTGGCGAGGAAGGCGCCGAACGCCTGGAGCAGCCAGCCCCGGAAGACGTACTCCTCGGCGGCGGCCTGGAACGGCACCAGGAGCACGGTGACGATCAGGGCGGGCAGGAAGCGCTCCCAGCCGACCCAGCCGAACAGCTCGCCCAGGTCCTCGCCGGTCACCAGGTAGGTGAGGGCGACCGTGCCCTGGCCCAGCACCACCGAGGCGGTGGCCACCGCCGCGCACCAGGCCATCCACCGCCACCGCAGGCGGCCGACGACCGAGGACAGGGTGCCGGGCGGCCGGCGCTGGATCCACGCGGCGATCCCGTACACGACGGGCAGGGTGGCGGCGATGGCGAACAGGTTGACGCCCAGTTCGAGGACCGGGTCCTCGAACATCCGCTCGCCCGACCCGGAGATCCCAGCACCGGTGAACGCGGCGATCAGCGTGCCGCCGAGGACCACGGCGAGTATGACCAGCATGACGCCGAGCAGGCCCGCGAGCGTGCCCAGCACGGGCCGCCACCAGGCGTGCAGGGGGGTACGGGCCAGCCGGTCGTAGCGGGTACCGGACGGGGCCGCCACGAACCAGGGGGCCGGCCTCGGGGGCGGGGGGTACTGCCCGGACGGGCCGTACCCGCCGGGGACCCGTGGATCGTACGGAGGACCGGGGACCGGCGGGCCCGATGGTGGGCCCAAGGGCGGACCCGGTGGCGGGCCTGATGGCGGACCCGGTGGCGGACCCGGTGGCGGGCCCGGTGTCCGCGGATCGTAGGGAGGGCCCGGTGTCTGTGGGACCGACGGCGGGCCGGGGACCCCCGGTCCGGGGGGTGAGCCGGGGACCCGCGGGTCCTGGGGCGGGTGGGAGGCCCGCGGGGACGGGTCCTGGGCCGGCGAGGGTGTCGCCGTGGGGTCGGAATCCTGAGGGACGTGCATGTCTCATTCCGTTTCGATACGTTCGCGGAGGTCACCGGGCCGGGAACGGGACACGCCGCGGCGCGCCCGGCGTTCCGCACGCGATCTCGGCGCACCTTCAGGCACAACGACGCCGGAGGCCACCGGGTTCCTCCCCGGCCCCGCGTCCTCCGAAGCCGGACCGGCGCGCCGTCCCGCCCGCGTGCCCGGCCGGGCCCGGCTCGACCTCGGATTTCGTGGATGGACCCGGCGGTGAGGGGTAAGTCGTCGATCAACGGACCGGGGACGACGACCGGCCGACGACCCGCACGGGACGCGGTCAGGGGGTCTCCACGCTGAAGGAGTAGGTATGAGTGAATACGAGCGTTCCCGCAGGATCGCGGCGCCGCCGGGGGTGGTGTTCGACCGGGCGGAGGACCTGGACGGGCTCGACGACTGGCTCCCGCGCGACCTGCACGTGCACGCCGGGGAGCAGCCGCCCGCGGTGACCGTGCACGAGGACTCCACCGGAACGGACGCCCGCGCGCTGCTGCGGGCCGAACGCGACCAGCTCCGGATGGAGTGGGGCACCCGCGACAACGGCCGCTACGCCGGATGGCTCCAGGTGGCCGACAGCGGGGAGAACGAGAGCGAGGTGACGATCCACCTGTCGTTCTTCGACGAGGATCACGCCCCGCCGGCCGAGGCCGTCGACCGGGCGCTCGGCGACAGCCTGGAGCGGCTGGCCCGCCAGGTGGACCGTCAGGGCGCCTGATCGCGTACGGGAGGGCGGACCGTCAGGGCGTCTGATCGCGTGCGGAGGGGCGGGGAGAGACAGGTGGCCGGAAGATCACGTCCCTGTGTGATCCTCCGGCCCTTGCCCGATGTTTCGGGCCGCCCGGCCCGTCCGGTTGCATCACTTTCGCGCCGTCCGGCGGGACGTGTCCCGGGGGCGGGCCGGTTCGCGGGAAGGACGGGAAGGATCAGGTCAGGTAGTCGCGCAGCGCGCGGGAGCGGGAGGGGTGGCGCAGCTTCGTCATGGTCTTGGACTCGATCTGCCGGATGCGCTCGCGGGTCACCCCGTAGGCGCGGCCGATCTCCTCCAGGGTCTTGGGGCGGCCGTCGCCGAGCCCGAACCGCATCGCCACCACCCCGGCCTCACGCTCGGAGAGGGCCTCCAGGATCGTGTGCAGCTGCTCCTGCAGCAGCGCGGCGGCCACCGCGTCCTCAGGGGTGATCGCCTCGGAGTCCTCGATGAGGTCGCCGAACTCGCTGTCGCCCTCGGTGCCCAGGGGGCTGTGCAGGGAGATCGGCTCGCGCCCGTACCCCTGCACCTCGACGACCCGCTCCGGGGTCATCTCCAGCTCGACCGCGAGCTCCTCGGGGGTGGGCTCGCGGCCCAGGTCGGTGGTCATCTGCCGGTGCACGCGGGCCAGCTTGTTGATCACTTCGACCATGTGGACCGGGATGCGGATGGTCCGCGCCTGGTCGGCGAGCGCACGGGTGATCGCCTGCTTGATCCACCAGGTGGCGTACGTGGAGAACTTGAAGCCCTTGGTGTAGTCGAACTTCTCGACCGCGCGGATCAGGCCCAGGTTGCCCTCCTGGATCAGGTCCAGGAAGAGCATGCCGCGGCCGGTGTGGCGCTTGGCCAGCGAGACCACCAGGCGGAGGTTGGCCTCCAGCAGGTGGTTCTTGGCCCGGTGGCCGTCCTCGGCGAGCCATTCGAGCTCCGCGCGGACGTCGGGCTGGAGCCGGTCGGCCTCGTTGAGGCGCTCGGTGGCGAACAGTCCGGCCTCGATCCGCCGGGCGAGCTCGACCTCCTGCTCGGCGTTGAGCAGCGGGATCCTGCCGATCTGCTTGAGGTAGTCCTTGACCGGGTCGGTGCTGGCGCCGACGCTCGACTCCAGGGCGGCGGGCACCTCGTCGTCGTCCGTCAGGACGAGTTCCTCTTCGTCGACGGTGCCCTCCACGGTGGCGGCTTCCATGGCGTTCACACCTTCCCCAGGTCTGGTCAGATACAACAACCCGTGCAGTTCAAGGTACGTCCCGCGACGGGATGCTGCGGCGCCTGGCTCGCCGTCGTGGCCTTCGCCGCCCCGGAGAGCCTCCGCCGCACATGTGTGTTCCCGCCCAGGGCAGGGCTATTCCGTTCCGCCGCCGACGAGTCGGAGCCGCCCGCGGCTCCTGCGAGACGCCGCGGGCGCCGCCCGTGGTCGGTGGGACGTGGGAAGGGGGAATGGATCCGCCGGACCCGCCGGATCAGGCCGGGAAGTCCCTGGGGTTGACGCCGGTCGTCCGGGCGTTGCCGTTCCTGACGGGATTGATGGTCAGGGTCCAGACGGTCGAGCTGGTCGCGGTCGTGCTGAACCTCAGCTTCTGGGTGAAGCGCTGGTAAGAGGGAGCGCTGGCGAACCTGCCCCGGGAGGTGCTGAACCGGTAGCCGGAGGTGAAGAAGATCGTGTAGGTGCCGTCCCTGACCTCCCTGACGGAGGCGGTGGACCGCGCGCGGACGTAGACGCTGATCGCCTTGGACCTGCCGCGGACCAGCGTGACGACGGCGTCCCTGCTGTTGCCGTTCTTGATCTTCAGCCTGCCCAGGCCACCGCTGATGCGGTTGTAGAGGATCTTTCCGTTGCCCGGCCGCGCGGCGGCCTCGGTCGAGGAGACGGCGACGCTCTCCTGGGACGCGGCGGTGGCGGGGGCGGCGACGGAGCCGGTCAGCAGAACGGCTGCGAGCATCGCTCCGGCGAGCGTACGTGGTTTCGTCATTGCGCAAATATGACTAATCTCCAGTAATCGGTCAACGCAATTCGCGATCGCGGCACCCCTCGGTCATTTTCGCGCTTTTGACTGTTTTTCCCCTTTTAATCACCTGCTTCGGCCGGCGTCATCCGTCCCGGCACCGGCCCGGACGGCGTGCCCGCCCGCGCCCGTGTCCGTGCCCGCGCGGTCGTCGTGGCCGGCCGGGGAGAGGTCAATACAATTCATCCGGTGCCGACCATGCCGACCATGCCGACCATGCCCACGACGTCGAGGACGACCGCCCCGCCGCGACCGGCGCGCCGGTCCGGACGGGCCGGGGCGCCGGTCGCGCGGGCCGCACGGCGACTCGTCGGACTGGCCGCAGGCGGGATGACGGGCGTCGCCGAGCTCGGCTTCCTGTGCGTCGCGGGCGTGCTGCTGGCGGTCCCGGGGACGTGGCCCGCGGGCCGCCGGGCCGCCCGGCGCCTCGCGGCGGCCGGGGCGGAGCGGCTGGTCGCGCTGGAACGGGCCCGGCTGGCGGCGTGGTTCGACCACGACCTCGGCGAGGTCCCGGCCGGGAACCGGTACCGCTACCTCGCGCTGCGGGCGACGTTCGGCGCGCTCGCGAGCTACCTGACGTTCACCGGCCTCTTCGTCGGCCTGCTGTTCCTGGCCGGTGGTGTCGAGGGGCTGCTCTCCGGCACCTCGTACCCGGTCCCGCTGCGGTATCCCGGCGTGCGCCTGACGGTCGACAGCGGGCCGCTGGGCACCGCCCACGGGCTGGTCCTGCTGGGAGCGGCCGCGCTGTGGGGCGCGGTGACGGTGACCGCGGAGCGACGGCTGGCCGCCTGCCTCGCCGGTCCCGGGGAGCGGGAGGCGATGCGCCGCCGCATCGCGGAGCTGACCTCCTCCCGCAGCGGCATCGTGCGGGCCGTCGACGACGAGCGGCGGCGCATCGAGCGCGACCTGCACGACGGCGTCCAGCAGCGGGGCGTGGCCCTGGGCATGCTGCTGGGCCGCGCGCGGCACGGGAGTGACCCGGCCGTGGTCGCCGGGCTGGTGGAGCAGGCCCACGCGGAGTCGCGCCGCCTCCTGGAGGAGCTGCGCGGCGTCGCCTGGCGGATCTACCCCTCCGCCCTGGACGAGCTGGGCCTGCGCGCCGCGCTCACCGGGGTGGCGGAACAGGCGGGCCTGCCGGTGAACGTCCGCTACGACCTCGTCGAACGTCCCGTCTCCGAGGTCGAGACCGCCGTCTACTTCGTGGTCCGCGAGGCCATCTCCAACGCCGCCAAGCACGCCGCCGCCACGGGCGTCCTGGTGGTCCTGGACGAGGACGGGCACGCCGTCACCGTGGAGATCTCCGACGACGGCCGGGGCGGGGCGGACCCCGCAGGGAGCGGCCTGTCCGGGCTGGAGCGTCGGGTGCTGGCCCTGGACGGCACGTTCGCGGTGCACAGCCCCCCGGGCGGCCCGACCAGGATCACGGCCGTCCTGCCCCTCGGCGGGCCCGCGGCACCGCCCCGGGGGACCGATGCCCCCCGGTGAACCCCCCGTCGTCCCGGCCGGGTCCCGTCCGGCCTCTTCCGGTCCGTGTCCCCTCGTGTCCCCTCGTGTCCGCCCGACGGGTTCCCCCGCCGGCACCCGCACCCACCTCCGGAGCCCCCATGCGACTGGTCCTCGCCGACGATTCCGTGCTGTTCCGGGAGGGACTGGTCCGCCTGCTGGAGGAGGCCGGCCACGCGGTCGTGGCGGCGGTGGGCGACGCGGCGGCGCTGCTGGAGGCCGTGGACGAGCACCGTCCCGACGTGGCGATCGTGGACGTGCGCATGCCGCCGGGCCAGGCCGGTGAGGGGCTGCGGGCCTCGCTGACGATCCGGGAGCGCCTGCCGGACGTCGGCGTGCTCGTGCTCTCGCAGTACGTCGAGACGACCTACGCCTCCCGGCTGCTCACCGGGGCACCCGAAGGGCTGGGGTACCTGCTCAAGGACCGGGTCACCGAGGTGGGGGAGTTCCTGGAGTCGCTGGAGCGGGTCGGCGCGGGCGGGACGGTGTTCGATCCGGAGGTGGTCAGGCGGCTGCTGGCCCGCACCACGCGCGCCGACCCGCTCGGCAGGCTCACCCCGCGGGAGACCCAGGTGCTGGAGCACCTGGCCCAGGGCCTCGTCAACGCCGCGATCGCCGAGCGCCTGCACGTCTCGCAGAGCGCGGTGGAGAAACACGTCAACGCGATCTTCGACAAGCTCGGGCTCGTCCACGTCCCCGGCTACAGCCGGCGCGTGCTGGCCGTGCTGCGCTACCTCGGCGCCTGACCCGCGCCGGCCGGGACCAGGTGCCGCAGGCGGGCCAGGAGCAGCAGCGCGCAGGCCACGGCGGCCAGGAGGAGCCAGATCACGAACGAGAGGTAGAGGTAGGCCACGTGCGCCCAGGTGGCGTCGCCCCCTCGGGACAGCACCCGGAACACATCGGTGATCGTCAGGCAGAGCACCCCCGGCGCCGCGTACGGCAGCAGCCGGGCCGCCGTCCGCCACCCCGGGCGCCCGGCGTGCCGTGCCGCCCAGCGGCGCGAGCGGACCAGACCCCGTCCGGCGAGCGCGAGCGTCAGCACGGCGGCGAGCGCGAACGCGGCGTCGACGAGCAGGAACGGTGAGGGGGAGGGCGGCGGTCCGGGCTTCCTCCCCTCGGCCATGGCGACCAGCGCGTCGGCGATCGCACCGCTGTCGTCGTAGGCGGTTCCGGTGTTGGCCATCACCACGATGCCGTGGCCGGAGCGGAGCAGCAGCGTCTGCCGGGCCGTGGCGGTGGACAGGTCGCCGTCGTGCTCCACGACCGGCGCGCCGCCCTCGGTCGTGCCGAGCGCCCAGCCCAGCGCGTACGAGCGCTTGATCCGGGACGGGGTGCGCATCTCGGCCACGCCCTCGGCGGAGACGACGCGCACACCGCCGGGGCCGGTGCCCTGGCCGGCCTGCATGATCATCCACCGCGCCATGTCGGCCGCGCTGCTGATCACTCCGCCCGAGCCGTTGCCGAACCCGTGCGGTTCGGCGAGGGCGATCGGGACGCCGAGCAGGTGCAGGTGCCCGCGCGCGGTCGGCGGCAGGTCCCGTTCGGTGTCGATCGTGCGGCTGTCGCGCATGCCGAGCGGGCCGAACACGTGGGTCCGCAGGCGTCCGGCGAAGGGCACCCCGGCCACCACCTCCACCAGCCTCGCCGCGACCTGGAAGTTGGTGTTGTGGTAGCTCCACCGCGTGCCGGGGTCGGCGGCCAGCCGTGCCCCGCGCAGGCGCGCGACCGCCTCGCGCAGGGAACGCGGCTGGGGCAGGCTCCTCTCGCGGAAGACCGACGTGGCCATCCCCGACGTCTGGTCCAGCAGCTGCCGGACGGTGATGCGCGCCGCCCGGGGGTCGGCCATCGTGAACTCCGGGAGCGCCTCGCGCACCGGCGCGTCGAGCCTGACCCTCCCCTCCTCCACGAGCTGCATGACCGCGAGCGAGGTGAAGGACTTGCTGAGCGAGGCGACGGCCATCGGCGTCCGTTCGGTGACCGGCTCGCCGGAGGCGGTGCGGCCGTAACCGGCGACGTGCACGACCTTCGCGCCCCGGGTGACGGCGACCGCGACCCCGGGCAGGCCGGTGGCCTCGCGGTAGGCGCTCACGAACCGGTCGACGGCCGCGGGGTCGATCTCGCGCCCGGCCCCGGCCGCGGTCCTTGATGTCGAGAGGAGGGCTTCCGCGCCCGGGGAGGCCGGTCCGCCCGGAACCGCCGGGGGAGTCCAGGTCCGGGAGCCGGACGGGGACCAGGGCGCAGACGAGGACGAGGACGGGGACGAGGACGGGGACGAGGACGGGGACGAGGACGGGGACGAGGAGAGGGCGGCGGCGGGCGGGACGGCCGCCAGGGCGAGGACGCAGGCCGCCGAGAGACCGGCGGCGAGACGCTGGAACACCGGGCCGCCGGTGATGTCGAGTTCGGGCATCGTCCGACCGTAGGGAGCGCCCCCGGGCCCGGACCATTGCGAGATCCCTCCCTTCCCCCTGCGGAAAACCACAGGGCGGATCGCCCCCTACCCCTCCGGTGCCAGGGCCCGGCCGGTCCGGCACCCGATCCGCCGCGTCCCCGTCGCGAGAAATGAATATGTATTTTGCAAAAATAAGTAGAAACATTGCAGACATCTGCTCGTCATCTTATGGTGTCAGCAGCGCCGCCCGTTGATCTCCAGGTGACCGGCGGCACCCCCACCCCCCATCAGGCCGGATCGCGGTGACGGCGCGTCCCGCGGCGATCCGGCCCGGCGTGACGAAGGGTCAGCCGATGACGACATCCGACCGATCCCCCACCCGCCCGCACCGCCTCGGCGGCCGCGCCATGACCGTGCTGGCGATCCTGCTGGCCGCCCTGTGCTGGACCGGCGCCCAGGCGCCACCGGCGGCCCGCGGCGCGGCCGTCCCGGAACAGTCCTCCAACGTCCACCTGTTCTACTACCCCTGGTACGGCAACCCCCAGGTGAGCGGGGGCTGGCGGCACTGGGAGCAGGGCGGCCACACCCCGCCGGACGACATCGGCGCCGACCTCTACCCCACCCTGGGCGCCTACGACTCCGCAGACCACGCCGGAGCCGTCACCCGGCACATGCAGTGGATCAAGCAGGCCGGGGTCGGCGTCATCGTCTACAGCTGGTGGGGCGTCGGCGGTCCCGAGGACCGCATCGCCCAGGGCGTGCTGGACGCGGCCGCGCGCCACGGCATCAAGGTCGCCTGGCACCTGGAGCCCTACGGCGGGCGCACCGCGGCCTCCACCGTGGCGGACATCCGCTACATCAACGACCGCTACGGCTCCCACCCCGCCTTCTACCGCTCGGCCGAGCACGGCGGCCGGGCCGCGTTCTACGTCTTCGAGAGCCTGCGCATCACCGACTGGTCGGCGCTCGACCAGGTCACCGCGAACAACATCGTGCTCGCCCAGACCACCGACACCTCGAAGATCGCGCACTTCTCCGGCATGTACACCTACGACGGGATCGCCGGCACCACCGCGCCCGGCTGGGCCGACGCGAGCGCGTACGCCAGGCGCAACAACCTGATTTGGGCGCCCTCCGTGGCCCCCGGCTACATCGACGACCGCGCGGTGCCCGGCAACACCACCCCGACCCTCGGCCGCGCGAACGGCGCCACCTACGACCTGGAGTGGTCCAACGCCCTGGACCCGGCCAAGGGCGGCCTGCCCACCTGGGTCTCGGTCACCTCGTTCAACGAGTGGCACGAGGGCAGCTCCATCGAACCGGCCGACTCCACCCCGCCGGCCGGGTTCGGCTACCAGACCTACGAGGGCGCCTACGGCAGGACCGGGGCCGCCGCGGAGACCGCGTACCTGGACAGGACGAAGTACTGGGCGACGGAGTTCGAGACCCGCAGGGCCGGTGGCCAGGGCGACACGCGTCCCCCCACGGCGCCGGGTGCCGCGCGGGCCGTCCCGGCCTCGTCCACCAGCGTGACCGTGGGCTGGACCGCCTCCACCGACGACGTCGGGGTGACCGGCTACGACGTCCACCGCGAGGCCGGCGCCGTCGACCCGCTGGTGGGGAGCACCACCGGCACGTCGTTGACCGTCACCGGCCTCACCCCGTCCACCGCCTACTCCTTCTACGTCGTCGCCAGGGACGCCGCGCGGAACACCTCGCCGCCCTCCGGCACGGTGACCGCGACGACCGGGCCCCCGGCCGGCTGCTCCCCGAACACCGGCGACATGGCCAGGGGAAGGCCGGTCGTGGCGAGCGGCGTCACGCAGAACTACGTGGCCGCCAACGCCGTCGACGGTGACGCGTCCACCTACTGGGAGAGCGTCAACCACGCCTTCCCGCAGTCCGTCACCGTCGACCTGTGCGCGCAGGCCCAGGCCGGGCGCGTGGTGCTGAGGGTGCCGCCGGCCGCCGCCTGGTCCAGGCGCACCCAGACCCTGTCGGTGCTCGGCTCCGCCGACGGCACGTCGTTCACCACCCTGGCGGGCTCACGGGGCCACGTCTTCGACCCGGCCACCGGCAACACCGTGACCGTCACGTTCCCGGCGGCGGCCGTCAGGTACGTGCGGGTGACCGTCACCGGCAACACCGGCTGGCCCGCCGCGCAGCTCTCCTCGTTCGAGGTGCACCGCCCCTGAGCCACCCTTCCGGACGTCCCGAGGGAGGAACGGGAGGATCCGTCCCCGGCCGGCGCGGCACCGGCCGGGGACCGGTCTCGCGCGGCGACACGAACGCCCCGCGCGTATATGGTTACCCGCAGTGACGACGTCCTGACGGGACCGACCGGAGGCTGAGACCATGGCAGAGCTCGCGCACTTCATCACCGACCTTCCCGGCAGCCTGGCGGGTGAGACCCGCCGGAGGTCCGGGGCCGCGCTGACGTACACCTACGCGGAGGGCGGAGACGACCCGACCACGCTGGCCATCGGCGAGGAGGGGGACGACGGCCCCACCACCTACGCGCTCGGCGAGGAGGGCGACGACCACGGCTGGGGTCGCGCCGGCGCGTAGGGGCCCGACATGACCCGCTGGGGGATCATCGGCCCGCCGGGCGACCCGCAGGTGGCGAACGTGACCGCCGCCCTGCGGGAGCGTGGCGCCGAGCCCGTCGTCCTCGACCTGTCGGGGTTTCCGGCACGGTCGAGGCTCTCGCTGCTCGACGGGACGCCCTCGGCCCCGGGGGTGGACGTCACCGCCGTCCGCGCCTGGTACCTGCGCTCCATGCCGCTCCCGCTGCCCTTCGCCCCCTGGCCGGGGCAGGGCGGGCGGCCCGGCCAGGACGCCCGGGACGACGCCCGGGGAGATCGGGGCGGGGTCACGCCGGAGGAACGGGAGCGCGAGCAGCGCTCGGCGTACGCCGGGGGGCGTGAGCGCCGCTCGTTCACGTTCGGTTTCGTCACCGCGCTGCGGCACGGCGGCGCGGTGCTCGTCAACCCTCCCGAGACGCTGGGCCAGCACTTCCTCAAGCTCGACCAGCTCCGGAGGCTGCGCGAGGCCGCGGTGCCGGTGCCCCGCACGCTCGCCACCAACGATCCCGACGCCGTCGCCGGCTTCGCGCGCGCCACCGCGGGGCCGGTCGTCTACAAACCGCTCGCCGGGGGCGCCCTGTGCCGCCGGATCACCCCCGACGACCTGCGCCCCGAACGGCTGCGGCTGCTGGCCACCGCGCCGGTGCTCTTCCAGGAGGAGGTGCCCGGCCGCAACCTGCGCGTGTACGTGGTGGACGGCGAGGTGGCCGCCTCGTACGAGATCGTCTCCGAGGAGCTGGACTTCCGGGGGGCCGAGCGGGCCGTGCTCCCGGAGCCGCCGAGCGAGCAGGAGCGCGACGCCTGCCTGCGCGCGGCCAGGGCGTGCGGGCTGACCTTCACCGGCGTCGACGTGCGCCGGAGGGACGACGGCACGTTCGCGGTGCTGGAGTGCAACCCCTCGCCCATGTTCGCCGCCGTCGAGCGCCGTACCGGCTCGGCGGGCGTCACCCGGGCGCTGGCCGCCCTGCTGTGCCGCGCGGCCGTCACGGGCCGCGCCGGATGCGCCGGCCGGTGACCTCGTTCGCGGAGATCCGCAGGTACGGCTCCTCCTCGCCGTCCGTCCAGGGCCGTACGCCCAGCGCCGCCAGGGCCGCCCGGTCCTCCTCGGAGGAGACCTGGTCGATCCCGCCGCGCACCATCACGCTCCAGCCCTCGCGGCCGGCGTCGTCGATCCGGTCCACCTCGAAGGCGACCTTGGTCTCGACGCCCTCGACGCCCTCGACGCCCTCGACGCCCTCGACGCCCTCGACGTCGAGGTGCGGGGTCTCCTCCAGCGGGCCGCCGCAGGCCGTACGGAAGATCACCGAATCGCCGTGCAGGGCGTAGTCGACCGGCTGGATCACCGGTCCGCCGACGCCCTCGAAGGCGATCCGTCCCACCCCGCCGGGGGTGATGAGCCGCAGGCACTCGTCCCGGTCGAGCCGCTGCGACCGTGCCGCGGAGGACGGCCGCCCGTACCAGGACGGCCGGTCGCCCCCGGAGGGCCGGTCACTGCCGGACGGCCGCTCGTCCCCGGGGGGCCGATCGCCTCCGGACGACCTGTCATTCCCGGACGGCCGCTCCTCCCCGGACGACCTGTCGTCCCAGGACGAGCGGCCGGGCACCGACGGCGGCCCGTGCCCCGACGACAGGCCGGACCCGGGCGACACGTCGTACCCCGACGGCGGGCCGGTGTTCCCGCCGAGCAGTTCCTCCGGCCGGGTGTCCAGGGCGGTGGCCACCCGGTTCACGGTCCCGGGGTTCGGCGAGGCCACGGTCTCCTCCAGGTAGGCGAGGTACCCGGGGTCGATCCCGGCCCGCAGGGCCAGTTCCTCCCGGGTCAGGCCGAGGTCCTCGCGCCGCCTGGCGATCCGGCGGCCGAGGTCGCCGGGAGCCGATACGCGTCCAGTCATGGGATTTCTCCTGCCGAGAACGGTGACGCCGGTGCGAGTCCGGGGCTCCTCCGGCTCCGCGTCCCCCGTCCGGCGTCATCTGAGGCCTCCCCGCACCGGCGCGCGGCTAATCCGACCTGGTCGGAGCCGGTACGTCCCCTTCCGGCCGCCGGAGGGTCCCGCAGCACCACCTCACCGTCCACGCCCATGTCCTTGCTCACGTCCGCGGCGGCGACGTAGTGGCCCAGGTGGTGCAGGAAACGCCCCTCCTCGCCGATGGTCAGGGAACGGGTGAGGGAGCGCAGGCCGTCGGCGCCGATCACCAGGTCGAAGCGGCGGGCTCCGCCCCGCTCGAAGGTGACGTTCACCCCGTCGCCGTCCTGCTCCAGCGTGCCGACGGAGTCGCCGAAGACGTACTCCACGTCGTCCGCGGTGGTCTCGTGGAGGATCCTCACCAGGTGAGATCCACGCGTCCGGCGAGGACGTGGACACGGGTCCAGGGAAGGCCCGTGACCGTCGGGACGCCCGCGGACCTGCCTTCGCCGGGCGAGGTCTAGGGTTGTGTCGCCATTCGGGCAGGGGACGGCCGCCGTCCCGGAGACCGCCCGGGACGTCGGCCGTGCCCCCGCGGCACGCGCCGTGACGCGCCGACAGACGACGAGGAGAACCGATGATCCGCCGCTGGAACCCCGACGGCCCGGCCGCGCCGCTCGGCCGGTACAGCCACCTGGCGTCCGTGCCCGCCGGTCACGAGCTGCTGGTCATGTCCGGCCAGGTCGGCGTCATGGAGGACGGCACCCTGGCGGGGACGGACGCCGAGTCCCAGACCCGGCAGGTCTTCGCCAACATCGAGAGCCTGCTGCGCTCCGCCGGAGCCGGGCCCGAGCACCTGGTCAAGCTGTTCACCATGCTCTCCGGTACGGAGCACCTGGCGGGCTCGCGGGCCGCACAGGGTGAGGTGTTCGCCCGCTGGTTCCCGGAGGGCGACTGGCCCGCGCACTCGCTGATCGTGGTCGCCGCCCTCGCCGCCCCCGGACTCCTCGTCGAGGTCGAGGCCATCGCCGCCGTCCCGCGCGGCTGACCGCCGCACGCCCGGGCGGGAGGGGCGGTCCAGCGGGCGGGATCGCCAGGTCCGTGCGGCCACCCGCCGCGCGCCCGGGGGGCAGGGGATGCGGCGGCTCAGCCGGTGGCGATCGTCAGGTCCGCGCGGCTCCGGACGTCGTCGCGGGCGTGGAACCTCTCCTCCTGGGCCGCCCAGCGCTCCCAGTGCGGGGCGTAGAGGTCGCCGTCCCGCTCCAGCGCGCGGGTCCTGCGCACCTCGTCGGGTGCCTCCAGCCACACCAGGCCGCTCAGGTACGGCGCGGCGGCCAGGGCTCCGGAGCCGGTGCCGTCGATGACGAGGACCCCGGTGTCCGGTACCTCGTGCCATTCGGCGTAGCCGCCCGCCGTCCAGTCGTAGCGCCTCCACCGCGCGCGCCCGTCCAGGCCCAACGGCCGCAGGACCCACCGGACCAGCGCGTCCACCCCGCCCAGCAGGCCGTCCCAGCCGGGGTAGAGGTCGTCCATCCGCACGACGGGCGCGCCCAGCCCGGCGGCCACGGCGGTGGCGAGGGTGGACTTGCCCGATCCCGACCGTCCCTCGACGGCCAGGACGCGGGTGCCGCCCGCGCGGGCGGGACGCGCCCGCAGCCAGGCGGCGACGCGCGCCGCGTGCCGGCCGGACGGACCGGGCGTGGCCCCCGGCGGGCCGGGGTCCGGTCCCGGGGCGTGCCGCGCGGCCTCGCGTCGTCGTCCGCCCTCCTCGTCGCGCGCCGGGGACGTTTCCCCGGACCCCTCGGGGGACGTCACGAGTCCTCGGCCGAGGACAGGCGGGCGGTCTGGTCCTTCAGGACCGCGATGGTCCTGGTCACGTAGTCGTGGATCAGGGCCAGCTCGCGCTCGTCGTACTCGGCCATGAAGGCGCCCATCTCGCGGCCGAGCCCGGCGAAGATGGCGCCGAGGTCGGGGGTGCGCCCGGAGGTGGCGGTGACCAGCACCCGCCGCCGGTCGGCCGGGTCGGGGACGCGCCGCACGTACCCGGCCCGCTCCAGGCGGTCGACCAGGGCGGTGATCGCGCTGGCACCGAACCCGAGCTCGGCGGCGAGCGCCCCGGCGGGCAGCGGGCCCTTCCTGGTGACGACCCCCAGGGCCTTGTGATCGATCGCGCTGAGCCCCAGCCGCCGCGCGACCGCCTCGTGGAAGATCACCACCGCGGTGCTCAGCTCCCAGCCCAGTTCGGCGCCGTCCATCTCACTCCAATTACTTCACTATGGTGAATAGTTCAATGCTCTGTAATAATTTAGCGGTATGACTCTTCTTACCGTGATCCTCGACGCGCCGGTGCCCGAGCACGCGCCGGTGCCCGAGCACGCGCCGGTGCCCGAGCACGCGGGAGAGCCGGAGCGCGCGGGGAAGCCTGCGTCACCGAAGGGCTGACGCCCGGCCGGACGGGGACCCGCCCGGCCGGACGGCGGCACCGGCGTCCTCGTTCGGGCCCCAGGGAGTGACGGACGGTGCGGGACGCCACCCGCACCGTCATTTGACAGATTAATTTGTCCAATGCTTTGATGCAGCATGGCCGCGACCGAGATGACGCTCATGGACGAGCCCGACCGCCTGCGTCTGGCGCTCACCCCGATCCGCCGGCGTCTCCTCGGCCGCCTGCGCGAGCCCGCCTCGGCGGTCCGCCTCGCCGCCGACCTCGGCCTGCCGCGGCAGCGGGTCGGCTACCACCTCAAGGTGCTGGAGGAGGCCGGGCTGATCGAGCTGGTGGAGGAGCGCCCGCGGCGCGGCTTCGTCGAGCGCGTCATGCGCGTGACCGCCAAGGCGTTCCTCGTCGATCCCGGCGTGCTCACCTCCCCCGAGGAGACCACCGGGGCCGCGGAGCCCGGCGACACGACCGGACCGACCGGCACGACCGGACCGACCGGCACGACCGGGGCGGACGCGGTGGCGGTCGAGGCCGAGGTGGCCGCCGAGACCGACGCGGAGTTCCGCCGCGTCGCCGACCGGTACGCCGCCGAGCACCTCGTCGAGGCGGCCGCCGACACCGTGCGCGACGTCACCCGGATGGCCGACGCCGCCGACCGGCAGGGCGTCCGGCTGCTGACGTTCACCCTGGAGGCGCAGGTGCGCTTCGCCGAGCCCGGCGACGTGCACGACTTCACCGAAGCGCTCGCCGACGCCCTCGCCCGGGTCGCGGAACGCTTCGACACCCCCGGCGGGCGGCCCTACCGCCTCGTCGCCGGTGGCCACCCCGCCCCGGCCCGCAGGGAGCGGGCGACCGGCCCTCTTCCCGGGGCCGACGCCCCGCCGAACCCACACCCGGAGGTATCCGAATGACCGATGAACCGTTCGTCGTCGACGTCACCATCGCCGCGCCCGTCGGCGAGGTCTGGGACGCCCTGCGCGACCCCGCCCTGATCCGGCGCTGGCACGGCTGGCACTTCGACGGTCTCGACGAGGAGATCGACGTCATCTACCGCAAGGGGGCCGTCGAGTCTGCCGAGGACCACCGGCTGGAGATCCAGGGCGACGACGTCTTCGAGCTGACCGACCTGGGCGACCGGACGCGCCTGCGGCTGACCCGCGCCCCGCGCGGCGGCGATCCGGAGTGGGACGCCTACTACGACGACATCACCGAGGGCTGGATCACCTTCGTCAACCAGCTGGCGTTCGCCCTGGAGCGCCACCCCGGCGCCGACCGGCGCACGGTCTTCCTCTCCGGAGCCGCGACCACGCCGCTGCTGGAGGCGGCCGGGCTCGCGGCGACGGCCGATCTGCCCCCCGGGCGCCCGTACGAGGTGACCGGCCCCACCGGCGAGCCGCTCCGCGGACAGGTCAGGTTCCGCTCGGCCAACCAGGTCGGGCTCACCGTCGAGGGCTGGGGGGACGGGCTGCTGGTCGCCGGCCAGAACCCGTCCTCGCCCGCCCATCCGGACGGCACCGTCATGATGGTGCTCACCGCGTACGGCCTCGACGAGGCGGCGTTCGCCGACCTGGAGTCCCGCTGGAACGCCTGGTGGGCGCAGACCTACCCGCCGGTGGCCGAGGACGGGCCGGTGCCCGCGCAAGAGTAGGGCCCCCGCCGCGCACGGGGGCGGGGTTCCGGGGACGCGGCGGGCCGGGAGGACCCGGCCCGCCGTCGGGGACCACGCCTCGTGGCGGGTCACACGATCGGTTCGGAACCGCCCACCGGCTGCCGGGTCCACGCCTGGTGCTCGGCCTCGCGGATCTTCTCCTCGGAGGTCTGCTCCACCTTGGCCATGGCGAGCCGCAGGATCGGCGGCGCCATCAGGGACGTCACGATCGCCACGAGGATCACGATGGTGTACGCCTCCACGCTGAGGATCCCCAGCCGCAGGCCGACCATGGCGACCACGACCTCGATCACGCCGCGGGCGTTGAGCCCGGCGCCCAGCGCGAGCGCCTCCCACCGGTTGAGCCTGCTCAGCCGCGCCCCGGCGTAGGCGCCCAGGAACTTGCCGATGATCGCGATGGCCAGGATGACCAGACCGGCGAGCAGCACCTCGGGCCTGGCCAGCGCGGTCAGGTCCATCCGCAGCCCCGCGGTGGCGAAGAAGATGGGCGCGAACCCCGAGAGCACGACCGTGCGCAGCGGGGCGAGTCTGGTCGGGTCGACCTTGCCCGCGGTGGTGATCAGGATGCCGCAGATGAACGCGCCGAAGACCGCCTCGAGGCCCAGGGCGTGGGTTCCGGCCCCGGCGAGGATGACGAGGACGGCCGCGGCGGCGACGGTGGGACCGGGCTC
Source organism: Streptosporangium sp. NPDC050855 (assembly GCF_044456585.1). NCBI lineage: Bacteria > Bacillati > Actinomycetota > Actinomycetes > Streptosporangiales > Streptosporangiaceae > Streptosporangium > Streptosporangium sp. NPDC050855. The sequence continues at coordinate 17,345 of NZ_JBITFY010000020.1, forward strand.
GTCGGACCGGGCGGCGAGCCGCAGGGTGTGCCTGACCAGCGGGCGGCCGAGGGTGAGCGCGAAGACGATGATGGCGACCAGGTAGGCGAACGAGGTCAGCACCGTGGCGGTGGAGACCGCGTTGACCGCCATCGCGCTCACGATCGACAGCATGAACCAGCCGAAGGCGTCGTCGATCATTCCGGCGGTCAGCGTGAGCTGGCCGATGTTGCGGTGCAGCAGGTTCATGTCCATCAGGGTCTTGGCGATGACCGGGATCGCGCTGACGCACATCGCCACACCCATGAACAGGGCGAAGACCGTGACGTCGGTGCCTTCGGGGATCAGTGCCTTCGGGAGCACGAAGCCGGCGCCGATGCCCAGCGCCAGCGGGATGACGAGGCCGCCGATGCTGACGCCGGCGGCCGTGCCGCCGCGGCGGCGGACCAGCCCCATGTCCATGTGCATGCCGGTCAGGCCGACCAGCAGCAGCACGCCGATCTGACCGACGGCGTCGAGCAGGTGGTACTGCTCGGGGACGGCCGGGAACAGCCAGCCGTGCACGCCCGGCGCGGCCCAGGCGAGGAGCGAGGGGCCGAGGATCACGCCGACGGACAGTTCCCCGACGACGGCGGGCATGCCGAACCGGGCGGCGAGGCGTCCGAGGGACACCGCCAGCATGAGCAGGATCCCGACCTGGAGCAGGAAGACCAGCAGTTCGTGGGCGGCGATCGGCGCTATGGGAGCGGCCAGGGAGGGGGGCATCGTTCTCCTTCGACGTCTCAGAGTCGATAGAAGAAGTACCCGCTCTCACTTGGCGCCCACTTGTATCCGAATCACAACAATCATCACACCGCTCTCCGCCCGGGAGCCTTCGGGCGATCCGGTGGAGCGAGTTCAAAACGGTTCGCCGTCACGGCGCCGCCGGCCGCGAACGGCAGTACGATCTACTGTAATTGACAGTAAACCGTGCGTAAGGAGTGGGACGTGAATCTCATCGTGCCCCCGGCGGAACGGCTCCGGTGATGGCCGGTCAAGCGACCATCGGCGACCGCGTCCGCGGACTGCGGCTGAACCACCACATGTCCCAGGCGCAGCTGGCCGGACCGGACCTGTCGGACAGCTACGTGTCGCTCATCGAGTCCGGCAAGCGGACTCCCACCCCGGTCGTCACCCGCCTGCTCGCCGACCGGCTCGGCTGCACCGCGGAGTTCCTGCTCCACGGGATCGAGCCGCACCAGCGCGTCGACACCGGGCTCGCCCTGCGCCACGCCGAGCTGGAACTGCTGTACGGCGACCCGGCCCTGGCGTCCGGCCGGTTCGCGGCCGTTGTCAAGGCCGCCGACCACGACGGGGCCGTGCTCGGCGCCCAGGCGCGGCTCGGCCAGGCCCGCGCCCTGGAGGCGGAGGGCCGTACGGCACAGGCGGTCGAGGCCTACGAGCGGCTCCGCCGCGAGGCCGCGGCGCATCCCGAACGCCTGGCCGACCTCCCGCTCGTCGTGGCGCTCTGCCGGTGCTACCACCGCGCCGGCGACACGCTGCGCGCCGGGGACCTCGGCGCCGAGGCGGTCGCCATGGCCGACCGGCTCGGGCTGGACCGCGGTGACCTGGCCCTCGACCTCGCCGCGGTGCTCGCCGAGACGGAGATCGACCTCTCCTACCCGGAGCGGGTGCTGGCGGCGTCCGGCGTCCCCCAGGTCGGTGGCCCCGGCTCGGAGGCCCTGGAGCTGTGGCGGGCCAGCCTGGCCGCGGCCGAGGAGGACTCCATGCTCGCCGTGGTGCTCGCCGACGACGCCATCGCCGCGGGCAGGCCCGCGCGGGAGGCCGGCCGCTACGTACGCGGCGCGATGCACTGGGCGTGGCTCGCCACCGCGCGGCCCGGCGCCGCCGACCTGACCCGGGCGGGGGAGTTCGCGGCCTCCGCCGTCGACGTCCTCTCCACACTGGCACCCGGAACGCCCGAGCATGCCCGCAGCCTGCTCGTGCTCTCCCGCGTGCGACTGCGCGCCGGCGTGAACGGGACGGCGGACGCCGCCGACCTCGGCGGCACGGACCGTACGGGGCACTCCGAGCCGCTGGACGACGTCGCCGCCCTGGTGGACCGCGCGCTCACCCTGCTCGACGGCGCGCGCGGCACGGTGCCGGCCATGGCGTCCGTGATCCTGGCCGAACTCGCCCTGGCACGCTCCAAAGACGCCGCACCGGCGCTGGCGGAGGCCGAGCGCCTGCTCGACGGGGACCCGGCGGCCCCGGCGGTCCCGGTGGCTCCGGCGGTCCCGGTGGCTCCGGTCGCCGGCCGGGAGACGGCCCGGCTCTGGCGCGAGATCGGCGACCTGTGGGGGCGGGCCGGATCGCCGGCGGGGCAGATGAACGCCTACCGCAGGGCCCTCGAGCGCGTCGGTGTCGCGGCGCGTCCCGAGACGCCACCGGCCCCGGCGCGGTACGCGGTGGCGATCCCGGTACGCTCCGGCGTCCCGGCGGGACCCGGAACGGGGTGAAGGACGGCACGCTCCGGCCCGGAACGAGGTGAACGCCGGGGCGGGGACGGGACGAACGGCGTCCCGGGGGAGCGGCGAACCGGGAACGGGGTGAACGGCGGGGCGGGGACGGGGTGAGCGTCGGCCCCGCGGCGACCATGGCGACCATGGCGACCATGGCGATCGCTGCGATCGCAGCGATCGCTGCGATCGCTGCGAGGGCGGCGATGCGGCGGGGAGGCGGGGCGTCCGTCACCACGTCCGGTTAGGTTGGGCTAACTTGAAGCGCGTGCCTCCCCCCGTCGTCTCCTCTCCCGTCGCGCCTCCCCCCGCGAGGAGCGCGTACCTGCCCGGCCGGTTCGCCGCCCTGTGCCTGCTCGGTGCCCTGCTGCTGCTCACCGTGCTGGCGAGCATCGTGATCGGTGCCAAGCACATCCCGCCGGGCCAGGCCCTGGCCGCGGTCCTCGCCCCGGACGGCTCGGAGAACGCGCTGATCGTCCAGCAGCTCCGGTTGCCGCGGACCCTGCTGGGCGTGGGCGTCGGCGCGGCGCTCGGCCTGGCGGGCGCGCTCATGCAGGCGCTGACCCGCAACCCGCTGGCCGAGCCCGGCCTGCTCGGCGTCAACGGGGGCGCCGCGGTGGCCGTGGTGACGGTGATCGCCCTGTTCCGGGTGGACGACGTCCTCGTCTACGTGTGGGCGGCGTTCCTCGGGGCGGCCGGAGCGGCCGCGCTGGTCTACGCGGTCGGGACGCGCGGCCGTTCCGGTGCCGCCCCGGCCCGGCTGGTGCTGGCCGGTGCCGGGATCAACGCGGTGTTCAGCTCCCTGACCGCGGGGCTGATGCTGCTCAGCCCGCGCAGCTTCGGCGGCTTCCGGTTCTGGCAGGTCGGCTCGCTCTCCGGGCGCGACCTGGAGGTCTTCCTGCGGATCGGCCCGTTCCTGCTGGCCGGTACGGTGCTGGCGCTCCTGCTGGCCCGCCCGCTCAACGCGCTGGCGCTGGGGGAGGACACCGGGCGGGCGCTGGGCGCGCGGCCCGGCCGGACCCGCGCGCTGGGGGCGCTGGCCGTCGTGGTGCTGTGCGGCGCGGCCACCGCGGCGGTGGGGCCGATCATGTTCCTCGGGCTGGCGGTGCCGTTCACGGTCCGCGCCCTGGCGGGACCGGACCAGCGCCGGGTGCTGCCGTACTCGCTGCTGCTGGCGCCGGTGCTGCTGCTGTGGGCCGACATCCTCGGCCGCGTGGTCGCGGCGCCCGGGGAGCTGGAGACGGGGCTGGTCACCGCGTTCCTGGGTGCCCCCCTGCTGGCGCTGATGGTCCGTCGCGGAAGGGTTCCCCAGCTGTGAGCACGAGTCGTGTCCTGCGCGCCGGGACGTTCTCCCTGCGGTGGGAGCCGTGGTCGGTGGCGGTCTGCGCCGTCCTGACCGGCATCGCCCTGGGGGCGGCGGTGGTCGTGGTCGGCACCGGCGAGCTCCCGCTCTCCGTCACCGAGGTGCTGGCCGCCCTGACCGGGCAGGGGGACCGGGCCACCGAGTTCATCGTGCTCAACCTCCGCCTGCCCCGGGCCGTCACCGGCCTGCTCGCCGGGATCGCCCTCGGACTGAGCGGCGCGATCTTCCAGAGCATCACGCGCAACCCGCTGGGCAGCCCCGACCTGATCGGGTTCACCACCGGTTCGGCCACCGGCGCGCTGGTGCAGATCCTCGTCGTCGGCGGCGGGGCCCTGGCCGTCGCGGCCAGCTCCGTGCTGGGCGCGGTGCTGACCGCGCTCGCCGTCTACCTGGTCGCCTACCGCGGCGGGGTGCACGGCTACCGGCTGGTCCTGGTCGGGGTGGCCGCGGCCGCGATGCTCGAGTCCTTCAACGCCTACCTCATCACCCGCGCCGAGCTGCGCGAGGCGTACGAGGCGGCGTTCTGGCTCACCGGCAGCCTGAACGGCAGGAGCTGGCAGCACGCCTGGCCGCTGGCCGCGGCCATGGTGGTGCTGGTGCCGGTCGCGCTGGCGTTCGGTCGCCGGTTGCGCATGGGGGAGCTGGGTGACGACGCCGCGCTCGCGCTGGGCGTGCCGGTCCAGCGGACCCGGGCCGCGCTGGTGGTGACCGGTGTGGGCCTGGTGGCGGTGGCGACCGCGGCGGTGGGCCCGGTCCCGTTCGTCGCGCTGGCCGCGCCGCAGCTCGCGCGCAGGCTCACCCGCCGCCCGGGGACGCAGCCCGTGCCGTCCGCGCTGATGGGCGCGGCGCTGCTGGTCTTCAGCGACCTGGTGACGCTGCACCTGCCGATTCCCCTCCCGGTCGGCGTGGTCACCGGCGTGCTGGGCGGGGTGTACCTGGTCTGGCTGCTGTCCAGCGAGGGGGCCAGGGGGCGGGCGTGAGCGGCCCGCGGAGCTCCGGCCTGGTCGTGCGTTGACGATCGAACACGCCTAAATTAGGTTAGCCTTACCTGATTAAAGGGGAGCTCTGTGCTGACCAGGGAAGAACTTCACGATTCGCTGACGGAACTGCTCGGAGAGCCGGTCGAGGCGGACGACAACCTCATCGAGCTGGGCATGGACTCGATCCAGCTGATGGGGCTGACCGGCCGCCTGCGCCGGCTCGGCGTCGAGGTCGGTTTCGCCGAGCTCGCGCGCCGGCCCACGCTGGCCGAATGGTGGGAACTGCTCGCCGAGCGCGGCGCCCTCGCTCCCGGTGGGGACGGCGCCCCCGCCTCCACCGCGACCTCCGGTACGACCCCCGCCGCGGACGCGGACGCCGACGCGGCTTTGGGGTCGGGGACGGGGACGGCACACGGCCGCGAGACCGACGCCACCGAGGACGCCACCGAGCCGGACGGGCCCTTTCCGCTCGCGCTCATGCAGCACGCCTACTGGATCGGCCGCGACTCCGGCCAGTCGCTCGGCTCCGTCGCCGCGCACCTGTACGTGGAACTCGACGGCCGCCGGATCGACCCCGGCCGCCTGGAGCGGGCCGTCGTCGCGCTCGTCGAGCGGCACCCGATGCTGCGGGCCGCGATCCGCGACGACGGCACCCAGATCGTCCTGCCGGAGCGGCCCGGACCTGCCGTCACCGTGCACGACCTGCGCGCCGTCCCCGACCCCGAGGCGGAGCTGGAGCGGCTGCGCGCGGAGATGTCCACCCAGCGGCTCCGCATCGAGACCGGCCGGGTGTTCGACGCGAGGCTGAGCCTGCTGCCCTCCGGCGAGGCCCGGCTGCACCTGGACGTCGACATGGTCGCCGCCGACGCGATGAGCTACCGCACGATGCTGGCCGACCTCGCCGCGCTGTACGAGGGCGAGAGCCTGCCGCCGATCGGCTACAGCTACGCGCGCTACCTGGCGGCCGACCCGCGCGCGCAGGCCCGCGAGCGCGACCGGCGCTGGTGGGCCGGACGGCTCGGCGAGCTGTCCGGCCCGCCCGAGCTGCCGGTCGTCGCGCAGCCCGGCGACCGGGTCGTGCGCAAGCACCACTGGCTGGCCCCCGACGACAGGCGGCGGCTGATCGCCCGCGCGCACCGCGAGGGCGTCACCCCGGCCATGGCGCTGGCCGCCGTCTTCGCCGAGGTCATGGGCGCCTGGTCGGCGACGCCGCGCTTCCTGCTGAACCTGCCGCTCTTCCACCGCGAGCCGATCCACCCCGACGTGGACGCCCTGGTCGGCGACTTCACCGGTTCGGTCCTGCTGGAGGCGGACCTGTCGCGGGAGCTGCCGTTCACCGAGCGCGCCCGCGAGCTGCAGACGCTGCTGCACACGGCGGGCGAGCACAGCGACTACTCCGGCGTGGAGGTGCTGCGGGACCTGTCGCGCTCGCGCGGCGAGCAGGTGCTCGCGCCGATCGTCTACACCAGCGCGCTCAACCTCGGCGAGCTGTTCGGCGACCGGGCCCGGCGCGCCTTCGGCGAGCCGGAGTGGATCATCTCCCAGGGGCCGCAGGTGCTGCTGGACGCGCAGGTCACCGAGGTCTCCGACGGGCTGCTGCTCAACTGGGACGTCCGCGACCCGGCCTTCCCCGAGGGCGTCGCCGACGCGATGTTCGCCGCCTACACCGGCGCGATCACCCGCCTGGGCGCGTCCGACGCGGACTGGGACGAACCCCTGCGGATCGGCCCGTCCCCCGACCGGCTGCGCCTGCGCCACCGGCTCAACGCCCAGCCCCCGCCGCCCGCCAGGACGCTGCACGAGGGGTTCTTCGAGCGGGCGCGCACCACCCCGGGCCTGCCGGCCCTGCACTGGGGCGAGAACGGCACCCTCACCTACGGCGCGCTCGCCGACCGGGCGCTGTGCGTGGCCGCCCACCTGAGGGACGAGGGGGTACGGCCCGGCGACCGCGTCTCGGTCGAACTGCCCAAGGGCCCCGACCAGGCCGTCGCGGTGCTCGGCGTGCTGGCCGCCGGTGCCGCGTACGTCCCGGTGGGGTCCGGGCAGCCCGCCGCGCGCCGCGAGCGGATCCTCGCGACCGCCGGGGTCGCGGTCTCGCTCACCCCGGACTCGCTGGCGGCGGCCGTGTCGCACCCCGCGCCCGCCGACGCCCCGGTGGCCGTCACCCCGGAACGGGTCGGGTACGTGCTGTTCACCTCGGGGTCCACCGGGGAGCCCAAGGGCGTCGAGGTCTCGCACCGGGCCGCGATGAACACCATCGGCGACCTCGTCGAGCGGTTCTCGATCGGCGAGGGGGACGTCTCGCTCGCGGTGTCGGCGCTCGACTTCGACCTGTCGGTGTTCGACCTGTTCGCGCTCTGGTCGGCGGGCGGCGCCGTGGTGCTGCCGGACCAGGAGGAGCGGCGCGACGCCACCCGCTGGGCCGAGCTGGCCGGACGCTGGTCGGTGACCGTGCTCAACTGCGTGCCGTCGGTGCTGGAGATGCTGCTGCAGACCGGTCCCGTCCCGAGCCTGCGGCTGGTGCTGCTCGGCGGCGACTGGGTCGGCACGCACCTGCCCGCGCTGCTGCGGGAGCGCTCACCCGGCTGCAGGTTCGTCGCCCTCGGCGGCACGACCGAGACGGCCATCCACTCGACCGTGCTGGAGGTCGACGGCGAGGTGCCCGCCGACTGGACGGCCATCCCGTACGGCGTGCCGCTGCGCGGGGTCGCCTGCCGGGTCGTGGACGAGCTGGGGCGGGACCGTCCCGACTGGGCCCAGGGCGAGCTGTGGATCGGCGGCGGGGGCGTCGCGGACGGGTACACCGGCGACCCCGGGCGCACCGCGGACCGCTTCGTCGTCCACGAGGGCACCCGCTGGTACCGGACCGGGGACATGGCCCGCTACCGGCCGGACGGCACGCTGGAGTTCCTCGGGCGGCGCGACCACCAGGTGAAGGTCCGCGGCTTCCGGATCGAGCTCGGCGAGGTCGAGGCCACGCTGGAGAGCCACCCCCGGGTCCGCAGGGCCGTGGGCCTGCTCGCGGACGCGCGGCTGGCCGCGGCGGTGGTGCTCACCGACGAACCCGGTCGGCCCGGCGAGTCCGACGAACCGGGCCGGTCCGGTGAAGCGGAAGAAGGCGTCACCGGGGACCTGCTCGCCCACCTGCGGGAGCTGCTGCCCCCGCACATGATCCCGGACCTGCTGGTGCCGGTGGAGGCGCTGCCGCTCACCGCCAACGACAAGGTGGACCGCAGGGCGCTCACCGCCCTGGTCGCCGCGGCGGCCGGGCAGGCGGGCGCCCCCTACACCGCCCCGGGAACCGCGCTGGAGCGGGTGCTCGCCCGGATCGTCGGCGAGGTGCTGGACGTGCCGAGGGTCGGCGCGCACGACGACATCTTCGCGCTCGGCGGGGACTCGGTGCTGGCCACCACGGTCATCGCCCGGCTGCGCGAGGCGCTCGACGCGTCGTCGCTGCCGTTGCGGGCCCTGTTCACCGAGCGGACCGTGTCGCGCATCGCCCACCGGTTCACCGAGACGGAGGAGACGCCCGGCAGGCTGGAGGCGGTCGCGGAGATCTGGCTCGCGGTGGAGGGCATGTCCGAGGACGAGATCGACGAACGCCTGGGAGCCGGGCGGTAGCCCGCAGGTCCCGTGGGCACCGGACGGGCGCCCAGGAACCGGCGGGACCCACCGGATCGGCAGGGAGCCGCCGGGACCCGGCGGCCCGTCTCACCGTGTCCCGGCCTCCTCGTCCTGGCCCTCGTGCTCGCCCTGGTCTCCGTGCTCGCCCTGGCCCTCGTGCTCGCCGGGGGCCAGGGTCGCGCCGCGCAGGCCGGTGAGCGTCAGCGCCAGCGCCAGTGCCAGTGCGGCGCTGGCGGCCCCGTACACGACGATCGCGGTGCCGGGTGCCAGGTAGCGGCCGAGCGCGCCCGCGCCGAGCGAGCCGACGGCCTCGCCGCCGGTCTCCTGGGCCGACCACAGGGCGTTCACCCGTCCGAGGTAGCCGTCAGGGGTGTGCGCCTGGATGAGGCCGTAGCGGAGGATCTCCTCGATGGAGGCGACCAGCCCGTACCCGAACAGGATCGCGACGGCGAGCGCGGGATGGCGGGCCAGCCCGAGGCAGGCCAGCAGGGCGAACCCGCAGACCGACGCGACGAGCAGCGCCTTCCCCGGGGAGCGCGAGCGGCCCGTCCAGCCGCTGGTGACCGCGCCGAGCACCGCGCCGCAGGCCGGTGCCGCGTACAGCAGGCCGACCGTGGCCGGGCCGCCGCCGAGCTGCAGGGTCGCGAACGCGGGCATCAGCACCGGGATGCCGCCCGCCACCATGAACAGCAGGCCGAGCAGCATGAGCGACCCGACGACGCGGTGCGAGGCCACGAACCGCAGCCCCGAGCCGATCGCGCGCAGCGGGTTCTCGGTGACCTCGGAGACCGGCCTGAGCGCGGGCAGCCTGGCCAGCAGGCCGAGGGTGGCCAGCGTGCCGGCGGCCGCGGCCGCGTAGTTCCAGCCGACCCCGAACGCCGACACGGTCAGGCCGCCGAGCGCGGGGGAGAGCATCGAGCCCAGCCGTACGGTCAGCGCGTTGAGCGCGCCCGCCGCCACCAGCCGGTCGGGCGGCACCAGCGCCGGGGTCGCGGCCAGCAGCGCGGTGACGCTGACGCCGGTGGCCAGCCCGTCCCAGGCCGCGAGCACGTAGATCGCCGCCAGCGAGGGGGAGGGCAGGAAGGCGTTCAGCGTCAGCAGCGAGAAGCCGAGCCCGGCCGCGGTCCGCGCGACGAGCATCAGCCGGCGCCGGTCGTGCCGGTCGGCCAGCACCCCTCCCCACAGGAAACCCGCCAGCAGGGCGAAGCCCTCGGCCGAGGAGACCGCGCCGACGTGCACCGTCGAGCCGGTCATCGCGTACACCTGCACCGGGACCGCCACCATGAGCATCCCGATGCCGAAGACCGAGACGGTGCGCGCGATGAAGACGTCGCGAAAGGCCCTGCTGGTACGGAGCGGGCCGATGTCCATTGCCAGATGGCGGAGCATCTTCGGGGTTCTCCTCGACATGCAGAGTGGATAAGGTGAGGCTTACCTTAGTTGACCTTAGGGAAAGAGGGCAGACAGTGCAGCGGGTCCTTATGAACGGAAAGATCCACCGCGCCACGGTGACCCAGGCGGACCTGCACTACGTGGGTTCCCTGACGATCGACGCCGAACTGATGGCCGCCGCCGACATCGTCGAGGGGGAGCAGGTCCACATCGTCGACATCGACAACGGTGCCCGCCTGGTCACCTACGCCATCACCGGTGAGGCGGGCAGCGGGATCATCGGTGTCAACGGTGCCGCCGCCCATCTGGTGCACCCCGGAGACCTCGTCATCATCATCTCGTACGGCACCTTCGACGACGCCGAGGGACGGGCGCACCTGCCCAAGGTGGTCCACGTGGACTCCGCCAACCGCATCGTCGCCCTGGGGAACGACCCGGCCGAGCCGGTCCCCGGCGAGCCGGCCCAGCTCGCGGGGCGGTGAGACGTGGAAGGGTTCACCCCCTGGCCCGAGGAGTTCGAGGCCCGGTACGTGGCCGAGGGCTACTGGAGCGACCGCCTCCTCGGTGACGTGCTGCGCGGAGGCGACCCGGAGCGGGTCGCGCTGGTCGCCGGGGACGAGCGGCTGACCTACGCCGAGCTGGACCGGCGTGCCGGGCGCACCGCCGCCGGTTTCGCCCGGCTCGGCATCCGGCGCGGCGACCGCGTCGTGGTGCAGCTGCCCAACACGTCCTCGTTCGTCGTCGTCTTCCTGGCGCTGGTGCGCATCGGCGCCGCCCCGGTGCTGGCCCTGCCCGCGCACCGCAGCAGCGAGATCGGCTACCTGTGCGAGCTGAGCGAGGCCAGGGCGTACGTCATCCCGGACGTGCACGGCGGGTTCGACCACCGCGAGCTGGCCCGCTCGCTCTCCGTCGAGCACGTCGTGGTGGACGGGGACGCCCAGGAGTTCCTCGCGCTGGCCGACCTCGACGCCGACCCCGGTGACGTGTCCTACGAGCGGCCCGGCCCGGCCGACGTCGGGGTCTTCCTGCTCTCCGGCGGCACCACCGGCCTGCCCAAGCTCATCCCGCGCACCCACCGCGACTACGTCTACAACCTGGAGGCCAGCGCCGAGGTGTGCGGGTTCACCCCCGCGACCGTCTACCTCGTGGTGCTCCCGGTGGCGCACAACTTCGCGCTCGCCTGCCCCGGGGTGCTCGGGGTGTTCGCCAAGGGCGGCACGGTCGTGCTGGCGCCCTCGGGCTCTCCCGACGAGGCGTTCCCCCTCATCGAGCGGGAGCGGGTCACGGTCTGCGCGATGGTGCCGCCCATCGCGCTGCTCTGGCTGGAGGCGGCCTCCTGGTCCAAGGAGGACCTGTCCTCGCTCGAACTGCTCCAGGTCGGCGGTGCCAAGTTCGCGGCCGAGCGGGCCGCCCAGGTCCCCGGGGTGCTGGGCTGCGCTGTGCAGCAGGTGCTGGGAATGGCCGAGGGGCTGCTCAACTACACCCGGCTGGACGACCCGAGGGAGCTGGTCGACACCACGCAGGGCAGGCCGCTCTCACCGGCCGACGAGATCCGCGTGGTCGACTCCGAGGGCGCCGAGGTCGCCCCGGGGGAGGTCGGCGAGCTGCTCACCCGCGGCCCGTACACCCTGCGCGGCTACTACCGCGCGCCCGAGCACAACGCGCGCTCCTTCACCCCCGACGGCTTCTACCGCACCGGTGACCTGGTACGGCGGCTGCCCACGGGACACCTCGTCGTGGAGGGCCGCGCCAAGGACCAGATCAACCGCGGCGGGGACAAGATCTCGGCCGAGGAGCTGGAGAACCACCTGCTGGCCCACCCGGCGGTGCACGACGCCGCGGTGGTCGGCATACCGGACGCGGCGATGGGGGAGCGGACCTGCGCCTTCCTGATCGTCCGCGGCCAGGCGCCGACGCTGCGGGAGATCAAGGCGTTCCTCAAGGAGCGCGGCGTGGCCGCCTACAAGTGGCCCGACCGCGTCCGGCTGGTCGAGACCTTCCCGCGCACCCCGGTCGGCAAGGTCAGCAAGAAGGAGCTCGCCGCCGACCTGAGCTGAGCGTCCCGGCGCGGACGTCCGCGTCCGTGAACGTCCTCACCCGGGGACGTCCGCGCCCGGGGACGTCCGCACCAGCGGACGTCCATGTCCGGGGACGTCCGCGCCCGTGGCGCCTCACCCGGGGACGTCCTCACCCGTGGCGTCCGTGCTCGTGGGCGTCCGCGGGTGCGGGCGGCGGGGTCGGCGGGGTCACCGGTCCGGGGGGGCCGGCAGTGCCCGGACGGTACCGGCGGGGAAAAGCGCGTGCCACCCGGGCGGGGGCGCTTCGCCCGGGTGGCACGGGAACGGCGGCTAGGCGCTCGGGACCACGTACGGGGCGATGCTGGAGAGCTTCTCGCAGGTCTCCTCGTACTCCCGCTCGGGGGTCGAGCCGGAGACGATGCCGGCACCGGCCCGCAGCCAGGCCCGGCCGTTCTCGCTGTAGATGGCGCGCAGCACCAGGGCGGCGTCCATCGCCCCGTCCCGCGAGACCGACAGGACGGCGCCCGCGTAGAGCCCGCGGGGCTCCTCCAGCCGGGCGATCGCGTCGATCGCCTCGGGCTTGGGGATGCCCGAGGCGGTCACCCCGGGGAACAGCGCGTCGAGGGCGTCCCAGCCGGTGCGGCCGGGGGCCAGCTCGCCGCTGACACTGGAGCCCAGGTGCTGCACGCTGCCGCGTTCCTTGACCGTCATGAAGCCGGTGACGCGGACCGTGTCGGGCGCGCAGACCCGGTACAGCTCCTCCTGCGAGGCGCGCACCGACACCGCGTGCTCGAAGATCTCCTTGGGGTCCCCCTCCAGCTCGCGGCGGGTGAGCGAGTCCACGCTCTCGCCGCGGCCGAAGGCCCGGGTGCCGGCCAGCGGCTGGGTGGTGACCGTACCGGCCTCGTCCACGCTGACCAGCACCTCCGGGCTGAACCCGGCCGACCGGAAGCCGTCCAGGTCGAGCAGGAACGACCGGGCAGGGGTGTTGGCGGCGCGTCCGCACGCGTAGGTCGCGACGACGTCGACCGGGAACGGGACCGGCAACCGGCGCGAGACGATGACCTTCTGGTAGAGCCCGGCACCGATCTCGGCCACGGCCCTGGCCACCCGCGCCCGGTAGTCGTCCCCACCGGGACGCACGTCGACCGGGGACGGCGCCAGGGACGGCGCCGGGGCCGCGGACGGCGACAGCGCCGCCGCGACCTCGACCCCTACCGCGACCTCGGGCGAGGACGCGACGGGGGACATGGCGGGGGGCGCGACGGGGGACACCGCCGACGGCGGGACCTGCGGCGCGACCGGCTCGGACAGCAGCGCGGCGACCCGTTCGGCCTCGCCCGGGTCCGCGCTCGTCACCACGGCGCGTCCCTCCTCGATCCGCACCTCGGTGCGCGGCACGACCAGGTGGGCGAGCCGTCCCGCGGGGACGTGCGCGGCGAACTCGAACGCGATCCAGCCGTAGGCGTTCCAGGCCGGCCAGGGAGCCGACCGGAGCGCGGCCTCCAGTGCCGCGGAGGGACGTCCCGACCAGGTCTCCTCCTCGGCGGGACCGTCCGCCCAGCGGCTGCGCACGACGCCGGGTTCGAGGATCACCTCACCGGCCACCCCGCCCGCGAACGTCCAGCGGCCCGGCCGCTCGTACACCACATAGTCGGTGAACAGGCCGGACCCGGCCAGGCGCGTGACCAACGACAGCGGGTCGGCCACGTCGCCGACCACCACGTGCGCGCGCATCTCATCGGTGCTGACACCAGAGGACAAAAGACCCACCCCTCCGCGGGACGAACTTCCCGACTAATTAGGTAAGCCTAACCTTGTGTGAATTTAAGAGGCAAGGCTAACCTAAGCCAGACGCTGGACAGTGCCCGGCCCCGGCCCCAAAGGAAGAGTTGAGCGTGCGGCAACAGCAGGACATTGCGCGGCGACGTGAACTGATGCGGCGGATGATGGCCGAGGCGGGGCTAGGGCCCGGCAGGGACGGGATCGTCCCGCGCGCCTCGGCGGGACCGGCCCCGCTGTCCTACGCCCAGCAGAGCATGTGGTTGCACCACCGGACGTTCCCCGACAGCCCCGCCTACAACGTCTGCCTGCTGGTGCGCATGGCGGGCCCGCTCGACGTCGAGGCGCTGCGCGAGGCCCTGCGCGGCCTGATCCGCCGTCACGCGGTGCTGCGCACCGTCTACGACGAGGACGACGAGCACACCGCGAACGCCGGGGACACCGGGAACGTGGCGAGCACCGCGAACGCCGGGGACACCGGGAACAGCGGGAACAGCGGGAACAGCGGGAACACCGCGGGAGGCGAGGGCGCCGGGGGGCCGGTGCAGCGCGTCCTGGACGACGACTCCCTCGACCTGCCGCCGCACGACTGCGGCGACGCCGAGGCCCGGGCCGCGCACCTGGCCGCGCTCCCGTTCGACCTGCGGACCGAACGGCCGATCCGGCTGGAACTGCTCCGGCTCGGCGCCGACGAGCACGCGCTGGTCCTGGTCGTGCACCACATCGCCTGGGACGGCATGACCTGGGGGTCGCTCTCGCGCGACCTGTCGGCGCTGTACCGCGCCGCGCTCTCCGGCGAGCCGGACGGCCTGCCCCCGCTGCCGGTGCAGTACGCCGACTACGCCGCCTGGGAGCAGGGCCGCCCGCGCGCCGCCGAGGAGCTGGAGTACTGGCGCCGGCGCCTCGACCCGCCCCCGGCCCCCCTGGACCTGCCCGCCGACCGCCCGCGCGGGGCCGTCGTCTCCGAGCGCGGCGGGCGCAGGGCCCGCCGTTTCGACGATGCCGTCACCGCGGGGATGCGCGCGCTGGCCGCCCGGGAGAACCTCACCCCGTACATGGTGATGCTCGCTGCGCACGCGGTGCTGCTGCACCGCTACACCGGCGCGACCGACATCGCGATCGGCTCGGCGGTGATGAACCGCGAGCACACCGAGATCGAGCGGCTGGCCGGCAACTTCGGCAACACCCTGGTGCTGCGCACCGACCTGTCCGGCGCCCCCACCTTCCGCGAGGTGCTGCACCGGGTGCGCGAGACCTGCACCGAGGGGTTCGCGAACCGGACGCTGCCGTACGACACGATCGTGCAGGAGCTGCGGCCGGCCCGCAGGCGCGGCGGGTCGCCGTTCTTCGACACCATGCTGCTCTTCCTCGCCCAGGAGATCGGTGAGCTGGACCTGCCCGGCCTCACCACGGGCTGGACGCACGTCCACAACGGCACCACCCACTTCGACCTGTCGCTGGAGGCGTTCGTCCGGCCGCAGGGCATGACGGTCGAGGCCACCTTCCGCCGCGAGCTCTTCGACGACGAGCGCATCGACGCGCTGCTGGTCCACCTGGAGACGCTGCTGGGCGGCGCGGTGAACGCCCCGGACACGCCGATCGCCGACCTGGAACTGCTCGACGCGGCCGAGTCGGCGCTGCTGGAGGCGTGGAACGACACCGCGCGTCCCGTCCCGGACACCACGGTCACCGCCCTGTTCGAGGAGCAGGCCGCGCGCACCCCGGAGGCGGTCGCCGTGGACGGCGAGTCCGGCGCGCTCACCTACGCCGAACTGGACCGGCGCGCCCGCGACCTCGCCGGCCTGCTGCGCGAGCGCGGTGCCGGGCCCGACCGGGTCGTCGCGCTGGCCCTGCCCCGCACCCCGGACCTGGTGGTCGCGCTGCTGGCCGTGCTCAAGGCCGGCGCCGCCTACCTGCCGCTCGACCTGGACCACCCGGCCGACCGGCTGGCGTACATGATCGAGGACGCGGCCCCGCTCTGCGCGCTCGCGACCGCGGAGACCGCCGCGCTCCTGCCGCCCGGGACCGACGCGCTCCTCCTCGACGCCCCCGCGACCGCCGTCGCGTCGGGCACGGCGGCCGGCGCGGAGGCGCGGCCGGTGCGGGGCGGCGACCTGGCGTACGTCATCTACACCTCGGGATCGACCGGCCGCCCCAAGGGCGTGGCCGTCCCGCACTCGGCGCTCACCGCCTTCCTGCTCACCATGCGGGAGCGCCTGGCCCTGGGCGCCGGCGACCGGCTGGTCGCGGTGACCACGATCGCCTTCGACATCGCCGCGCTGGAGCTGTACGTACCGCTGATCAGCGGCGCGACCGTGGTCCCCGCGAGCCGCGAGACCGTGCGCGACCCGGCCGCGCTGGGCCGGGCGCTGGCCGGGGCGACCGTCGTCCAGGGCACCCCCTCGCTGCTGGGGTCGCTGGAGCCGTCCGCACTGGCCGGGCTGCGGGTCCTGGTCGGCGGCGAGGCCCTGCCGCCCGCGCTCGCCGGCACCCTGCACGCCACCGCGGCCTCGGCCGTCAACATGTACGGGCCCACCGAGGCGACGATCTGGGCGACCTCCGCCGAGCTGCCGTCGGACGGGATCGGCCACCCGTTCCCCAACACCCGCGCCTACGTCCTGGACGCCGCGCTGCGCCCGGTGCCGGTCGGCGTCCCCGGTGAGCTCTACCTGGCGGGCGTCCAGCTCGCCCGCGGCTACGCCGGCCGTCCGGGGCTGACCGCCGAGCGTTTCGTCGCCGACCCCTTCGGCCCGCCCGGTGAGCGCATGTACCG
This sequence comes from Streptosporangium sp. NPDC050855, assembly GCF_044456585.1. Taxonomy (NCBI): domain Bacteria; kingdom Bacillati; phylum Actinomycetota; class Actinomycetes; order Streptosporangiales; family Streptosporangiaceae; genus Streptosporangium; species Streptosporangium sp. NPDC050855. Next base: position 33,754 of record NZ_JBITFY010000020.1, read on the forward strand.
CACCGGCGACCTGGCCCGCCGCGCCCGTGACGGCTCCCTGGAGTACCTGGGCCGCGGCGACGACCAGGTGAAGATCCGCGGCTTCCGGATCGAGCCCGCCGAGGTGCAGGCGGTGCTCGCCGCCCACCCCGGTGTCGCGCAGGCCGCCGTCGTGGTCCGCGAGGACACCCCCGGCGACAGGCGGCTCGTCGCCTACGTCGTGCCGCACCCGGACCTGGACGACGGCCTGGACGAGGCCGGCCTGAGGGCCACCGCGGCCGGGGCGCTTCCCGAGTACATGCTGCCCTCCGCGACCGTCCTGCTGGAGGCGCTGCCGCGGACGGTCAACGGCAAGCTCGACCGGGCCGCGCTGCCCGCCCCCGAGGTCCGCGTCTCCGGCCGGGAACCGCGCGACGAGCGCGAGGCCGCGCTGTGCGCGGTCTTCGCCGAGACGCTCGGGCTGGAGAGCGTGGGCATCGACGACGACTTCTTCGCGCTGGGCGGCCACTCGCTGCTCGCCACCCGCCTGGCCGGCCGGGTACGCGCCGCGCTGGACGCCGAGCTCACCATCGCCGACGTCTTCGAGGCGCCCACGGTCGCCACCCTGGCCCCCCGCCTGACCCGTGGCACCGGCCCCCGGGTCCGCGACGTCGTCCGGCCGGACGTCGTCCCGGCCTCGCCCGCGCAGCGCGGTCTGTGGTTCGAGGAGCGCCTGCGCGGCCCCTCGGCCGCCGACGCGCTCCCGCTCGGCCTGCGCCTGCGCGGCCCCGTCGACGTCGACGCGCTGCGCGCCGCCTTCGCCGACGTGGTGGCCCGCCACGAGGCGCTGCGCACCCTGCTCGTCGAGGGCGAGGACGGCCTGCCCGTGCAGCGCGTCCTGGCCACCGGCGAGGCCGCCTTCGACGTGGTGGACGCGCGCGGACGCTCCGAGGAGTGGCTGCGAGAGGCCGAGACGCGGGCCGCCTCGCACGTCTTCGACCTCGCCACCGACCTGCCGATCCGGGCGACCCTGCTGCGCGTCTCCGCCGAGGAGTCGGTGCTGGTCATGCTCCAGCACCACGCCGCCGCCGACGAGTGGTCGTTCACGCCGCTGCTCGCCGACCTGTCGCGCGCCTACACCGCCCGCGCCGCGGGCGCCGCGCCCGACTGGGCGCCGCTGCCGGTGCAGTACGCCGACTACGCCGTCTGGCGGAGCCGGGTCCCCGAGGTCGCCGGTGGTACCGCCTTCTGGGAGCGGACGCTGCGCGGGCTGCCCGAGGAGAGCACGCCGCCCCCGGACCGGCCCCGCCCCGCCGAGGCGAGCCACCGCGGCGGGCTCGTCCCGTTCCGGCTGCCGCTGGACGGGGTGCGCGAGCTGGCCCTGCGGACCGGCACCAGCGTGTTCATGGTCCTGCACGCCGCCGTGGCCGCGCTGCTGCACCGGGCCGGCGCGGGCGAGGACGTGGCACTCGGCACGCCCGTCGCGGGCCGTGCCGACGCCGACCTGTCCGACCTGGTCGGCGTGTTCGTCAACCTCGTGGTGCTGCGCACCGACCTGTCCGGCGACCCGGCCTTCACCGAACTGCTGGAGCGGGTCCGCCGTACCGACCTGGCCGCGTTCTCCCACGCCGACGTGCCGTTCGAGCAGGTCGTGGAGCGGCTGGCGCCGGAGCGCTCGCTGGCCCGCAGCCCGCTGTTCCAGGTGATGATCGTCCACCAGCGGCTGGAGGACGTCCGGCTCCGGCTGCCGGGCGTGCGCGCCGAGCCGTTCCTGCCGCGGACCGGCGGCGTCAAGTTCGACCTGGACGTCTACTTCTCCGAGGGCGAGGACCTGATCGAGGGGTTCGTGGCCTACGCCGCCGACCTCTACGACGCCGAGACCGTCACCGGCCTGCTCGACGACCTCGCCGAGCTGCTGAGGCGGGCCGTGGAGGACCCGGCGCGGCGCCTGTCGGCGCTCGGCGCCCCGGCCGCCCGGCCCGCCGTCACCGCCCGCGAGGCCCGCGAGACCCGCGAGCTCCGCGAGCTCCGCGAGACCCGCGACGGCGGGGCCGCCGGCCTGACCGTCGCCGAGATGGTCGAGGCCCAGGTGGCGCGGACGCCGCACGCCCCCGCGGTCGTCTTCGGCGACACCGTGCTCGACTACGCCGGGCTGGACGAGCGCGCCGAGGCCCTCGCCGACCGGCTCGCCGCGGCGGGCGCCGGGCCGGAGCGGATCGTCGCGATCGCGCTGCCCCGCTCCGCCGAGTTCGTGATCGCCCTGCTGGCGGTGCTCAAGACCGGCGCGGCCTACCTGCCGATCGACACGACCTACCCGCGCTCCCGGATCGACCTGATGCTCTACGCGGCCCGCCCGCTGCTGGTCCTGGGGGCCGACGAGCTCCCCCCGGACGCGCCGCCCCGCGCCCGGACCCGGCCGCTGCCCGACCACCCGGCGTACGTGATCTTCACGTCGGGCTCCACCGGGACGCCCAAGGCCGTCGCCGGCACCCAGCGGGCCCTGGCCGGCCGCCTGGCCTGGGGCATGGACCTGGCCCCGGCCGGCACGCGGGTCGCCAAGAGCTCACCGGCCTTCATCGACGGCAGCACCGAACTGCTCGGCGGCCTCGTGGTCGGCGACACCGTCGTCGTGGCCGACGACGAGACCGCCGTCGACGCGCTCGCCCTGGCCGGCCTGATCCGCCGGCACCGGGTGAACCTGGTGACGGTCGTGCCCGGCCTGCTGTCCGCGCTCCTGCGGGCCGGCGAGGCCGGCGACCTCGGCTCGGTGACCACCTGGGTCAGCAGCGGCGAGGCCCTGCCCGCCGCGCTGGCCGCGCGGGTCCCGGCCCGGCTGGTCAACCTGTACGGCTGCTCCGAGGCGGCCGGCGACAGCCTGATCGCCGAGGGCGCAGGGGGACTGGTCCCGATCACCGGCACCGAGGCGTACGTGCTGGACGCCGGGCTGCGCGAGGTGACGGTCGGCGAGCTGTACCTGGCCGGGGACGGCCTGGCGCGCGGCTACCTCGGCGACCCGGCCCGCACCGCCGAGCGGTTCGTCGCCAACCCCTTCGGCCCGCCCGGCTCGCGGCTCTACCGCACCGGCGACCGGGTGCGCCGCCGCCGCGACGGCGCCCTGGACTTCCTGGGCCGCGCCGACGACCAGATCAAGATCCGTGGCTTCCGCGTCGAACCCGGGGAGGTCGAGGCCGCGCTCGCGGCCCGGCCCGGGGTGCGGCGGGCGGCCGTGGCGCTCCGCTCGGGGCCGCGCCTGGTCGGCTACGTCGAGACCGAGCCCGGCACCGACCTCGACGCGCTGCACGAAGGGCTCCGCGAGACCCTGCCCGGCCACCTCGTCCCGGCCGTGCTCGTCGGCCTCGACCGGCTGCCGCTGACCCCGGGCGGCAAGCTCGACCGCCGGGCGCTGCCCGAGCCCGCCGCCCGCGCGGGACGGGCCCCGGAGACCGGGGCCGAGCGCGCCCTGGCCCGGCTGGTGGCCGAGACCGTCGGGCGGGACGCCGTCAACGCCGACGATGACTTCTTCCGCACCGGCGGCGACAGCATCAGCGCCGCCCTGCTGGTGGGGAGGGCCCGCCGCGCCGGGTTCGCCTTCACCGTCCGCGACGTGTTCCGGCTGCGCACCGTCGAGGCCCTGGCCCGCATCCCGGCCGCCGCGACCGCACCGGACGCGTCCGCGCCGGACGTCCCCGTACCGGACGCGTCCGTGCCCGGCGTCCCCGCGACGGACGTCCCGGCCGGGGGCGCCTCCGGCCCGGAGCGGGCCGAGCTGTCGCTCTCCCCGCTGCAGGAGGGCCTGCTCTTCCACCTGATGATGGCCGGCGAGGACCGCGACATCTACGTCCAGCAGGCCGTGGTGACCCTGACCGGGCCGGTCGAGGCGGACCGGCTGGCCGGGGCCGCGCGCCGGGTGCTGCTGAAGTTCCCCAACCTGCGCGCCGGGTTCCGCACCGACGGCGGCCGTACCGTGCAGTTCGTCCCCGAGCACTTCGAGGTCGACTGGACCTTCGCCGACCTCACCGGGACGACCGGCGAGACCGGCGAGACCGACCGGGTCGGCGGGATCGGCGGGGCGGACGGCCTGGAGGCGTTCGTCGAGGCGCAGCGCGCCCGCCCGTTCGTCCCCGACTCCCCGCCGCTGATCCGCTTCGCGCTGGCCAGGGTCGGGGAGGAGGACTTCCGGCTGGTGCTGACCTCCGAGCTGATCCTGCTGGACGGCTGGTCGGGCGCCCTGCTGGTCACCTCGCTGCTGGAGTTCTACACCGACGCCGAGGCCGAGCACGACCGCCCGGCCGTCCCCTTCCACGCCTACCTCGACTGGGTCAACGCCCAGGACCGCCAGGCCGCGCTCAAGGCGTGGGCCCGTGCCCTCGACGGCCTCGACGAGCCCACCCTGATCAGGCCCGAGCTGACCGGCCGCCCCGCCGACCTCGCGGGTGCCGGGGAGATCCACCGGGCGCTGCCCGGCGACCTCGCGTCCCGCCTCGACACCCTGGCCCGCGAGTCCGGCCTGACCCTGGGCACCCTGTACGAGAGCGCCTGGGGACTGCTGCTGGCCGGGCTGACCGGCCGCGACGACGTGGTCTTCGGCGTCTCGGTCTCCGGCCGCCACCCCGACGTCGACGGGGTGGAGTCCATCGTCGGCCTGCTGTTCAACACCGTCCCGGTCCGGGTGCGGGCCTCGGCGGCCGACCCGCTCCGCGCCGTCCTGGAGCGGGTGCAGACCTTCCAGTCGGAGCTGTTCGACCACTCCTACGTCGCGCTCGCCGACGTGCAGCGGGAGACCGGTCTCGGCACCCTGTTCGACACCCTCTTCGTGTTCCAGAACTTCCCCGGCATGCCCGTCGGGCGCGGGTTCGGCCCCGGCGGCGACGTGCGGGTGACCGGCCGCCAGGTCCGCGACGCGACCCACTACCCGGTCACCATGGTCGTCGAGCCCGGCGCGGGCCTGCGCGTCATGTACCGGGGCGACGCCTTCACCGAGGCCGAGGCCGCGCGCCTGACCGACCGCTACGTGCGCGTCCTGGAGGCCGTCGCCGCCGACCCGGCCGGGCCCTGCCACCGGCTCGACCTGCTGTTGCCCGGCGAGCACGACCGGCTGCGCCGCGACTGGGCCGACTCCGAGCGGTTCGTGCCCGAGCTCACCATCGCCGAGCTGCTCGCCGAGCAGGCCGCGCGCACCCCGGACGAGCTCGCCCTGGTCTCCCAGCCGGACGTGCGGCTGACCTACGCCGAGCTGGACGCCGCGGCCAACCGGCTGGCCCGGCTGCTGCTGGCGCACGGGGCCGGTCCGGAACGGGTCGTCGCCCTCGCGCTGCCCCGCTCGGCGGAGATGGTCGTCGCGCTCTTCGCGGTGCTCAAGACCGGCGCCGCCTACCTGCCGCTGGAGCTCGACTACCCGGCCGACCGGCTGGACTTCATGCTGGCCGACGCCGCCCCGGCCTGCCTGGTCTCGCACCGCGCCATCGCCGCCGGGCTGACCTGCCCGGGGGAGACGATCGCGCTCGACGACCCCGCGGTGCGCGAGCGCCTGGACCGGCTGCCCGGCACCGGCCTGACCGGCGAGGAGACGCCCGGCTTCGGCAGGGACGTCCCCGGGCGGCTGGAGCACCCCGCGTACGTGATCTACACCTCCGGCTCGACCGGCCGGCCCAAGGGCGTGGTCACCCCCTACCGGGGCCTGACCAACATGCAGTTCAACCACCGGGCCAACATCTTCGACCCGGTCGTGGCCTCGGCCGGACGCCGGCTGCGGATCGCGCACACCGTGTCGTTCTCCTTCGACATGTCGTGGGAGGAACTGCTCTGGCTCATCGAGGGCCACGAGGTGCACGTCTGCGACGAGGAGCTGCGGCGCGACGCCGAGGCGCTGACCGAGTACCTGCGACGCCACCGGATCGACGTGATCAACGTGACGCCGACCTACGCGCAGCAGCTCCTGGAGGAGGGCCTGCTCGACGGTGAGCACCGGCCGCCGCTGGTGCTGCTGGGCGGCGAGGCCGTCCCGGCGGCCGTGTGGGACCGGCTCGCGCGCACCGAGGGGACGCTCGGCTACAACCTCTACGGCCCGACCGAGTACACCATCAACACCCTCGGCGGCGGCACCGAGGACAGCGCCACCCCAACCGTCGGCAAGCCCATCTGGAACACCCGCGGGTACGTGCTCGACGCCTGGCTGCGGCCGGTCCCGCCCGGCTCACCCGGAGAGCTCTACATCTCCGGCGCCGGCCTGGCCCGAGGCTACCTCGACCGGCCGGGCCTGACCGCGGAACGGTTCGTGGCCGACCCCTTCCAGGCGGGGGAGCGGATGTACCGCACCGGTGACCTGGTACGGGTCCGCGAGGACGGCAACATCGACTTCCTGGGCCGTACCGACGAGCAGGTGAAGATCCGCGGTTACCGGGTCGAGCTGGAGGAGGTCGAGACCGCGCTGGCGGCCGAGCCCGGCGTCGGGCAGGCCGCGGTCGTCGCGGTGAGCACGGACGTGCCCGGGGTCAAGCGCCTCGTCGGCTACGTGGTGCCCGACGGCGCCGCGCAGCCCGAGGCCGAGGCCGAGCACCTGGCGGAGTGGCGGCAGATCTACGACGCCGAGTACACCGAGATCGGCACGGCCGTGCACGCCGAGGACTTCGCGGGCTGGGACAGCAGCTACGACGGGACGCCCATCCCGCTGGAGCACATGCGCGAGTGGCGCGAGTCCACCGTGGCCAGGATCGCCGCGCTGCGGCCCCGGCGGGTGCTGGAGATCGGCGTCGGCACCGGCCTGCTGCTGTCGCGGCTCGCCGGTGACTGCGAGGAGTACTGGGGCACCGACTTCGCCGCCCCCGTCATCGCCAAGCTCCAGGCCGACCTCGGCCCGGACTCGCCGGTACGGCTGAGCTGCCGGCCCGCGCACGACACCGCCGGCCTGCCCGCCGGGCACTTCGACGTCGTCGTGGTCAACTCGGTGGTGCAGTACTTCCCGAGCGCCGGCTACCTCGCCGAGGTGATCGGCGCCGCGATGGACCTGCTCGCCCCCGGCGGCGCGCTGTTCGTCGGCGACGTCCGCGACCTGCGGTCGGTGCGCTGCCTGCACGCGGCCGTCCAGCTCGGCCGCCTCGGCGACGGCACCGGCGCGGACGGCGACGGCAACGACGACGGGGACGGCGGCGACCCGCGGGCGGTCACCGCGGCGATCGACCGCGCCGTCCGGATGGAGAAGGAGCTGCTGCTCGACCCCGCGTTCTTCACCGCCCTCGGCGTGGCCGCGCGGGTGGAGGTCCGCGCCAAGCGCGGCGTGCACCACAACGAGCTCAGCAGGCACCGCTACGACGTGACGCTGTGGAAGGCGCCGGTCACCCCGCCCGCCGTACCGGCGGAGGAGACCCCGGTGGTGGACTGGGCCGGGCCGGGCACCCTGCCGCCCGCGGGCCCGGCCGGGCCGCTGCGGGTGCGGGGCATCCCCGACCCCCGCCTGTCCGGCGAGCTCGCCGCGCTGCGCGCCCTGGAGGGCGGCGCCTCGCCGAGGCGGGCGCGCGAGCTGCTGGGCGAGCCCCCGCGCGGGGTCGACCCCGAGTCGCTGTACGCCCTCGACCCGGACGTGGTCATCACCCCCTCGGCCGAGATCGGGTACTACGACGCCGTCTTCGGTGGCGGGGCCGCGTACGCTCCGGCCGACCCCGACCGCAGGCCCGCCTCGTACGCGAGCAACCCGGCGGCGGCCCGCGACCACGGGGCGCTCGCCGCCCGGGTGCGCGAGGGGCTCAAGCGCAGGCTGCCCGGCTACATGGTGCCGAGCGCGATCGTGACGCTGGACGCGCTGCCGCTGACCGTCAACGGCAAGCTGGACCGCAGGGCTCTGCCCGCCCCGGACCGGCACGGGCCGCGCGGGAGCGGGCGCGCCGCCAGGACCGCGGTGGAGCACCTGCTGTGCACGCTGTTCGGCGAGGTGCTCGACGTCTCCGGCGTCGGCATCGACGACGGCTTCTTCGAGCTGGGCGGTCACTCGCTGCTGGCGACCCGGCTGGTCGGCAGGGTCCGCGCGGTGCTTCGCACCGAGCTGGCCATCCGCGACCTGTTCGAGGCGCCCACCGTCGCCGAGCTGGCCGGACGGCTGCACGACCGGGCCGGGGTCGCGCTGCGGCCTCCGCTGGTGCCCGCCGAGCGGCCCGAGCGCGTCCCGCTGTCGTACGCCCAGCGCCGGTTGTGGCTGCTGGACCAGATGCTGCGCGAGGACGAGGGGCCGCGCGAGGCCTACCACCTGCCGCTCGCGGTGCACCTGAGCGGGAGGCTCGACGTGGCCGCGCTGCAGGCCGCGATCGGCGACGTGACCGCCAGGCACGAGAGCCTGCGGACCGTCTTCGCCGAGCACGAGGGCGTGCCCTTCCAGCGCGTCCTGCCGCCCGAGCAGGTCCGCCCGGTCCTGGAGGTCACCTCGGCGGCGCCCGAGGAGGTCATCGCGCGCCCGTTCGACCTGGCCACGCAGATCCCGCTGCGGGTCGCGCTCATCGAGGAGGGGCCGGACGAGCACCTGCTGCTGGCGGTCTTCCACCACATCGCGTTCGACGAGTGGTCCTTCGGCCCGTTCGCCAGGGACGTGGCCCGCGCCTACGCCGCGCGGCTGCGGGACGCGGCACCGGCCGTGGAGCCGCCCGCGGTGCAGTACGCCGACTACACGCTCTGGCAGCGCGAGCTGCTCGGCGACCTCGCCGACCCCGGCAGCCTGCACGCCCGCCAGCTCGCCTACTGGGCGCGGGCGCTGTCCGGCATGCCGCAGGAGATCCCGCTGCCGGTGGACCGGCCCAGGCCCGCCACCGTCGGCCAGCGCGGAGGGACCGCGACCAGGCGGCTGCCGGCGGCGCTGACCGGGCGGCTGCGCGAGCTCGCCCGCTCGGCGCAGGCCAGCATGTTCATGGTCTGCCAGAGCGCGGTGGCCGCGCTGCTGCACCGTACGGGCGCGGGGGAGGACATCCCGCTGGGCAGCCCGGTCGCGGGCCGCACCGACGAGGCCGTCGCCGACCTGGTCGGGTTCTTCGTCAACACGCTGGTGCTGCGCGCCGACACCTCGGGCGACCCGTCCTTCGCCGAGCTGCTGGCCCGTGTCCGCGACACCGACCTGGCCGGTCTGGCCAACCAGGACCTGCCGTTCGAGGCGCTGGTGGAGGCGCTGCGCCCGCCGCGGGTGCCCGGCCGCAACCCGCTGTTCCAGGTGATGGTCGGCTACGAGAACCAGGCCATGGGCGAGGTGGACTTCCCCGGGCTGCGGCAGCGGGAGGCGCTGTTCAGCCCGCCCGCGGCCAAGTTCGACCTGGACTTCATCTTCCGGGAGCGGGGGGAGGAGCTCCACCTGATCGTCGACTACTCGGCCGACCTGTTCGACCCGGCCACCGTGGACACGATGATCGGGGCGCTCCTGGACGTGCTGGGACGCGTCGCGGCCGAACCCGAGACGCGCCTGAGCGACCTGCCCGTCACGCTGGAGGCCCGCACGGTCACCGCCGCCGCCACGGGACCGGCGTCCCGGCGCGACGACGACCTCACCGAGCGGCTGTGCCGGGTGTTCACCGAGGTCCTGGAGGTGGACGCGGTCGGGCCGCACGACAACTTCTTCGACCTGGGCGGTCACTCGCTGCTGGCCATGCAGCTGGTCCGCAGGATCCGGCGCGAGCCCGGGTGCGCCGGGGTGCGGATCGCCACGCTGATGACGTCCCAGAGCGTGGCCGAGCTCGTCGACCGCCTGGAGTGAGGCGCTTCGCCGGGAAGCGCTTCGTCGTGAAGCGCTTCCCAGGGCGGGCAAAGATTGTTAACTTAGGTGAGGCTTACCTAAAACGGGAGCTCTCGTGAGCTCTGGAAGGACACCCATACCCATGCGCGACACGATGCGCCGTCTGTTCGCCACCGGAACACTCCTGCTCGGCCTCGGCCTGGTCGGCGCGTGCGGTGGCGGAGGCGGTGGCGAGCAGCCCGCCGCGAGCGCCACGACGCCCGCCGCCCAGGCAGGCTCCGGATTCCCGGTGACCATCACCCACAAGCTCGGCACCACCACGATCGAATCCGCGCCCCAGCGTATCGTCGCCCTCGGTGAGATCGACCAGGACACCCTGCTCGCCCTGGGCGTGCAGCCGGTCGGCATGGCGGAGCTGACCGGCATCCAGCCCGACGGCCTCACCCCCTGGACCGCCCCCAGGCTCTCCGGTGCGAAGCCGGAGCTGCTCAAGGCCGGCGAGGCCGGCTTCTCCCTGGAGAAGATCGCCGCCCTCAAGCCCGACCTGATCCTGGCCGGCGGCGACTACTACATCGACAAGGAGTACGCGGGCCTGTCCCAGCTCGCGCCGACCACCGCCTACGAGACCGGCCCGGCCGAGGACTCCTGGCAGACCGTGGCCCGCCAGGTCGCCAAGGCGGTCGGCAAGGCCGACGAGGGCGAGAAGCTCGTCGCCGACGTCGAGGCGAAGATCGCCTCGGTGAAGACCTCCCACCCCGAGCTCTCCGGCAAGAAGTACGCGCTCACCAGCGTCTTCCCGTCCGGCAACATCGGCGTCATGAAGTCCGACGCCGACATCAGCGTCAAGCTCTTCGACCAGTTCGGGATGGTGCTGCCCGAGGAGATCAAGGCCCTGCCCGGCGAGGGCTTCGCGGCCGAGCTGAGCATGGAGAAGGTGAAGGTCCTCGACGTCGACGTGCTGCTCAGCCACTACAACGACGACGCCGCCACCCAGAAGAAGATCGAGGCCAACGCCCTGTTCTCCGGCCTGGACGTGGTCGAGCGCGGCTCGTACGTGCCGCTGGACCTCAAGGCGTTCTGGCCGCTGCGCACGCCGACGCCGCTGGCGATCCCCTACGTGGTCGACCAGCTCGTGCCCCAGGTCGCCAAGGTCGCCAAGGCCGCCTCGTCCTCCTGACGGACGTCCCGGCCCTCCCCGGGACGGGCCCGCCCCGGCGGGCCGTCCCGGGGAGGGCTCCCGCGGGATCCTGCGCGGATCCTGCGCGGATCCCGTGCGGATCCCGTGCGGATCCCGTGCGGACCCGCTCTCCCCCCCGCCGCCGCCCGGCTCCGGGGGACCATTCCTCAGCACGTGAGAGGCGAACATGTCGAGCCCGGTCTATGACGTCGTGGGCATCGGTTTCGGGCCCTCCAACCTCGCGCTCGCGGTGGCCCTGGAGGAGGAGTACGGCGCCGGCGTGAACGCGGTCTTCTTCGAGAGGCAGCCCAGGTTCGGCTGGCACCGCAACATGCTCATCGACGGCGCCACGATGCAGGTCCACTTCCTCAAGGACCTGGTCACCCTGCGCAACCCGACCAGCCCCTACTCCTTCCTGTGCTACCTGCAGGAAAAGGGCCGGCTGGTCGACTTCATCAACCACAAGACCATGTTCCCCACCCGGCTGGAGTTCCACGACTACCTGGAGTGGGTCGCCGCCTCCTTCGCCGACCTGGTGCGCTACGACTCCGAGGTCGTGGCGGTGCGCCCGCACGACGACGACACGCTGGAGGTCGTCGTGCAGCGCGGCGACGAGCTGCACACCTGTCTGACCCGCAACCTGGTGATCGCGGTCGGGCTGGACCCGGTTCTGCCCGGCGGCGTGCGCTCCGGAGAGCGGATCTGGCACACCGAGGAGCTGCTGGCCCGCCTGGAGGGCCTCGGCGGCCGCGAGCCCAGGCGGTTCGTGGTGGTCGGCGCCGGGCAGAGCGCGGCCGAGGCCGTCGAGCACCTGCACCGCACCTACTCCTCCGCGGAGATCTGCGCGGTCTTCACCCGGTACGGCTACTCGCCGGCCGACGACAGCCCCTTCGCCAACCGCATCTTCGACCCCGAGGCCGTCGACCACTTCTTCACCGCCCCCGAGGAGGTCAAGCGCATGCTGCTGGCCTACTCCCGCAACACCAACTACTCGGTGGTGGACATGGACCTCATCGACGAGCTCTACCGGCGCTCCTACGCCGAGAAGGTCGCCGGGGTCGAGCGCCTGCGCATGCTGAACGCCTCCCGCCTGCTCGGCGTGGACGAGGACGGCGAGAGCGCCCGCGTCCGGCTGTGCTTCCTGCCCACGGGCGAGACGAGCACGATCGAGGCCGACGCGGTCGTCTGCGCGACCGGCTACCGCGAGCGCAACCCGCTGGACCTGCTGGGCGAGGCGCGCGAGCACTGCCGTACCGGCGAGGCGGGCGAGCTGCTGGTGGAGCGCGACTACCGGATCGCCGTCGACCCCGGCAAGAGCTGGGGCGTCTACCTGCAGGGGGCCACCGAGGACACCCACGGGATCGCCTCGTCGCTGCTGTCCATGACCGCCGTGCGCACCGGGGAGATCGTGCGCTCGATCGCCCGCCGCTCGGCGCAGGTGCCCCAGGGCGCCGAACCCTGAGCGGCCCGCCCGGAGCCGGGGACCGATTCTAGAGAGACTCTCTAGAATCCGGTACGCTCCCGGGCATGAGACCCAGCGTCGTCATCACCGGGGGCAACCGCGGGATCGGTCTGGCCACGGCCGAGGAGTTCGCCCGCCTCGGCCACCGCGTGGTGCTCGTGGCCAGGAACCCCGCCGCGGCGGGCGAGGCGGCCCGGCTCGGCGCCGACCTGGTGACGGCGGACCTGTCGACCCTGCGGGGGATCCGGTCCGCCGCCGGGGAACTGGCCGCCGTCTGCCCGCGCCCGGACGTGCTGATCCACAACGCCGGGATCTGGCCCGCGGCGCGGCGGCTCACCGAGGACGGGTTCGAGGAGTCCTTCGCCGTCAACCACCTGGCCCCCTTCCTGCTCAACCACCTGCTGGAAGACCGCCTGACCAGGGTCGTCCAGGTCACCGCGGGCCTGTACGTCAAGGGCCGCGCCGACCCCGGGCGCACGCCCACCGGCGCGGACTTCTCCCCGGTGCGCACCTACGCCGACACCAAGCTGTGCAACCTGGCGCTGACGCCGCTGTGGGCCGCGCGCTGGAGGGAGCGGGGCGTCACGGTCGACGCCGTGCACCCGGGGGTGATCAGGACCGGGCTCGGTGACCGCGGCGGCCCGGTGGGGGTGCTGCTGAAGGCCGCCAAGCTGCTGTGGAAGGCACCCGCCGAGGGCGCGGCCGCGGTCCTGGGGGTGGCCATGGACCGGGCCGGTACCGGGCGCTACTTCGACGTCGACCGCGAGCTGCCCCTGGAGCCGGTGGCGGCCGACGCCGTCCTGGCGCGCAGGCTCTGGGCGCAGGCCGCGGAGCTCACCGGTGTCGCCTAGGCACAGGCGCGGCGACGAGACCAGGGAACGGCTGCTGGCCGCCGCCCTGGAGCTGTACGACCGCCACGGCGCCGAGGGCTTCACGATGACCGCGGTGACCGGGACGAGCGGCGTCAGCGTCGGCAGCCTCTACCACCACTTCGGCAGCTTCGACGGGCTGGCCGCGGCACTGTACGCGCGCTGCCTGTCCGGCCTGCTCGACGCCGTCATCGCCGCCCTCGACGCCGAACGCGACCTCGTCCGGGCCGGGGCGGCCACGCGGCCGGGGCGGGGCGAGCGGGAGGCGGCCGGGGTGATCCGCGCCGTGGTCACCGGATACCTCGGCTTCACCCGCGAGCACCGGTCCGCCGCGCACTTCGTGCACGCCTCCGCCTACGCCGGGTTCCTCGCCGCCCACCCCGGGCCGGTCACGCGGGAGACGGGGCCGAGGCTCGCCGAGATCCTGGGCCGGCTGCGGCCGTACACCGAGGCGGGCCTGGTCGTGGAGCTGCCGGACGCGCTGACCGAGACGCTGGTCGTCGGCCCGGTCGCGGAGACGGCCCGCCGGTGGCTGGCCGGAGCCCCCGGCATCGACCTGGACGAGGCGTGCCGCCTGCTGCCCGAACGGATCTGGCGCTCCGTGCGCGCGTGAGCGGACGGCACCGCGACAGGGCGCCACGAGGGGACACCGCGGGGGTTCCGAGAGAGGGGTACCGCCGGGGAGGGACCGCGAGAGGGCGCCGCACCCCGGCCGGGACCGCTCCGGCCGTCCGTGACCACCCCGCCCGAGAGTCGTCCCGTCCCCCCGACTAAGGTTGTCCTAACCTAATACGGTCGCGGTTTTCGGTTCTCATGGAGTGACGGTGTTCGCCAGCTATCTCATCGGACTGCGTGAGGGCCTGGAGGCCACCCTCGTCGTCTCCGTGCTCGTCGCCCTCCTGGTCAAGAGCGACCGGCGGGACCGGCTGCCCCTGGTGTGGGCCGGCGTCGGCGCCGCCCTGGTGCTGTCGGTCGCGTTCGGCGCGCTGCTGACCTTCACCGTCGCCCGCCTGGAGTACCGGCAGCAGGAGCTGTTCGAGGCGATCACCTCGCTGCTGGCCACCGCGTTCGTCACCTGGATGATCTTCTGGATGCGCCGCGCCGCCCGTACCCTCTCCGGCGAGCTGCGCGCCAGGCTCAGCCGGGCCCTGGAGGTCGGCGCGACCGCGGTGGTGGTCGTGTCCTTCCTCGCCGTGGCGCGCGAGGGCCTGGAGACCGCGCTGCTGTTCTTCGCCTCGGCGCAGGGCGCCTCCACCACCGCCGTCCCGCTGATCGGCATCAGCCTGGGCCTGCTCACCGCGGTCGCGCTGGGCTGGGCGATCTACCACAGCGCGATGCGCATCGACCTGACCGTCTTCTTCACCTGGACCGGGCTGCTGCTGATCCTGGTCGCCGCGGGCATCTTCAAGTACGGCGTGCACGACCTGCAGGAGGCAGGCGTCCTGCCGGGGCTGTCCGTCCAGGCATTCGACATCAGCGGCGTGCTGCCCGCCGACTCCTGGCACGGGGCGCTGCTGGCCGGGATGTTCAACATCACCCCGCAGCCGAGCGTGCTGGAGACGGTGGCCTGGGCCGCCTACGCGCTGCCCACGCTCGTGCTCTTCCTGTGGCCGCGGCGGAACCCGGCCCCCGTGTCCCCGACCTCAGCGACCGACCCGCAACACGCGGGCTGACCCTTTCCGAACGGAACGACCATGCGCACCTCCGTCTCCATCGTCACCGGCGTGCTCGCGCTCGCCGGCCTCACCGCCTGCGCCTCCGATCCCGCCCCCGGCGCCGGGACGTCGGCCGCCTCGGCGGCCCCGGCCGCGGGCGGTCCCGTCGCGGTGGCCGCCAGCGACACCGAGTGCAAGGTCGCCGTCACCGAGGTCCCGGCCGGGACCTCGACGTTCGCCGTCACCAACGGCGGCACCAAGGTGACCGAGTTCTACGTCTACGCGGCCGGTGACCGGGTCATGGGCGAGGTGGAGAACATCGTGCCCGGCCTGACCCGTGAGGTGATCATCGAGCTGCCCCCCGGCACCTACCAGACCGCCTGCAAGCCCGGCATGATCGGCAAGGGCGTCCGCGGGCCGCTCAAGGTCACCGGCGAGCACAAGCCGCTCAGCGACGACGCGCAGCTCGCGGCGGCCACCGCCGGCTACAAGCGCTACATCAAGTCGCAGAGCGACACCCTGCTGACCAAGGCGCAGGAGTTCGTGGACGCGGTCAAGGCGAAGGACGTCAAGAAGGCCAAGGCGCTCTTCCCGGTCTCGCGGACCTACTGGGAGCGGATCGAGCCGGTCGCGGAGATCTTCGGCGACCTCGACCCGGCCATCGACGCCCGGGAGAACGACGTGGCCGAAGGCGAGGAGTGGACCGGTTTCCACCGCATCGAGAAGGACCTCTGGGTCACCGGGGACATCAGCGAGGACGGGCCCGTCGCCGACAAGCTGATGGCCGACATCACGACCATCGTGGAGAAGGCCAACGCCGCCGAGCTCTCACCGGTGCTGCTGGCCAACGGCGCCAAGGGGCTGCTCGACGAGGTCGCCTCCGGAAAGATCACCGGCGAGGAGGACCGCTACTCCCACACCGACCTGTGGGACTTCGACGCCAACCTGCAGGGGTCCAAGGCGGCGGTGCAGGCGCTCCGCCCGGTCCTGGAGCAGCGCGCCCCCGAGCTGGTCACGACGCTGGACGAGAGGTTCGCCGCGGCCGAGGCGGCGCTCGGCGCGCACCGCAAGGGCGACGGCTGGAAGCTGCACACCGAGCTGTCCAAGGACGACCTCAGGAAGCTCTCGGACGCGATCAACGCGCTCTCCGAGCCGATCAGCAGGATCGCCGCGGTGGTGGCGAAGTGACCCGCGTGAGGCAGGGGCGATGAGCGGGCGGATCAGCCGCAGGAAACTGCTGGGCATGGGCGCCGCGGGGGCGGCGGCCGCCGGTGCCGGCGCGATCGTGGTGCGCGGTGCCTCCGGCGGGCCCGAACCGGCACCCGCCCCGCCCCCCGCCTCCGCCGCCGACCCGATCCCCTTCTACGGCGAGCACCAGGCGGGCATCGTCACCCCGGCGCAGGACAGGTTGCACTTCGTCTCGTTCGACGTGGTCACCGAGAACAGGGCCGAGCTGGACGACCTGCTGCAGGAGTGGACCGCGGCCGCGGCCCGGATGACGCGGGGGCAGGAGGCCGGGGTGTTCGGGGCGGTCGGCGGGGACCGCGAGGCACCGCCGGACGACACCGGCGAGGCGCTCGGGCTGCCGGCCTCCGGGCTGACGCTGACGGTCGGCTTCGGAGGCTCGCTGTTCGACGACCGGTTCGGGCTGACGTCGCGCAGGCCGGCCGCGCTGGCCGACCTGCCGCACCTGCCCGGCGACGCGCTGGTGAAGGACATCTCCGGCGGTGACCTGTGCGTGCAGGCGTGCGCGCACGACCCGCAGGTCGCGGTGCACGCCGTCCGCAACCTGGCGCGCATCGGCTTCGGCCGGGTCTCGGTCCGCTGGACCCAGCTCGGCTTCGGCCGTACGTCCTCGACCTCGCGCTCGCAGGCGACGGCGCGCAACCTGATGGGCTTCAAGGACGGTACCGCCAACCTCAAGCTGGAGGACGTGGCGCTGCTGAGGGACCACCTGTGGGTGGCGCCGGGCGACGGCCCCGACTGGATGACCGGCGGCAGCTACCTGGTCACCCGCAAGATCCGGATGCTGATCGAGACGTGGGACCGGGCGCCGCTGTCCGAGCAGGAGCAGATCTTCGGCCGCGACAAGGGCGAGGGCGCCCCGCTGGGCCGCAAGGCCGAGTTCGACACGATCGACTTCGCCGCCAAGGGCCCCGACGGGCAGGCCCTGATCAAGGACGACGCGCACGTACGGCTGGCGCACCCGTCGAACAACGGCGGCGCGCGGCTGCTGCGCCGCGGCTACAACTACGTGGACGGCTCCGACGGGCTCGGCCGGCTGGACGCCGGGCTGTTCTTCATGTCCTACCAGCGCGACCCGCACCGGCAGTTCGTCACCGTGCAGCGCTCCCTGGCCGAGGCCGACTCCCTCAACGAGTACATCAGGCACGTCTCCAGCGCCCTGTTCGCCTGCCCGCCGGGCGTGCGCGACGCCGGCGACTACTGGGGGTGGGCCCTGTTCGCCTGAGACCGCGACCCCGCGGTGACGCCCTCCACCGGGAGCCCGCGCACTCCTTTTCACTATGGAACCGTCCAAAACAGGGAAAAGCGTCGAGGCCGGATTTTCACTGTTAGGTTCGTCCCGTTCACATGATCAACGGCCGCTTGCAGCGGCGGCCCGACGATGTTCAAGGGGGCGGAAGATGACTCATCCGCGTTCGACGGGGTCACTCTTCTTGAGGAAACGCGCGGTCGCGGCGCTTCTGGCCGCGACCGGTGTCATGACGCTCTGCGGCAGTGGCACGGCCACCGCCGCGGCGGCGAGCGTCACGATCAAACCGGCCGCCGACACCACCTACTCGCAGGTCGCCCAGGACGGCGACGGCAGCGCCAGGACGACCCTGGCGACCTGCCCGCAGTCCTGCGACGGGAACTCCTCGGGGCAGCGGGACGCGGTCGTCGGCTTCAACGTCACCGGCCTGCCCGCGGGCGCCACCGGCGTGACGGCCCGCCTGGAGCTGTACTCCTGGAACCCCTTCACGGGCACCACGACCACCGCGCACGAGGCCGACGGCGGAGCCTCCGGCACCGGCACCTGGGCGAGCCGGCCGGCGCTCGGCGCCGCGCTGGACTCCAACACCGCGGTCACCAAGGGCTACAACGCCTGGGACGTCTCCTCGGCCGTCACCGGCAACGGCGCGGTCACCTTCGCCGTCCGCCAGACGACCCGCACCACCCGGACGTACTGGGCGTCCGCCGACAACTCCAACGCGGCGATCCGGCCGCGCCTGGTGATCTCCTACACCACCGGCGCGACGCCCGGCCCCACGCCGACGGTGACCCCCACGGTCAGGCCGACGCCCACCCCGACGGCGAGCCCCACGGTGACCCCGACGACCCCGGCCGGCTGGCGGCTGGTGTGGGCCGACGAGTTCAACGGCACCGCGATCGACACCACCAAGTGGAACACCAGGGACAGTTCCCTGGACTTCGACCGCGCCTGCATCACCAGCAGGCCGGCGAACCAGTTCGTGAGCGGCGGCGTGCTGACCATGCGGGCGCTCAAGGAGGACCGTACCTGCGCCGGTACGACCCGCCACTACTCGACCGGCTACCTCGACACCATGAGGGGCAAGGCGTCGTTCACCTACGGCCGGTTCGAGATCCGCGCGAAGTCCCCGAACGGGCCGAACAACTCCAAGGGCCTGTGGCCCGCGTTCTGGATGCGTCCCGACGACGGGGGCAACGGCGAGATCGACGTCACCGAGCTCCCCGGCGGCCCGCAGTACTACCGGGCCTCGACGGCGGCGATCTTCCGTGACTACACGCCCACCAAGAACGACTTCCGGTACACCTTCCCGAGCGGGTACCCGGGCGACGGTTTCCACACCTACACCACCGAGTGGGAGCCGGGCGTGATCCGCTGGTACGTCGACGGCAAGGAGATCTGGCGCCGCGAGGGCAACACGCCCACCTGGCTCAAGGACACCCTCGGCGGCGACCTGAACTACAAGCGGAAGTTCAACCTGCGGCTGAACTTCCAGGTCGGCGGATGGCTGGGCGACCCGGACGCCACCACCGTCTTCCCGGCCGACTTCAAGGTCGACTACGTGCGCGTCTGGCAGCGCTGACCGCCCTTCGCGCACCGGCGGGGGGGGGGGGGGGGGGGGGGGGGGGGGGGGGGGGGGGGGGGCGGGCGGCGGCCCCCCCCCCCCCGCCGCCCGCCCGCCGGCGCGCGCACCCCCCCCCCCCCCCCCCGGCGCCCCCGCCCCCCCCCCCCCCCCCGCGCCCCCCCGCCCCCCCCCGCCCCCCCCCCCCCCCCCCCCCCCCCCCCCCCCCCCCCCGGGCCCGTTCCCGTGCTCGCCCGGCGGCCACGTGCCGCGCGGGCCGGGCTCGAACGGTCAGCCGGTGTTCTTCCCCAGGTAGACGCGCAGGTGCCGGGCGGTGAGCGAGTCCCCCCGGGCGACGAGCTCGGCGGGCGTGCCGGTGAAGACCACCCGGCCGCCGTCCTGACCGGCCCCCGGACCCATGTCGATGATCCAGTCCGCGTGGGCCATCACGGCCTGGTGGTGCTCGATGACGACGACCGTGTTGCCGTCGTCGACGAGCCGGTCGAGCAGCGCAAGCAGCTGGTCCACGTCCGCCAGGTGCAGGCCGGTGGTGGGTTCGTCCAGCACGTACGTCGTGGCCCTGTCCGCCATCCGGATGGCCAGCTTGAGCCGCTGCCGCTCGCCACCGGACAGCGTGGTCAGCGGCTGGCCCAGGCCGAGGTAGCCCAGGCCCACGTCGGAGAGCCGGTCCAGGACGGCCCGCGCCGCGCCGGAGCCCGCACCCGCCCCGAAGAAGTCGCGCGCCTCGGTCACCGACATGGCCAGCACCTCGCTGATGTCCTTGCCGCGCAGCTTGTGGGTCAGCACCTCGGGGGTGAACCTCCTGCCCTCGCACTCCTCGCACACCGACGCCACCCCGGCCATCATCGCCAGGTCGGTGTAGACCAGGCCGATGCCCTTGCAGTTGGGGCAGGCCCCCTCGGAGTTGGCGCTGAACAGGGCCGCCCGTACCCCGTTGGCCTTCGCGAAGGCGGTGCGGATCGGGTCCAGCAGCCCGGTGTAGGTGGCAGGATTGCTGCGCCGGGAGCCGCGGATCGGGCTCTGGTCGACCACGGCCACGTCCGGGCGTCGGGGGAGCGACCCGTGGATCAGCGAGCTCTTGCCCGAGCCCGCCACGCCGGTGACCACGGTCAGCACGCCGAGCGGAACGTCGACGTCCACCTTCCTGAGATTGTGCAGGTCGGCGCCCCTGATCGGCAGCCACTCGGCGGGCCGGCGCACCCGCTCGCGCAGCCGGGCCCGGTGGTCCAGGTGACGGCCGGTGAGGGAGCCCGAGCGCCGCAGGCCGGCCACGTCCCCGGTGTAGCAGATCCGTCCCCCGGACGTGCCCGCGCCCGGGCCCAGGTCGACCACGTGGTCGGCGATCTCGATCGTCTCGGGCTTGTGCTCGACGACCAGGACCGTGTTGCCCTTGTCCCGCAGGCGCAGCAGCAGCCCGTTCATCCGCTCGATGTCGTGCGGGTGCAGGCCCACGGTGGGTTCGTCGAAGACGTAGGTGACGTCGGTCAGGCTGGAGCCGAGGTGGCGGACCATCTTCACCCGCTGGGCCTCGCCACCGGACAGGGTGGCGGACTCGCGGTCCAGGCTCAGGTAGCCCAGCCCGATCTCCACCAGCGAGTCCAGCGTGTTGCGCAGGGTGGCGATCAGCGGCCCCACCGACGCGTCCTCGATGCCCGCGACGAAGGCGGCCAGGTCGCTGATCTGCATGGCCGAGCACTCGGCGATGTTGCGGCCGTCGATCCTGGAGGCCAGCGCCGCGGGGTTGAGCCGGGTGCCGCCGCACGCGCGGCAGCCGGTGAAGGTCACGACCCGGTCGACGAACGCCCGGACGTGCGGCTGCAGCGACTCGCGGTCCTTGCCGAGGTAGGTCCGCCGGAGCTTGACCAGCAGTCCCTCGTAGGTGGTGTTCGTGGTCCCGATCTTGATCTTGGTGGCGGGCCTGTTCAGCAGGTCGTCCCACTGGGCCGGGGTGTAGTCCCTGAGCTTGACGTCGGGGTCGAAGAAGCCGGACAGGGCGGTGTTCTGCCAGTACCAGGAGCCCACGGTGAAGTTGGGCGCCGTGATCGCCCCCTCGTTGAGCGAGAGGCCGGTGTCGACGAAGGCGCCGACGTCGATGTCCGACACCCGGCCGAGCCCCTCGCACTCCGGGCACATGCCCTCGGCGCTGTTGAAGCCGAACGCGCTCGAGGTGCCGACGTGCGGGACGCCGATCCGGCTGAAGACGATCCGCAGCATGGTCTGGGCGTCGGTCGCCGTGCCGACCGTGGACCGGGAGTTGGCGCCCATCCGCTCCTGGTCGACGATGATCGCCGCGCTCAGGTTGCGCAGCGAGTCGACGTCGGGCCGGCCCAGGCTCGGCATGAACGACTGAACGAAGGCGGTGTAGGTCTCGTTGATCAGGCGCTGCGACTCCGCGGCGATCGTGCCGAAGACCAGCGAGGACTTCCCGGACCCGGAGACGCCGGTGAAGACGGTCAGGCGGCGCTTGGGGATGTCCAGGGAGACGTCGGCCAGGTTGTTCTCCCTGGCCCCGCGGACCTCGATCACGTCGTGACCGTCCGCGGCGCGGGCCCGCCACCGGGCGCGACCGCCGGGAGCCGGCCGGTCGGACGGGAATGCGAACCTTCTCATTGATATCCTTAGGGTGTAAGGAGATGGCCCGGACAAGTTAGTTTATGTCGTAAGGAGTTGCAAGTGACGGTCTTCGCCGGACAGGGTGACGCGCACCGCTCCATGGCCCTGCTCTGGCGCGTCACCGACCCCCCGCAGGCGCGTCCCGGGCCCAAACCCGCGCTGAGCGTGGAGTTGATCGTGGCGGCGGGCATCGCCGTCGCCGACGACGAGGGGATGGCCGCCCTGTCCATGCGCGCGGTGGGCGAGCGGCTCGGGCGCACCGCCATGGCCCTCTACACCTACGTCCCCAGCAAGAGCGAGCTGGTCGAGCTGATGTACGACCACGCCCTCGCCGAGCTGCCCACCGGCTACGACCTCACGGCGGGCTGGCGGGCGGCCGTGACCGCCTGGGCCGAGGACGTCTGGGAGTTCTACCTGCGGCACCCGTGGGTGCTGCAGGTCTCCCCGGCGCGCCCCGTGCTCGGCCCCAACGAGTACGTCATGCTGGAGACGGTGCTGCGCGCGCTCCGCGAGACCGGGCTGCCGGCTGGCGTGCTGCGCCGCGTCGTCGGCGCGCTGACGCACTTCGTGCGCGGGGCGGCGCAGACGATCGCGGAGACCCGGCGGGCCCCGGCCGAGACCGGGGTGTCCGACGACGAGTGGTGGTACGCCCGCTCGGCCCTGCTGCAGGAGGTCGCCCCCGACTTCGCCGACCGCTTCCCCGTCCTGACCTGGATGGAGGGCGAGGGAGCCTACCGCTCCGAGGACGAGACCGTCCCCTACCTGGAGCAGGAGGCCAGGGAGACCTTCGCGGCCGGGCTCGCCGTGTTCCTGGACGGGATCGAGGCGGCCGTGAGCCGGAACGGGTGACGTACCGGCCGGGAGTTCACCGCATCGTTCTGCGTGCCGCTCGTCTAATCGGCTCTTCCCAGGGCAGGAACCGTCCCATGAGAAAGTTCTTCAAGGTCGTGGTGGCACGCTGGCTGGCCCGTACGCCGTTGGGCCTGGCCGTCCTGGGAGTGGGCTGGCTGCTGGGCCGGCGCAAGCAGCGCGCCCAGGTCGAGCAGGGGCGCGGCGGCAGGCGCGCCTACGGTTCGCAGAAGACCAGGCCCCTGCCCCGCTCGGGCCGGCGCCGCTGAGAGGACCGGGCCGAGAGGACCGGGCGTCCTCCGGGGCGTCCGGTCACGCGGCTCCGATCTCGCCGCCTCCGGTGTCGATCCGCGCGACGGCCGTTCGTGTAGGGGGTGAGACGCCGGCACCGGGTCGGCGGGACCCCTGAGGCGGAGAGACGATGAGCATCGTCGTGACGGTCAGCAACATATCGCTCGACGGCGTGATACAGGCCCCCGGCCGGGCCGACGAGGACCCGCGCGGCGGGTTCGAGCACGGCGGGTGGAGCCGGCCCTACAGCGACGAGGTCGCGGGCCGGGTGATGGGCGAGGGGATGAGCCGGACGCGGGCACTGGTGCTCGGCCGCAGGACCTACGAGGACTTCTTCGGCTTCTGGCCCAGGCAGCGGGACAACCCCTTCACCGAGGTACTCGCCGCCACGCCCAAGTACGTCGCGTCCAGGACACTGCGGGAGCCGCTGCCCTGGGCCAACTCCGTCCTCATGGCCGGTGACGCCGCGGACGAGGTGGCCCGCCTCAGGAAGGAGCCCGGGGGTGACCTGGTGGTGCTCGGCAGCGGGGACCTGCTCCGGTCGCTGATGCGGCGCGGGCTCGTCGACCGGTACGTCCTGCTGATCCACCCGCTGGTGCTGGGAGCCGGACGGCGCCTGTTCGCGGAGGACGGCGCCTTCGACGCCCTGCGGCTCGCCGACTCCGTGACCACGACCACCGGTGTGGTGATCGCGACCTACGAACCGGCCGGGTCCGCACCGGGCGCGTCCGGCCCGGTCTGACGCGTCGGCTTGATGCGCCCGGCGCGTTCCCCTTCGGCCTCCGGACGGCCCCACGACGTCACCGGTGCGGTGGCGCGACGTCACGGTGCGACGCCCGGGTGTCCGGACGTCCGGGCGCCGGGTGTCCACGCGTCCGGGTGTCCGGGTGTCCTGACGTCACGATGGCGCGGCGGCACGCGCCTTCGCCGCGGGCTCCGTACACTGCGCCAGGACGGGGGCGACCCCGCGGTGCCCCGCCCTCGACCGGCCCGCCTCTCGCGGGGCCGCGCGGGGGAGCGGTGCGTGAGGCGGCCATGGCGCCGGTGACGACGAGCGGAGAGCGTGCGATGACGGACAAGGCGATCGCGGACTTCTGGTTCGACCCCTCCTGCCCCTACACCTGGATCACCTCCCGGTGGCTGCTGGAGGCACGGAAGGTCCGTCCCGTCGAGGTGCGCTGGCACCTGATGAGCCTGTCGGTGCTCAACGAGGGCCGCGACGACGACCCCGAAGGGGACACCGAGGGCTACCTGTGGGTGCCGGTGCGGGTCTGCGCCGCCGTGCTGGAGCGGTACGGGCAGGAGGCCCTCGCGCGGTTCTACACCGCGATGTGGACCGCCGGGCGCGCGCACGGGCAGCAGTGGCCCGACTCCCTGCACGACGCGCTGACCGCCGCGGACCTGCCGCTCGACCTGGCCGAGGCCGGTGCGTCGACCGCCTACGACGAGGCGATACGCGCCTCGCACGCCGAGGGCATCGGCCTGATCGGCGAGCACGTGGGCACGCCGGTGGTGGCGGTCACCGGTGCGGACGGGGAGCGCGTCGTGTTCTTCGGTCCCGTGCTCTCGCAGGTCCCCACGGGGGAGCAGGCCGGCCGCCTGTGGGACGGGACGCTGCTGATGGCCGGGACCCCCGCCTTCCACGAGCTCAAGGGCTCGCCGCACGCCACCCCCCGGCTCTGACCCGGATCGGGTAGTGTTGCCCCGTCCGCAGGACCTACCGAGGAGGTGAGACCCATTACCGCTGCATCAGGTCGGGTGCTCCCTTCTCGCATCCGCGCGGTCCGTCCGGCATAGGAGACCGAGGGAGCCCCGTGGGCTTCCCGAAAGGTTCTCCATGTCGCTTCTTCCGTCGCTTCTGTCCTTGCCCGTCGTCGTCTCCAGGCTCCGTGCCGCCGGCTGTGTCTTCGCCGAGGAGGAGGCGGAGCTGCTGCTGTCCACCGCCCGCACGCCCGCCGATCTCGCCGGGATGGTGGAGCGGCGGGCCGAGGGCCTGCCGCTGGAACACGTCCTGGGCTGGGCGGAGTTCTGCGGCACGCGGATGGCGGTGGATCCGGGGGTGTTCGTGCCGCGCCGCCGCACCGAGTTCCTGGTGCACCGGGCCGTCGCCCTGGCCCGCGGTGCCCTTCCCGCCCGTCCCGACCGTCCGGCCCTGCCGAGGGTGGTCGTCGACCTGTGCTGCGGCTCCGGCGCGGTGGGCGCCGCGCTGGTCGCCGCCCTGGACGACATCGAGCTGTACGCCGTGGACATCGATCCCGCCGCGGTGCGGTGCGCTCGCCGCAACGTGGGCGACGGCGGGCGGGTCTACGAGGGTGACCTGTACGAGCCGCTGCCCGCGGTGCTGCGCGGCCGGGTCGATCTTCTGGTGGCCAACGCGCCCTACGTGCCCACCGAGGCCATCGGGTCGCTGCCCGCCGAGGCCCGGGTGCACGAGCCGCTGGTGGCCCTCGACGGCGGCGAGGACGGCGTCGAGGTCCAGCGGAGGGTGACCGCCGGGGCGCCGCTCTGGCTGGCACCGGACGGTCACCTGCTGGTCGAGACGAGTGAGCGGCAGGCGCCGCGGACCGTGGCGGCCTTCGCCCGGAACGGGCTGGAGGCGAAGGTGGCCCGTTCCGAGGAGCTGGACGCCACCGTCGTCATCGGCCGCCGTGGACCCGGCGGCCGGTGATCTCGTTGGCCGAGATCCGGACGTAGAGCGTCCGCTCCCCGCCGGCCCAGGGCTGTACGCCGGTGGCCTGTGCCGCGGCCAGCTCCTCGGGGTCGGAGACGTGGTGCACGCCACCGCGTACCAGCACGCTCCACCCCTCGCTGGCGGCGGCGTCGAGCTGGTCGACCTCAAAGGCGATCTTGAACTCGACGCCCTCCACGCCGGTCCGCAGGCCCGCGTCGAAGGGGCCGCCCACGGCGGTACGGAAGATCACCGTTTCCTCGTGCAGCACGTAGTTGACCGGGAGGATCACCGGTCCGCCCTGGTCGTCGAAGGCGACCCGGCCCACCCCGCCCGGGGCGATCAGCCGCAGGCACTCCTGCCGGTCGAGCGTCTCCAGTGCGCCGGGAACGCCCCCGTGCCCGTCGCCGGCCGCACCCTGCTCGCCCATACGCTCCTCCACGGTCGATCCCCTTCACTCCGGCCTCGCGAGGGAGACGTCCCCTCAGAGGAAACGTTACCGCCGGGCACGACCGGCCGAGCCGGGGACGACGGGGACACGACGGGGACACGACGGGGACACGACGGGGACGGGGCAGCGGGCACGGCGGGGCACGACGAGGCCTGCACCTTCCCGGCGGGCAGGTCACCGTCGAGGTGGAGACGGGTGTCGTTACGCTGGGCGGCGAGGTCGCCCGGCGCTCGCAGGTCGCGCCGCTGCTGGAGGCCGTCCGCGAGGTCGACGGGGTGGTGGACGTCAGGGGCGCCCCGGCCTTCCGGTCCGATGACCTGGCCCGCGTCCCGGCGCCGTACCTGTGAACCCCGGACGAGGTGGGCCGCGGTGCCGCCGGATGCCACACTTCCCCCTATGACGGAAAAGGAGTCGCGTTCCCTGATCCCGAACATGCGGTTGGACGAGCTGCTGTCAGAGCTGCAGGGGCGTCTGGAGGCGGTCCTGGCCACCCGGGACCGGGTGCACGCGCTGCTGGAGGCGGTCGTCTCGGTGGGCAGCGACCTCGACCTGGAGGTGGTGCTGCGCCGCATCGTGGAGACCGCCACCGAACTGGTCGACGCCACCTACGGAGCCCTGGGCGTGGTCGGGCAGGAGAGCACGCTGGTGCAGTTCGTCCCGGTGGGCCTGGACGAGGAGGAGATCGCCCGGATCGAGCACTGGCCGCACGGGCTGGGCCTGCTGGGGCTGCTGATCAAGGAACCGCAGACCCTGCGGCTGGCGCACATCACCGACCACCCGGCCTCCTACGGGTTCCCACCGGGCCACCCGCCCATGGGGTCCTTCCTGGGGGTGCCGATCCGGGTGCGCGACGAGGTGTTCGGCAACCTGTACCTCACCGAGAAGCGCGGCGGCGGGGAGTTCGACGAGGAGGACGAGGCGATCGTGTCCGCGCTGGCCAGCGCGGCGGGCGTGGCCATCGAGAACGCGCGGCTGTACGAGGAGACCCGGCGGCGGGAGATGTGGCTGCAGGCCTCGGCCGAGGTCACGACCGGTCTGCTGTCGGGGGCCGAGCCGCACGAGGTGCTGACCCTGATGGCGAACCGGGCACGGGGCCTGGCCGGCGCCGACATCGCGATGATCATGCTCCCGGACCGGGACCGGAAGATCCTGCGGGTGGTGATCGCCGACGGTCCGGAGGCCGAGGAGGTCGAAGGGGCCGGCGAGGCCGAGGTGGACGTGGAGGGCTCGCTGGCCGGGCGGGCCCTGTCGAGCGGGGAACCCCTCATGGTCAGCGCCCTGTCCGAGGCGGGCCTGCCGGACGCGCTGTCCGACCGGCTGTCGGTGGGACCGGTGGCCGCGGTGCCGCTGGGGGCCACCGGTGCGGTACGCGGGGTGCTGACGCTGGGCAAGCGGCCGGGGCGCATCCCGTTCAACCCCACCGAACTGCGCACCCTGCACTCCTTCGCCGGTCAGGCGGCGATCGCGCTTGAGCTGGCCGAGGCCCGCCAGGACGCCGAGCGGCTGGGCCTGCTGGAGGACCGCGACCGGATCGCCAAGGACCTGCACGACGTGGTCATCCAGCGCCTGTTCGCGGTGGCGATGACGCTGATGAGCATCGTGCGGTTCGTCGAGCACCCCGAGGCGTCCGACCGTCTCCAGCACGGGATCAACGAGCTGGACGAGACGATCCGGCAGATCCGCTCGACCATCTTCGCCCTGCAGACCCCCCGCCAGGCCGCCGATCCGAGCCTGCGCGCGTGGATCGTGGAGCTGGTGGAGGGCGCGCGCGGGCACCTGGGCTTCATGCCGGGCCTGCGGATGGAGGGCCAGCTCGACAACAAGGTCCCCGAACCGGTCGCCGAGCACCTGCTGGCCGTGCTGCGCGAGGCGCTGTCCAACATCGTGCGCCACGCCAGGGCGACCCGGGCCGACGTCTTCGCCGAGGCCGCCGACGACACCCTCACCCTCATCGTCACCGACGACGGGGTCGGGCTTCCCGGCCAGGGCAGGCGCAGCGGCCTGCGCAACATGAGCGACCGGGCCACGGCGCTGGGAGGCTCCTTCGAGGCGGGCGCGTCCGCGACCGGCGGGACCCGGCTGGTCTGGCGCGTACCGCTGCGCTGAGAACATGCCGCCCCCGGGTGGCCCTCGGAGCGGTCCCGCAGGTCAGCCGCGGTGCCCCGCCCGTCCCGGGGGGACCGGGCCGTCCGACGGGGCCCGGCCGGGCGGAACCGTGCCGGTGCCGGTGGTCACATCGGGATCGGTGCCGGTGGCCGCGTCGGTGCCGGTGCCGGTGCCGGTGTCGGCGGTACGGGTCCCCGCGGTGGCCGAGGCGACCCTGTGGCACGCACCGCGGCCGTCGGCGCGCAGCACGATCCGGCCGGCCTCGACGCGTACCGCGGACTCGGTCCCCTCGCCTGCGGCGGGCAGGCCGGCCGCGGCGGCGATCGCGCCCGACCCGTCGAGGACCACCCGCAGCCGCGGCCAGGCCGGGCGCGGGAACGCCTGGCGCAGGCAGCCGCAGAGGTCGGCGACGGCCAGCCGGGCCAGCGGGGCCAGCTCGTCGGAACCGCCGGTGACCACGACGGCGGTGATCGCGACCCCCGGCGGGGCCGCCCGTACGGCCTCCTCGACGGCCTCCAGCCGGTGCAGGCCGAGGATCGCCACCACGCCGTCGCCGGCGAGCGGCGCGGGCTCGCCGCGTACCGCGTCCGCCGCCTCGGGCGGTGACCAGGGCTCGTCGGCCGGTCGCGCCCGGGTGTTCCACGGGGTGGCGAACCGGCGGTCGTCGAGATCGAGTTCCGTCAGGTGCTCGCAGGCGCTGACGATGTTGAACGGCTCGGTGAAGCCGGGCGCGGCGGCGGCCATCAGGCTCGCCCCGTGCAGGGTGGTGAGCGCGGCCTCGGCCATCCACACCAGCCCTCCGGCGGACGGCGCGGACGGGCGCAGCCCCTCCAGGGCCAGCCCGAGCAGGATCGCGTCGAGTTTCATCAGCTGCGCGAACGGCAGCCGGAGCCGTTCGTCGGCGAGGATCTCGGGCATCAGCTCCATGCCGAGCCGGGCGAGACCGCGGGGCTCGTCGGTGGTGAGGGGGAGCCTGGCCAGCCAGGCGCGGGCCAGCGCGCCGAGGGCCTCGCGGGGGGTGAGGCCGGGTTCCTGGTGCGGCGGCTCGGGGCCGCGCTCGGCAAGGTCGGCCAGGACCGTGAAGTACAGCGCCCGTTTGCCGGAGAAGTTCGAGTAGACCGCGCCCCGGGTGAGCTCGGCGCGCTCGGCGATGCCGTCGATCTTGGCGTCCCGGAAGCCGCGCTCGGCGAACTCCTCCCTGGCCGCGGCCAGCACCCTGGCGCGGTTGTGCTCCTGCGACTGCGCCCTGCTGAGCCGGCCCATCGCCCTCCCGCCTCACGTTGCCGCCGATTCCGATCCAAGATACCGTCACCACTCAGATGATGAGATCATATGATGTCACCATCCGAAATCGGGAGGACGTATGACCGCAGCCGACCGGCACGTGGACCAGGCCCCGGATGGCTCGGGGATCCCAGAGATCCCGGAGATCCTGCTCACCGACCCGGAGGTGATGCGCGACCCCTTCGCCGTCTACGGCCGGGCGCGGGAGCGGTCACCGCTGGCGCGGCTGTCGGCACCGGGCTTCGGCCCCATGCTGGCCGTCACCCGCCACGAGGACGCCAGGACGATGCTGAGCGACCCGCGGTTCGAGATCACCGCCGGCAGCTTCATGCGGCCCGACGTCCCCGAGGACTGCGTGCCCTACATGCGGACCATGAGCGAGATGGACGGGACCGAGCACGGCCGGCTGCGCAGGCTGGTCTCGCCCGCGTTCAGCGCGCGCCGCGCCGAGCGGTTCCGGCCGAGGATCGAGCCGCTCGTCGCCCGCCTGCTCGACGCCCTGCCGGAACACGCCGAGAACGGCACGGTGGACCTGCTGCCGCACTTCGCCAGGCCGCTGCCGATGGACGTGATCTGTGAGCTGGTCGGCATCCCCGAGTCCGACCGCCCGCGCTGGCGCGCGTACGGCCTCACCGTGGCGTCGGTCATGGGCCCGGAGTTCACCGCGGCCGTTCCCGGCATCATCGAGGGCGCCAAGGCCGCGGTCGCGCTGCGGCGCGAGGAGCCCGGTGACGACCTGCTCTCCGACCTCGTCCGCGCCCAGACCGAGGACGGCGACCGGCTCGACGACGTCGAGCTCGTCACCCTGGTCTGGCACCTCGTCCTGGCCGGGCAGACGCCCGCCAACCTCATCGCCAACGCGGTGGAGTTCCTGCTCTCCCACCCCGAACAGCTCGGCGCGCTCCGCGAGGACCCCTCCCTGATGCCCCGCGCCGTCGACGAGCTGACCCGCTGGTGCGGCCCGGTGCTGCTGTCGATCCCCCGCTACGCCACCGAGGACGTCGAGCTCTTCGGCACGCCGGTGCGCAGGGGCGAGCCCGTCACCGCCGTCATCGCCGCCGCCAACCGCGACCCGCGCGCGTTCGACGGCCCCGACCGGGTCGACCTCACCAGGCCCGCCGGGGCGCCCGGCCACCTCGGGTTCGCCCACGGCCCGCACTTCTGCCTGGGGGCCTCGCTGGCCCGGGTGCAGACCGAGATCGCGATCACCGAGCTGCTGCGCCGCTTCCCGGACCTGGCGTCCGTGCCGCCCCGGGAGGGGGCCGGGCGCGCCCTCGACCCGGGGACCTGGCGCCTGGTCTCGCTTCCCGTGACCCTCTGACACCGCCGGGCCGCCCCCGTACCCACCGGGCCGTCCCCGGCGACCCGAGGGCCCGGCCCCGGCCCCTTTCCCGGAGCGCGAACATCGAGGAGACGCTTTCCATGGCACGCATCGGTGACCGAGGCGCCCTGCCGAGGTGCACGTTCTGCGGCAAGAGCAACAGGCAGGTCGCACGGCTGATCGCGGGCCCGGCCGGTGTCCACATCTGCGACGAGTGCATCGCGGTGTGCACCGAGCTCATGGAGGAGGACCGCGAGGACGTCCCGCCGGCCGGGCCGGCGCGGGTGCCGGCGCCCAGGGAGATCGACGACTTCCTCGGCCGGTACGTGGTCGGCCAGGAGAACGCCCGCAGGACGCTCGCGGTGGCCGTCCACAACCACTACAAGCGGCTGCGGTCGGCGGCGGGGGACGGCAGGGACGGCCCGGTCGAGCTCGCCAAGTCCAACGTCCTGATGGTCGGCCCGACCGGCTCCGGCAAGACCCACCTGGCCCGCACGCTCGCCCGGATGCTGGACGTCCCGTTCGCGATCGCCGACGCCACCGCGCTCACCGAGGCCGGGTACGTCGGGGAGGACGTGGAGAACATCCTGCTCGGACTGATCCGGGCCGCCGACGGCGACGTCGCCAGGGCCGGGACCGGCATCGTCTACATCGACGAGATCGACAAGATCGCCCGCAGGAGCGAGAACCCGTCCATCACCCGGGACGTCTCCGGGGAGGGCGTGCAGCAGGCTCTGCTCAAGATCCTGGAGGGCACCGTCGCGAACGTGTCCCCCGACGGGGGGCGCAAGCACCCCCAGCAGGAGTTCCTCCGGATCGACACCACCGGCGTGCTCTTCATCTGCGGGGGCGCCTTCGACGGCCTGGAACGGATCGTCGAACGGCGGACCGAGCGCTCGGGCAGCGGGTTCGGCGCCGCGATCCGCACCCGCCGGGAACGCGAGGAGCAGGACCCGCTCGCCGGGGTCATGCCCCAGGACCTGCTGGAGTTCGGGCTGATCCCGGAGCTGGTCGGCCGCCTCCCGGTGATCTCGACCCTGCGGGCCCCGGACCGGGCGGCGCTGACGCGGATCCTCACCGAGCCGCGCGACGCACCGGTCGGGCAGTACCGCAGGCTCCTCGCGATGGACGGCGTGGAGCTGGAGTTCACCGAGGAGGCCATCGCCGCGATCGCCGACCAGGCCCTGCTGCGCCGCACCGGCGCCCGCGCGGTCCGCGCGATCCTGGAGGAGGTCCTGCTCGACGTGATGTACGAGGTGCCGAGCCGCGACGACGTGGCCCGGGTCGTGGTCGGCCTCGACACCGTCCTGGACAGGGTCAACCCGACCCTGGTGCCGCGCGAGCGGCGCGACGACGGCCGGGAGCGGCGCGAGAGGTCGGCCTGAACGGCCGTCACGACCGCTGGTGCCGCGAGGGCCCGGCCGTGATCACCGGTGCCGTGGCGCCCCCGCCCGGGTGGCCGACCGGTCCCGGCTCAGCCCCTGCCGTCGCTCTTCAGCCGCGCCGCCATGGCCGCGACCTGGGTGCGGCGCTGCATGTTGAGCTTGGCCAGCAGGTTGGAGACGTAGTTCTTGACCGTCTTCTCGGCCAGGAACATCCGCTCGCCGATCTGCCGGTTGGTCAGGCCCTCGCCGATCAGCTCCAGGATGTGGCGCTCCTGGTCCGACAGGGCCGCCAGCGGATCCTCCTTGTGCGACCTCTCCCGCAGCCGCGACAGCATGGAGGCGGTGGTCTGCGGGTCCAGCAGCGACTGCCCGGCGGCCACGGTACGGACCGCGCCCACCAGGTCCGAGCCGTGGATCTGCTTGAGCACGTACCCCGACGCCCCCGCCATGACCGCCTCGAACAACGCGTCGTCGTCGGCGTACGAGGTCAGCATCAGGCACGCCAGCCCCGGCAGCCGCGAGCGGACCTCGCGGCACACGTCCACCCCGCTGCCGTCGGGCAGGCGCACGTCCAGCACGGCCACGTCGGGCTTGAGGGCCGGGATCCGGGCGATGGCGGATTCGGCGGTACCGGCCTCGCCGATCACCTCGATGTCGTCCTCGGAGCCCAGCAGCGCGGCCACACCCCGCCGTACCACCTCGTGATCGTCCACCAGGAAAACGCGAATCATGTCCCGAACGCTAGCCGCTCGGCGGACGGGCCGCATAGAGGCCAAGGTCCCCGCCGCCCCGTCGGTGCTCGCGCGTGCCCGCGCGGTCGTTCCGTCACGGGGTGTCCCGCGGCCGCTCCCGGCCGGAGGCGGTGGCCTGGTAGAGGTCGGGGATGCCGTCGTGGTCGTGGTCGGCCGCCTCGGCCTCGCTGATGCGCCGGTAGACGCGGTTGCGCAGGCGCAGGATCACCGCCGCCAGCAGCGCGGCGGCCAGCGAGCCCACCAGGACCGCGACCTTGACGTGATCGTCGCGCTCGCTGCCGATCCCGAAGGCCAGTTCCCCGATGAGCAGCGAGACCGTGAAGCCGATACCGGCCAGGATCGACAGCCCGGCCACGTCCACCCAGGACAGGCCCTCGTCCAGGTGGGCACGGGTGAAGCGGGCCACCAGCCAGGTCGCGACCATGATCCCGGCGGGCTTGCCGACCACGAGCCCGGCGACGATGCCCACCGAGACCGGGTCGGTCAGGGCGGTGGCCAGGCCGCTCAGGCCGCCGAGGGCGACCCCGGCCGACAGGAACGCGAAGACCGGCACGGCCACGGCGGCCGAGAGCGGCCGCAGCCGGTGCTCGAAGTGCTCGGCCAGGCCGGGACCGGCCTCGGGCCCGCCCGCCCGCTCGCTGCGCAGCACCGGGACCGTGAAGGCCAGCAGCACGCCCGCGACGGTGGCGTGCACCCCCGAGGCGTGCACCAGCGTCCAGGTCGCCGCGGCCAGGGGCAGCAGCAGCCACCAGCTGCGCACCCGGCGCTGGACCAGCACCGCGAACACCGCCAGCGGCACCAGCGCGCCCAGCAGCGGCAGGATCGACAGCTGTGCGGTGTAGAAGACGGCGATGATGACGATGGCCGCCAGGTCGTCGACCACGGCCAGGGTGAGCAGGAAGGTGCGCAGCGCCGAGGGCAGATGCCGGCCGATGACCGCCAGCACGGCCAGGGCGAACGCGATGTCGGTGGCCGTGGGGATCGCCCAGCCCCGCGCCGCGCCGTCCCCGGCGTTCAGTGTGAGCAGCAGGTACAGCGCGGCCGGGACGATCACGCCGCCGAGCGCGGCCGCAACCGGCACCGCGGCCCGCCGCACCTGGCGCAGGTCACCGGCGACGAACTCGCGCTTGAGCTCCAGGCCCGCCACGAAGAAGAAGATCGCCAGCAGGCCGTCGGCGGCCCAGGTGGCCAGGGTCAGGTCCAGGTGCAGGACGTGAGGGCCGACCGTGACCTCGCGCAGGGCCTGGTACCCGTCCGACCAGGGGGAGTTGGCCCAGATCATCGCCACCACCGTGGCCACCAGCAGCAACGCCCCGCCCACGGTCTCCCTGCGGAGGATGGCGGTGATACGGCTGGTCTCGGCCCACGAGCCGCGGCCGAACAGGTTGGACATGCCGGACAGGGGACTGGACATCGTGCTCCGTTTCCGGGTCGGGTCAGAGACTGCCGACCAGACTTCCCGGCGCACCTGTGCCATCCACCCTACCGGGGGGCCCGATGGAATCCGGTGGGCGGGGGCACACGACCGCTCTGTTCCGTCCGGTCCCCGTCGCGTCCGGTCCCGTCGCGTCCGGTCCCGTCGCGTCCGGTCCCGTCGCGTCCGGTCCCGTCCCGTCCCGTCCGGTCACGGCCGGGTTCGCCGTGACCGTCCTGCCTGGGATCTGTTCTGCCTGGTCCGTCCCGCCTGGTCCGTCCCGCCTGGTCCGGCTCGCCTCGGGCCGGGCCGGCTTAAGGCGCTCCCCGTGAGCATGCTCAGGTGGAGGTGATCCCCGCGTCCGTGAACTCGGAGCGGTACCGGGGGCCCGGAGCGGGGGCCGGCCGGGGCGTCCTGCGACCCCGTCCCAGCAGGCGGATGCCGGTCAGCCGCAGGCTGCGGTGCAGCTCCTCGTCGGACAGCTCGGGGAACGACGCCACCGCGCTCATCAGCCCGGCCAGCGCCGCAGTCAGGTAGACGCGTTCCCACGCCTCGGTCCGCCCGTCGTTGCACAGGCCGCGCACCTGGTCGCGGTAGCGGTCCATCCGCTCCCGGATGACCGGCCTGGCACGGATCTCGGGATCCCGCTCCAGCAGGGCTATCACGGTCCGGTGCTCGACCAGGAAACCGATGAAACCGTCCAGCGGGGGGCGGGCGCACCCGGAACCGTTCTCCGCGGAGAGCCGTTCGAGGTCGGCCAGGACGGGGGCGAGGGCCGCGTCGAGCAGCGCGTCCTTGGTCCGGAACAGGCCGATGACGGCCCTGCCGGACAGGCCGGCGGCGGAGGCGATCATCTGCAGGGTCGTACGGTCGTAGCCGTTCGCCGCGAACAGGCCGAGCGCCGCCCGGGTCACCTGGTCGTTGCCCTGTGCCGGCACGGTCATGGTCATGGTCATTTTCTCCCCGTCGTCGCAGCGCCCCGCGGGTGGCTCTGGCGTGAGGGGTAACAATGCATATGCGCAGGTCATTTCCACTTTTAGGGGATTTTACCGTCGTCGGTGACGTACCTCCCGGGGCTCCGTCAAAGGCGCCGCCCGGTCGCTCGTCCGGTCGCTCATCCGGTCGCCGGCCCGCCCGCCCGGTCGCTCGTCCGGCCGCGTTCTAGGGCGCCATGCGGCGCAGCATCCGCAGCGTCCACGGCGGGCAGGCCGGATCGGCCTCGGCCTCGGCGAGGGTGAGCCAGACCGTCTCCGCGACCTCCAGGGGAGCGGCGGGAACGGGCCTGGCCCGGTCCGGCATCCGCCCCGAGAACGTCACGTTGATCACCGGGTCGCCGTCGTCGGTCACGAAGAACGTGCTCTCCACGTAGGTGAGCCCGACCCCCGTGACGTCGACGCCGATCTCCTCCATGACCTCCCGGCGCGCGGTCTCCTCCAGCACGTCGACCCCGGCGCCCTCGATCTCGACCTTGCCGCCGACACCGGCGAGCACACCGGGGGCGTGCGCCTCCCGCGCGCCACGCCTGATGAGCAGCCAGCGGTCGTCCCTGTGCAGGAAGACCTCGACGTTCACGACGAAGGCCGGTCGGCCGCCTCCGGTCGTACAGGCCCGCACGCCGGGCGTGGATGCACTCGTCACATCCGGAGACTCTACGCAAGGACCACCGCTCTCGATCATCGAACGGCGGCTTTCACGTCACCCCGGTGCCGCCGGACACGACCGGGTCCGGCGTGCGGGCGCACGTCGGCGGTTCCGCGGGGTGCGGGCGGGCTCCGGCAGGGCCGAAAGTCCCATGGGGGCGGGACGTTCGGGGCCCGACGGGGTGTCGTTGGACACTGTGGGCGAAGGCGGGCCAGGCGATGGAATGAGGACGTAAGAGAGAGCGGGAATCACCACAGCGGATGGAAAGGGGAGCCGTCATGGCCACCACGAACGCACGAGGCACCGATGCCGGGCAGGTCATGGACGCCACCTTCATGCCGGAGACACGCCGGCCGGAGGCCTACGCCTGGGCGATCACCCGGATCGGGCTGGGCTTCATCTTCCTGTGGGCCTTCCTGGACAAGACCTTCGGCCTGGGGTTCGCCACCCCCGCCGAGCGGGCCTGGCTCAACGGCGGCAGCCCCACCACCGGCTTCCTGAAGGGCACCGGGGAGAACGCGCTGGGCGGGGTGTTCACCGCGCTGGCCGGTCAGGCCTGGGTGGACTGGCTGTTCATGCTGGGGCTGCTGGGCGTGGGCACCGCCCTGCTGCTGGGCATCGGCCTGCGCATCGCCGCCGTCGCCGGAGGCCTGATGATGGTCCTGATGTGGGCCGCGGCACTGCCGCTGGAGACCAACCCCTTCCTCGACGACCACCTGATCTACGCCGTGGTACTGGCCGGGCTGGCACTGAGCGGAGCCGGTGCCACCTGGGGCCTCGGTGCCCGCTGGGCCGCCACCGGCCTGGTACGCCGCCACCCCGTCCTGCGCTGACCCCTCCGCAGAGCACGAAAGGCCCGCTCCCCGCACCATGCGGGGGGCGGGCCTTTCGCCGTTCCCGGCCCCGGCCCTTCCAGGATCCCGCCCTCGTCCTGGCCGGCGGGCCGGCCGTTGACGTCGGACGAGGGCGGGGGACGGAGGACGGCCGATCCGGTGGACAGCGGCTCAGGTGAAGTTCACGTCACTGCAGATGTAGTACGACTGGTCCATGTGCGAGGCCTGCCAGATCGTGTAGACGACCGCCCGGCCGCTGCGCCCGGAGGTGTTGACGTCGATCAGGTAGTTCTGGCTGGGCGCGTACCGGCCGGTCGTCCTGACCAGTTGCAGGTCGTTCCAGGTCAGCGGCCGGGTGGCGGGGTCGAAGCCCTGGCGGGTGATGTAGACCCGGAAGTAGTCGGCGCCGTGGCTGGCCTGGTCGTACAGGCGCAGGGTGAAGTTGGCGCCGATGTTCGTCGTCTTCCAGGCGCCGACGGTGTCCAGTGCGGTGTACCGGCCGCCCTGGGTGCGACCGGCGCTGCACAGCTGGCCGTTCGGGATCGCGGCCTGGTGGTTGCCTCCGACGCCTTCGCGGTAGAGGCCGTTCCAGTTCCACATGGCGTTCGTGTCGGTCCGCCACGCCTGCCAGCACATCGGGTCGGACTGCTGCATGGCGGGGTTCTGGAAGTCGTTGCCCCAGCGTAGCCAGCAGCCGTAGTTGCGCGACGCCGGATCGACGACCGATCCGTGCGCGGAGGCGGAGCTGGCCCAGGGGATCATGGCGAGCACCAGTGCGGTGAGCAGGGCCACGGCGCGAAACGCCGAGCGGCGTCGTGCGGGGCCCGTCGTCCTGGGGCGTGGTGCGGGGAGTGCAGGACGGTGCATCGTGCGTTCTCCTCTTCCGGCGGGGGGTTCCGGGAAATGGGAGCGCTCCCATGCGCTATGGCGATATTACCTGACAAATCACGGTTGGGAAGTGTCAAGGTGAGAAGTTGAAACTTTCAGGCCTCGGCTTCGTGATCTCTCTCCGTGTACGGATGATCGTCGGAGATGGTGCTGCTCCCGGTGTCGGCGGGACGATTACGAAACATCGGTAGCGGAACACGAGGCCTGACTGTACCCTCAATTTCGCTACCCGTGTATCGAAAAGAGGGCGAGCATGACCGAGAGTCGTCGCGGCCGGCCCCGCGACACCGACATCGACGAGCGCGTCCTGCGGGCGGCCACCGCGATGCTCCTCGAACACGGCTATGCCGGGCTGTCCCCCAACGAGGTCGCCGAACGGGCCGGGGTGGCCAAGACCACGCTCTACCGTCGCTGGCCGACCAAGGACCACCTGGCCATCGCGGTGGTCGCCCGTCTCCAGGAGGACGACGAGATCACCGACACCGGTGACATCCGGCGCGATCTGACCGGCTACATGGTCAAGATCGCCGCAGCGCTCGAACGCCTGCGGTCGGCGGGCAGACCGGCCGGAGACCACGACGCGTCGGCCGGGGTGGTGGCCGAACTGGTCGCCGCGGGCGCGCGTCACGACGACATCGGGCGGCTGGGACGCGAGGTCTTCGCCCGGCGCAACGCCCTGGCCCACGCCCTCATCACCCGGGCCCGCGAACGCGGGGAACTCCGCCCCGGCCTCGACCCCGTCGTGCTCCTCGACCAGCTCGCCGGAGCCCTCTACTACCGCGTCCTGATCACCGGGGCCCCCATCGACCGCGCCTACACCGAACGCCTCGTGGCGACCGCCCTCGACGGCGCCCGGACCTGACGAAGGAACGCCCCCCGCGATGCCCCTCCCCTCACCGAAGCACCTCACCGCCGCCCTGACCGCCCTGACCGCCCTCACCGTGCTCGCCACCGTCACCGCACCCGCGTCCGCCGCGTCGTCCTCCGCCGCCGCGCGGAACGCCCCGGCCCTGGAGGACCGTCCCTGTCCCGTACGGGTGCCAGAGGGCACCCGGTGCGGGTACCTCGTGGTCCCCGAACGGCGTGACCTGCCGGGCGGGAGGAGCACCAGGGTGGGCTTCGCCGTCCACCGCTCCACCGACGCCGGACGCAGGCCGGACCCGGTCGTCTTCACCAGCGGAGGCCCGGCCTCCGCCTCGATCCCGCTCACCGGCCTCATGGCCGAGATGTTCCGGGACCGGGACGTGGTCGTCCTGGAACAGCGCGGGAGCAGATGGTCCAGCCCCTCGCTCGGCTGCCCGGAGACGGTACGGGCGATGCTGGACACGCTCGCCACCCCCGGGCAGGCGGCGCAGGAGACGTCCGTGATCGCCGCCGGTGCGGCGGCGTGCCGCGAACGGCTCGGCGTGGACCTGCGGGGGTACCGCACCGGGGAGATCGCCGCCGACGTGGTGGACCTGCGGCGGGCCCTGGGATACCCCCGCTGGAACCTGTTCGGGGTGAGCTACTCGACCCGGTCGATGCTGGCGGCCGCCGCCGCCGATCCCGAGGGCACCCGCGCGGTGGTGCTCGACTCCTTCCTCCCGGCCCCGGTGGACTGGTACGACGAGGCCACCCGCGACCTGACCGACACGGTCGCGAAGCTGGCCGGTCAGGGATGGCCCGGCCTTCCGGCGCGGTTCACGGAGATGGTCACCGGCCTGAACAGGACACCGGCCGTCGTCACCGTCCGGGATCCGCTGACCGGCGGGCCGCTCACCCTGCGGCTCACCGGTGACGACGTGGCCACGATGCTCGGCGAGGCCATGCAGGCGGTCGAGGTCCTGCCGATCGTGCCGGTCCTCGTCGACGCGCTGGCGGCGGGCCGTCACGAGGTGCTCCAACCGCTGGCCGACGCGGCAGGCCCCGGGCTGGCCACCCACGAGTACGGCCTCTACCACGCGGTGCAGTGCCAGGACGAGGTGCCGTACAACACCTTCGCCCCGGCGCGGCCCCGGCTGTTCACCGCGGTCCACGACCGCGCGGTGTGCGGGGAGTGGAGGCTGCCACCGGCCGCCGTCACCCCGGCCACCACGCGGGCGCCGGTCCTGGTGGTCGGCGGCGCGTACGACCCGACCACGCCCACCCGGACGGCCCGTCACGCCGCCGGGGCACTGCCCGGCGCCCGGTTCGTCGAGTTCGCCGGGGTCGGGCACGCGGTCTTCGCGTCCAGCCGGTGCGGCAGGCAGACCATCGCCGCCTTCCTCTCCGACCCGGCGGCCGGGCCGCCCTGCGACCCGTCCAAGGCCACCTACCGGATCCTGAGGCCGGGGGAGCTCCACCTGACCTCCGCCCTCTACCGGGCCCGGCGTGAACCGTGGACGCTGCTGCCGGTCGTGCCGCTCGTGATCGTCGCGCTGGTCCAGCTCGGCGCGGGCCTGCGGCGCCCGCGCCGCCGCCTTCCCTCGCTGGCCGCGGGAGCGTCCGGCCTGGCCTTCATCGGCCTGACGGCCGCCACGCTGTACGGGACGATCGCGGAGAACGAGATCGTGGCCGCGGTGGGCGTGCCCTCCGCGGTGCCGTGGTACGGCCTGCTGGTCGGGCTCGCCCTCGCCACCACCCTCGTGGCCGCCGCCCGGGGCACGGCCGCCCGGCACCCTACCGGCCGGGGCGCGGCCGCTCGGGACGCGACCGGAAGGGAGGAGACCGGTCGCGAAGCGGGCTCCGGGGGAGTGACCGCCGAGGGAACGGCCCTCGGGGAGGCGGACGGGCTCGGGGCGTGGAGGCGCCGGGGCGTCCACCTGCTCGCGGGGTCGGTGTACGCGGGATTCCTCGCCTGGTGGTGCCTGTACGTCGTGTGACCGTTGTCGGCGGGAGACCGATCGCCTATCGTCGGTCACCGATGAACACCGACGTCGATCCCGGACCGGATCCCGGACCGGATCCCGGACCGGGCACGGAACCGGGCCGCCCGGCGGACGGGCGGGGAGCCGCGGGCCCCGACGCGGGAGCGCCCGTCGGGCCCGTCCTGTCGCCCGGCCTGGAGATCCGGCCGATGCGCGACGACGACGCCGGGCCGGTGCTCGCGATCTACCAGGCCGGCCTGGACGGAGGGCAGGCCGGCTTCGAGACGACCGCCCCGAGCTGGGAGCACTTCGTCTCGGGAAGGCTGGCCCATCCGCGCTACGTCGCCGCCCTCACCGGCACCCCTGCCGGAACCGACCGTCCCTC
This sequence comes from Streptosporangium sp. NPDC050855, assembly GCF_044456585.1. Classification (NCBI taxonomy): domain Bacteria; kingdom Bacillati; phylum Actinomycetota; class Actinomycetes; order Streptosporangiales; family Streptosporangiaceae; genus Streptosporangium; species Streptosporangium sp. NPDC050855. The sequence goes on from NZ_JBITFY010000020.1 coordinate 74,354, forward strand.
CGGGACCGGCACCCCTGCCGGAACCGGAACCTGTACCGGAACCGGCGCGCCTGCCGGGATGGGTGCGGGCCCCGTCCCCGGCGAGGTCGTCGGCTGGGTGGCGGCCTCACGGGTGTCGGCGCGTCCGGTGTACGCGGGCGTGGTCGAGCACAGCCTCTACGTCCGCCCGGGGCTTCGGGGCCGCGGTGTCGGCCGCGCGCTGCTGGCCGCGTTCATCACCGCGAGCGAGGAGGCGGGCATCTGGACGATCCAGAGCGGGATCTTCCCCGAGAACACGGCCAGCCTCTCCCTGCACCTGTCGCTCGGATTCCGCGTGGTCGGCGTCCGCGAGCGCGTCGGCCGCCATCACGGGGTCTGGCGCGATGTGATCATGCTGGAACGACGCAGCACGGTCGCGGGGACCTGACGGCGCGCTTCTCGTGCGGATCCCCTCGCGCGACGTCCGGCGCCGGTCTTGAGGGGGGCCGGGACCCGGTACACAGGTCCGGGTGGCCTTCGAGCCGGTTCGAGCCGGACCGCAGCACTAACCGACCGGGAAGACGGCGTCGGGGGCGGCGTGGTCGACGGGGCCGGTGAACCGGGTGGAGGCGCGCTCGACCGCCTGCCGCGGCGTGAGGAACGGGCCCACGTGGGTGACGATCAACCGGCCCGCCCGGGCCGAGGCGGCCGTGTCACCGGCCTCCTCGGGCGTGTGGTGCACCCGCTCGCCCTCGGCCGGTGCCTGCGCGCTGTCGGCCTCGCACAGCAGCACGTCGCAGTCCCGGGCCAGGCTCGTCAGGTTCGCGCACGGCGCCGTGTCCCCGGAGTAGACCAGGGAGGAGTCCCCGTCCTCGACGCGTACGGCGAAGGCCGGCATGCCGTGCGCCACCTCGCGGCTGGTCAGGGTGAGCGGGCCCACCCGCGCCCGATGCCCGTCGTGCAGCTCGTGGACGGCGAAGGCCGACTCGATCGGGCTGCGGGACGGGCCGTTGGTGAGGAAGCGCGCCAGCCGGTCGGCGATGCCCGGCGGGCCGTACAGGGGGATCGGCGCGCTGAGCCGTACGTCGGCGTAGAGGGCACCGTAGTAGGCGGTGAGCAGGTCGGCGCTGTGGTCGGCGTGCAGGTGCGAGATCCAGATCGCGTCCAGCTCGTCCAGCCCGACGTGCCGCCGGAGCCGGGCCAGCGTGCCGGTGCCCGCGTCCATCCACACCCGCGTGCCGCCGCCGGAGACCAGATATCCCGAGCACGGGTTGTCCACGTCCGGGTAGGGCGTCGCGCTTCCCAGAACGGTGAGACGGAGATCGTCGCTCATCCGGAGAGCGTAGAGCACGTGCTCCCCGGGATCGGGGGACGGGGTCACCGAGGACGCGTTCAGGCCGGGGACGCGGCCGTCCTGACGTCGAGGACGCGCAGCGCCGAGGGCCTCGTGCCCTCCGACGCCTCCTGGTACATGATCGACATCAGGTCGTGGGTCCGGACGCGGGAGGCGTCGACCAGCACCTCGCCGAAGACGTTCAGGCCGGCGCCGTCGTGGCGCGTCCTCCAGTCCGTCCAGCCGCTCGCGGCGCTCGCCGTCACGATGCGGCCCCTCGGCATGATCACGTAGGCGTCGTCGTTCCGGTCGAGCACCAGCCGGGAACGCCCGTGGTCGTCCAGCGGTTCGGGAAGCTCCCGTTTCCGCCAGCGGCCGTCGGCCCGCAGGGACAGGTGGAAGACGCGGCCGTGGGTGCGGCGCTGGGCGGCGAAGTCGCTGACGCACCGGGTGAAGCGGAGCGGGACGTGGCTGATCAGCACGTGGGGGCGGCCCTGGGAGTCGACGGCCTGCGCCTCCTGGTTCATCAGGGCGTGGTCGACCCCCAGCGGGTCCACCACGTGGCCCGGCGTGTCCAGCGACACCAGCAGGTCCGTTCCGGTCACGGCGGCCACGGCGCCGTCCCCGGTCCTCCAGGTACGGCCCTCGTCGTCGCTGTGGACGTAACCGGTGTCGTGGTTGGAGCACCCTCCCGGATGGCAGAGCACCGCGCCGCCCCGGGCGTCCTCGCGCCAGGTGAAGGTCGCGTGCAGCCGCCCCCGGGTGTCGTAGCCGATGCCGTGCAGGTACATGTTGCGGGTGTCGCTGACGCCGAAGGCCGTGGTGTGGCGGCCCTCGGCCGACGACCACCGGCCGAGCCTCCTCCAGGTCCCGCCCGCGTACTCCGCCAGCTCGCACCAGCCGTTGCCGGAGTGGCCGGTCCGGTAGCCGAGCTGCAGGTCGCCCCGGGGCGTGTTCAGGAAGCGGGGATAGGTGATGTCGCCCAGGTCCACCCCGCACAACGACCGCTCCACCTCGCCGAACGCCGCCGCCGTCCACGCGGGTCCCCCGGCCCCGCCCGCGAGGTGCGGTACGGACCGCAGGTAGAAGACCCGGTTGCCGTGGGTGTCCATGGCCACGTGCAGCCGGCCGTCCTTCGCCGACACCCCGAGGGAGATCGTGTTGTGGGAGTCGTCGGCGCTGAGACGGTGGGGCAGCGCGACGACCTCCCAGGGGCGGCCGGTGCCGGTCACGTCGCGCCGGGCGACCAGGGCGTGCCGGTCGGCGGTGTACCAGGCGGCGTACTGGTGGCCGCCGTGGGTGAGGATGCCGTCCTGCTGGTAGGAGGCCGTGTTGACCAGGCCGTCGTAGGAGACGAAGTACAGCGCCCGCGGATCGAGCGTCGTGTGCCCGGCGATCCCGACCGAGGGCGGGCCGGCCGGGCGGGAGGTCGGCGCGTCCACGGCCCCAGTGAAGCAGCCGATCGTCACCTGATCAACCGGCCGGCGGATCCGGTCCGGGGGATCCGGGGCCCGGCCGAGGGGGCGGGGCCGCCCCGCCCGCCGGGCCCGGGTGTCAGCGGGCCTTCAGGTTGGCCGACATCCGCGCCAGCACGTCGATCGCGGCCAGGTACTCCTCGGTTCCGATCCCCTCGGTGGCGCGGGCCCGGACGGCGTCCACCCGCACCCGCAGCTCCTCGTGCGCCCGGACCCCGTCCGGGGTGAGGGTGAGCCGTTCCCCGTCCGCCAGCCACCCGCGCTCGCGCAGGTCGCCGGCCACGGGGCGCAGGGTCGGCGTCTCCTCGTCGAGGAAGGGGGCCAGGACGGTGTCGAGCTCGGCGACGGTGGGGGAGCCGGTGGGGGAGCCGGTGGGGGAGCCGGTGGCGAGGACGTTCAGGACCTGCCAGTGACGGCGGGTGAGCCCTTCGCCGGCGAGGAGGTCGTCCAGGGACCCCTCCAGGGCGCCGTGCAGGTGCCTGATCCAGTAACCGAGGGGACGTCCCTGCCCGATGATCTCGGAGGTCTCCATGGTGATCGCCTTTCTCGAGAGATACATGTATTTTGACATTAACATGTCTCATTACATGTACAATCGAGGCGTGGAGGATGAGCAGGCGGTCGCCGCCGTCGAACAGGCCATGGTGGAGATCCGGCGCAGCCAGACCCGCCGGGCGCTCCAGCGTCTCGCGGCCGCCACCGGCCCCGGAGCCCCCGTTCCGCTCGATCCCGCCCTGTTCGGGGTGATCGACGCGGTGGAGGAGGGGGAGGGCGCCGTGACGGTCACCTCGGTCGCCGGCCGGCTGGGCGTCGACCAGCCCCGCGCCAGCCGTCTGGTGGCCAGGGCGGTCGAGGCGGGGCTGGTCCGGAGGGTGGCCGACCCGGACGACGGCCGTCGCAGCACCCTGGAGCTGACCGCGCTCGGCGCCGAGCACGCCGAGCGGGTCCACCGGTTCCGCCGCGAGGTCTTCGGCGCGGCGATGCGCGGCTGGCCCGAGCGCGACCGGCGAGAGTTCGCCCGCCTGCTCACCGCCTTCGTGGCGGAGCTGGGGGCGCGCCACCGCGGGACGAGGGAAGCGTGAGGCCGCACGTCGTGTCCGGCGGCGATCCTCGCGGCCCGGCCCTCGGCCCCCGGCCCGATCCCGCGCCGGGGGCCGGGCCGAGGACGCCGGAGTCCGGAGTCGGATGCGCGTGCTCCCGGCCGGCCCGGGAGCGGGATCCGGTCGTACGGGAGCGTGGCCGGTCACTTCACCGCGCCGCCGGTTATCCCGGAGATGATCCTCCGCTCGACCCCAGCACGATCCCGCTCGCGCTGGGGTCGCTGACGTACTCGGCGGCGTGCCGCACGTCGGCGGCGCGGTCGGACTCGATCACCCGGACCCCGACGGCCGGCCCGGCCACCCGGCGGCCTCCTCGACCCCCTGCAGGGTGCAGGCGTAGCCGTAGAGCGTCGTGTCCGACGTCACCACCGTCACGGCGCTCGCCCGGCCGGAACCGAGCGCGCGGGCGCGGTGAACCGGGCGACGAACGGCTGCGCGCCGGAGATCCGGACCCGCTGCACGTGCGTCGGGACGAGGCCCCACCGGATGCCGGTGGCGATGTCACCGGCGTCGGGCAGCAGCAGCACGGCCGTGCCACCAGGGGCCAGGACGCGCCGCAGCTCCGCCCACCAGCGCTCCGGGGAGGAGGCGAGCAGGCCGCCCGCGGCGACCTGACCGCCCCAGGGCGGGTTGCACAGGACGCGGTCGGCCCCGCCGTCCGGCAGCGGCAGGCGACCGGCGTCGGCCCGCGCGACGGTCACCGGCAGCGTGCCCGCGTTCTCCCTGGCCGCCCGCACCGCGTCCGGGGACAGGTCGAAGCCGCGGAGCAGGACCCCCGGCCGCTGGGAGGCGGCCTCGATCAGCAGGGTCCCGGCGCCGCAGCAGGGGTCGAGGACCGTCAGCCCCGGCCGGAGGTCGGCCATCCGCGCCATGGCGGCGGCCAGCGGGGGGTGCAGGGTCCCGGCCAGGGAACGCCGCTTGTACTCGCGCCGGTGCAGGGGCCGGTCGGTGATCCTCAGCATGAGGGTGGCCCGCGCGCCGTCGAGGGTCAGCCGCCACCCGGTGTGACCGGCGGGCGGCGCCAGGCCCGTGCGGCGCGAGTGGTACCCCACCCCCAGCCGGTGTGCCAGGACCCGGCCGACCGCGTCCTCGGCGTCGTAGCGGTTGAAGTTCCGCCCGCCCAGGAACGACGCCGAGACCTCGACGCCGGTGACCGGGCCGGAGCCACCGTGCCGGCGCCGCGACCGCGTCAGCTCGTCGAGGTCGGCCTCACCGGCCAGCTCGGCCAGCCCGGAGAGCCCTTCCTTGGCGGTACCGATGTCGGGCCCCTGCGCGGCCAGGAGGAACACGTCGTCGGCGGTGCTCAGCCCGACGGTCCGCGGCCCCGGGCGGAGGGTGTGAAAGTGGACTTCGCGATGCCCCAGACGGGTGACCGTCGAGAGCCCGGGCTGGAGGATCTCTGCGGCGACCGCCTGCTCCAGACCACGGACGCACCGCGCCACCAGGCGCGCCGCCGTCACCGGACGGCGAGGACGCTGGGACGCGGAGCGGTGAGGAAACGTGCGCGTTCGCGCATGATGATCGTTCTTCTCCCACGTCGGCCCGAGGCGGCGCCACGCCGCCTCGCGTCACCGGCGACGGGACGACCTCGTCTCGCCGGTGGGGGCCTAACGCAGGCTGAAGAAGAACGCGAACGTCATGGGGGAGATCATAATCGGCCGGGACCGCACCGGCAACCGGACGCCTCGCCGCGGGCAGGGCGGCGCTCACCGGTGCCCGCCGCGCTCACCCGCTCACCGTGCTCACCGGTGCTCACCGTGCTCACCGGTGCTCACCGTGCTCACCGGTGCTCACCGTGTTCATCGGCGACCGGAGCGACCGGGGCGGCCCGTGGCGACGGGCGCTACAGCAGGCCGAGCAGGGTGGGGGCGGCGTTCATCGCGCCGTGGACGGTGAGAATGGGCCACATCAGCCGGTACCGGCTCCACAGGTAGCCGAGGAACAGTCCCTGCACCCCCTGGCCGGCGAACACCGAGGCGAGATCGGTGGGAAGGTCGCCGGTGCCCTGGATGCCGATGTGCCAGGCCGCGAAGGCCAGCGAGGCGAGCACGGTGGCGGGCCAGGGGCCGAGGAGGTGTTCCCACCGGGTCTGGAGCCAGCGCCGGTAGAAGACCTCCTCGAGCAGGGCGTTGAGGACGAACACCGCGACCACGGTGACCAGCACCGTCACCGGGTCGAGGCCGGTCGTCCAGTCGCCGTACGGCCGGGCGAACGGGCCGGCGAAGGACAGGACGATCCAGGCCGCCACCGGCACCGCCGGCCCGTAGCGGCGCCAGGCCGAGGGCCGCTCGCGCACATCCCGTCCCGGTGTGGCGTCGCGACGTGCCGTCCGGGACGACGGCACCGCCTCCCGGTCCGAGACGTCGCGGCGTGCCGGCGCCGCCACCTCCCGGTCCGGCGCGCCACGGCGCGTCAGCCGGAACAGCAGCAGCGGGACCGCCACCAGCAGGACGAGCTTGAGGATCGTGTGCGCAGGCTCGGCGCCGTGGCCGCCGGCCGTCACCAGGCGCAGCGACACCGCGAACAGCGCGGCGGCGGCCAGCAGGACGCCCGCCTGCAGCCGGAGCTCCCGCGTCACCGGAGCGCCGCCGGCCCGGGGCGGCCGGGGAGGCACCAGCCGGGTGAGGACCAGCCCGGCCAGGACCGGGATCCAGGCGTGCCACATGGGCCGGGTTCCGGCGTGGTCGGCCGTGTACCTGATCTCGCCGCCGGTGGTCCAGGCCAGCCAGAGGGCCGATCCGGCGATCACGGCCAGGCCGACGACCAGCACGGCCAGGGCGGGCACTCCGAGGGACGGCGACCGCCGTGACGTCTTATTTAGCACATTTGTACTTTATAGGAAATCGTACGGGCGTGCTGTAATGGGAGCCATGCCGAAGATCGTCGACCACGACCAGCGACGGGAGGAGCTCGTCCGCGCCGTGTGGCGGGTCATCAGCAGTGAGGGGATCGAGGGCGCGACGGTCCGCAGGGTCGCCGAGGCCGCGGGCGTCTCACCCGGCGGGCTGCGCCACTACTTCGACAACCAGTCCGGCCTGCTCGTCTTCGCGGCCCAGGCGATCGGCCGGAGCCTCGCCTCGCGCATCGCCGGGCACCTGCGCGCGGACCTGCCCGGTACGCGGCGCGCCCGGCTCATGCTCGAGGAACTCCTCCCGCTGGACGAGAACCGCCGCGTCGAGGTGGACGTGTGGCTGGCCTGCCTGGTGCGCTCGCGCGTCGACGAGTCGCTGGCCGGCCTGCGCGCCTCGGGCTGGGAGGGGGAGCGTCACGTCTGCCGGCTCGCCGTCGCCTCCTGCGCCGGGACGCCGTTCCCCGAGGAGATCGGGCGACGGCTCGGGGACCTCGAACTGGAACGGCGGGCCGCACGGCTGCACGTCTTCATGGACGGCCTGACGCTGCAGACGGCGACCTACCCGCACCTGTTCACCGCGCGGGACGTCCGCACGATCCTCGCCGAGGAGCTGCGCCCGCTGAGCGAGGCGCCGACCCGCTGACGGCCCGCTTCCCGGAGAGACCGACGACCCGCTCCCGGAGACAGGGGGACGGCCGTGGCGCGTTCCGGACGGGCGCTCGCCCGAGGACCCGTTCCAGGAGGGGGCCGCGGCCCCGGCGTGCCCGGGACGGGCTCTCACCCGCCTGAGAGGTGCCGGAGGGTGTAGTCGGCGGCGGCGAAGTCACCGCCCTGGGGGTCGTCGTCGCCCAGGTGACCCGCCGCCCCCGCGAACCGGTCCGCGTACGCCTCGGCGTCGTCGATCGGGCGGTATCCGAGCCGGTCGTCCAGCTCCCAGAACCGGCGCGTGTTGGCCGAGACCGCGTACACGGCGGCGAAGGTGACGTCCGGCCCGGTCAGCGCGGCCCAGACGAAGCCCGCGCAGTCTCGGGGGCTCAGCCAGGTGGCCAGGTGCCGGGGATCGGCGGGCTCGGTCTCCAGGCTGCCGATGCGCAGGCAGACCACCTGGAGGCCGAACTTGTCGGCGTACAGGCGGCCGAGCGCCTCCACGGCGACCTTGCTGACCCCGTACAGCCCGTCCGGCCGGGGAGGCATGTCCGCCGAGACCGTCCGGCCGGCCGGGTAGCAGCCGGTCAGCCGGTTGCTGCTGGCCAGCACCACGCGCCCGACGCCGGTGCGCCGCGCGGCCTCCAGCACGTACTGGGTGCCCAGGACGTTGCCCTCCAGGAGGTCGGGGAGCGGAGCCTCGTCCGGGACCCCGGCCAGGTGCACGACCGCGTCGGCGCCCTCGATGATCGACGCCACCTCCCCGGCCGAGGACAGGCCGGACCGGTGGACCTCCTCGTTCGGCCCCCCGGCGGTCAGCGGCACCCGGTCCACCGAGATCAACCGGCGCACCCGGGCGCGCAGCGGCCCCCGCAGCACGGACCCGACCCGCCCGGCGGCACCGGTGAGCACGACCGTTCCCATCGTCATGGGTCGCAGTCTGTCACCGGCCACCGACGCTTTCCCTCACCGGCCGGTCGGGTTCCCTCACCGGCCGGTCAGGACACGATCCGACGGCGGGAGCCTCCTGAGGTGACGGACGGGGTGCGCGGGGGTCCGCAGGCGACGGCCGGCGTAGCGGACACCGCCGTGGACGACCCGTGAGGCCAGGGCCAGCCAGATGCAGGTGGCGCGCTCCAGCACCCAGACCGGCGCGAACAGCACGGTGACCGGGGGGAAGACCCTGCGCCCGCCCGCCTTCCTGCGGCCGGTCTCGGCCATCGCGACCGTCAGGGCGGCACCCGCGAGGATCGGGCGGGGACGGCGCCGCAGCAGGCCGGCGACCAGCAGGGGGGCGATCGCCAGGAAGAGCACCATCCGGGCCGGCTGCGCCAGGTCGTCGTAGGCCTGGCGGACCCGCTGTGACCAGAACCTGGCCGGATCCGGAGGCAGGCGGCGGACGTAGAGGTCCAGCGGGCGCTCCTCGCGCCCGCCGTGGGCGCGGACGGTGCGGATGAGCTCCAGGTTCTCGAACAGCACGTCGCCGTCGTAGCCGCCCATCGCGACGAACGTCGAGCGGCGGATGCCGAACGTGCCGGGATAGTCGGCGCCCAGGGCGCGGTTCAGCAAGGTCCGGGCGGTGTCCCAGCGGGCGTGCCAGGGCAGCGGGTCGAAGTAGTTCTGCGGGCGGACCAGGTCGGTGGTGCGCAGCAGGGCGTCGATCCTGGCGAGCTCGGCCTCGTCGTAGCGGACGTCGTCGTCGGCGATGACGACGTGCTCGGCGCGCGCCAGGCGCATGCCGGTGATCACCCCGTTGACCTTGCCGTTGGCGAACCGCAGGTCGGCGTCGGGGGGCACGTGGCGCACCAGGCCCTTCCAGCGGTCGGCGTGCCGTTCGAACAGGGGAGAGGGGGAGCCGTCGACGACGGTGACGTTCACGAGCCCGCCGAGCCCGCGCAGGTACTCGGTCAGCTCGTCCAGGTCGCCGTCGTCGTCCCAGCGCAGCGGCAGGACGTAGTCCATGGTCGGCATGTCCGTCACCGGCCCGCCGCCATCAGGTCGGCCTGGCGCAGCGAGGTGACGCCGAGCCGCCAGCGGTCCATCAGGTGCTCGGCGAACAGGCGGTCCAGGGTCAGGCCGCAGGCCGCGCCGTACAGGACGTCCTGGGCGAGGCCCGGCTCGGCGTCGGCGAACCCGCCGCACATGTCGTGGGCGGCGATCTGCTCGTGGACGGCGTCGGCCTGGACGTGCTCGTCGTAGAAGCGGCAGGCCACGGCGTCCCCGCCCAGCCGCCGCAGCCCGCGGGCGTAGGTGAGGTTGGGCAGCGACGAGGTCATCTCGAAGGCCGCGAGGTGGCCGAGCAGGGCGCCGCGGTGGCGCCGGTGCAGGCCGAACAGCGACATGGTGTTGCCGATCGCCAGGGTGATGGCCGGGACCCGCTCCAGGTGGGCGCCGTAGGAGTCGTCCAGGTCCAGGGCGCGCATGGTGGCGCGGAACAGCTCCGAGTGCATGCGGTCCAGGCGGCCGCCGCCGTACTCGTCGGTCTGGATCTCCACCAGGGCGGCCTTGGCCGCGCCGTGCAGGCGGGGGATGGCCCAGGTGTGCGGGTCGGCCTCCTTGAGGTGGTAGATCGAGCGGTGGGCGACGAACTCGCGGAACTGCTCCAGATCGGCCTTCCTGGCCAGGAAGGCGGCGAGCCCGGGGCCGCCGTCGGTGGTCGCCACCAGATCGGCGAGCGCGCGGCGCATGGGCGTGCCGCCCGGCGGGGAAGGGCGGGGGACGGTACGGCGCAGGCCCTCCTCGAACAGATGCTCCAGATCCTGTCGCAGCGCGAGCAGGGAGGGGTTCCACTCCCACTCGTCGTCGACCTCCTCGAAACCCCGGTAGTGCAGCTCGTAACAGGCGAAGAGGGCCAGCTGCAGGTCCTCGTCGTACAGCGCAGGTCCCTGAGGGGAGAAGGAGGGAGGATCGAAACGACGGGGCGGGCTCGCCAGCTCCTCGAAGAGGAAGGCGGTGAGGGGACCTCGGGGTGTGGGCAGCTTCATCGTGGACTCCCACTCGTCGAACACCTGTGCCATACGCACCTCCGTGCCCCCACGTCGCGGGGGCTAACCTGCGGGGATGTCCGGCGGTGAGAACGCCTGGTCAGGGTCGTGACGGGACGACCAGGGCAGATCGCCGGGAAGGACGGGACTTTGGTCCCTAACGTCCGCCGGAGGCGAGGAGGCAGCCTGGAGGGTATGAAGCTCGACTCGGCAGGTCTGCAGATCCTCTCCCGGCACGAGTGCGTGGCGCTCCTGGGGTCGGTCCCGATCGGGCGCATCGTGTTCACCGACCGCGCCCTGCCCGCGGTCCAGCCGGTCAACTTCGTGCTGGACGCCGAGCGGGTGGTGATCCGTACCGCCGCCGGTTCCAAGCTGGCCGCGGCGGCACAGGACGCGATCGTGGCGTTCGAGGCCGACGAGTTCGACCCGGGGACGCGTACCGGATGGTCGGTCACCGTGGTCGGGCCCGCACGGGCGGTGCGCGAACCCGAGGAGATCGAGCACCTGGCCGGGCTTCCGCTGCACACCTGGGCGCCGGGCGGCCGGGACCACTACATCGTGGTGGGGACCGAGCACGTCACCGGCCGCCGCCTGTCCTCGGTGGACGTGGGCTAGGTCGTCTCGTCCGGCTCACGCCCTGCCGCACGCCGGGTACGTGGCGGGAGGTCCTGCGATCCCGGACCGGCATGCCGAGCCGACTAAGGTGTCGCCATGAGTGATCGTCCCGGACCTCGGGCCATGTCGCCGGTGCTGCTCGGCGCGGGCGGTGGCGACTGGTCGCCGGTCACCGCGGGCGAGTCGGGAGCCGCCGTCTTCCGCGACGCCGACGCCACCCGGTACGCCAAGTGCGTGCCCGCCGCGGACGCGGCCGGCCTGAGGGCCGAGCGTGACCGGGTCGCATGGCTGAACGATCAGGGGGTGCCCGGCCCCCGGGTGCTCGACTGGCACTCCGGCGACACGGGCGCCTGCCTGGTGACCAGCGCCGTTCCCGGCGTGTCCGCCGACCAGGTGCCCGCCGAGGACCTCCGGGCCGCCTGGGAACGCATCGCGGACGCGGTCCGCCGGCTGCACGAGGTGCCGGTGCCGCGATGCCCGTTCCGCCGGGATCTGGACGCCATGGTCGCCCTGGCGCGCGACGTCGTGGCCCGTGACGCCGTCAAGGCGGAGTTCCTCCCCGTCGAGCAGCGGCACACGCCCCCCGGGGAACTGCTGGACCGCCTCGTCCGGCAGGTACCACGGCGACGGGAGCAGGAGACCGCCGACACGGTCGTCTGCCACGGGGACCTGTGCCTGCCCAACATCATCCTCGATCCGCGGACCCTGGACGTGTCGGGCTTCATCGACCTGGGCCGCCTCGGACGGGCCGACCGTTACGCCGACCTGGCGCTGCTGCTCACCAGCGCGCGGGAGACGTGGGAGGACGAGGAGCGGGGGCGGGCCGCGGACACGGCGTTCGCCGAGAGGTACGGCATCGTCCTCGACCACGACCGCCTGCGCTTCCACCTCCATCTCGACCCGCTCACCTGGGGCTGACCGATCCCGCGGGGATCGTCTCCCGCGGGGATCGTCGGGCGGGCCGGAGGAGAACGCCTGCGACACGGGGTCCGGCCGGAGGACGGCCCCGGTCCTCCGTAGCGGGTGGCGATGCCGCGCCGCCGCCCGAGGCGGCCGACGGTGTCGCGCCGCCCCTACGCCTCACGGCCGGAGGCCGACGGCCATGGGCGGGAAGGGGCCGAGGGTCGGCGTTCGTCGAGGATGTCGCCGACGGGACGCCGCACGGCCGAGGACCGGTCGAACGTGACCCCCAACCTCATGATCATTTGTGGGTGCCGTCCGTCGCAGAGCTCCTCGCTCAGGAAGGCGCGCAGGTGGGGGTTCTCCAGGGCCTGCGTGTGGAAGGCCGCGCTGACGCCGTGGGCACAGGCGTGCAGCAGCAGACGCTGCAGGGCCTGCCCGGCGCCGACCCGGTCGGGACGCCGGTCGTCGGAGGTGGTGAGGATCGCGACCACGCCGGTGGAGGTGGAGAAGAACTGGTCGTCGTCACCGCCCCAGGGATGGCCGTGGGCGTAGTCGCGCTGGGCGAAGTGCGGGCGGGTGACCCGGGGCTCGCGCGGGTAACCCGTGGCCGGCACCCCGTCGGTCCGGCCGCTGCCCGGGGGACGGGCCCAGCGGGCCACCTCCAGGTCGGCCGGGCGGTCCCGGGACAGGGCGTCCTGGGCGGCGCCGGTGATCTGGGCCAGGATGCGGGTCCCGGCCTCGGAGGTGACCGGTCGCAGGTGCGCCCCCTCGGTCCCGGCGCGGGCGGCGAGGGCCCTCAGGAGCCGGTCGGGGACGGGAAGGTCGGTGAAACCGGCCCGGTGGGTACGCCGGCGCTCGATCTCGGCGTACAGCAGCCGGGTGTCGTCGTCGGCCGTCACGGCCTGACCGGCGCGCACGGTGGCCACCAGGGCGGGCCGGTCGGGGTCGGGCAGGACGCGCACCACGGGCTCGTGGCCCAGGGCGCGCAGCGCGAGCCGGACGTTGAGCAGGGCCGCGCCGCAGCCGATCAGCATCTGCCGGCCGGTGGCGTCACCCAGGCGCAGCCTGCGCTCGTCGTCGGCGCGCAGCGCGAGCTCGGAGCCGTCGATGACGAACGACCAGGGCTGGGTGTTGTGCACCGACGGCGCCCACCTGCCCGCCTCCACCGCCGCGCGCAGCACCGAGGTGATCTCCGAGGTGATCTCCGGGGAGGTCTCCATCACGCCCTCCCGGCGGCGCGTACCACGGCGACCGGGCAACGGGCGTGGTGCAGGACACCGTGGCCGACCGAGCCCAGCACGACCGCCCCGAGCCCTCTCAGGCCGCGCGACCCGACGACGACCAGGTCGGCGGTGGCGGAGGCGTCGCAGAGCGCGCCGGCCGGGTGCCCGCAGACCACGACCTGCTCCACCTCGACCTTCGGGTACTTCTCACGCCAGGGAACGAGCGTCTCGGCGGCGACCCGCTCCTCCGCCGCGGAGATGTCCTCGACCAGCGGCGTGTAGACGGCCGCACCCGGGCTCAGCACGGGCATCTGCCAGGCGTGGACCGCCCTCAGCCCGGCGCCGCGCCGGGCGGCCTCCTCGAAGGCGTATGCCAGGGCGGCCTCAGAGTGGTCGGAGCCGTCGAAGCCGACGACGATCCGGCCGTACGTCCGCCCGGGGCCATCGGAGGTGCCGGGGGTCCCGGGGGTCTCGGGTTCCCGGGGCTCGGGGGAGTGCTCTCCGGGACCGACGACCACGACGGGGACGTCCAGGTGGCCGGCCAGGGTGCGGGAGACCGAGCCGAGCAGCAGCCCGGTGAACCCGCCCAGCCCACGGCTGCCCACCACGATCTGCACGGCCTCCGCGGCCTCGTCCCGCAGAACCTCGGCCGCCGGCCCGTCCTGGAGGACGGTCAGGACGTCCAGGCCCGGAACCCGTTCGCGGGCCAGGTCGGCCGCGGCCCGCAGGGTGTCCCTGCCACGCTCGGACACCGCCTCGTGGAAACCGGGCGGGGTGTGCATCGGGATGTCGTACGTCCACGGCTCGCACGCGTGGACGATCCTCAGCGGGAGCCCGCGGCGTGCCGCGTCCTCGGCGGTCCAGACGACCGCCCTGTCCGCCGCGGCCGAGCCGTCCGTTCCCACCATCACGTACGCCGTCATGCGGGCCTCCTCGACGTGTCCGATTCTCGGTTCACCTCTCCATACGACCACGGTCGGGTTGTCTCCACAGCGGCCGAACGACCCTCCCGGCAGGGACTTCAGTCCCATGGTGGTGCGGTGGCTCGACGGCGCGACGGCTCGACGGCGCGGTGGCCGCCGTGACGGGGCCGCGCCGATCGTGTACGGCATCGTGTCCCCGGCGGTCCGGCGGTCCGGCGGTCCGGCGGTCCGGTGTGCCCGGATATGCCGGGGGCGTGCCGATCCTGGGCGGCTTCGTGTCCATGCCGGCCCGGTGTGCCCGCGTGTGGTGGGTCCTCCCGGCGGGAAGGGACGAAAGACCCTGTCCCGAGGCGGTGAGGTCGGGACCTGCGACCCTGGAACCGGGATGCCCGGCCGAGGTCCCATGGTGGAGGAGGATCCGACGGACCCTCCTGAGGAAGGGAGAACGGCCATGTCCGGTCCGATCATCGCCGGGACCGACGGCTCCGCCGGCGCCACCACCGCCGTCGAGTGGGCCGCCGACGACGCCGCCCGCGCGGGCCTGCCGCTGCGCGTCGTCACCGCGGTGTACCCCCGGCCGAGCGACGTCCCCAGGTCCATCGTCCTCGAGGAGGACGTGATCACCGCCGACGCCCGCAGGGTGCTGGCCGAGGCCGAGGCCACGGTGCGCGCCCGGCGGCCCTTCGTCGAGGTGAGCACCGCCCTGATCGAGGGCCCGCCCCCGCTGGTCCTGCGCGACCAGGGCCAGGCCGCCGAGGAGATCGTCATCGGCACCCGGGGGCTCGGCGGCTTCGCCGCGGCCGTCCTCGGCTCGGTCAGCATGCACGTCGCCGGGCACGCGCACTGCCCGGTCGTGGTGGTCCACCCGAGCACCGGGCCGGCGCACGACGAGATCACGGTCGGTGTCGACGACTCCGACGCCTGCGAACCCGCCCTCGCCTACGCCTTCCACCAGGCGGGCCTGCGCGGCGCCAGGCTGCGCGTGGTCCACGCCTGGCAGCTCCCCGTGCACGCCTTCGCCCCGGAGGCCGCCTACGCCATGGACGACATCCGCGCCGCCCAGCACGTGGTCGTGGCCGAACGGCTCGCCGCCTGGCGGCAGAAGTACCCCGGGGTCGATCTCGTCGAGGACGTCCGGTGCGCGCACCCCGTCGACGCGCTCGTCGAGGCCTCCGAGGGCAGTGACCTGCTCGTCGTCGGCTCCCACGGCCGCGGCGCCCTGAGCTCGCTGCTGCTGGGCTCGGTCAGCCGGGGCGTCCTGCACCACGCCCGCTGCACCGTGGCGGTCGTGCGCTCGTAGGTCGCGCGGTTCCCCGCCGGGACCGGCCACGAGGACACGCCGTGCCCGTCGGTGCCCGCCCGTTCCCGTCATGCCGGAGAGGCAGGGGCGGCCGCCCTGTCCCGTTTCGCGTCGCGCTGGACACCCGGGACGTTCTGGGCGGGCTACGCCCGGCGGGAGCGGAGCGCCTTGAGGATCTTCACCCCGGTCACCTCTCCGGCGACGACGGCCCTGTACTCCTCCGACTCCATCGGGCAGAGCCTCACCCGTCCGGCCCCGTCGAACAGCAGGCCCCAGCCGTACTTCTTCGGCAGCGGCGACGAGCGCAGGCACGCCTGCGGGGTGGCGAAGAACCGCTCGCGCAGCTGTACCCGCTCGGCCGCCGGTGGCGGCGGCTCCTGCCGGTTCAGCCAGCTTCCGAAGAGCACGTCCTCCTGGGTCAGGCCACCCGGATCGGCGTTGATCATCTCGAACTGCACCACCGCGACCGTCCTCTTCCCGGCCCTGGGCACCGGCACCACGGAACCGTCTACCGGGCAGTCGTCCGCGACCGCGATGAGGGTGTCGTAATAGTTCAGATCCATGCAGGCATGATGCCCCGCCCCCCTCTCATCCGGGTAACCGCGGTTCTCCGCACGTCGCGGGACGAGGGCGGCCGCGCCGGAACGGTCCGGCCGCACCGTGACGCGGGTTCGGCGACCGGGACGGATCCGGTGATCTCCCGCCCACGTACCGACGTGCCGACGTGTCGGGGGTAGGGGAACGGCGCGCGGGGACGAGGCGGTCAGCGGGCTCGCGCCGGAGCCGGGGCGGACGTGGTGAAGCGTCTCAGCACCCATTCGACCGGGCCCTGCCGGTGGTGGCGCAGCCAGCGGTCGCTCAGCACCAGCAGGATCACGTAGATCGCCGCGGCCACGCCCATCACGGCGACCGGCGTCAGCCTGCCGGCCAGCCCCAGGCCGTACCCGGTGAAGACCAGGCAGGCCAGCACCGACTGGCCGATGTAGTTGGAGGCCGCGGCCCGGCCGGCCGGAGCCAGGGCCCTGCCGATCGCCGGGACGCGGCCGATCAGGGCGAGCAGGGTGACCACGTACGCGGCCGACAGCAGGGGCGAGGTCACCGTGTTGACCGCCAGGCCGAACAGCTCCGTGGCGCCGTGGGACTGGGACGTCCAGGTGACGGCGACCGCGACGGGCATGCCGACGCCGTACCCCAGCCACAGGATCCGCGGGACCAGGTGGGCCCAGCGCTCCCGCTCCTCGAAGAGCCGGCACTCACCGGCCACCATGCCGAACAGGAACATCGCCATCGCCGTCGAGCCCTGGCCGAGCCACACGATCGGCGCGAGGACCGGATAGGTCTCCAGCTGGAACCGCAGGAAGGTCAGCGGCCCACCGGTGACCATGGCCTCCACCCGCGCGGAGGCCGCGCCGCCGGGGGCCGGGGGAGGCATGCCGACAAGGTCGGACATGACGAGCCCGGCCAGTACGAGCCAGATCGCCGCCGTCACGCCGATGATCCAGCAACCGGCCCTGATCGCGGTCCTGGGCCGGATGCCGCGCATTGCCAGCAGCAGCACGCCGAGCACGGCGTACAGGGTGAGGATGTCGCCGGCCCAGAGCAGGAGCCCGTGCAGCACGCCCAGGACGAACAGGCTCAGGCAGCGGCGGAGCATGCGCGTCCTGACGTCGCCCTCACCCCAAGCCCGCCGCTGCAACGTGAAGGAGTAGCCGAACAGGAACGCGAAGATGACGTAGAACTTCGTCAGCGTCAGGGTGCGGACGACCAGATCGACGGGACCCTCGCTGAGCGGCATGGTGCCCAGGTCGGCGGCGTATCCGGGGTCGGCGAAGAAACCGATGTTGGCGGCCAGGATGCCGCCCAGTGCGAAGCCGCGCACGGCGTCGATCTCGTGAACGCGCCGGGGCGCGGGTGCCGTGGACTGGTTCATGCCCTGATGCTACGAAGCCGGAGAGTGACAGGGCCGGTACTTCGGGTGAGCGAATCTGGCCGGAGTCGGCCGCCGGTGCGCGGGACCCGCCGCGTCATGCCCAGGCCCGGTCGGGCCGGGGTCCTGCCCGACCGAGGCGGGTCCCGGTCCGGGCGTCCGCCCGTCCCGCGACGGAGGTACGGGCCGATGGCCCTACAGTTGCTGTCGTGGATCGAGTCGAGGTCGCGGTACGCAGGCCGCAGGGTCCGGATGAGCGACTCCGCGTGGGAGCGGTGCTCTCACGCACCGGGACCCTCGCCAGGGTCCGGTGGAACGACGACGGTGTGGTGGAGGAGAACGTACGGCTCGGCGGTGAGAACCTGCTGGCCGTCGTCGGCACCCGGCGACACCAGTTCCTGATGGACCTGCCCTCCCTGATCGAGCGCTTCACGGCCGATCCGGTCACCGTGGTCCTGGACCTTCTGCGCGAGAGCCCGCGAGGGCTCAAGGCGCCGGCGATCAAGGAGCTCCTCGTCGAGCTGGGCCTGGACCCGGCGATCGTGGACCGGACCTGGCGGAGCGTGCAGGCGCGGCTGTCCAGGCACGACGACGTGTACATCAAGGCGAACACCTACCGGTGGAAGCGGCCCGTCCGGTCCAGGGACGGGCTCGGTGACTCGACGGCCGGTGATCCTCCGGCGCCCGCGACTCCCGAGAGCGAGACGAAGCCCGGGGCGGGGGTCGGCCCGGAGCCCGGGACCGAAGGCGGGGCGGCCGGTTCCCCGGCTTCCAGAGCGGCCCCCGAGACCTCCCGGACGGTCACGGCTCCCGCGGTTCCGGAAACGGTTCCCGGCACGCCCGAAGCGGCTCCCGGCGCTCCCACGTCCGGAGACCCTGTCCCTGCTCCCGGTGAGCCCGAAGGGGATCGCGCGCTTTCCGAGGCGACCCCGGCGCCCTCCACGGCCGCGGATGAGAAGCCCGGCTCGGAGGCCGACGGGGAGATCGTCCAGAAGCCCGTCCAGAAGCCCGTCCAGAAGCCCGGCCGGAAGTCCGACCAGAAGGCCGATCGCAGAGCCGCTCGGAAGGCCGACTCCAAGGGAGATGAGACGGCCGCTCCGGTCGAGACGGCGGAAGAGCGCGCACGTGCGCTCGACGAGCGGTGCGAGCGGCTGGAACAGGACCTGCGGACCGTCGCCGACAGGGCGATCGGCCTCCGTGCCGTCCAGGAGCGGCAGCTTCGGCTGGACGGAGCCCGGGTGCTCGCCGACCTCGCGGCGGAGATCGAGGAGATGGTGACCGGCGGGGCCACCCCGGAGGTCGTGGTGGGACGGGTCCGGGACCTCGTGGTGGCACAGGCGCTGCGTCCCGTCGGGAAGGCGGGCGAGGAGACGGCCTTCGACCCGGCCGAGCACGAACCGCTGACCGGCGCGCCCGAGCCGGGAACGCCCGTGCGCGTCGTCCGTCCCGGATACCGCTGGACCGCCTCCGAGGGGATCCTGCTGCACAGGGCACTGGTCGAACGATCAGGGGCCTGATCAGGGTTCTGACCGCGCCGACGATGCCCGCCGGTCCGCACGAGGGCACCGGACGCGCCGTCGAACGAGACGAGGGCACCGGAGAGGCCATCGAACAAGACGAAGGCGGCGAAGGGGTCATGGAACGGGACGGGGTCACCGGGCGGGACGAGGACACCGGACGCGCCGGCGGACCGTCTCCCCGCGGGGTCCCGCTCGCGAGGACCGGCATGACCTCGTTGCGTCCCGCTCCGCCGGAAGCGGTCGCCGCGGCCCTGTCCGAGGTCGCCGAGCTGGGGCCGTTCTTCTCCATCGGGGCCGGGGAGCACGGCGGGATGTGGCGGTCCGTCGAGGAGGCCTACGCCGACGGTTTCGCGCAGCTGGTCTCGGCCTTCGCGACCCGCCACGGCCTGTGGGAACGGCGCGTGGCCGTCTCGGTGGTCCAGCTGGGCCACGCGGCGAGGTTGTGGTCGCCGGTGCTGGGCTGTGCCGTGACGCACGGCATCGTTCCCGACCTCGGCGGCCTGCGGCAACGGGTGGACGGTTCCGCCCTGTGGCTGCCGGAGGCCCGGGGCTGGTGGGCGCCCCGCGGTCAGGCGCTCGTGCGGGTGATGTACCGGCTGGTGATGGAGGAACACCTGGCGGTCCTGGCCAGGGGGCTGCGGGTCAAGGTGGCGGCCGGGCTCCTGCACGGGAACGCGGCGTCCGCTCTCGCCGGGGCGGCCCATGCCGTCGTACGGGCCCGTCCCGGTCTGCGCCGGCCGGTGACCTCCCTCGCCGTCGCGCTGCTCGGCGTCGGCGACCTGCGTGGCACCGGCGCGTTCACCGGACCGGATCTGGCGTTCCGCCGGCGGAGCTGCTGTCTGTACTACCGCCTTCCGGACGGCGGGGTCTGCGGGGACTGCTGCCTGATCGGGAAACACCCCTGAGGTCACCCGCCTGAGCGGGAGGCGCCCGTGAGGTCACCCGTGGGGACGGCGGATCACACGCCTGGTTCGACGACCCCGTGTTCGTAGGCGTAGATGATCGCCTGGACGCGGTCCCGGCAGCCGAGCTTGGCCAGGAGGTTGGCCACGTGGGTCTTGACCGTGGAGATGCTCACCGTCAGGGCCTGGGCGATCTCCACGTTGGACAGGCCCCGGGCGATGAGCACGAGGGTGTCGCGCTCCCGGCCCGTCAGGGCGGGCTGCGGCTCCGAGGAGCGCGGACGCTTCGAGGTACGGGCGAACTCGGCGATGAGGCGCCGGGTGACGCCGGGCGCCACCAGACCCTGCCCCGAGGCGACCACCCGGACCGCCTCCACCAGCTGGTCGGGCTCGACGTCCTTCAGGATGAAACCGTGCGCGCCGCCGCGCAGGGCGGCGAAGACGTACTCGTCGAGGTCGAACGTCGTCACGACGAGGACGGAGATCGGGTTCTTCACGCCCGGCCCGGCCAGCTGCTCGGTCGCGGCGATGCCGTCGAGGACGGGCATGCGCACGTCCATCAGGACCAGGTCGGGCCGGACGTGCCTGGCGAGTCGGACCGCCTCCTGGCCGTCGCACGCCTCTCCGACGATCCGGAGGTCGGGTTCCGACTCCAGGATGGTGCGGAAACCGGCCCGGACCACGGCCTGGTCGTCGGCGATGAGGATGGTGACGGTCATGGGTGACCGCCTGGGGGGACGGTCATGGGCGGCCCTTGGGAAAGACGGTCATGGACGACCGCGTGGGAAGACGGTCGTGGGCGATCCTCGTGACAGAGGACCATGGGCGGCTCACGGGAAGGACGGTCATGGGTGCTCCGCGGGGAAGGAGGCGCTGACGAGCCAGCCGCCGTCGGGTTGCGGGCCGACGGTGAGCTCCCCGCCCGCGTGACTGACGCGCTCGCGCATACCGAGCAGCCCGTAACCGCAGTCGGTGGCCGGGGGCGTGGGCCTGCGGGCGGGCCTGGTGTTGCGCACCGTCACCGCGAAGCCCGTGTCGTCGAACGTCGTCGTCACGCTGACCGCGGAGCCGGGGGCGTGGCGGCGGGCGTTGGTCAGCGCCTCGCGCACGAGGCGGGAGACGGCGAGGTCGGTGGTGACGGGCAACGGGCGTGGCCGGCCCGAGGCGCGGACCTCGACGTCCATGCCGGTGGCCCGAGAGCGCCGGACGGTCTCCTCCAGGCGGGCCAGTGCGGGCGCCCGGCCGTCGACCGAGTCGGGGTCGGTCTCTCGCATGAGGCCGACCAGGGCTCGCAGCGCGGCGAGGGTGTCGCGGCCCTGGGATCTGATCGCGCGCAGCGTCGCCCTGACCGCCGCGGGGTCGCGGTCGAGGAGGCGGTCCGCGGCGCCCGCCTGGACGACGATCGCGGACAGGTCATGGGCGGCGATGTCGTGCAGTTCCCTGGCGATCCTGGCCCGCTCCTCGGCCACGGCCGCCCTGGCCCGTTCCTCGCGCTCGTGGGCGATGCGCGCGGACGCCCTGGCGGCAGCGGCCCGGGTGGCCTGGACGTAGAAGCCCGCGGTGGCGGGGAGCAGGTACGCCGCCGCGGCCGCGGCCACCATGCCGGGGATGTCACCCGGAAGCACGCCCCAGAACGTGAGCAGGCCGCCGTGGTCTCCTCCCGCGGCCGTGCCGAGCAGGGCACCGAGGGTGTGGACGGCCGCGCAGACGGCGATCACGATGGGCGCCCTGGCCAGGGGGAGGCGGCTGGCCACGGTGTAGGAGCAGACCACGATGCCGATGCCGATGAAGGCGGGACGGGTGGGCAGCAGGACGCCCACCAGCGGGATCACGGTGGCCGTGGCGAGCGCGAGGACCGGGCGGCGACGTCGCACGGCGATGGTGGCCAGGTCGGCGGTGGCCAGGAGGAAGCCGATGCCCACGGCCCAGGCGGGCAACCCGGCCAGCCGGTCACCGTGGACGGCGGGCAGCAACCGGGCCGAGCTGAGAGCGATGAGGACGGCGGCGGCCAGCGTGTCGCGCCCCTGGGGCGTGCGGACACCAAGCCGCGCCATTCCCCTGCTCCACGCGCTCATGCCGTTCCGCGAGCCTCTCCGGCGTTCGCGGCACCACCGATCGGCAGCAACCGCCAGTACGTCACGCACCGCCAGGCCCACTCCAGCGGGCCATAGCCGAACCTTCGCAACCACAGATTACTCACCACGGCCTGGGCGAGCAGTATGCCGACACCGAGAAGCAGCGCGGCCGTCCACCGCTTGGAGCCGGGCAGGCCGATGGCCGTGCCGATGGGAACGAACAGCAGGGCGGCGCCGAAGTAGTTGGTCAGAGCCATCCTGCCCATCGGAGCGAGCACCCAGGACAGCGCCGGGCCCACCGGCGTACGGAGCAGGAGAAGGAAACCGGCGACATAGCAGCACGCGGTCGCCAGTGACAGGGTCATCCCGAGCCGGATCTGCGCCGGGTCGGGCGGTGGCAGGGTGATGAGCCAGAACGTCAGCACGCACACGGCCAGCGCCACCACGCCCAGGACGGCCAGGCGGCCGGGATGGTCGTCGAGGGCCTCGGGCACCCCCATCTCGGCCAGTGCGAAGCCGAGCGCGAACAGACCCGGCAGCAGGCCCAGGCCGCCCACTCCGGCGAGGACCCCCGCAAGGATCAGGACCAGCGCCACAGCGAGCAGCGCACGCCGGGGGAGATAGCTGAGAGGCAGCAGGACGAGCAGGCCGGTGACGGCGAACGGCAGCAGCACCTCACCGGGCTGCAGCAGGTGCAGGACGGCGCCCAGCACGGCCAGGGCGAGGAACCGTCTCAGCAGGAGCAGTCTGGGCCTGTCCGAACGCTTGGCGGCGGAGCGCAGGAAGATGCCGAACCCCACCCCGAACAGCAGATAGAAGATGGGATAGAAGCGGCCCAGGAAGAACACGCGCAGCGGCTCGGGCAACTGGCCGGCATAGGCGAACATCCCCATGGTCTGGGGGATGTTGATGAAGATGATCCCGCACAGCGCGAAGCCGCGTAGCGCGTCGAGCGCGGAGATCCGCTTCGTCGGCGAGACGGAGGTCTGGGGGAGTGTCGGGGAGCCGGGCATGTGGCCATGGTCGCCGTGGGAGCGGGACCGGCGCTTCGGGACGGCGGCCATTTCTCTCTCGTTCCCGAGAGGGAGGAGGCCTCGGTCGCAGGGCCCACATCACGCCTGCGCGCGACCGGCACAACCGACCGGCACAACCGACCGACGTGGGCGACCGGCACGGACGGACGGACGGCACAACGTATCCGGGCGTTCGTCCCGGAGAGCCGGGGGCGGCCTCCCACCTCGTCCCACCTGCCCGCCGACGCGATCGCGGGCCTGTGGACGGTCCCGGGCCTGTGGACGGTCCGGAGGTCTCCGGACGGTCCCGGCGGCCGGGCGATCCGTCGCGAGGGTGACGCCGCCGACCCGCCACCCGTGACACCCGGCCGTGACACCCGTCCGGCCGGACCCTCAGGCGTGCGTCCGCCGCAGGACCCTGCCGGCCGCCCAGGCGACCAGCCCGCAGACCGCCCCGACCACCACGCCGGTGACCACGCTGCCGACGGCCGAGAACCCCCTTATGATCACCGCTTCCGTGTCCGGCGCGAGCTCGCTCAGGGTGCCGCCGAGCGAGGGCGGGTCGTCGCCCCAGGCGACGTCCCAGAGCAACTGGTGTCCCAGTGCGAGGAACACCCCGTAGAGGGCGCCGACGGCCAGGAGCGTCATGAACGGGGACGGTACCCGCCTGACCAGGACGACGGCGATCCACACGATCGGCGGGACGAAGACGAAGAGGGCGTTGACGAACGTCCCCTCCTGGATCACGTCGAGGTCGTGCAGCACCACGCGGGGAGCGGCCAGCAGGGCCAGCCCGATCAGGGCGGTCATCGGTAACCCCGGGGCGGGGGATCGGTGTCCGGTCATGCGGATCACGGTAGGAACACCGGGCAGGCGGGCACATCCGTCCACGGTCTCGACCGGGTACGTCGCCGGGCGACACGTCACCCGGCGACCTGCCCGTCCCGGGTGACGTCCCGTCCCGGCGAACCGCCCGTCCCGCGTCATAGGCCTGTCCGTATACGCCTGTCCGCGCGACGCACCTGTCCGCGTGACGTGGGCACGCCGCGTGACGTGGGCACGCCACGCGGCGTGCCCACGTCACCCATGGGGTCAGAGCCTGCCGAGGCCGCGGGCCAGGACGGTCGCGGTCCGCGCGATCACCGTGTTGTCGGCGACGCCGTCCGCGGCCCTGCGGTTGGTGTAGACCGCCATGATGACGGGCGCGGCCGATCCGCGGGGCCAGATGACCGCGATGTCGTTCCCGGCCCCGTACGACGAGCTCGTGCCGGTCTTGTCGCCGATCTTCCACGTCTTCGGCAGGCCCGCGCGGATGCGGGCGTCACCGGTCGTGTTGGCGATCAGCCAGCCGTTCAGCCGCTCCCGGTCCTTGGCGGTGAGGGCCTTCCCGGCCGTGAGCGCGCGCAGGTCACGTCCCATGGACGCGGGCGTCGTGGTGTCACGCCTCTCCTTGGGGCTCCAGTCGTTGAGCTCGGTCTCCCACCGGTCCAGCCGGGAGATCGGGTCCTTCAGCGTGCGGAAGTACCGGGTCAGGCCGGCGGGGCCGCCGATCTGCTTGAGCAGCATGTTGCCCGCGGTGTTGTCGCTGTGGGTGATGGCGGCGTCGCACAGCGCCGCCACGGTCATCCCGTCGTCCACGTGCTCGGAGGTGATCGGGGAGTGCTCCTTCACCTCGGCGGCCGTCCAGCGCACGACCCTGTCCATCAGGCCCGGGTCGGAGGTGCGGGCCTTGTGCAGCACGGCCGCGGCGGCGACCGCCTTGAAGGTGGACAGCATCGGGAAACGCTCGCCCGACCGGTAGGAGATCGTCCTCCCGGTCGCGGTGTCGACGGCGTACGCGCCGATGCGGCCCTTGAAGGACGCCTCCAGCGCGCGCAGTTCCCTCCTGACCCCGGCCTCGCCCGGCGCCTCCTGGACCACCGCCGTCGCCACCGCCGGTACGGGCGCGGCCGAGGCCGTACCACCGCCGAGCACGCCGCCCACCAGGAGGGGGAGGGTCAGGGCGCTCGCGTGCAGCGCCGTCAGGCGGCGGGAGCGGGAGGTGAGGTGTCGCATATCGGTTCCCCTGCTGTCGTCATCGGATGGGAGAGGGTGCGGCGCCCGGCGCGGATGGGCGGGCGTCGCCGTACCGGTGCCGCCCAGGCAGCGGGCGTGGCACCGACCGGAAGTCTCGCGCCGCCCTTCGATGCCGTCAAAGACGGAAACAGGGCCTTCCATGCTCTTTTGACATAGACTCCGCCGGTGGATGTCCTCGGAGCGTGGAGAGCGTTCGTCAACGTGAGCGAGCGGGGGAGCTTCACCGAGGGCGCGGCGGCCACCCGCATGCCGCAGTCCGTCGCCAGCCGACGGATCGCCGGCCTGGAGAGACACCTCGGGGAGCGGTTGTTCGACCGGTCGTCGCGCGGGGCGCGGCTGACCCCGTTCGGACGCGACATGCTGCCGTCGGCGAGGCGTCTCGTCCGCCTGGCGGACGACATGGAGTACGAGGCCGAACGCGCCAGGCTCAACCCCCTGCGCTTCGCCGTTCCGGACATCTGCGCGGTGCGCGACCTCGCACGGCTCGACGCCGAGGCGCGCCGGAACGGCATCCGCCTCGACTTCCAGACCGCGGCCCCGGCCGACCGGGCGGAACTCGTCCGCTCCCGCCTGGTCCGCGCCGCCCTCACGGCCGCGCCGCAGGGCGACGCCGTCTGGTCGGTACGGCTCGGCCTGGCCGGTGCCACCGACCTCCTGCCCGGGACGGTCTACGTCGAGACCCTCCGGACCGGCCGCGCCGACCGGTCGTCGCGCAGGAGCCGGATCTGGATCCAGCCCGAGGACGACGTCCCCCACATCCGCGACCCCCTGTTCCGCGTCCGAGACGCCGTCGGTCTCCAGCCCGCGCAGGTCGGCGTCGCGGCCACGCTCACCGCCGCGGTGGCGGAGGTCCTCGGCTCGGCGGACCTGCTGCTGTGCTCGGCCAAGCAGGCCGGGGAGCTGGGGCTGCACTGGCGCCCGGCCGGGGAGATCCGGCCGGTCCGCGGCTTCGAGGTGTCCGCGGCGGCCGGGGACGACGCCGAGCGCGTCCGGACCCGTCTCCGGGACGCGATCGCCCGCTGCCTCGGCGCGGACGACCGGGAGGAAGGGGCGCCGTCATCGCCGAGAGACTGACCCGCGAGCTCCGCGAGCTCCACCGGATGCTCGACGACGCGGGACTGCGCGGGTCGTTCCTGGTCCGGGACCTGCGCACCGGCGACGAGATCGGCATCGAGCCGGACCTGGAGTTCCCGATCGCCTCCCTGGTCAAGGTCCCGCTGGCCATCGCGACGCTGGAGCGCGTCCGCAGGGGTGAGCTGGACGGCTCCGCGGAGATCCTCGTGGAGCCGGGACCGGTCACCACCCCGGGGCCGACCGGGCTGAGCAGGTTCCGGCACCCGGCCAGGATCGCCGTGGACGACCTGCTCTACCTCAGCGTCGCCGTCAGCGACAACACGGCGACGGACGCGCTGTTCGCTCTCACCCCGCCCGCCGGGGTCGCGGCGGAGCTGCACCGGCTGGGGCTGCGCGGCATCACGGTCCGCCACACCATCTGGGAGCTCAGCGAGACCCCGGCCGAACGCCTCGACCCGGCCGACGCGCACCTCGCCCACATCCTGGCCATCGAGGCGGCGACGGCGGGGCGCGGGCACCGGATCCCGCAGCTGGACGTCACGCGCGCGAACTCCGGGTCCGCGCGCGCGTTCGCCGACCTGCTGCGGGCCCTGTGGACCCCGTCCGCGATCGACCCCGGCACGGCCGGACGGGTGCGGGGCCTCATGGCCGACAACCTCATACGGCACCGGCTGGCACCCGACTTCACCTCCGACGCCACGCGATGGTCCTCCAAGACCGGCACGCTCCTCAACCTGCGCCACGAGGTCGGCGTGGTCGAGCACGCCGACGGTCAGGTCTTCGGGGTGGCGGTCCTCACCGAGTCGCGCGTACCGGCCGTTGACCAGCCCGGGGCCGAGGCGCTCATGGCGCAGGTCGCGCGTACCCTCCGCGACCGGCTGCGACAGGGATGAGGCGCGGGACACGGGTGGGACACGGTCGAAAGCGCCCGTGGTGAGGCGCGGATCAGGGCCTGCGGGACCTCCCGGTGACCGCGGCCTTGCCGAACACCCACGGGTTCGCCTCGCACTCGGCGATGAAGTCGCCGGGGAAGCCGAGCTCGAACTCCGTCGCCGCCTCCAGCCGCCGGATCGCCTCCTCGGGCAGGACGACGTCGACCGACCCCAGGTTCTCGGCGAGCTGCCCGGCGTCCCTGGCGCCGACGATCGGGTGGACGATGTCGTACCGGGCGCGGGTCCAGGCGATCGCCACCTGGGCCGCACCGACCCCCAGCCCGTCTGCGACCTCCCGTACGGCGCGCGCGGCCGCGTGGTCGCGGTCGGTGAGGGTCGCCGGGTCGATCCGGGTGGGGACCTCGACGCCGCCGGGCGCGGTGAACTTCCCGGACAGCACGCCGCCCGCGAGCGGCCCCCAGGCGGCCACGCTCATCCCGAACGCCTCCGCCATCGGCAGCAGCTCCCGCTCGGCGTCGCGCCTGAGCAGGTTGTAGGGCACCTGCAGGCCGGCGAACGGTGTCCAGTCCCGCCACTCCGCCAGGGTGTTGGCGCGGCTGACCAGCCAGGCCGGGGCGTCGGAGATGCCCACGTACAGGATCTTCCCGGTGCGGACCGCGTCGTCCAGCGCCCGCATCGTCTCCTCCACCGGGGTGTGCCGGTCCCACAGGTGCACCCAGTACAGGTCGATGTAGTCGGTGCGCAGCCGCCGCAGGCTGCTCTCCAGCGACAGGGCGAGGTTCTTGCGGTGGTTGCCCGCCGCGTTCGGATCGTCCTGGTCGCGGGAGAGCGTGTACTTGGTGCAGACGACGAAACGATCGCGGCGCCCCTCCAGGAGCTCGCCGAGGACGCTCTCGCTCTCCCCGTACGCCGACGCCGTGTCGATGACGTTGCCTCCGGCGTCGGCGTAGACGTCGAGCATGGCACGGTGCTCCCGCGAGGCGTCCACGCGTTCGTAGAAGGACATCGCGCCGAAGAACACCTCGGACACCCGCAACCCGGTCCGGCCCAGCAGTCGATGACGCATGAAGTCCCCTTTTTCGCGTTTCCTGGTGAGTTCCGGTGACGGATCCCGGTGACACAGCCGGGACTCGCGGTGACACGGTGAACCCGGCGACCGTCCACCGTGCTCGCCATGTTCACCGTGCTGGTCATGTTCACCGCGCTCACCGAGCCGGCGCCGGTGAGCGCCCGCGGGCATCAGCGTGCCCGATCGGGGCACGCCGAGACAGGCCGCGCCGAGACGGGCCCCCGCAGGGCCAGGATCGGTTCCCGTGTTCTCCTCCGCAGGGTGGTGACCCGGGACCCACCGGCATCCGGCCCGGGTCACCGCGCCATCACAGGCTCACGCGGTCACGCGGTCACGGGATCCGGGGACGAGGACGACGAGGGCGAGGGCGACGACGGGGACAGGCGGATCAGGGCGACGCCGTACGCGACGATCCAGACGACCCACAACAGCCAGCCGGACAGACCCAGGAGGCCGAGCGGGCCGGCCTGGTCGACGATCAGGGGTGCCAGGGTGGCCGAGGTGAACAGCAGCGCGGCCGACGTCAGCCCCAGGGCGCCGTGCCAGGGACGGATGAGACCGGCGCGCCGCCCGGCGACGGACAGGCCGATGAGGGCGAGTGCCAGGAAGGTGCCGTTGAGGGTGAACAGCGCGTCGTGCAGGGCCCAGAGGGCACCGGTCGCGGTGTCGCCGGGCGCGCCGGTCGAGGCGAGCGCGAGGCGGGTCGCGATGACCGCGGCGAAGGTGGCGTTCTGCAGGGCCAGGCCGGTGAACCCGAGCAGCGACCACGCCTCGCCCCGGTCGCGTTCGGAGCGCCGCAGGGCCGAGACCGCGCCCGCGCCGAACAACGTGGCCAGCAGCCAGGCCGCGGGCGTGAGCGCGGACGAGACGGCGACGACATCGCTCCCGGTGCCGAAGAACGCGCTGACCTCACCGACGTCGGCGCCGGTGAGCGGCAGGCCCGCGGGCACGATGATGGTGTTGGCAAGGACGATCACGGAGGCGAAGCCGAGGGCGGCGATGCCGGTGATCCGGGAGAAGCCCATGGTGGCCCCTCCAAATGATTGACGTGACATATATTCATTATAAGGACCGTAAAGCGATTGGGGGAGCGGTGAGTGCAGAGCAGGACCGGCGCCGCTACGAGTCGTTGCGCCGGGCGACGCAGGCGCGGGAGACCCGGGCGGAGATCGCCCGCGCCGCCCACCGGCTGTTCGTCGCGCAGGGGTGGGCGGCGACGACCGTACGGGAGGTCGCCCAGGAGGCGGGGGTCTCCGTGCCGACGGTCTACGCCGCGTACGGCAACAAGGCGGGGCTGACCAGGGCCCTGGCCGACGCGGCCGACCTGTCGGCCGACGTGCCACGGATGCTGGAGGAGCTGGAGACCTTCGCGAAGGACCCCGGGCGCCAGCTCGCGGCGATGGCCGCCTACGACCGGCGGCTGTTCGAGCGCGCGGGCGACGTGATCGCGCTGGTGCGCGAGGCGGCCCGTACCGAGCCCGAGCTGGCGGCGGCCTACCACGACGGCCGCAGACGGGGCGACGAGACCCGCGTGCTGGTGTTCTCGTCCTGGCCGCAGGGCGTGCTGCGCCGCGGCCTGGACGTGCGCTCCGCCGTCGACGTCTACGCGGCCCTGTGCAACATCGACGTCTACGTCACGCTCACCGTCGAACGCGGCTGGCCACCCGACCGGGTCGAGCGGTGGTGGAGCGAGGCGCTGGCCCGCGAACTGCTGAACTGACACGCCCGCCACCCTGCCCGCCCTCGGGCGGCGGTGTGGTCGTGCCGGGCGCGGTCAGCCCTTCTCCGCCGCGACCGCCTCGCGTACGGCCGGGGCGATCTCCGCGCCCCAGCGGCCGAGCAGGACGGCGTCCGGCGAGCCGTGGTCGGCGGAGAAGAGGACGAAACCCGACGCGCCGTGCTCCAGGACGGCCCCGGTCAGCTCCTCGACCCACTGGTCGACGGAGCCGCCGATCCAGCGGCCGTCGCGGTCGCGGGTGGCGGGCAACGGCCGGTCGGTCACGCGTCCGGGGAAGTTGAAGACCGTGCGGATCTCCCGGGGATCGCGGCCCACGGCCGTCGCCGCCTCGTCGATGACCGGCCGCGACGTCCGGTACCGCTCGCTGAGCCAGTCCGCCGCGTGGCCGGGGATCCAGCCGTCGGCCACCCGGCCGGTGGCGGCCAGGGACCTCGGGCCGACCGACCCGGTCCACACGGGAGGCGCGGCCACCGGGGCCGGTTCGATCCGGTCCACCCGGTAGTGGCGGCCCCGGTGGGTGACCGGTGGGCCACCCCCCGACAGCAGCCTGACCAGCGTGATCGCCTCCTCGAAGGCGTCCACGGCATCGCCCGGGGACAGCCTCGGCACCCCCATGTCGGAGATCCGGTCCCACAGCCCGCCCGCGCCCATGCCGAGCACGACGCGGCCGCCCGACAGCGCCGACAGCGATGTCACCGTCCGCGCGAGCATGGCGGCGGGCCGGGTCGGCAGGTTGGTGACGTTGGCGAAGGCCGAGATGCGCCGGGTGTGCCCCAGGACGAACCCGATGGAGGCGTAGGCGTCCAGGCGCGTGCCGAGGTAGGGATGGTCCGACAGCGACAGGACGTCGAGCCCGTCGCGGTCGGCCTGCCGGGCCGTGCGCAGCAGCTCCGGCACGTCGTCGATCCCGGTGTGCGCGCCGAAACCGAAGACGACGTCTGGTAGGGACACGGTCCTGCCTTTCGTTCGAGGGGGGTTTGTGTCGATCACGGTCCCTCCACGGGGACCTTCGTGACGGTGCCCCGCCGGGGGCGTGCGGGGGGCCTTCGAGCGGTGACTCCATGCGCCGGCTTCGAGCGGCGACCTCGAGCGGTGACTTCGGGAGGAGCCTTCGAGCGCCCGCTTCGAGCGGTGACCTCGGGGGTGCCCTCAGGCGGTGCCGAACTGCTCGGTGAAGCGGCCGGTGAACAGGTCGGCGCCCTTGTACCGGACGACCGTCTCGACCGGCACGACGGCCGGGCCGTCGGGGGTGGGCAGCTGCCCGACCCCGTCACGCGATCCGAGCGGGAGCAGGATCATGGGGTGGGACAGGGGCCGGTAGGTGGCCGTGGGCCGCTCGCCGCGCAGCCGGGCGGTGATGTTCCGCGCCACCACCTCGGCGTGCTGCATCGCGTACCCGGCCATCTTGGCCTCGGCGACGTCGGTGATGTCACCGATCGCGTGGACGTGGTCGTACCCGCGCACGGTCAGGCTCTCGGTGACGGGGACCTGTCCCCGGGCGGTGCGGGGCGTGAGCCGGTCGTCGGCGAGGTAGCCGCTGTTGACGCGCATGCCGTGGGCGCGGAACCAGATGTCGGCGGTGATCTCCTGTCCGCCGTTGGTGGCGACGGTGAAGGTCCCGGCCCGGCCGGGCTCGACCGGCGGCGGTGCGACCAGGCCGGTGCCCAGGTGCACGTCGATGTCCAGGTCGCCGAGACGGCGGTGCAGGTCCTGGCGCAGCTCCGGCCGGAAGCCGGGCAGGAGCCCCTCGGCCGGGTCGACGACGGTCACCCGCTTGTGCGGCCAGACCTCCCTGATCTCCCCGGCCAGTTCCAGGCCGACCGGTCCGGCGCCGAGGATCAGCACCCGCTCGGCCTTGGCCAGCTCCCCGTGGGTCCGGCGGAGGTCGGCCAGGATCTCGTCGGCGGAGTCGGCCTCGGGCTTGGCCGGATAGGCGTAGCCGGAACCGGTCGCCAGGACCAGGTGGTCGGCCGCGACCCGCCGGCCCGACGCGAGGGTGACGCCGCCGGGATCGACCGAGGCCGCGCGTTCGCGGATCAGCGTGCCCCGCGTCAGCCACCGGTCGTAGGGGAAGAACAGGTTGCCCGCCCAGTCCGGCCGGGTCAGCGCCCGCAGCGATCCGGCCGAGTTGACGAACGCGTCCCGGGGGTCGATGAGGACGACGTCGGCCTCGGGGTCCAGCGCCTTGGCGAGCGCCGACCCCCCGTACCCTCCGCCGATGATCGCGACCGTACGACTCATTGTGCCCACTCCTGAAGGAAAGAGGTTTAGTTCGCACTACGAACAATATTAGTTCGTAGTGCGAACTGCAACCTCTTCTGCGGGGTGCGGTGTCGCGCGCTCAGTTCTCGGGGGTGCTCCGGGCCCCCTCGTCCGGCTCCAGGAAGATCATCGGGACCTTGTTGTCCAGCACGACGCGGCCGAGCAGGGCGGCGAGCGTGTCGCGCTCGGCGTCCTGGAGTCCCTCCGACAGCGTCTCGATCCTCCGGCAGGTCTCGGTGTAGAACTCCCGCGCGAGCCTGCCGCCCCTCGGGGTGAGCGCGACCCGCACCGCACGCGTGTCTCGCGGGTCCGTCTCGCGCCGGACCAGGCCGTTGCGCTCGGTGCGGTCCACCAGGCCGGTGAGGCTGGACTTGGCCAGCCTCAGCATCGTGCCGAGCTCGCCCATGCCGTACGGCTGCGCCATCAGCACGCACAGCAGCTGCCCCTGCTGGGGGGTGAGGCCGTACTCCCGGCCCGACTCGGCGTACACGGCGTTCACCAGGAACGTGGACCGTACCAGCGCGGACACGATCCCGAACCGCCCGTCATCATGCTTGTCCACCGGGTCAGGGTAACAGTCCGGGAACCGGATGATTCGCGAGGCGAACCATCCCGCGCCGCGTGGACGAGGCACTCCCGTGCCGCCGTGGCGCGACGGGGACGGCGGCGTGCGCGTCCGGGTCCCGCGCCCGGCGTCGGGAACGCGCGGCCCTGCGGGATCTCATGTCCCCGATCTCATGTCCCCGAGGTCCCGCGTCCCCGCGTCCCCGGATCCCGTTTCCAGGTTTCCGTTGTCCCCGTGCCGCGCACCCGTCTCCTGTACGGGGGCGCACCCACCCGGCCACCGGATCAGGCCGGGGGGAGCGTGCCCGAGGCAGTCAGATACGCAGAGATGTCCGACCACCGACTCCCGTACGAAGGACCTTCATCCGTATGAGCATGACCGTTCAGCGCAGTACCGCCGCGGGCCGCGGAACCGGCCGGCGGATGCGCCGCACCGCGCTCGCCGGTGTCCTCGCCGCCGTCCTGGGCGCCTCCGTGACCGGGGGCGCCCTGCCGGCCGGCGCGGCCGAGACCCCCGTGTCGCAGGGCCGCGCCGCCCTGGCCTCCTCGTCCGAGCGGGGCGACCTGTCCCCGGCCGCGGCGGTCGACGGCAGGAACGACACCCGCTGGTCCAGCAGGTTCGACGACCCCCAGTGGCTGCAGGTGGACCTGGGCAGGCCCACCGCGATCAAGAAGATCGTGCTGAACTGGGAGCACGCCTACGCCACCGCGTTCCGGATCCAGACCTCCGACGGCGGCGGGCGGTGGAGGACGGTCCACCGCACGACCGCGGGCAAGGGCGGCGTGCAGACCCTCGACGTCTCGGCCACCGGCCGTTACGTGCGGCTCCACGCCACCGAGCGGTCCAGCCGGTACGGCGTCTCGCTCTGGGAGTTCCAGGTCTTCGGCAAGGGGACGGCCGCTCCCGCGCCGAGCGTCACCCCGACCACCTCGACCGTCCCCAAGCCGAGCTCCACCCCGAGCAGGACGCCGACCTCCGGCCCGAGCGTCACCCCGACCACCTCGACGGCCCCCAAGCCGAGCACGACCCCCACCAGGACGCCGACCTCCGGCCCGAGCGTCACCCCGACCACCTCGACGGCCCCCAAGCCGAGCACGACCCCGGGCACGACCCCGACCAGGACGCCGACCTCCGGCCCGAGCACCCCGGCCACCCCGGTCCCGGAGGTCCCCGTGGAGACCTCCGCCAAGAAGGGGGTGGGCGTGTGGCAGGCGCCCGGTGTCAGCGCGGCCCTGGCCGCCTCCGGTGCGAGCTGGTACTACACGTGGGCCCCGCACCACAACGGTGTCACCACCCCCAGGTCGGCGGAGTTCGTCCCGATGATCTGGGGGGCCGCGAGCGTCACCGACGAGAACCTGGCCCAGGCGAAGGCCGCGGGCCCGTACCTGCTCGGCTTCAACGAGCCGGACCTGGCCGAGCAGTCCAACATGAGCGTGGAGAAGGCGCTGTCGCTGTGGCCGAGGCTGACCGCGACCGGCCAGAAGATCGGCAGCCCCGCCGTCGCCTACGGCGGTGACACCCCGGGCGGCTGGCTGGACCGGTTCATGACCGGGGCGTCCCAGAAGGGGTACCGCGTCGACTTCATCACCCTGCACTGGTACGGCGGCGACTTCCGCACCGAGGCCGCGGTCGGGCAGCTCAGGTCCTACATCCAGGCCGTGTACGAGCGCTACCGCAAGCCGATCTGGCTCACCGAGTTCGCCCTGATCGACTTCTCCAACGGCGTCCGCTTCCCCACCGACGCCCAGCAGGCCGCGTTCGTCACCGCCTCCACCAAGATGCTGGCCTCGCTGCCGTACGTGCAGCGCTACGCCTGGTTCGGCCTGCCCTCCTCCGACACCGAGCCCAACAGCGGCCTGTTCCGGAGCAACGGCGCAGCCACCGCGGCGGGCCGCGCCTTCCAGGCGGCCGGCTGACGTCCGGCGGCGCCCGGCCGTGACCGGGGACGCTCGGCGGCGGCGGGTGGTGGCCCCGGTCAGCGGAACACCCGGTCCCTGGCGGCCGGGAACCTGTTGATCAGCCGCATCGCCGCCCTGGACGTCGCGAACGCCACGGAGTTGGTCGTCACCGACTGGCTCAGGGCCCTGTTGGACGCCTTCACCGCGGCGAACCCGTACCGGCGCATCCGTCGCTCGTAGCCGGCGATCGCCGCGGTGAGGGCCCGCCCGTCGACGGTGCCCGCGTCGCGGGCGGCGACCAGGGCGGCGCACAGCACGCCGGCGTCCCTCAGGGCGGTGTTGGCGCCGATGCCCCGGGAGGGCGGCATGCTGTGGATCGCGTCGCCGAGCACGGTCACGGTGGTGGCGGGCCACGGCCGTACCGGCACCGCGGTGCGGATCGTGAACGCCGACAGCGAGGAGGGCGACGACTCCCCGACGATCTGCCGTACGTGGGGGTGCCAGGTGCGCACGAGGTCCAGCGTGAGCTCCCGCAGCGCTTCGGGGCCGAGGTGGTCGATCCCCCCGGCCGGCAGCGCCTCGCGCCGGGCGCTCAGGCCCCAGACCAGGTAGTCGCCGGTCTCGGTGGGCAGCATGTGGGCGGGCAGGTTCGTGCCGGGCGCGGTCTCGTGCGTGGCGAGGAACATGTTCACTCCTCCCGGGGCGAGCACCATGGCCGGCCCGCGTCGCAGCTGGGACGGGAGCAGGTGACGGGTGGCGGGGGTGAGCGGCAGGCGCCCGCCGACCCCGGCGACGCCGGTGTCGGTCCTGCCGCCGTGCGGCAGCAGTTGCGCCCGTACGCGGGAGTGGGTGCCCTCGGCGCCGACGAGGACGGATCCGACGGCGCGGTCGCCGTCGGCGAAGTGGGCGGTGACCGCGCCGTCGGCACCGGTCTCGTAGCGCAGCAGTTCCTTGCCGAACCGGACGCGATCGCCGAGCCCGTCGAGCAGGATCTGGCGCAGCGTGAACCGGTTGATCGAGCGGTGCACGGCGACCGGGTCGGGCGGTCCGTCCGGTGCGGCGACGTTGAGCGACAGCAGTTCGTCGAGGCCCTCGGAGAGCCAGGCGAACGCCCTCGGGGGGCGGCCGCACGCCGCGTCGAGCAGTGCGAACCGTTCGGCGGGCAGGCAGGAGTGCAGGGCACGGCTGCCGTCGGGGTCGAGGTGGATGCGGTATCCCTCCTTGAACGCGTCGGGTGAGGCGGCACGCTCGAACACGGTGACGTCCACGCCGGCCTTGTGCAGCCCCTGGGCCAGGCACAGGCCGCCGATACCGCCACCGGCGATGAGGACCGTGAACATGATGATCTCCGTTCTGCTGGGGTGTGAGTCGTCTCGGTGGTCGGCGTGCGGGAGGGCGCGGGCCATGTCGCACGGCCCTGCCGCGGCGGGAGCGCCGACGGTGCCGCCGAGGGGGGACGGGGTCCGTCGGGGTACGGGCGGCACCGGCCGGGTGGGCGCGGAGGGGACAATCGTCATGGCGTAGCGGATCTCGTCGCGGAGTCCGTTACACTGAGTTAACTAAAGAATTTAGCTTAAAAGTTTAGGTATTTGTACTGGGGCGGTCCCAGACGTGTCAAGTCCGTTGGAGGAGACGTGAACCAGCAGGACGGCCCGGATCGGCGCGAGGCCCTGCAGCGTGACCTCGGGCGCCAGCTCGGCAGCCGGTTCAGCACGGCCATCGTGCTGTTCCACACGGCGGCCGCCGAACGCCTGGGCCTCAACGTGACCGACTACAAATGCGCCGAGATCCTGTTGCGCCAGGGACCCACCCACCCGGGGCGGCTCGCCGCGGTCACCGGCATGTCGACGGCCGCGACCGCCCAGGTGCTCAACCGGCTGGAGAAGGCCGGTCTGATACGCCGCGAGACGGACGCGACCGACCGGCGCCGCACGATCGTGCACCCGGTGGACGACGGCGTGGCGCAACGGGAGCTGGGGCAGATCTTCGCCGGTTTCGGTGCCCGGGTGTCGGCGGTCGTCGACGACTACGACGAGGAGCAGCTGCGCACGCTCACGGACTTCGTCGGCCGGGTCGCCGAGATCCTGGAGCAGGAGACGCTCACCCTGCGGCGCGGCGGGGACATCCGGCCCCCCGCCGGCCCGGCCCGGCGAACGGCCGCGCCACGGGAGACCTGACCGGCGGATCCCCGGAGGCCCGTCGCGGGCGGCCACCGGTGGTGCCCGTGGCGGAGGCGATCCTCCGGCCCGTCATGACCCGTCATGACCCGTCACGGACCGCCCGGCGCGGTCACGTGACCGCGCCGGGCCGGGCCCGGTCAGAACCGGTGCGGGCCGTCGGTGCCGGGCGCGCCGATCCGGTCGTCGCCGAGGCCCTGGCCGGGCAGGACGGGGAGCGGGTGCGGGCGTTTGGCCGAGCGGCCGTCGCCGGAGGAACGGCCCCGCAGGCGCCTGCCCAGCCAGGGCCCGAGGAAGGTGACGGCCCAGCGGATCTCCTGGGTCGTGACGTCCCATGGGGAGGGGCGGCTGTCCGGCGGTGGGAGGGGGCGGGTCCAGGAGTCGTCGCTGCCGGGCAGGTCGAGCGCGTGCGCGATGGCCGCCGCGATCCGCTCGTGTCCCAGCGGGGCGGCGTGCAGACGGTCCGTGGTCCACAACCGCGGGTCGGTGGCGGCCGGGTGGTGCGCGGCGTCGGCGACGGCGACGCCGTGACGGCGGGCCGCGGCGCGGATGCGGTCGTTGAGGGCGGTCACGCGGGGGGACAGGGGACGGGCGACCGGGATGATCCGGGTGATGTCGGGGAAGGTGACGGTCGCCACGCGGGCGCCCTGCGCGGTGAGCGCGGCGAACATCGCCTCCAGGTGGGCGGCGACCTCGTCGGCGTCGAAGCGGGGCCGCAGGAGGTCGTTGACCCCGGCGACGACCGTGGCGATGTCGGGGCGCAGGGCCAGGGCGGCGGGGAGCTGCCCGGCGCGGACCTGCGCGGCCAGCTGCCCGCGTACGGCGAGGTTGGCGTACCGGAGGCCGGGGGTGCTCGCGGCGAGGTGCTCGGCGAGCCGGTCGGCCCACCCGCGCAGGCCGACGGTGTCGTCGCCGTCGCCCAGCCCCTCGGTCTGGCTGTCGCCCAGGGCGACGTAGCGGGGGTGGTCATCGTGGGACATCGGTGGTCCGCCTCTCCCGCAGGACGGCCGCGGTCCGGTGGCACCAGTCGCGGTTGCCCTGTTCGAAGGCCAGGCCGCGCAGGCAGGTCAGGTAGGGGCCGATGTGGTCGCCGTGACGCAGGAAGTCCTCCTCGTCCCGGTCGCCGCGCATCCGCCTCAGGAGCCCGCCGAAGAGCTCGATCTTGGCGTCGGCGAGGGCGGCCCGTTCGAGGAGCCGCGTGACGAGCTCGTCGGGGTCGAGGTGGTCGGCGGCCTGGACCTTGACGAGGAGGTCGTCGCGGATGAACGACGGCTTGTCGGCGGTCGCCGCGAACCGGGTCAGCTCGGCGAGCCCGGCCTCGGTGACGGTGAACAGGCGCTTGTTGGGACGGGTGTCCTGGACGACCTCCCGGCCTGCGACCAGCCCCTCCCGTTCGAGCTTGGCCAGCTCGGCGTAGAGCTGCTGGGGGAGGGCGTGCCAGAAGTTGGCCACGCCGACGTCGAAGGCCTTGGCGAGCTGGTACCCGCTGAGCTCCTCGTTCAGCAGTGCCGCCAGCACGGCGTGCCGTAACGCCATCGGATGCCCCCTTCCTCTGTTCCCCGAACGCCCGCCATGATACTCACATACATGAGTAATCACATCTTTGACTAGGGAGTGTCCCATGGCCATGGCAGACCGGTTCCGGGCCGCCGTCGAGCGTCGCGATCTCTCCGCCCTGGAGGCGCTGTTCACCGGGGACGTCCGTCTCCACAGCCCGGTGACGTTCACCCCCTTCGAGGGGAGGGACGCGGTCCTGGGGCTGTTCGGCGTCCTGCTGCGCGTCTTCGAGGACTTCCGGTACGTCGGGTCCCTGGAGGGGGTCGCCGAGACCGCCGCCGACGGCGCCGAGGCCCCGTCGGCCGTGCTGCTGTTCCGCGCCGTCGCGGGCGGCAGGCAGATCCACGGCATGGACCTGCTCCACTTCGACGAGGCCGGCCTGATCAAGGAGATCACGGTGATGGTACGGCCGAGGTCCGCGGTCCACGCCCTGGGGGAGGCGGTGCTCGCGGGCCTCGTCGCCGACGGCCTCGTCCCGGCCCCGGCCGATCACTGAGACGGGACCGCTCCGCCTCCGCCCTCGGCCTCGTCCCTGCCCCGGCCGCTGAGGCGAGAGCGCTCCGTCACCCGCCGTCGGCCTCGTCCCAGGGCTCCGGCCGGGCGCCGAGGCGGGGGACGGCCGGTCATCCCGGGGCGTCGCGGTGACGCAGCCCGTTCAGCAGCAGGGTGAGCAGGCGCTCGGCCTGCGTCCGGCCGTCCGGGGTCCCCGGGGCGGCCAGGGCGATGGCGCCGACCATCTTCAGCACGTCCGCCGCGTCCGCGTCGGCGGCGACCGCGCCCGACCGCCGCGCCCGCGCGAACAGCGCGGCCCCCACCTCGAACAGCTCCACGTGCCAGGCCGACACCGGGTCGTCCTCGCGGTCGAGCGCCGCGTTCATCACCGCGGCAGGCAGGCCCCGATAGGTCAGGGCGTGCAGGAGCGCGGCACGCAACCACGCGGACAGGGCGTCGAACTCGTCCCAGGCCGTCAGCAGCTCGCGGCCGAGGCCGGTCAGCTCGGCCATCCGCTCGCCGAGCACCGCCTCCACCAGGTCCGGCCGGGTGGGGAAGTGCCGGTACAGCGTCCCGCTGGCCACCCCCGCCCGCCGGGCGATCTCGTCCAGCGAGGCGTCCGGGCCGGACTCGGCGAACGCGATCCGCGCCTGCTCGAGCAGGCGCTCGCGATTACGCCGGGCGTCCGCGCGTCTCGGACGCCCGGCGTGCGGCCGCGCGTCGTGATCCGTCACCGCGACCTCCCGTCGTTGCTGACCGGGGACATGGTCCGTTACCGTGTCCATCTAACCGGACTGTGTCTCACTTTAGCGGCACGGCTCACCGAGCACGACGTATCAGAGCATGGAGGGCCGCCCGATGACACCGATGACACCGATGACGCCGTCGGAACACGACCGAACCGGCATCGACGAGCGGGGAACCGGTGCGCGCGAGGTCCTGGAGCGCTTCCGCCGGGCCTCCATCGCCCGGTCGGCCGACGACATGAGCCGTCTGTACGCGGCCGACGCGGTCCACGAGTTCCCGTTCACGCCCCCGGGCGTGCCGTCCCGGCTGGAGGGCCGGGACGAGATCGTGACCTGGATGACCGAGGGGTGGAAGGCCTACCCGCTGGCGTACGAGCGCTACCGCACCCTCGCCGTCCACGACACCGGCGATCCGGAGACGATCGTCGTCGAGCAGGAGGCCATCGGGACCAGCCCGTCCACCGGCGCCTTCGCGCTTCCCAACATCGTCGTGCTGACCGTGCGCGACGGGCGGATCGTCCGCCTGCGCGACTACGCCGACGTCCTGGCGGTCTCGGCCGCCCTGGGCGGCGACCTGTGAACGCGCCACCGCACCCGCCGTGCCGTCCCCGGCAGGGGTGACGGACCGCCTGTTCCCGGCACGGATGCCGCGTCACGGCCGGACCCGCGCGGCCCTGACCCCGGGCCGTCAGGGCAGCATGTCGCCTGCGTAGAGGGCGTAGACGGCGGCGCAGCGGCGCACGGCGGCCTCGTCGACGTACTCGCCGGGGCCGTGGGAGACCTCCAGCAGGCCGGGGCCGTGGCCGAAGGCGGGGATGCCGAGCTGGGCGTACCAGCGGGTCTCCAGGATGCCCGGGCACGTCTCGAAGCGGGCCGGTGCGCCGTGCAGGTCGCCGACGACACGCGCGAGCGCGACCGCGGCGGGGTGGTCACGCGGGGTCGCGGCGGGGGGCTGCAGCTGGGTGACGTGGACGGAGACCTCGGCGCCGATCTCGCTGGCGGCGTCCTCGACGATGCGGGTCAGGCGCTTGAGCTCGGCCTGGAGGTCCTCCTCGGGGTCGTAGCGGCCGTCGACGGTGAAGAAGGCCGAGCCGGGAACGACGTTGAAGGAGGAGCCGCTGCCGGACAGGCCACCGACGACGAGCATGTTGCCCCGGGCGTCCCCGGCGCTCATGGGGAGGACGGTGTGCCGGCCGGCCGTCTCGGCGGCGTGGCGCTCGACCGGGCGGGCGACGTGCAGCATGTGCCCGAAGGCGTTGACCCCGCGGTCGGCCTGCCCGACGTGGGCCTCGCGGCCCCGGACCTCCACGCGCAGGGACAGGGCGCCGCGGGCGGCGTTCCAGACGACGCCGCCGCTGGGCTCGGCGGTGACCATCGCCACGGCGGCCGGGTCGATGAGCCCGGCGTCGCGCAGGTGGCCGGCGCCCAGGACGCTGCCGGTCTCCTCGTCGCAGACCAGGTGGACGACGATCCGGCCGGTGCCGACCAGGCCGAGCTCCCCGGCCGCGGCGGCGCCGTAGAGCATGGCGACGATGCCGCCCTTCATGTCCGCCGTACCCCGGCCGGTGATCCTCCCGTCGCGGCGCACCGGGGTGAACTGGTCGCGGCTCTGGGCGGGCACCACGTCGAAGTGCCCGTGGAGGTACAGCAGCGGGTCGCCGGCGCCGGCCGTGCCGCGGACGACGCAGGGGTCCTCCAGGCGGCCGGACGGGTCGGCGATGCCGATGATCTCCGGGGACAGGCCGAGACGGCCCATCGCCTCGCTCAGGATCCGGGCGCAGCGGCCCAGCGCGCGCCCGGGGGGATTCTCGGAGTCGACGGCCACCAGGCGTTCGAGGAGACGCGCCATCTCGTCGGCCCGCTCGTCGAGCCAGCTCTCGACCCGTGCGGCGTGGTTCGTCATGTCGTCGCCCTTCTCGTGTCCGGCCCGCCGCCAGGAACCGTCCCGAGGGGGAATGCACAGGTGAACGGGGGAGAGATACGGGTAATTCTAGGCCATGAATGACCTCATATGGTTTCCGATTCGACCTCTACGATGGCCATATGAGCAATGAAGTTACCTTGGACGCCATCGACAGAGATATTTTGTTCCACCTTCGTCAGGACGGCCGGTTGACCAACGTCGAGCTGGCCAGACGGGTGGGGCTCACCCCGCCCCCGTGCCTGCGCCGGGTGAGGCGTCTGGAGGAGGCGGGTGTCATCACCGGCTACCGGGCCGTCGTCGACCACCGGGTCCTCGGCGCCGGGCTGGAGGTCATCGTCTCGATCGAGGTCAGCGTGAGCGACCTGAGGACCCTGGAAGGGCTGGAGCGGACCATCGCCGCCTACGAGGAGGTCGTCGAGTTCCGCCGCCTGTTCGCCACCCCCGACTACCACCTGCGGGTCCTGGTCGCCGACTACGCCGCCTACGAGAGGTTCCAGACCGAGAAGATCATCGGCATTCCGGGCGTGGCGCGGGTGATCTCCCAGCCCACCATGAAGAAGATCAAGGTTCTCGGCTGATCCCGTCCGCGGTCGTCCCCGCCGAGTGGATTTATTAGTTACAGAGTTTGAAATCTGTAATCCGTAACGATACAGTCGGGACATGACAACACGAACACTCGGAAGCAACGGCCTCGTCAGCGCGCCCATCGGCCTCGGCTGCATGGGCATGTCCGATCTGTACGGACCTGCGGACGAGGCGGAGGGCGTGGCGACCATCCACGCCGCGATCGACGCCGGGGTCACCCTGCTCGACACCGGCGACTTCTACGGCATGGGCGCCAACGAACTGCTCATCCGGGACGCGCTGCGGGCCCGGCCGGGCGACCGGGACAAGGTCGCCATCAGCGTCAAGTTCGGCGGCCTGCGCGGGCCCGACGGGGCCTGGATCGGCTACGACGCGCGCCCGGTCGCGGTGAAGAACTTCGTCGCCTACTCGCTCAAGCGGCTGGGCACCGACCACATCGACGTGTACCGGCCGGCCAGGCTCGACCCGGCGGTGCCCGTCGAGGAGACCGTGGGCGCGATCGGCGAGCTGGTCACCGCCGGGTACGTGCGCCACATCGGGCTGTCCGAGGTGGGCGCGGAGACCATCCGGCGCGCGGCGGCGACGCACCCGATCGCCGACCTGCAGATCGAGTACTCCCTGCTGTCGCGCGGCATCGAGACCGAGATCCTGCCCGTCTGCCGGGAGCTGGGGATCGGCGTCACCGCGTACGGGGTGCTGGCCCGGGGCCTGATCAGCGGGCACTGGTCCAAGGAACGGCCGATGGCCGCGGACGACTTCCGCGCGCACAGCCCGCGTCACGGCGGCGCGAACCTCGACGCCAACCTCGTCCTGGTCGAGCGGCTGCGCGAGGTCGCCGAGGAGTGCGGGATGTCGGTGGCGCAGATCGCCGTCGCCTGGGTGCTCGCGCAGGGCGACGACATCGTGGCGCTGGTCGGCGCGCGCCGCCGCGACCGGCTCGCCGAGGCCCTCGGCGCCCTGGACGTGACGCTGTCCGCCGACGACCTCGCGCGCATCGAGCGCGCCGTGCCGGCCGGTGCCGCGGCCGGTGACCGTTACCACCCGACGCAGATGGCGATGCTCGACAGCGAACGCTAGGGTTTTCCACCATGCCCGACCACGCACTCACCCCGGAGCGGATCATCGCCGCGGCCGAGGAGACGCTGCGCCGGTTCGGGCCCGCCAAGGCGACCGTCGTCGACGTGGCACGGGCGCTCGGCGTCAGCCACGCCGCGGTCTACCGGCACTTCCCGAGCAAGACCGCGCTGCGCGAGGCGGTGACGAGCGCCTGGCTGTCCGGGGTCCGGCAGCCGCTGGAGGAGGTGCGCGCCGGGTCCGGCCGGCCGGCCGCGCCGCTCCTGCGGGAGTGGCTGACGGTGCTGGCACACCAGAAGCGGGATCGCGCCCTGCGCGACCCGGAGCTGTTCGCCACCTACGTGGCGCTGGTGGGCGAGTCGAGCGGCGCGGTGGAGGCGCACGTCTCCGAGCTCGTCGCCGACCTGACCGGCATCATCGCCGCGGGCGTCGAGGAGGGCGTCTTCCGGGTGGCGGACGCGGGCACGGCGGCCCGCGCGCTGCTCAACGCGACGAGCCCGTTCCACAACCCGGCGTACGCCGAGGCCTGGAGCAGGCCGTCGTTCGAGCAGGACCTGCAGGACGTGCTCGACCTGCTGCTGCGCGGGCTGTCCTGAGCGACCGGCGGCGACGGACGAGCGAGAGAGGGCAGGCTTCATGCTGATCAGGGCGGCACGGGCGGACGAGGCCGGGGCGCTGAGCGAGCTGGCGATCCGCTCCAAGGCCCACTGGGGGTACGACGAGGAGTTCATGGCGGCCTGCCGGGACGAGCTGGCGGTCGCGGAGTCCGAGGTCACGCGGCTGCGGACCACGGTGGCCGAACACGACGGCCGCGTCCTGGGGTTCGCCACGCTCGAGGGAGACCCGCCGGAAGGGTCCCTGGGCATGCTCTTCGTCGAACCGGACGCGATCGGCCGGGGCGTCGGCCGGCGCCTGTTCGAGCACGCCGTCGCCACGGCGGAGGACCTCGGCTTCGA
The DNA here is from genome assembly GCF_044456585.1 of Streptosporangium sp. NPDC050855. NCBI lineage: Bacteria > Bacillati > Actinomycetota > Actinomycetes > Streptosporangiales > Streptosporangiaceae > Streptosporangium > Streptosporangium sp. NPDC050855. Next base: position 118,187 of record NZ_JBITFY010000020.1, read on the forward strand.
GCGCCTCACCATCGACGCCGACCCGAACGCCGAGCCGTTCTACCTGGCCATGGGCGCCGTCCGGATCGGCGCGACCCCGTCGGGCTCCGTCCCCGGGCGGATGCTCCCGCTGCTCGCGATCACCGTCGCGGACCGGCGGAAACGGGACTGAACGGCCCCGGTGGCGAGATCACCGGGGAGCGGCCGGCCGGGCGTGGCCCTTCCGGCGGACCTTGATGTCGCGCATGTCCGTCACCGCGACCCGCAGGATCCGGTACGGGTACCCGTGCGCCTCCAGCGCCGCCACGGCCCGCCGGGTGACGCCCGGCTCGTCATCGCCGCCGTCGTCCTCCGGGGGCACCCGGCAGCGGAAGGTGAACGACGCGAGGCTGGAGTCGCAGGTGAAGGTGCCCGCCTCGGTGAAGCCGCCCGGCAGGAGGTCGGCTCCGGACGACAGGCGGGAGCGATCGGTGTCGCTCAGCCCGTCGAACGTTCCGCTGATCAGAACCCTGAACATCATCGGTCCTTTCTGGTGGCACAGGTGAGGACGGTCTCGCCGAGCAGGTCCTCGATGACGTCCAGGAGGCGCAGCACCTCCGTGGCGATCGTCTCCGGGGTCTCCCCGGCCGCGGTGCGCCGGCCGATCTCGGTGAAGACCAGCGCGTGGGCCAGGCCGATCTGGGCGGCCACCACCCGGGGCAGCGGGTCGTCGGGGCCGGTGCCGGTCTCCTCGGCGAGCACGGCCGCCAGGGCGGCGGTCATCTGCCGGCCGAGCTCCTCCAGCCGGGCGGTCAGCGTGGGGGCGGCCCGCATCATCTCGTAGACCCGGCCGAACCCGTCGGTCAGGCCCAGCGCGCGGTCGCGACGGCGCACCTCGTCGCGCAGGCGGGCCAGCACGGCCCGGGCGGCGGACTCGCCGGGGCCGCGCTCCCGGACGATGTCGGCGAGCCGCTGCTCGGCCGTCCGCTGCGGGGCCAGGACCAGGTCCTCCTTGGCCTGGAAGTAGTTGTAGAGGGTGTTCACCGACACCTCCGACGCGGCGGCGACCTCCGCGATCGTGACGTGGTCGAATCCGCGTTCCACGAACAGGCCGAGGGCCACGTCGTGGATGCGCTGCCGCGTCTGCCGCTTCTTCTGTTCCCGGAGCCCTTCGGTCATGGAAGGAAGTTAAGTGGACTTCAAAGATGAAGTCCACTGTATTTTTGCAGTGCGTTTCAGTTTTCCGGTCGTACGCGACGCCCTAGCCGGTCACGGCACTCGCGAGGCGGCCACGCAGGCGGGCCGCGTCCTGGGCGGGGGGCAGGCCGTAGTGACGCCGGTACTCGCGGTTGAACTGCGTCGCGCTCGCGTACCCGACCGTCTCGGCCACCACGGCCGCGGTGGTGTCCCCGGCGACCAGCAGCCGCCGCGCCTCCTGGAGCCGCAGGTGCTTCTGGAACCGCAACGGGCTCATCCCGGTCGCGGTCTTGAAGTGCCGGTGCAGGGTGGCCGCGCTCATGTGCGCCACCGCCGCGATCGACTCGACGGTGAGCGGCTCGCTGTAGTGCGCGCAGATCCACCCGGCCGCCGCGCTCACCCGGGCCGCGCCCGAACCGGTCAGCGCGAGCCGGCGCAGGGTGGGGCCCAGCGGGCTGCCGAGCAGCCGGTAGAGGATCTCGCTCTCGATCCGGGCCGCCAGCGGGCGGATGTCGTCCGGGGTGTCGAGCAGCCGCACCCACCGGGTGACCGCGTCGACCAGCTCCGGCGTCATCGGCGCGACGACCTGCCCGCCCGGCCCGCCCGCCCCGCCCGGTCCGGCCGGCGCACCCGGGCCCGTCTCCTCCAGCTCCAGCAGCAGGTCGGCGAGCACCCGGCCGTCGAACCGCAGCACCGCCGCGCGGTACGGCGTCCGCTCGAACACCGCGGTGACCGGAACCCGGAGCGAGCTCAGCATCATCTCGCCGCTCCCGGCCACCCGGCTCCGGTCTCCGGTGACGGTGCGCTTGGCGCCGTCGGCGATGAAGCAGATCATCGGCTCGTACAGCAGGTCGGTGGGACCGATGGGCTCGTCGATCGTGACCAGCGTGAGGTGGGGGACCGCGCTCTCGGCCCACAGGCCGTCGCTGTGCCGGGCGATCACGGCCGCGAGATCGTCCGGCATGCCGCGCTCCTTCGGTGAGAGGATCAGGCAATACTATGCGGCCCTGGCCTCATGACCTCCCGGAGGGCGTGTCCCTACCGTGGGGAGCATGACACAGCATGAGCAGAACCTGCCGAAGCGCGCGCTCGGCACCCAGGGACTGGAGGTCGGCGCGATCGGCCTCGGCACGATGGGCATGACCATGGCCTACGGTGCCGCCGACGAGGAGGGCGGGATCGCCACCATCCGCCGGGCGTACGAGCTCGGCGTCACCTTCTACGACACCGCCGAGCTGTACGGCATGGGAACCGGCAGCAACGAGCGGCTGCTCGGCCGCGCCGTGAAGGACTTCCGCGACGACGTCGTGATCGCCACCAAGTTCGGCTTCGACCTGAGCGACCCGCAGAGGGCGGGGCTGGCGCTGGACAGCCGGCCGGAGCACATCCGCGAGGTCACCGAGAACAGCCTGCGCCACCTCGGCACCGACCGCATCGACGTGCTGTACCAGCACCGCGTCGACCCGGACGTGCCGATCGAGGACGTGGCGGGCACGGTCGGCGAGCTGATCGCCGAGGGCAAGGTGCGCTACCTCGGGCTCAGCGAGGCGGGCCCCGACGTCGTCCGCCGCGCCCACGCCGTCCACCCGGTGTCGGTGCTGCAGACCGAGTACTCGGTGTTCGAACGCGCCGTCGAGGCCGACGTGCTGCCGGCCGTACGCGAGCTGGGCATCGGGTTCGTGCCGTACTCGCCGCTGGGCCGGGGATTCCTCACCGACGCGGTGCGGCCGGCCGCCGACTACCCCGCGGACGACATGCGCAGCTGGGACGACCGCTGGCAGCCCGGCAACTACGAGAAGAACCTGGCCGCCGTCGGCGAGCTGACCGCGCTCGCGCAGGCCAAGGGGATCACGGTCACGCAGCTGGCGCTGGCGTGGCTGCTGGCGCAGGGCGACGACATCGTGCCGATCCCCGGCACCCGCAGCGCGCGGCGCGTCGCCGAGAACGTCGCCTCGGCGTACGTCACGCTCACCCCGGAGGACCTCGCCCGCGTCACGGAGATCCTGCCGCGCGGCGCGGCCGGGTCCCGCTATCCGGAGACGATGATGCCGTCCTGGTGACCTCCGTCCCCGATCCTGAGGTGACGCAGGGACGCCGGGCACCCGCCGGTGACCGGCGGGTGCCCGGCGCGCCCGGGGCGGCCTCACCTCACGGGGCGGGGACCTCGCGCACCAGGCGAGAGGTCCAGGGGCACCAGAGCAGGCCGGGCAGGAACGCGCCGCCCGCCTCGTCCAGGTGGTCCTCGACGTAGGGCATCGTGGCGTCGCACACCTCGATGGCGACGTCGAAGAAGTCGATCGTGGCGGGGTCGTAGTGGTAGCTCCAGCCCGGGTTGTAGGGGGCGGGACGCTTGACGATCCTGCCGAGGACGTGGGGCCTCTCGGTGGTCGCGCCGCTGATCAGATCCCTGGCGTGCTGGATCTCGGTGGGGTCGGTGAGCTGGAGGACGCCCTTGCTCCCGGTGATGTCGGTGAACTCGAAGTAGGCCCCCGCGTCGGCCCGCCGGTCCTCCGGCCGGACCTGGGCGTGAGCGGGGGCGATCAGGACGAGCAGGGCGATCGTCGTGAGGACGGCGATCCTTGGAGCGATACGTCGCATGTGGGTCTCCGGTGATCGGGGGTCGTGTCCACGACCGTTCATCACTCAAAGTAATGGATTCACTACTGAAAGTAACTGAAGACGTCCTCATCCGGCCTCACCCGGGCTTCCGTCCCTCGGCCGCACGGGCCTCCTCGGCGCACCGGCCCCGTTCCCCTCGCCCCCGGCGCCGCACACCACGGCGCGCGGGCGACGCCGAAGCCGTCCGCCTCCGTCGGTTAGGGTCGCGGTGTGGGTCCTCACCGCATGCCGGCCGCCGAGGTGGACGTCTCCCCGGATCTGGTACGCCGGCTCCTGGCCGCCCAGCACCCCGACCTCGCGCACCTGCCCGTCGAGACGATGGCGAACGGGTGGGACAACGTCGTGTGCCGGGTCGGGGACGCGCTGGTCGCCCGGCTGCCGAGACGTGAGGTGGCCGCCCGGCTGCTCGTGCACGAGCAGCGGTGGCTCCCGGTTCTCGGGCCCCGGCTGCCGCTGCCGGTGCCCGTACCGGTGCGCATCGGGCGACCGGGTCCCGGCTACCCGTGGCCGTGGAGCGTCGTCCCGTTCCTGCCCGGCCGGGTCGCCGCGCGGACGCCGCCGGCCGACCCGCCGGGCGCCGCGGCCGACCTCGCCGGGTTCCTCGGGGCCCTGCACGTCCCCGCCGCACCGGACGCCCCCGTCAACCCCGTCCGCGGCATCCCGCTCGCGGACCGCGAGGCGACGGTCATCCGGAACCTGGACGTACTGGGCCGCCTGGTCGATCGCGGGGCCGTGATGCGCGCGTGGGAGACCGCGGTCGCGGCACCGGCGTGGGACGGGCCCCCGTCGTGGCTGCACGGCGACCTCCACCCGGCCAACATCCTGGTCCGTCGCGGTCGTATCAGCGGTGTGATCGACTTCGGTGACATCACCTCCGGCGACCCCGCCACGGACCTGTCCGTGGCCTGGATGCTCCTGCCCGCCGAATGCCACGGCGTCTTCCGGGACGCCTACGAGGCGGCGGGCGGGCACGTGCCCGGCGAGCACCTCTGGACGCGGGCACGAGGGTGGGCGCTCGCGCTGTCGCTCGCGTTCCTGGCCCATTCGGCCGATGCCCCGCTGACGGCGGAGACGGGCCGCCGCACCCTGGAGGCCGTGCTCGCGCGGTCCGCCCGCCTCCCGGGCTGACCGGCCGGGCGCGGCGTCGTCTCAGCCGACGCGCTTGTCCACCGGTTCGGAGAAGCCGTCCTTCAGGGTCCAGACGAGCGAGCTGCGCCACTCCAGGGACCTGCTGGAGAAGACGGCCCTTTCGCCGCCGTCGGTGACGGTGACGCGTTCCCAGCCGTCGAACGACCTGGTGAGGTGGTGGTCCCACCTGCTCAGATCCCCCACCCCGACCGCCGCGACGGACTCCATCGGGGGCTCGCCGTCCGCGCAGTAGGGGGCGAAGTTCGCGATCGCCGTGACCGTGCCACCGACGGCCCGGAGCTCGATGCCCTGGCAGGCGTCGGTCTCGGTGCGGTAGATCAGGCGTGGCCTGGTCCACCCGCGGCCCGGGACGTGGTGCTGCTCGAAGAGCCCCCGGCGACGCCCGTAGTGCATCGCCACCCTGCGGCCGTCCGCGAGCGTGATCTCCGCCTCGAAGTGGTCGGGATCGGAGGATTCGATGTCGCTTCCGCGGGGCCCGTCGGAAGACCCGGGGGCGTCCCCGGGGGCCCCGGAGCTCTTCTCGGCGGTGGGGCCGGGCGCGGGGGAGCGTTCCTGCGCGGGCGGGGCACCGCCCGTCCGCGGGGCGGGCCGTTCCCCGCCGCACGCCACCGCGGCCGCGAGCAGCGCCGTGCAGGCGAGCATCCGTGTTCCGGCCGTGCGCACACGTCTCACCACGATCCCCTGTCGGGGCCCGCGCCGCACGCGCGGGCCGGGCCGTCGATCGCCGGTCACCGCATCCTTCATACCGCAGGCCCGCCGGGCACGGCGGTCCCGGCGGTCACCCGTCATACGATCGTGGCCCGCGCGGTCCGCGAGGCGGTCTCCGGCACCCGCGCTCGGCACCGGTCCTCGGCGCGGGCCGCGGAAGGACTTGAACCTCCACCGAGGGGAGATGCGAGGGTGTGCGGCATGGACGGGGACGCGCTCTACTCGATCGGTGACCTGGCCCGGCGCACCGGGCTGACGGTCAAGACCATCCGGTTCTACTCCGATCGCGGGATCGTGCCACCCGCCGGCCGAAGCCCGGCCGGCCACCGCCTGTACGGCGCCGCCGACGCCGCCCGCCTGGACCTCGTACGGACGCTGCGCGACCTGGAACTGGACCTGCCCACGATCCGGAGGATCCTGGACCGGGAGATCCCGCTGGCCCAGGTCGCCGCGGCGCACGCCGAAGCGCTCACCGTACAGATCCGGACGTTGCGCCTGCGGCGCGCGGTGCTGACGGCCGTGGCCAGGCACGGGTCGACCCCCAAGGAGATGGATCTCATGCACAGACTGGCCGCGCTGTCCGAAGAGGAACGCCAGGAGATGATCGACGACTTCCTCGACGCCGTGTTCGGCGGCCTGGAGGCCGACCACGGTTTCGTGGGGATCAGGCGCTCGATGACCCCGTGCCTGCCCGACGACCCCGAGACCGAGCAGGTCGAGGCGTGGATCGAGCTGGCCGAGCTGTCCCGGGACCCGGACTTCCGCGACGGCATGCGCCGGATGGCCCGGGACCACGCGGCCGAACGGGCCGAGGGCGGGAACCCGGTGATACGCCGCGACCTGGCCGCGGTCGTCCGGGACCGGGCCGGCCGTGCCGCCTCGGACGGCACGGACCCGGCCTCGCCCGAGGCGGGCCGCGTCGTCGCGGACATCACGGCCCGGTACGCCGGTCTCGTCGGCCGTCCCGACGACGCGGGGCTCCGGCGGTCGATGCTGGACCGGCTGGAGAACATGAACGACCCCCGCCGGGAGCGGTACTCCCACCTGCTCGCGGTGATCAACGGCTGGCCGGCCCCGGAGTCCCTGACTCCGGTGCTCGACTGGTCGGTCCGGGCCCTGCGCACCCGCGTCCACCCCCCGGGACCCGATCGCGAGCCGTGAGCGCGACCGGACGGCCGGGGGCGCCGGCGGGCCTGGTCGCGTCGGCCTCACCGGCCTGTCGTGACGGCACGCGGGCGGGACACCGGGCGCGTCAGCCGGTGGCCCGGCAGACGGTTCCCTTCTGCGGCAGCCGGCCGGTGACCAGGTAGCGGTCGACGTGCTCCGTCGCGCACACCGACCTCATGTACGCGGTGTGCCCCGTCCCGTCGTAGGTCAGCAGGCCCGAGCCGCGGATGCGCGACGACAGGGCCCGCGCCCAGGCGAGCGGGGTCGCCGGGTCGTGGGCGGTGCCGACGACGAGGATCGGCGGGGTGCCGTGGACGTTCACCGGCCGCTGCGGGTTGCTCGGGGGGACCGGCCAGCCGAGGCAGCCGACCGTCATGTCCCAGAACTCCGAGGTGCCCCCCATGTGCGGAGACAGCCTGCGGACCTGCTTCAGCCGCGCCCGCAGGTCCCGGTGGCCGCGGATCTGCGGGTCGAGGTCCAGACACATGACGGACCGGTACGCCGCGGTGCTCGCCGGGTCGTCGAGCGCCTGCGCCCGCATCGAGGCGAAGATCGTGGCGTCGCCCTTCTCCGCCTGGACGATCCCGGCGGCCAGGCCGCCGGCGTACTCGGGCATCGCCGTGAGGAAGGTGTACCCCACGTAGCGCAGCTCCTCGGCGGTGATCGGCCGCCCGTTCCGCACCGGCACGGGGGTGCGCTCCGCCCCGGCGACGAGACGGTCCCACACCCGCGCGACGTCACGGCCGTGCAGGGGACAGCTCGCCGTACGGTCGCACCATTCGACGAACCGGTCGAAGGAGTCCTCCACCGCCCTGGCCGCGTCGGTGACCAGGCGGCGGGAGCTCATCCCGTGGTCGACCGCGCCGTCCAGCGCCATGGTGCGGACCCGGCCGGGGAAGAGCCCGGCGTACTCGGTGCCGAGGATGGTGCCGTACGACTTGCCGAGGAAGCTGATCTTCTTCTCGCCGAGCGCGGCCCGTACCGCGTCGAAGTCCCGGGCGACGCTCACGGTGTCGACGTTGCGCAGCAGGGGCCCGGTGGCGGCCAGGCAGCTCTCGCCGACCGCCCTGTTGTGCGCGACCAGCCTGTCGTACTCGGCCAGGGTGTCGGGGAACTCGCCGACCTTCGGGTCGTGCACCGGCAGCCCGCAGCGTACGGCGCCGCTCCCGCCGACCCCCCCGCGGGTCGATGCCGACGACGTCGAACCGGCGCCGCACGTCGTCCGAGAGGATCGCGGAGGGGAAGTCGCGGACGACCAGTGCCGCCTGGCCGCCGGGCCCGCCCGGGTTGTAGAGGAGGGTGCCGATCCGCGCGCCGGGATCGGTGGCCCTGCGCCGCACGACGGACAGTTCGATCGCCGGGCCCTCCGGGGCGGACCAGTCGAGCGGCACCTCGACGGATCCGCACTCGGCTCCGGCCTGCTCGCCGCACGGCCGCCAGGAGATCGTCGTGCCGCCCGTCGTGCCGCCCGTTGTGCCGCCCGTCGTGCCGCCCGTCGTGCTGCCGGTCGTGCTGCCGGTCGTGGTGGTGCCGGTCGTGGTGCCGCCGGAGGCGGACGCCGCCCCGCCGGCGGCCACGAGCGGCAGGGCCGTCGCGGCCACCAGGAGGGAGGCCATGATGTTTCGTCTCATGGGAGGCCATGCTCGTGCGGCCCTCCTGCCCCGATCATCGTCCGAAAGTACGGCCGTCCCCGTCCCTCGTCGGCCTGGAGGTCACATCGCGGAACCGTGACGTGTCGCGCGGCGGCGGTCGCGGCGGGACATGATGAAGGACGACGGGACCCGGATGTGGCCCCGTGGTCCCTGTTCGCGACGACCGCCGTGAAGAACGATGAGGCGATCCGGACATGCTCGATGGAGTTCTCATGAGTCATCTGTTCGCCCTCCTGGCCCGCTACGTGATCAGGCTCACCGGAACGGTCGGGGTGCTCTGGGGTGTCGCCTACATGATCAACGGCATCACCCAGGTCCCCGCAGGCATCGCCGTGCGCGTCACCCCCTCCCTGGAATCCGGTGATCACCTGCGGCTGGGCGGGAGGGAACTCCCCGCCGGGGTCCGTCTCGACGACGGGGACCTGTCGCTGTACGTCGAGGGCTCCACCGTCGCCGAGCAGGTGCTCTCCCGGGCGGACGTCCTGGTGAGCGGTCTGTGCATGGGCGTCGCCGCCCTGCTGCTGATCGCCCTGCTGAACTCCTTCGCGCGGGGACGGCCCTTCCAGCGGGGCAACCCCGCCCGGATCGCCTGGCTCGCCGTCCTCGTGACGGTCTCGGGCTGCGCCTCCGTGCTGCCGGGCATCGCGGAGGGGATCGTCATCGACCGGGTGGGGCTCGCCGGGACCTTCCGGCCGTCGTCCGGCCCGTCATGGGTGCCGGTCGTGGGTGCCGTGCTCCTTTTCGCACTGGCCCTGGCGTTCCGCGAGGGAGCGAAGGGCCCGCGGGCCCCGGAGACGCCGGAGACGCCGGAGGTGCCCGCGGCGACGGGGCCGACGGGGCCGACGGAGTCGACGGGGCCGGGGGCGGGGGCGGGAACCGCGGGCGTCGGCGACCCGCGCGGGTGACCGCGGGCGCCCCGGGACCGGGGCCGCGCGACGCCCCCTGCACCATGGCGTAGGGTTGCCGGGGCGCCGCGCGAGGCCGCCGTGTCAGGCCGGGGCGCGTGTGCGGACCGGCCGGTGCGGACTTGCCGCGCCGTTCCCGGCCCGCCGCGTCCGCCTCCGTGACGACATACCGAGGGAGTCCGCTTGAGCGAGTCCGTCCCGCCCGTGCTCGTCTTCGACATGTTCGGGGTCATCGCCCGCCACCAGTCCCCGGAGAGCCTCCTGGCCATCGAGCGTGCCGCCCGCCTGTCGGGTCCGCGGCTGTGGCGGCCCTACTGGGACCTGCGGGCGCCCTACGACCGCGGGGACCGGTCGGGGAGGGACTACTGGCGGACCGTGGCCGGTGCCGCGGAGACCGAGTTCGGCGACGACCAGATCGACGAGCTGATCGCCAGGGACCTGGACAGCTGGAGCGAGGTCGACGACGAGATGGTCGAGTTCGTCGCGGACATGAGCGGCCAGACCAGGGTCGCCCTGCTGTCCAACCTCCCCGCGGACCTGGCCGCCCACGTCGAGCGGCTTCACCGGCCGTTGCTGGAGCTGTTCGAGGTGCGCGCGTTCTCCTGCCGCATCGGTCACGCCAAGCCGGAGGCGGAGGTCTACACCTGGTGCCTGGAGCGGCTGGGGGTGCCCGCCTCGGACACGATGTTCGTCGACGACAGGACGGAGAACGTGCGCGCCGCCGAGCGGCTGGGCATGGCGGGACACCTCTTCGTCTCCCTGGACGAGCTGCGCCGGGCGCTCAAGGAGCCCCACCGGGCCACGACGCCGCGCGCCGGCGGATGACACCGGTACGGCCCGGCACCGCGAGCGCGGAGCCGGGCCGTACCTTCCCGTCGGGGGGTCCTGCCGGTGGTGACTACCGGTAGGTGATGTCGGACGGGGAGTACCGGCAGTGCACCGGGTCGGGACCAGAGCCGATCTTGGTGGGCTCGCTGCCCTTGGGCACGCCCTTGTAGCGCTCACAGATGGTGGCGCTGCCGTAGACGGTGATCCGGCTGAAGCGCGCGGTGTCGCCCCAGTTGGAGTTGATCCCGGCCAGCAGCTTGGTGGACCGGGCGGTGACGCCGTCCATCACCACGTGGCGCTCGTAGGAGCTGGAGCAGTTGCCGCAGGCGCGGTAGAGCTTGCCCGAGCCGTGCACCTGGAAGTTGCGGATGGTCACCGTGCCCGCGCCGTTGTGCTGGAAGACCTTGTCGGTGCCGGACTTGGCGCCGCCGCCGTCCACCAGGTAGGTGGCCGAGGAGCTGGTGCCCTTGAAGGTCGCGGCGTCCTCGCCGACGTCGTTCCACCAGACGTTGCGGATGGTGCAGGAGCCCTCGCAGTGGATGCCGTCACCGGCGGGCGCGTCGAGGATGACGTTCTGGATCGTGCCGCCGTTGGCCACGACGAACATCGGGTCCTGGCCCTCGCCCTGGCCACCGTCGCCGATGCCGTAGTAGCGCTTCATGCCGCCGTCGAAGAACGTCCCGGCGTTGCGGGTCGTCGGGGTGTGGACGTTGCCGGTGGACGAGGGCCACGCGCCGCTGCCGTCGCCCCCGGTGCCGCCGGTGGGGGTCACGGTCGGCGTGGGCGTGGGTGTGGGCGTCTGGGTGGGGTCGGGGTTGCCGCCGCCACCGGCGGGCGTCAGCGTCCACTGCTTGGTGGAGGCCGAGTCGCAGGAGTTCTGCTGCAGCGGGGCACCGGACGAGGAGGAGTTGTCCTTGACGTTGAGGCACTTGCCGCCGTTGGCGTTGACCACCCGGTAGGCGTTGCCGGAGGCGGTGAGCTGCCAGGTCTGCGAGGACGCCCCGGTGCAGGACTCCTGCTGGACCGCCTTGCCCGCGCTGGTGGAGGCGTCGCGCACCCCGAGGCACTTGCCGCTGTGGTTCGCGGTCAGCCGGTAGCCGCCTCCGGAGGAGGCGAGGGAGAAGACCTGCCCGGCCCCGCCCGTGCAACCGGACTGCTGGAGCTGTACGCCGTCACCGGTGTTCTGCCCGGGGACCGTGGCGCACAGGCCGCTCCCGGCGTTGACCAGCGTGTAGTTGCCGTTGGAGGGGGCGGCCGAGGCGGGGGTGCTGAGCACGGCCACCATCCCGCCGGTCGCCATGAGGCCGGCGGTCGTGGCGATCGCCAGCCTGACGCCGAGTCTTCTTGCGTGTCGCACGTGAAGCTCCGTTCGATATCGGGTGTGCCGGGCCGTCGCCTCGGCGTCCGCGCGACGGGGCATCGACGCGGGACGGTGTGGCGGCGTCACGAGGGCACGTGCGGGCCGGGCGTCACGACGGTTCCACCCGGCGTCGTCCCCCGAGCGTGCCGGTGCCCGTCGTTTCCGCCGCGATCCTGCTTCTCAACGAGACATGGATACGGGTCCGGGAGGCGCTCGTCGTCGACGAACGTTCCCGCGGAACCGGTAAGCGCTTTCCGAAGCCAGGAAAGCACATTGTTACGGCGATGTGAAGTCCTTCCGGACATGCCGGATCCGGGCCGGGAGGGTGGGGACCGGAGGGGCGGGGGCCGGCACGGCCCGAAGGACGGGCCCACCACGCCATGACACGGCAGGGAACCCCCGGGGAGCGGATCGCCCGCGTCGTCCCGGCGTCCTGAAACTTTCACGGACCGGGAAGCCGGGCGGTTTACCGTCCCGCGGCCGGGACAGAAGCCGGTGAGAACGGCAGCGACGTCCCCACCGACGGAGGAGGCCACCATGGGCATCGAGGACAAGATCTCCCACAAGGCCGAGGAGCTCAAGGGCCGGGTCAAGGAGAACCTCGGGCACGCGACCGGTGACGAGCGGCTGCGGACCGAGGGCCGGGCCGACCAGGCCTCGGGGAGCCTCAAGCAGGCCGGCGAGAAGGTCAAGGACGCCGGTAAGAAGATCAAGGACGCCTTCGGCCGCTGACACCCGGCCACGGGCGACGGCGCGGGCCGCATCGCGTGCGTACCCACGCCGTCCCCGCCCGCCCTCGGGCCGGGTCCCGGCCCGAGCGTGTCACAGAGCCGTGTCACAGAGCCGTGTCACAGGGCCGTGTCACAGGGCCGTGTCACAGGGCCGTGTCACAGGGCCGTGGTGTCCAGAACCCGTGTCACAGGGCGGGTTCGTGCCCGCGTGAACGACGCGGGACGGGGTGCGCAGGCCGTGGCCCCCGCACCCCGCGGGGTCACTGCCTGCGGAACGTCTGGGCCGCGGCGCCGTTGCAGTCCCACAGTTGCAGGCGGGTGCCGTTGGCGGTGGTGCCGTTGGGGGAGTCCAGGCAGCGTCCGGACTGGGGGTTGAGCAGGGCGCCGTTGGCCTGGGGGACCCACTGCTGTGCGCCGCCGCCGTTGCAGTCCCACAGCTGGACCTGCGAGCCGTTGGCCGTGGCGTTGCCGACCACGTCCAGGCAGCGGTTCAGCGTGCGCAGCGCCCTGCCGTCCCAGGCCCAGTGCTGGTCGACGCCGTGGGGCTGGCAGTCCCACAGCTGCACCGCCGCGGTGTTGCCGCCGATGTCGTCACCGGCCACGTCCACGCACTTGCCACCGGGACCGTTGACGAACGTGGCCCCCTCGGAGCCTCCGCCCATCCGGAACGCCTGGGCCGGGGAGCCGTTGCAGTCCCACAGTTGCAGGCGGGTGCCGTTGGCGGTGGTGCCGTTGGGGGAGTCCAGGCAGCGTCCGGACTGGGGGTTGAGCAGGGCGCCGTTGGCCTGGGGGACCCACTGCTGTGCGCCGCCGCCGTTGCAGTCCCACAGCTGGACCTGCGAGCCGTTGGCCGTGGCGTTACCGGTCACGTCCAGGCAGCGGTTCAGCGTGCGCAGCGCCGTACCGTCCCAGGTCCAGTGCTGGTCGGCGGCCTGGATCTGGCAGTCCCACAGCTGCACCGCGGAGCCGTTGCCGCCGGTGTCGTCGGCGGCCACGTCCACGCACTTTCCTCCGGGGCCGTTGACCGGCCGGCCGGGCGGGGGCGGGGCGGTGTTCAGCCGCTTGGAGGCGGCGATGATGCCGAGGTTGGCCGCCCTGACCCTGGCCGCGTCGAACTTGGCCACCTGCCGGTCGTAGGTCCAGAAACCGTTGACCTCGCCCTCCACGTCGAACGGCTGCGTGTAGACGAGCGCGCTGAGCCCGCGGGTGTGCATGAGGTTCGCCGACTGGGCGACGAGGCTCACGTAACGGTCGGTGATCGACTTCACGTTCGGGTGCATCTCGTACGCGCCGAACTGGCCGTTGGGGCTGTACTCGTGACCGGGGACCCGCACGCCCAGACCGCCGTACTCGCCGAGCACGGACGTCCGGGTGCTCGTCGGCGTGGGCGCGTCGGGCCCGACGTAGACGTGCCAGTCCATGATGTCGCCGTTGCCCGGGTCGCCCTTGGACGCGCAGCAGTTGTAGCCGCTGTGCCCGTTGACGAGCCGGGTCGGGTCCTGGTTCTTGACGTTCTGGATGACCCGTGAGGTGTCGGCCAGGTTCCACTCGCCCCAGCCCTCGTTGAACGGGACGTAGGTGACGACCGCGGGCGACGAGCGGTGCTCGTCGACCATCTCCCTCAGCTCGCTCTCCCACTGCGCGTGCTGGGCTTCGTTCCCCCCGCCCATGCTCGGCATGTCCTGCCAGACCAGCAGGCCGAGGCGGTCGGCGTGGTGGTACCAGCGCTGCGGCTCCACCTTGATGTGCTTGCGGACCATGTTGAAGCCGAGGTCCTTGATCTTCTGCAGGTCGCTCGCCAGCGCGGCGTCGGTCGGCGCGGTGTGCAGGCCGTCGGGCCAGAAGCCCTGGTCCAGCACGCCGTTCTGCATGACGAACCGGCCGTTGAGCGTCAGCACGAGCCGCCCGTCGACCACGGCCTTGCCGACCTCGCGCATCCCGAAGTAGTGCGTGGTCCGGTCGACGGTCGCGCCTCCGGCGTTGCGCAGGGAGATCCGCAGGTTGTACAGGAACGGGTCGTCCGGTGACCACCGCCGCGCGTCGGGGACGGGGACGCTGAAGTCGGTGAAGCCGCCGGTCGCGGTGCCGACGACGGTCGCGCCGTCCAGCGCCTCGGCGTACACCGAGTGGCCCGAGACGTCGCCGCGGGTGAAGACGCGGACCCGCAGGGTGTTGTTCGCCAGGTTGGGGTAGAAGTCGACGCTGTAGACGGACGAGGCCGGGGTCGGCTCCAGCCACACCGTCTGCCAGATGCCCGACGACGGCGTGTACATGATGCCGCCGGGGCTGCGGACCTGCTTGCCCCTGGCGGGGCTGCTGCCCGCGGCGCCGGAGTCCGTCGGGTCGAAGGCGCGCACGATCAGCTCGTTCGTCCCGCCGTTGAGGTGCGGGGTGATGTCGAACTCGAACCGGTCGTAGCCGCCCGTGTGGCCGCCGACCTGTACGCCGTTGACCCAGACGGTCGTCTGCCAGTCCACGGCGCCGAAGTGGAGCTGCACCCGCCGGCCGTTCCAGCCCGCCGGCACGGTGAACGTCCGCCGGTAGGTGAGGTAGTACCGGTTGTCGTTGGCCGCCCGCTTGATCCCGGAAAGGGCGGATTCGACGGGGAACGGCACGTTGACACGTTCCGGCAGCGTCTGCCCGAACACCGGGGGGTCGTTGGTGGTCGACTGCCGCAGCTGCCACTCCCCGTTGAGGTTCTGCCAGTCCGGCCGGGTCATCTGCGGCCGGGGGTACTCCGGCAGGGGCGTGCCGTTCAGTGCCTGGTTCGTCCACGGCGTCGTCAGCGGGGACGGCTGGGGCGGGACCGCGGCGGCGGCCTGCGGCAGGCCGGTGGCGAACGTGGCCAGGCCCACGAGACAGGCGACGACGGAGTGCAGCAGCCGTCGTCGATGGCGTACGCGTTGCATGGGATCTCCTCAGGGGGGTGATGGTTCGGAGATGTGCGGGATCGCGGTGAGGTGGTGCGCGCCCGGCGGCCGGGAGCGGCGGGGGCGGGTGCGGGTGGACGCGGTGCGGGTGGAGGTGGTGCGAGGGTGGGACGCGGGGATCGCCGGGTGTACGCCCCGGAAGGGCGTCCGCCCAACGGGTGGGATGATCAGAAGTGAATACTTTGAAACATCTCGTGTCAATATTCGATCGGGTCTGATCGCACCGATCGCGCATCGTGTCCCGCGCGGGCCCGGGGCGTCTCGTGACACCCGTGTCGCTCCACCTGGCCGTCCGCCCGGCCGTCGTGACGTCCGGGCATCACGGCGGCGGGGAACGCGGCCGGCCCGGCCCGTCGTGACGTCCGGGTGTCGCGCGCCGGTCGCGACGGCCGGGTGTCGCGCGGCGGGAAACGCCTCATGCCCGGCCGTCGTGACGGCCGGGCATGACGCCGCGGGGGACGCCGCCGGATCGCGGCGTCCCGGGCCGGCGCCGTCCGGGAAGGGGGCGCGCCGCCCCCCCGGGTCAGGTGTCCTGTTGTCGTATCCCGCCGAGCACGCGGTGCGTGATGACGACGATGGCGAGGAACGCGCCGCTGACGACCTGCTGGAAGGAGGACGAGAGCCCGGGGATCTGGTTGATCAGGTTCTGGATGACCCCCAGCAGCAGCGCCCCGGCGATCGTGCCGCCGAGACCGCCGGCGCCGCCGGTGAGCAGGGTCCCGCCGATCACCACGGCCGCGATCACGTCGAGTTCGAGCCCGATGCCGAGGATCGTCACGCCGGAGGACAGGCGGGCGGCGTTGAGCGCCCCGGCCAGACCGGCGAGCAGCCCGGACATCAGGTAGACCATGATCTTGGTACGGGCCACCGGGACGCCCATGAGGGCCGCGGCGTCCTCGTTGCCGCCGATGGCGTAGACGTTCTGCCCGAACCCGGTGCGCTGCAGCAGGATCGCCGCGGCGGCCAGGATCACCAGCATGATGAAGAAGGGGTAGCCGATCTCGAACAGGGCGCCCTGGCCGATGCCCGCGAACACCTTGTCCTCCACCAGGTAGGTGGTGGCGCCCTCGTCGGTCATGGAGAGCATCAGGCCGCGCGCGCCGAGCAGCCCGGTCAGGGTGACGATGAACGGCGCCATCCGGGTCCGGGCGATGATCAGCCCCTGGACCAGGCCGAACGCCCCGCAGACCGCGAGCGGCAGCGCCAGCGCCACGACGGCGCCGTGACGGGAGCCGTACGCGGCCAGGACCCCGCCGAGCACGAACAGCGAGCCCACGGACAGGTCGATGCCGCCGGAGATGACGACGAAGGTCATGCCGATCGCGATGATCGCCAGGAACGAGGAGGCGGTGGCGATGTTGCCGAGGTTGGCCGGCGTGGTGAACGCGTCGAACCCGAGCGTGCCCACGACCAGCAGGACGCCGAGCACGACGAGGGCCCCGTGCCGCTGGAAGAGCCGGCCGGCGCGTTCCCGGGACGTCGGCCCGGTGGCCGCCGATGGTGCCGGACGAGCGGTCTGGGTGGTCACCGGCGCTCCCGTGCTGCGTAGACGGCCGCGAGGATGATCGCGGCCTGGGCCATCTGGGTCCAGGACTGGGGAAGGTTGTGCTTGATGAGGGTCGCCTGGAGGAGCTGCATCAGCAGGGCGCCCATCACGGTGCCGAGCACCCGCACGCGGCCTCCGGTCAGCGGGGTGCCGCCGACCACGACCGCGGTGATGGCCGACAGCTCCATGAACAGTCCCAGCGAGGTGGGGTCGCTGGCCTGCAGCCGGGAGGTGGCGAGCGTCCCGGCGATGGCGGCGAGCACGCCGGACAGCACGTACACCGACAGCAGCACCCTGCGCACCGGCAGCCCGGCGAGCCTGCTGGCGGCGCGGTTGCCGCCGATGGCGACGAGCTGGCGCCCGAAGGTGGTCCTCCTGACGAGGAACGCCACGGCGACGATGAGCGCGACGGCCACGAGGACGACGATCGGCACACCCGCCACCGAGTCGCTGCCGAGCGCGACGAGGGTGGGGTTGGAGAACTCCCGCAGCTGGGGGAGCAGCACGTTGGCCAGGCCGCGTACCCCGACCAGGAGGGCCAGCGTGGCGACGATCGGCTGTACGCCCACCACCGCCACCAGCGCTCCGGCGGCCGCGCCGACCAGCGCCCCGCCGGCGATCGCCATGGCGATCGCCGCGGGGGCCCCGTACCCGAGGTAGAGGGCGGTCAGGGAGGCGGCCAGGGCCATCACCGAGCCGACCGACAGGTCGATCCCCTCGGTGCCGATCACCAGCGCCATGCCGAGCGCGACGATCACGATCGGGGTGACCTGGACGAGCTGGGTGCGGAAGTTGTCGGCGGCCAGGAAGTGCGGGGTGAAGGCGGCGTTGAAGACGAACAGCGTGGCCACCGCCGCGTACACGCCGTACCGCTGGAGCCAGGCGATCGTCCCGGCCCGGCCGGACGAGCCCTTGCGCGGGGCGTCGGTCACCACGGTGGTCTCAGTCATCGTTCTTCCCCGCGATCGCGGCCATGATCTTCTCTTCCGTCACGTCGTCGCCGCTCAGCTCACCCGCGACCGCTCCGTCGCGGAGCACCACGACGCGTTCCGAGCCTTCGACGAGTTCCTCCAGGTCGGAGGAGATGAGCAGGACGGCCAGTCCTTCTGCGGCCAGGTCGTCGATGAGGGCCTGTACCTCTGCCTTGGCGCCGACGTCGATGCCTCGGGTGGGTTCGTCCAGCAGCAGGACCTTGGGGTTCATGGCCAGCCAGCGGGCCAGCAGGACCTTCTGCTGGTTGCCGCCCGACAGCTCACCGGCACGCTGACCCGGACCCGCGGCCTTGATGCGCAGGCGGCTCATGAACGTCTCCACCACGCGGTCGACGGCGGCCTCGGAGACGATCCCGGCCCGCGCCAGCCTCGGCAGGGCGGCCAGCACGATGTTCTCCCGCACGGACAGCGTGGGCACGATCCCCTCGGCCTTGCGGTCCTCGGGGAGCAGGTTGATCCCGGCCCGGATGGCGGCGCCGACCGAGCCGGAGGGAACCGCCTTCCCCTCCACCGTGACCTGCCCGGAGTCCAGCGGCAGGGCACCGGCGATCGCCTTGGCCGTCTCGCTGCGTCCCGATCCCAGCAACCCGCCCAGGCCGACGATCTCCCCGGGCCGCAGGGCGAGCGACACGCCGTTCAGCACGTGCTCGCGGTCGAGCCCGGTCGCCGACAGCACCGCGGGGGCGTCGCGCGAGTGGTCGCGGCCGCCGAACCTGGTCAGGCCCTCGGAGGCGACCTGCTGCAGGTCACGGCCCAGCATCAGGGAGATCAGCCGCAGCCGCTCCAGTTCCGCCAGCGGGCCGGTGTGCACCAGGCGGCCGTCACGCAGCACGGTGACGTGGTCGCAGATGCGGTAGAGCTCCTCCAGCCGGTGGCTGACGTAGATCACCGACCGGCCCTGGGCCTTGAGGTCGGCGATGGTGTGGAACAGCCGGTCGACCTCGCGCGGTTCCAGCGAGGAGGTGGGCTCGTCCATGATGACGACCTGCGCGTCGGCCTGTACCGCCCGGGCCAGGGCGACCATCTGCTGGGAGCCCAGGCCGAGCGATCCCAACGGGCGGCGCACGTCCGGGCGGATGCCGTACCCGTGCAGGATCTCCGAGGCCCGCCGCCGCATCTCGGCGAAGTCGATGAGGCCGAAGCGGCCCCGCGGCTCGCGGCCGAGGAAGAGGTTGCGCGCCACGCTCATCTGCGGGACGAGGTTGACCTCCTGGTAGATGGTGGCGATCCCGGCGCGCTGGGCCTGCAGCGGGCTGGTGAAGTCCATCCGCTCGCCCCGGTACCTCACCTCACCCGCGTCGAGCCGGTAGACCCCGGTCAACACCTTGATCAACGTTGACTTGCCCGCGCCGTTCTCCCCGACCAGCGCGTGCACCTCCCCCTGGCCCAGGGCGAAGGAGATGTGGTCGAGGGCCGTGACCCCGGGGAACACCTTGAGGGCGCCGACGGCCTCGAGGACCGGATCGCTGACTGGCACGGGGCTCCTTTCCTGCCACCCGGCGCACGCGCGCTGGGCACGGGCGCCGGGTCGCCGACGAGCGGATCAGTAGGTCTGGGGCAGCGAGGACTTGGCGCTGGCCTCGTCGTACTCGCGGTCGGCGATGGTGACCTTCTCCGGGATGCTCTCGCCGTCCAGGAACTTCTGGGCCGTCGAGAAGGCCAGGGCGCCGAAGCGCGGGTTGGACTCGATCACGGCCTGCAGCCAGCCGTCGACGATGCCCTGGACCGCGCCCCGGGTGCCGTCGATGGAGACGATCTTCACGTCTCCGGGCTTCTTGCCCGCTCCCTTGAGCGCGGTGACCGCGCCGAGGGCCATCTCGTCGTTCTCGGCGTAGATACCGTCGATGTCGGGGTTGGACTGGATGAGCTGCTCGGTGACCTGCTGGCCCTTCTCGCGGGCGAACTCACCGGTCTGCTCGAAGGTGATCTCGATCTCCGGCGCCTCGGCGGCCATCCGCTCCTTGAAGCCGGCCGTCCGCTCGGTGGTGACGTTGTTGCCGGGGGAGCCCAGCAGGATCGCGACCTTGCCCTTGCCGCCCATCGCCTTGATCATCTGGTCGGCGGCGCGCCTGCCCTGCTCGGTGAAGTCGGACCCGATGAAGGTCAGGTAGTCGGTGCAGTGCTTGGCGTTGATCTTCCGGTCGATCGTGATGATCGGCACCTTCTTGGCCGCGGCCTGCTGCAGGACCGGCTCCCAGCCGTCGGAGTTGAGCGGCGCGATCACCAGCAGCTTCGCCCCCTGGGCGATGAGCTGCTGCACGTCGCTGATCTGCTTGGAGAACTGCGACTGGGCGTTGGTGACCTTGAGGTTGGCGATGCCGGCCTTGGCGGCCTCGTCCTTGATCGACTGGGTCTCGGCGATGCGGAACGGGTTGGCCTCCTTCTCCGACTGCGAGAAGCCGACCACCGCGGTCTTCAGGTCGAACGCGGTCCCGCCGTACTGCTGGAGCGTGCATCCGGGGCCGGCCGAGCCCGTGGGGGTCTGCACCACCTGTCCCTGGGCCTGGGAGTCGGACGGGCCGGGGGCCGCGGTGGTGGTCTCGGACTTGGCGCACCCCGAGGCGAGCAGGGCGGCGGTGGCGAGCAGGACGACGGCGTGGCGGGAACGGTATGCGAGCGGGGACATCTGTCCTCCTGGAGGCGAGGCCATCATGCGATGATCAAAGGGTGGTAGGGAAGCGCAACAAACCAGTAACCTTCCCGTCACTTAGTAATCACAATCGATCGCATTCGATCAAATTTTTTGCAAAGGTGATCAAATGTGATCGCTAACAGAGGGGCGACCCCGCGACGGAAACGGCGGGTCCACCGGCCGTGACAGGCTCCGGGAGCTCCGCGGAAGCGCGCAGGCCGCCGGGAGGGCGGGCCGGTACCGTCATCCACCCGTAATCCGGATTCTTTATGATCGGGGCCGATCAGCACTAGTCACAGGGCGGGCGGACAGGTGACGGACGGAAAGACCAGCGATATGGCCGACGGTGCGCGGCCGGTGTTCGCGGCCGAGCGGCGCCAGCGCATCCTCGACCTGGTGCGCGCCAACGGTGCCGTCTCCCTGCGCGACCTCGCGCGGGCGGTCGGCTCCTCCGAGGTCACCGTCCGCCGTGACGTGCGGATCCTCGAGGGCGAGGGGCTGCTCGACCGCCACCACGGCGGCGCCACCCTGCCGGGCGAGCTCTCCCGCGAGCCGACCTACCTGCAGAAGGCCCAGGTGGCCGACACCGAGAAGACGGTCATCGCCGACCTGGCCGCCTCCCTGGTCGAGGACGGCGACGCGATCGCCGTCGGCGCCGGCACCACGACCCAGGCGTTCGCCCGCCGCCTGGTCAGGTACGGCGAGCTCGCCGTCGTCACCAACTCGCTCCTGGTGGCCCAGGCCCTGGCCGACTGCCCGCGCATCGAGGTGGTGATGACCGGGGGCACGCTGCGCGGCTCCATCCACGCCCTGGTCGGCAGCCCCGCCGAGCAGTCGCTGGCCGGGCTGCGGGTGCGCCGCGCCTTCATCTCGGGCAACGGGCTGACCACCGAGCGCGGCCTGTCCACCCCCAACCTCCAGGTCGCCAGCGTCGACCGCGCGATCGCGCGGGCCGCCGAGGACGTGGTCGTCCTCGCCGACCACACCAAGATCGGTATCGACACCATGGTCCAGACCGTGCCCACCGAGGACATCACCCACCTCGTCACCGACGACGGGGCCCCCACGGAGATCCTGGACGACCTCGCCTCCCGGGGGGTGCGGTTGCACGTCGCCCGCCGCTAGGGACGGGCCGATCACCTGAGGCCGAAGGCGACCGTTCCTTTACGGGATCGTTTCCTTTCTCGGTCATCATCGGGACATGCTCCCGGGCGATCCACGGAGGAGTCTTATGGCAGCCGGCATCCGGGCCGTCGAGGCGGCGGGAATCGTCAAGGACTTTCCCGGTGTCCGAGCCCTCGACCACGTCTCCCTGACCCTCGGCGCGGGAGAGGTCCACGCCCTCGTGGGGGAGAACGGCGCCGGCAAGTCCACCCTGGTCAAGGTGCTGACCGGCGTGCACCGCCCCGACTCGGGAAGGCTGCGGCTGCGGGGCGAGGAGGTGCGGTTCGCCGGCCCCCTGGACGCCCGCCGGGCCGGGATCTCCACCATCCACCAGGAGGGCAACCTCGTCCCGAGCATGAGCGTCGCGCGCAACCTGTTCCTCGGCCGCGAACCCCGTAACCGGTTCGGCCTCATCGACGCCGCGCGGGCCCGGCGGCTGACCGAGGAGATCCTGCGCGAGTACGACCTGTGCCTGGACGTGCGCCGCCCGCTGGGATCGTTCGGGCCGGGTACCCAGCAGATGGTCGCCCTGGCCCGTGCCGTCCAGGCCGACGCGCGGGTGGTGGTGCTGGACGAGCCCACCTCGTCGCTGGACTCCCCGGAGGCCGAGACCCTCTTCGAGGTGATCGCGCGGCTGCGGGCCCAGGGCCGGTCGGTGCTCTACGTGACCCACCGGCTGGAGGAGCTCGACCGCGTCTGCGACCGGGTCACCGTGCTGCGCGACGGCCGCGTCGTGCACACCGGCCCCGTCGCCGGGCTCGACCGGCTCCGGCTCCTCTCGCTGATGCTCGGCCGCAACCCCGCCGACATCGCCGAGCAGGGCACGACCGCGTTCGCCGTCCGCTACCCCGAACCGGCCGACGACCCCGTCCTGCGCGCCACCGGCCTGGTCAAGGACCACGTCCTGAACGGGGTGTCGCTGGCCATCCGCCCCGGTGAGGTGGTGGGCCTGGGCGGGCTGATCGGTTCGGGACGCAGCGAGACCGCCAAGGCCATCGCGGGCGCGCTCACCCTGGACTCCGGCGAGGTGACGGTCGCCGGCCTGCCCGTACGCGGCCGTACGGTCAGGAGCGCCATCCGCGCCGGAATCGGCCTGCTCCCCGAGAACCGCACCACCGAAGGGCTGATCGGCTCGCTGTCGGTCAAGGAGAACATCGTGCTCGCGGCGCTGCCGCAGCTGTCACGGGCGGGGATCGTCTCCGAGAGCAGGATCGACCGGATCGTCGAGATCTTCATCAGGCGGCTCGGCATCAAGGCCGCGGGTCCGGGTCAGCGTGCCGGTGAGCTGTCGGGCGGCAACCAGCAGAAGGTCCTGCTGGCCCGCTGGCTGGCCATGAACCCCAAGGTCCTGCTGCTGGACGAACCCACCCGAGGCATCGACGTCGGCGCCAAGGCAGAGGTACAGGCCCTCATCGACGACCTGGCCGCAGAAGGACTGGCCGTCCTGCTCATCTCCTCCGACCTGGAGGAACTCGTCGAAGGTTCCGACCGCGTCGTCATCCTGCGCGACGGGGCCGTCGTCTCGGAGTTCAACGGCCCCGACATCACCGCCGGACTGATCATGACGACGATGGCGGACCGCCCCTCCGGGTGAGGGGTCCCCACCGGGACGCCCCGGGTTCCCGCGTCCCCCTCACCCCCCTCACCCCCGCCGCCGTCCTCCGCCGATCCGGTCTCCCGCGGCCCGCTCACGCGCGGGCGGGGAGGCCCGCGAAGGGGGAGCCCCCGCTCACGCGGCGCCGTACGACCCCGGGTCCGTGCCGCCCGCGGGGGTGACGACGGACCGGTAGTGGGTGGTCAGCCCCCCCTCGTCGTCCAGGACGTGGAAGGCCAGCGAGGGCGGCCGGTCGAGATGGACGTGGTCGTCGGGGTTGGCGGACCGGCGCTCCCAGGGGAGGCGGACGGTGGAGACCAGTCCCGGCGCCACCAGCAGCGGCCGTCCGGCGAAGGTGGTCGCCGCCGCGGTGTGGGCGTGCCCGCACAGGAAGGCCACCAGGTTGGGGTGACGCTCCGCGACCGCGGCGAGCCTCTCGGCCCCGAACTGGCGGATGGCGTCGATGAAGGGGATCTGCAGCCGGGCCGGCGGGTGGTGGAAGCCCACCAGGACGGGAACCTCCGCCGGGGTGCCGGCCAAGGTGTCCTCCAGCCACGCCAGCGTCTCCTCCTCCAGGAAGCCCTCGTCCTTCCCGGGGACCGAGGAGTCGCACAGGACGATGACGGCACCGGACGTCCGGTGCACCTGGTTGATCGGCTCCTCCGTTCCCGGCCGGCCGAGCAGGTGCCGCCGGAACGCGGCGCGCTCGTCGTGGTTGCCGGGGCAGATCAGCAGCGGATGCCGGGAGGTGAACAACCGGCGCGCCCGCTCGTACTCGGCAGGAAGGGCGTGGTCGGCGATGTCGCCGGTGACCAGGACGGCGTCCAGGTCGTAGGGGAGATCCTCCAGGTGGTCCATGACGGCCTTGACGCGCTCGACGCTGCGCCGCCCGTCGTCGATGTGGGGGTCGCTGAGATGGGCGATCACGATCACTGCGGTTTCCCTTCGTTCTGGCTCACCACGACCGTAGAGGACCACCGGACCAGGATTAAGATCCGGTTTCATGCCGAAACACTGGTCCGGTTCCCGACTAGACCTGCACATCTCCCCGGACACGGCGGGCGGGCGGCGCTCCGGCCTGGAGTCCGCCCTGCGGGAGGCGATCCGCGAGGGACGGCTGCCCGCCGGGACGCTCCTGCCCTCCACCCGCGGGCTGGCACGGGAGCTCGGGCTCTCGCGGGGCACCGTCAGCGCCGCCTACGACCAGCTCGTCGAGGAGGGCTACCTGACCACGCGGCCGGGATCGGGCACCGGCGTGGCCGAGGTCCCGCTCGGCACCCGGGAGCCCGCGCCCCCCGCGCCCGCGCCCGCCGCCCCCCGCCACGACCTCCGCCCCGGCCTGCCGGACGTCAGCGCCTTCCCCGTCCGGGCCTGGCTCGCCTCCACCCGCCGGGTGCTCGCCCGCGCCCGTCCCGAGGTCTTCGGCGCCGGGGACCCGCAGGGACGGATCGAGCTGCGCGCCGCGCTCGCCGGCTACCTGGGCCGCACCCGCGGCGTGATCACCACCCCCGACCGGATCGTCGTCACCTCCGGCTACCACCAGGGCCTGGGCCTGCTCTGCGGCGCGCTGGTCGCGGGCGGCGCCCGTACCGCGGCCGTGGAGGACCCCGGCCACAACGTCTTCCGCGACGTCGTCCGGCGGGCCGGGTTCACCGTCCGCCCCCTGCCCGTCGACGCCCACGGCGCCCGCACGCAGGAGCTGACCCACCGCGACGCGGCGGCGTTCCTCACGCCCTCGCACCAGTACCCGACCGGCGTCCCGCTGCGTCCCGGCCGCCGCCAGGCACTGTGCGCGTGGGCGCGCTCCACCGGCGGCCTGGTCGTCGAGGACGACTACGACGGCGAGTACCGCTACGACCGCCAGCCCGTCGGCGCCCTGCAGGGAGTCGCCCCCGACCAGGTCGTGTACTGCGGCACCGTGTCCAAGACCCTCGGCCCCGCCCTCCGCCTCGCCTGGATGGTCCTTCCGCCCCACCTGGTGGAGCCGGTGACGCGGGCCAAGCGGCACGCCGACCAGTACACCGAGACCCTGGGCCAGCTCGTGCTGGCCGATCTGATCACCACCCACGCCTACGACCGCCACATCCGTGCCGCCCGCCTGCGCTACCGCCGCCGCCGCGAGCTCCTCCTCACCAGGGTCGCCACCGTCCCGGGCCTGGTCGCCCACGGCGTCCCGGCCGGGCTGCACACGCTGCTCACCCTCCCGCCCGGCGCCCCCGCCGAGGACGACCTGCTGGCCCGGTGCGACCGCCGGGGCCTGGCCGTACGCGGCCTGACCGAGCTCCACCACGACCCCGCAGGCCGCCCGCAGGGGCTGCTGGCCGGCTTCGGCGCCCCGTCCGAGCGTGCCTACCCGGCTGCCCTCGACGCCCTGTTCGCGGTCCTGGCCGATCGGGACGCCCCCGGGGGGTGAGCCCGCACCGTGGAGGCGACGGCCGGGAACGACGACGGGGACGACGGGACCGGCCGTCCCGCCGGAGCGGGGACGCTAGGCACGGTCCGTACCGGCGAACGCGCCGATGGCCCGTCCGGCGCGTTCGGTGATCGCGCGGAGGTGACCGGCCAGTTCCGGGGGGTCGAGGAGGGTGTAGTCGACCGGCAGGAGCATCACGCGGTAGGCCAGGTGCCGCGGTGAGTCGGGGTGGGTGAGCAGCAGGCACGAGTCGTCGTCGACCGCCTCCAGGACCCCCTGCCAGGCGGGGACGCTCTCGGCGGCCCGTTCGAGGGGCACGTGCAGCAGCAGCCGGGCCCGGACGTCGCGGGGCGGCATCTGCCGGGTCACCCAGGTCTCGGTGTCGACGCCGCCGGGCAGCTCGCGGGCGGGGACGCGGACGCCGGTGCGGTGCAGCTCGCCCATCCGGTCCACCCGGAAGGAACGCCACCCGGCCCGGTGCTCGTCGTAGGCGACCAGGTACCACAGGCGCTCCCAGACCACCAGCCGGTGCGGCTCCACCAGGCGCCGGGTCGCCTCGCCGTGCGGCCTGGTGTAGGCGAAACGGACCTTCTCGTGCGTCACGCAGGCGGCGGCCAGCGCGGCCAGGACGCCGGCGTCGGCGGCCGGGCCGTCCCGCGGGGGCAGGACGACGGCCGCCCCCGACAGCGCCGCCACCCGGGGGCGCAGCCGTGCCGGGAGGACCTGCTCCAGCTTGGCCAGGGCGCGGAGCGAGGTGTCCTCGATGCCGGTGACGGCCGCGGTGGCCGCGGCGCGCAGGCCGATGGCGACGGCGACCGCCTCCTCGTCGTCGAGCAGCAGCGGGGGCATGGCCGTCCCGGAGGTCAGCCGGTAGCCGCCGACGTTGCCCTGGGTGGCGTGGACCGGGTAGCCGAGCTCGCGCAGCCGGTCGACGTCGCGCCGGATCGTCCGGGAGGTGACGCCCAGGCGGCCGGCGAGTTCGGCGCCCGGCCACTCGCGCGGGGTCTGCAGCAGGGACAGCAGCCGCAGCAGCCGGCCGGAGGGATCGCGCATGCCCCCATCCTGCCATCCCTTCTAGGACGTTCAATGACCTGTTGCCCCCCTAGGGTCATGGACATCGCCTCGGAGCACGGCAGCCGGACCCCCGGCGGCTCCCCGGCGGCGAAGGAGAAGCACATGTTGCGAGGACTCGCCACCGTCACCCTCTGGGCGGACGACCTGGAGGCGGCGAAGGAGTGGTACGCCGACCTGCTCGGCGTCGAGCCGTACTTCGAGCGTCCCGGGAACGGGCTGCCGGCCGCGTACTACGAGTTCCGGATCGGCGACCACCAGGCCGAGCTCGGCATCATCGACCGGCGTTTCGCCCCGCCGGGCGCCTCCGCCGCGCCGGGAGGCGCGATCACCCACTGGCACGTCGACGACGTCCAAGGCGCGCTGGACCGGCTGCTCGCCATGGGCGCCACCCTCCACACTCCGCTCACCGAGCACGGCCCCGGCTTCGTCGCCGCGTCGGTGGCCGACCCGTTCGGCAACGTGCTGGGCGTCATGTACAACAGCCACTACCTGGAGATGCTGGGCCGATGATGCACTTCGAGGACGCCGCGGCGTGGGAGGCGTGGCTGGCCTCCCACCACGGGAGCGGCGACGGCGCCTGGCTGAGGATCGCGAAGAAGGGGTCGGCCGCCACGTCGGTCACGATCACGCAGGCGCTGGAGGTCGCGCTGTGCTACGGCTGGATCGACAGCCACCGCAGGGCCCACGACGACGACTTCTACCTGCAGCGGTACTCGCGCCGCCGCAGGGGCGGCGCCTGGTCGCGGGTGAACGTCGAGCGCGTGGAGGAGCTGACCGCCGCCGGGCGGATGCGCCCGCCCGGCCTGGCCGAGGTCGCCGCGGCCCGGGCGGACGGCCGCTGGGAGGCCGCCTACACCGCCCAGCGCGACGCCGTCGTCCCCGCCGACCTGGCCGGTGCGCTGGCGGCCCACCCGCGCGCCGCCGCCCGCTTCGACGCGCTGGGCAGGACCGGCCGCTACCGGCTGATCCTGCCGCTGCTGAAGGCCAGGACCCCGGCCGGGCGCGCGGCCCGGCTGGACGGGGCGATCTCCACCCTGCTGGAGGACCGGGGAGGTCCCCCGGCCTGATCGTCCACCCCGGGGGCGCACCCGGCAGGCCGGAACGCACCACTTGCCAGGACGAGATCGGCCTCGTACCGGCGAGGTAGGGTGCGCCCATGTACGACGATCCGGTGGCGGAGTCGGAAGGTCTGCTCTACCTCACCGACGGCTCGCCGGTCTACGCCGGGCAGTACGTCCACCACGACTTCTTCTACGCCCACACGCACAGCTTCGTCGAGGTCGCCGTCGTCGTCGGGGGCAGCGGGTTCCACCACACGATGACGGGAAGGCAGTCGCTGGGCCGCGGCGACGCCGTCCTGCTGCGGCCCGGCACCTGGCACGGGTACGAGGACTGCGACCGGCTGCAGGTCTACAACTGCTGTTTCGGCGCCGAGCTCCTGCACCGCGAGCTCACCTGGAGCCGGCAGGACGCGCTGCTGGGACACCTGCTGTGGACCGGCCCGTACTCGGCGGGGCGCAGGGGGACCCTGGCCTTCACGCTGACCGAGGAGAGCCTGCGCGCGTGCCTGGTCCACCTGGAGGACCTGGACCGGTCGCGCGCGCGTCCCGGCTCCCGCCGCGGCGACGTCATCGGGCACCTGTCGGTCCTGCTGGGGCACCTCGCGCGGGCCGCCGCCGAGACCCGCGAGGACTCCGGGGAGCCGGCCGGGCCCGCCCACCCGGCCGTGGTCCGGGCGATGCGGCTGATGGAGGACCGGCCCGCCCACGACTGGACGCTTCCGGAGCTGGCCGCGCACCTGCGGCTGACCCCCGAGTACCTGGTCCGCCTGTTCACGTCCGTGACGGGGCTGCCGCCGATGGCGTACCTGGCGCGGCAGCGCGCGGAACGCGCCGCGGTCCTGCTGCTGCTCGGGCGGGAGCCGATCGCCCGGATCGGGGAGCGGGTCGGGTGGCCCGACCCCAACTACTTCGCCCGGAGGTTCAAGGCGCACTTCGGTATGAACCCCTCCGGCTACCGCAGGAGGTTCGCCCACCGGCCGGCCACGGCCCGCGACGGCCGCCGCGAGCACCGGGAACCCTCCCGGCACGACTGACCTGCGAACTCCCCGGCGGCTCCGGGCCCGATGTCAGTTCCGTGCTAGCAGTGGTTCATCGCGGCCTATGCCCCCCTCACCCGACGGCTGATGATCCGTGCAGGCCGAGAAACACGCCGGAAACACCTCGGCGGCGGTTCTCGGCCCATCCCACCGGGCCACGGCCCTTTCAGCCTCGGAGGACCCCAGGTGCATCATCGGCCACGAAACCGGAGGCGGCTCGCGCTCGCCCTCTGCCTCGCGCTTCCCGCCACCGTCCTGCACGTCACGACGGCGGCGCACGCCACCGCCGCCCCCTGCGCGTGGATGGACACCACGAAATCCGCCGACACCCGCGCGCGCACCCTGCTGGACGCCTCCACCCTGGAGCAGAAGATGCGCTGGCTGGTGGAGCAGCCCGCCGCCGAACCGCAGCGGACGCAGTTCCCCGACGGGGTCGTCTACCCCGCCCAGGTCGCCTGCGCCCCCGCCCTCACCTACACCGACGGGCCCTTCGGCATCCGCGGCGACACCGGCGTGACCGCCTTCCCGGCGCCCATCGCGCAGGCGGCGAGCTGGAACCCGTCCCTGAGCACCGCCAAGGGACGCGCCGTCGCCGACGAGGCGTTCCGCAAGCGCCGTAACGTCTTCCTCGGCCCCGGCATCGCGAGCGGGCGCACCCCGCTCAACGGCCGCACCTCCGAGTACCTGGGCGAGGACCCGCTGCTCAGCGGCGACCTGGCCGCGGCCGAGATCCAGGGGATCCAGAAGGGCAACCCCCAGGCGCCCGTCCTGTCGGTGCTCAAGCACTTCGTCGGCAACGAGCAGGAGACCGACCGCACGCTGAGCTCGTCCAACATCGACGAGCGCACCCTGCGCCAGATCTACGAGCTGCCGTTCGAGATCGCCGTCAAGAAGGGCTCGCCCGGCGGCGTCATGTGCGCCTACAACCAGGTCAACGGCGTCCACTCATGTGAGAACCCCACCCTGCTGACCGACCACCTGCGCGGCACGATCGGGTTCGGCGGCTTCGTCGTCTCCGACTTCTGGGCGGTGACCTCCACGGCCCCGTCCCTGAGGGCCGGGCTGGACCAGGAGCTGAACAAGCCCACCTACTGGACGCCGGAGAAGCTCAGGGCCGCGCTGGCCGCCGGGCAGATCACCACCGCGCAGATCGACACCGCGGCCTTCCGTGTCGTACGGGCGCTCGTCTCCGCGGGCCTGTTCGACCGTCCCCTGCCGGCCACCGCCGCCGCGAACGTGTCGTCGGCGGCGAACCAGGCGGTGGCCCGCCGGGTGGCCGAGGAGGGCGGCGTGCTGCTGAAGAACGAGGCGGCCGTCCTGCCGCTCACCGGGCAGCGCAGGACGATCGCCGTCATCGGCCCGACCGCGTCCCGCACCCCGACCAACGGCGTCAGCGCGAGCACGGTCTGCTCGGCCACCTGGCTGATGCCCCCGGGCGGCCCCTACGTCGACTGCCCGAACCCGGTCGCGCCGCTCGACGCGATCACCGCGCGGGCCGCCAGGGACGGGGGCCGGGTGGTCTTCGACGACGGAAGCGACCCCGCGAGGGCGGCCAGGGTCGCCGCGAGCGCGGACGTGGCCGTCGTCTTCGGCTACTACACCGCGGGCGAGTTCGCCGACCTGCCCGACATCTCCCTGGACGGCGGCGGCGACGCCCTCATCTCGGCCGTGGCCACGGCCAACCCGCGCACCGTCGCGGTGCTGGAGACCGGCGGCCCGGTCCTGATGCCGTGGCTGGGCAAGGTCAAGGCCGTCCTGCAGGCGTGGTACCCCGGGGTCCAGCAGGGCAACGCGATCGCCTCCCTGCTGTGGGGCGACGTCAACCCGTCCGGGAAGCTGCCGCAGACCTTCCCCGCGTCGCTGTCGGACCTGCCGACCGCCGGATCGCCCCGCCAGTACCCCGGTGTGCTGCCCGGCGGCGGGACGACCCGCCCCGAGGGCGACCAGAGCATCCGCCAGGTGGACCACGCCGAAGGGCTCAAGGTCGGCTACCGCTGGTACGACAGCAGGAACATCACACCGCTGTTCCCCTTCGGGCACGGGCTGTCGTACACGACGTTCTCCTACGGCACCCTCACCGTCACCCCGCCGCGGACCGACGGCAGGCAGCCGGTCAAGGTCAGGTTCCTGGTGACCAACACCGGGCAGCGCGCCGGCACCGAGGTCGCCCAGGTCTACCTCGGGCTGCCCGCCCAGGCCGGTGAACCGCCCAGGCGGCTGGCCGGCTGGGCCCGGGTGACGCTGGCACCGAACGCCTCGCAGATGGTGGAGGTCACCCTGGACCCGGCGGCCCCGAACCGGCCGCTGTCCTACTGGGACGCCGCGACGGACCGGTGGGTCACGCCGCCGGGACGGTACGCGGTGCAGGTGGGCGCCTCCTCGCGGAACATCTCGCTCACCGGCGCGTTCCAGATCCCCTGACCGGAGGCCCCCGCACCGGGGGACGTCCGAGGACCCCGGAGCGGGTGGCCCGGCTACGGCCGGTCCACCCGCTCTCCCACGCCGACGAGGATCTCGCGCAACCAGCGGTGCCCGGCGTCGGCGTGGTTGGCCGCGTGGTACCAGAACGCCTCGATGACGGGCACCACCTCGTACGGGCAGGGCAGCACCTGGACGTCGGCCACCGCGGCCAGCCGCAGGGCCAGCCGCTCCTGGAGCAGCGCTATGCGCCTGGTGCCGGGGACCAGGAAGGGCAGGGACTGGAAGTTCTCCACCACGACCTCGAAGCGCGGCTCCACCCCGAGCATGGCGAGCTGCCGGGCCGCCGACGCCATGCCGGTGGGGCTCTGGAAGGTCACCGCCCACGGAAGCTCTCGCAGGTGGTCCATGGTGATGCCGTCGCGCAGGTCGGGGTGGTCCCGGTCGGCGATGATGACCCACCGGTCGGTGTAGACGTCCACCGCCGGATGGGTGGTGATGAAGCCGTGCGGCATCAGCAGCCCGTCCACCGAGCGCAGCGTGGTGTCGATGTCGTCGACCCTCGGGATGTTGATCTGCAGGAAGCGCAGGCGGACCCCGGGGGCCTCGCGCTCCACGGCGCGCGTGAGCTCCCCGCCGATGACGGTCAGCACGTAGTCGGAGCCGACCAGGGTGAACTCGCGGTCGGAGGTGGCCGGGTCGAAGTCGGGCTTGGCGGAGAAGACCCGCTCGACGACGCTGACCGCGAGCGAGGTCGCGCCGACCAGGGAGGCGGCGAGCGGGGTGAGCTCGAAGCCGTTGCCGACGCGCAGCAGCAGCTCGTCGTCGAAGTGCCGCCGCAGGCGGGCCAGGCTCGCGCTGGTGGCGGGCTGGCTCAGCCCGATCCGCTGACCGGCCCGGGTGACGTTGCGCTCCTCCAGCAGCGCGTGCAGCGTGACCAGCAGGTTCAGGTCCAGCCTCTCCAGGCCCATCGATCCCTCGAATTCATGAGATGGATTCGTTCATACAGCCTATCTATTTCCCAAATTCCTCGGGGTGTCCCAGAGTGGGGAAGGACCCCCAGGGAGGCGACACGGTGACGACGGCTCCGCACCCCTCCGCGCACCTCCTCGCGGGCACCGCGAGGCCGGTGACGGGCTGCCCGCGGCTCGGTGATCGCGTCTTCCAGGCCGGACGCCTGCGGCCCGCCTCCGCGGACGCGACCCCGCGCGCCCACCCTCACGTCGAGATCACCGTCGTCACCTCCGGTGAGGCGGTCCATCGCACCGCAACCACCCGGGACCGCGTCCGGGCCGGTCATGTCCTGCTGCTCCCTCCGGGGACGTGGCACGCCTACGAGGACTGCCGGCGGCTGGAGACGTACTGCTGTGCCTTCCGGCGCGAGGTGCTGCTGTGCGAGCTGGCCTGGACCCGGGAGGATCCGCTGCTCGCCCGGCTGTTCGGCGACCACGGCGACCACGGCGACCACGGCGACCACGGCGACCACGGCGACCACGGCGACCACGGCGACCACGACGGTGACCGCAGCGGTGGTGGCGGCGGCGGGCCGCGTCGTCCGGGACCGGGTCTCGCGCTGCTCGACCGGCGCGGGCTCGCCGACTGTGTCGCCCACCTCGACGCGCTGCGCGACCTGGCCGGGAAGCCGGGAACGACGCACCGCGCCGATCTCGTCGGGCACCTGCTGCTGTTCACGAGCCGGCTCGCCCGTGCCGAGCCGGGCACGGCCGGGGAGCCGGACCCGGCCGGGCCGCCCGTCCATCCGGCGGTGGCCGACGCCGTCCGGCTGATGGAGGCCGACCTCGAACACGACTGGTCGCTGGGCGAGCTGGCCGACACGCTCTTCCTGACCCCGGGCTACCTGGTACGCCTGTTCAAGGCGGGTTTCGGGGTGCCGCCCATGGCCTATCTCGCGCGCCGCAGGGCCGAGACCGCGGCGATGCTGCTCGTGCAGACCGACCACCCCATATCCCGTATCGGGCAGCTGGTCGGCTGGCCGGACCAGAACTACTTCGCCCGCCGCTTCAGGGCCCACTTCGGCATGAGCGCCACGAGCTTCCGCCGCGGCCCCGCCCACCGGCCCGGACCGGGGTCAGGGGCGGGTACGGGGACGCTCACGGGCCCGCGGGACCGGTGACGCGGCCGTACCGGGGACGATCGTGTTGGAGACCGAGCCGATGCCCTCGACGGTGAGGGTGACGGTGTCGCCCGGACGGAGCGGGGGCGGGTCCTGGCGGCCGCGCCGGCCCCACAGCTCGGCCAGGCAGCCGCCGTTGCCGCAGGTCCCGGAACCGAGCACGTCGCCGGGACGTACCCGGGTGCCGCGCGAGGCGTGGGCGACCAGCTCCTCGAACGTCCAGCTCATGTTGGACAGCAGGTCACGGCCGACCTCCCGGCCGTTGACCTCGGCCGTCAGGGCGAGCCGCAGCAGGCCGTCGGCGTCGCGGTAGGGCTCCAGCTCGTCGGCCGTGACCAGCCACGGGCCGAGGGTGGTGGCGCCGTCCTTGCCCTTGGCCGGGCCGAGCCCGACCTGCATCTCCCGGGACTGCAGATCCCGCGCCGACCAGTCGTTGAAGATCGTGTAGCCGAAGATGTGGTCGCGGGCCCGTTCGGGGGAGAGGTCACGGCCCTCGCGGCCGACGACCGCGGCCACCTCCAGCTCGAAGTCCAGGACGTGACAGCCGGGCGGCACCGGGACGTCGTCGTGGGCGCCGACCATCGCGGACGGGTTGGCGAAGTAGAACGCCGGCGCGTCGTACCAGGCGTCCGGGACGCCCTCGGCGCCGCTCACGCTGCGGCGCACGCCCTCGACGTGCTCCTCGAACGTGACGAAGTCACGGACCGAGGGCGGCTCGACCGGCGGGAGCAGCCGCACCTCGGACAGGGGCACGGCCGCCCCGGTGGCGGGGACGCGGCCGGTGCGGACGACGTCGAGGAGGTCGGTCCCCTCGGGGAAGGGCGACAGGACGCCGCCCTCGACGCCGTCGACGCCGCCCTCGACGATGCCGCTGCGGCGCAGGCCCCGGTGGGTGAAGGTCGCGAGACGCACGACGGCCTCAGACCGGCGGGGCGACGAAGACGCCGCGGTCGGGGTCGTTGAAGGACTCCTTGGCGATGAGTTCGTTCATCGGGTTGGCGGTGCCCCACTGGTCGGTGACCTCCGGGGCGGAGAAGTCGTGGACGTGGGGGTGCCAGGCGTCCTCGTCGAGCTCCTCCAGCTCGGTGGTGTACTCCACGGTGTTGCCGTGCGGGTCCAGGAAGTAGGAGAAGGTGTTGTCCCCGGCCAGGTGACGGCCCGGCCCCCAGATCATGCGGACGCCCGCGCGCAGCAGCCGGCCGGTGCCGTACATGTACTCGTCGACGCCGCGCAGCTCGAAGCTGACGTGGTGCAGTGAGGTGTGCGGGCCGCGGGCGATGGCCAGGCTGTGGTGCTGGGGGTTGCAGCGCATGAAGTGCATGACCCGGCCCATGTGCGGGTGGGCCAGGGTGTCCGACAGCGCGAAGTCCAGGTGCCGCTCGTACCAGGCGCGGGTGGCGTCGATGTCGGGGGCGTTGAGCACCACGTGCGACAGGCGCACCGGGACCGCCTCCTTGGGCTCCAGCCTGCGGTGGGCGCGGACGGCCACGTCGGCGGAGACCTCCACGGTGCGGCCGTCGAGGTCGAAGAAGCGGAAGCCGTACCCGCCGCCGGGGGTGTCGATCGTCGCGGGCTCGGAGATCAGCGGGACGCCCGCGGCGCGCAGCCGGGTGGCGAGGGCGTCGACGTCGGCCCGGGTGGCGGCGCCGAAGGAGATCAGGTCGAGCCGCTTCTCGTCGGCCTTGCGCAGCCGGACGACGTACTGCTCGGGCGAGCCCTCGGCGGCCAGGAAGCTGATGCCGGTGTCGCCGGCGACCTCGGTCAGGCCCCAGACGCCGGAGTAGAACTCCCGCTGCCTGTCGTGGTCGGGCACGGCCAGGTCGACGTGGCGCAGGTGGGTGATGAGACGGTCGGGCACGGTCGTGCTCCTTGCAGATCGGAGAGTCCTTACAGGTCGAAGAGGGCGACCGCGTTGCCGCCGCGGATCGCGTCGAAGGCGTCCCGGTCGAACCCGGCGGCGCGCAGCCGGTCCAGGGGGTCCTCGACGCCCATGTCGAAGGGGTGGTCCGAGCCGAGCAGCACCCGGGAGGTCCCGGCGACACCGGCCAGGGCGCGCAGGGCTGCGGGCTCGTAGACCAGGGAGTCGAACCACAGGCGCCGCAGGTAGGTGCTCGGCGGGGAGGCGCAGCCGCGCGCCTCCGGGCGCACCCGCCACCCGTGGTCGGCCCGGCCCAGGGACGTGGGCAGGTAGCCGCCGCCGTGGGCCGCGACGATCCTCAGGCCGGGGTGCCGGTCCAGCACCCCGGAGAAGATCAGGTGGGACAGGGCGACGGCGTTCTCGACCGGCTGCCCGACGATGTTGGACAGGTAGAACCGGTCCAGCCGCTCGTCCAGAGTGCAGCCGAACGGGTGGACGAACACCACGGCGCCGAGTTCGGCGGCCCGTGCCCAGAAGGGGTCGTACCCCGGGTCCGACAGTTCCCGGCCGGGGGCGTGCGAGGAGATCTCCACCCCCTTCAGGCCCAGGCCGAGGGCGTGCTCCAGCAGCCTCACCATCAGCGGGGGGTGCTGGAGGGGCACCAGGCCCAGGCCGTACAGCCGGCCGGGGGCCTGGGTGCAGTGCTCGGCGGTGCCCTGGGCGGCCAGCAGGCAGACGCGTTCGGCGAGCTCCTCGTCGGCCCAGTAGTGGTAGTGCGACGGCGACGGGCTGACGATCTGGACGTCCACCCCGGCGGCGTCCATGTCGGCCAGCCGGTCCGGTACGCGGGTGAGCCGCGCGACGCGCTCGCCGATCATCCGGCCCGAGACCGACAGGGACTCGGGCCCGTTGCGGCGCGCGTCCAGTGCCCGGTGCTCCCGCAGGCCCGGGTGGTCCGCCACGGCCTGCTCGACGCCGGGCAGGATGACGTGGGCGTGCACGTCGACGGTCGGCGCGGGCGTGTCGCCGGGGGGCGCCGTGCCCGCGGGCACGACGTCCTCGGATGTGGCGTTAGGGGTTGCGGCGTGAGCGGGTGTGAGGTTCGGGGGAGTGGCGTTCACGGGCGTCGCGTCACCATCTCGGCGATGCGGCCCATCAGGCCGGGCACGTCGGCGTCCGGGGCGGGGTGGAGCTGCCACTCGGCCAGGCGCAGGGACGCCTCGACCACCGCCTTCACCCGCTCGTACCGGCGGTCCATGAAGGTGTCGAACAGCGGCTGGCCGAGCCGATCGGCGCCGAGCAGCAGCTCGGCAAGGACGGCGGCGTCCTCCAGGCACTGGGCCGCGCCTTGGGCGAGGGTGGGCGGGCAGGCGTGCACGGCGTCGCCGATCAGCACGACGCGGCCGCGGTTCCAGGGACGCTCCACCAGCAGCGACTCGAACCAGGTGTAGTGGATCCGGTCGGGGTCGGTGATGTCGGCCCGGATCGCCTCCCACGCGCCGCCGTAGGCCTCGGCCAGCGCCCGCATGTGGGAGGGCTTGTCGGCGTCGGCCACCGACTCGCGGGACCGGGCCCTCTCCACCAGGTAGGCGTACATGGTGTCCTCGCCGGTGGGGCAGTAACCGGCGATGAAGCAGGGGCCGCCGTAGACCAGGTCGGTGCGCTCGACCTCCTTGGGGCGGCGGGTGTGGATGCGCCAGATGCCCATGCCGGTCGAGCGGACGGCGGCCTCGACGCCCAGCAGCCCGCGGACCTTGGAGCGGATGCCGTCGGCGCCCACGACCAGGTCGTAGGTGCCGGTGGTCCCGTCGGACATCCGGGCCCGCACGCCGTCGTCGGTGTCGGTGAGGCTCTCCACGGTCAGGCCGAGCGCGATCCGCGCGCCGGACCCGCGTACGGCGTCGGCGAGGATCGCGGCCAGCTCGGGGCGGTTCATGCCGAGCGTCGCCGGCAGGTCGGGGCCGCCGGTGCGGGCGTCGGGGATCTCGGCGAGCAGCCTCCCGTCGGGGGTGCGCAGTCCCAGGGAGTCGAACGCGAAGCCCGAGGCGGCGACCCGCTCCCAGACCCCGAGGTCGCGCAGCACCCGCAGCGCGTTGCCCTGCAGGGTGATGCCCGAACCGAGCGCGGTGAGCTCGGGCTTGATCTCCGCGACGTCCACGGCGACGCCGCCGCGGGCGAGCAGGATCGCCAGGGCCGATCCGGCGGTGCCGCCGCCGACGATGAGGACGTTACCGATCGCGGTCATGTGGTCTCACTTGATGGCCAGGGGGTTGACGGGGGAGCCGACCGCGCCGGTGACGGGCAGCGGGGCGGCGGTGAGCCAGAACTCGTGCACGCCGTCGGCGGCGCAGTCGGCGGCGAGGGCGTCCAGGTCCCACATCTCGCCGACGAGCAGGCCGATGTGCGGGATGACGACCTGGTGCAGGGGCTGGAAGGCGTGGTCGAACTCGTTGGGACGCACCTCGAAGCCCCAGGTGTCGGTGGCGATCGCGGCGATCTCGGTGCGGTGCAGCCAGCCGGCGGTGGTGAACGACAGGCCCGGGGCGGGACCGCCGGCGTAGTCGCCCCAGCCCTCCCTGCGAGCCCGGGTGAGCCGGCCGGTGCGCACGCACACGATGTCGCCGCGGCCGACCGTGACGCGCTGCGCCTCGGCGGTGGAGACGAGGTGTTCCTCGGTGATCGCGAAGCCGTCCGGCAGCTCTCCCTGCTCGCCGAACGCGCGGCCGACGTCGAGCAGGACGCCGCGGCCCGCGACGGGCGCGGCCAGATGCTCGATGCCGGTGACCAGGTCACCCGCGGAGGTCACCACCCTGTCGGCGGGACGGCCGTTCCACGCCACGCCGTGGTCGAAGATGTGACCCAGGCCGTCCCACTGCGTGGAGCACTGCAGCGGCATGGCGATGACGTCGTCCGCGCCGCCGAACCCGTGCGGGAAACCCTGATCGCCGTGCACCGCGTCCAGGCCGGTGTCGGTCATCGTGTGCACCGGGTTGGTACGGCGCCGCCAGCCCTTCTGCGGCCCGTCGGTGTCGAAGCGCTGCGACAGGGAGAAGGAGACGCCCCGGAGGACCAGCGCCGCGCCCCGGCGGCGCTCGGCCTCGTCGATGAAGTTGACCGTGCCCAGCACGTCGTCGTCCCCCCAGCGGCCCCAGTTGGAGCAGCGGGCGGCGGCCTCGGCGATGGCGCCCTCGGGGTCGGTACGGTCGAGCATCAGCCCTCCCGGCCGTGCGGGTCGGCCACGCACCGGTTGCGCTGCACGCCCAGACCGGTGATCGTCCCCTCCATCACGTCGCCGGGCCGCAGCAGCCGTCCCCGGTGCATGCCGTTGCCGGCCGGGCTGCCGGTGAGCACCAGGTCTCCGGGGAGCAGCTTCACGGTCCGGGAGACGTACGACACCAGCCGCGCCACGCCGAAGATCATGTCCTTGGTGGACTCGTCCTGCATGACCTCGCCGTTGAGCCTCAGCGTGATCCGCAGGTCACCGGGGTCGGCGACGAAGGCGGACGGCACCAGGTAGGGGCCCAGCGGGGTGAACGTCGGCGCGTTCTTGGCCCGCAGCCAGTCGGTGCCGATCTCCGGCATGTCCCGGCGGAACACCAGCTCGCGGGCCGTGAGGTCGTTGGCGACGGTGTAGCCGGCCACGTGCTCGGCCGCCCGCTCGACCGGGACCCGGAAGGCCGGGCGGCCGATCACCGCGGCCAGCTCCAGCTCCCAGTCGGGCTTGGCGCACCAGGCCGGGATCACCACGTCGTCGTAGGGGCCGGTGACCGAGGAGGGCAGGCCGACGAACACGTACGGCTCGTCCTCGGCCGCGCGGCGGTCCATCATCGCCGCGGTCTCGGCGCTGACCTGCTCGGCGGGACGTCCGCCCGCGGGCTCGTGCGCCACCGCCAGGTCGATGACGTGGGTGCGGTAGTTGGCGCCGGACTGCAGGATCTGCCGGGGCTCGACCGGGGCGTGCACCCGCAGGCCGGCGAGCGGCGACCACTCGTCCCTGGACGACGCGGCGGCGGCGTGCAGCAGCGGCAGCACGGCGTCCCACCGTTCCAGCAGCGCGCGGACGGTCGGCGCGTCCCGGCCGGTCGCGTGGAGGCCGGGGACGGTGCGCAGGTCCAGGACCCGGTCACCGGCGACCAGGCCGGGGAAGGCCGGACCGTCACCGGTGGAGAAGGTGCCGAGCGCGAACGGGCCGGCAGAGGGCGGGGGTGTTTCCAAGGTGTTTCCTCCCGTTACGGTGCCCCCAACCCTGGGCCAACGAAGCGAATCTAGGAAATTGATTCTTCGCATGGCCGCATCCAGCGGATGGATGGTAACGGTGATGTGCGCCGCGGGCGGACCGTGACGATCAGGAACGCCGTCTTCGACGGCACCCTCGCCCCCGGGGTCTCCGTCACCGGCGTCGGCTTCCAGGTGAGCCGCCCGGACGGCGACACCGCGCCGCCGTCCGGGTACACCTGCGCCTGACCACCGGCACTCCGCACCCTCCCGCCGCCGCGGGCGGGCGCGGAACGTCCGGGCCGATGTCCGGGTCGGGTCCGGGCCGGGTCAGCGCAGGGGGATGGCGGTGCGGTCGCCGGTGGGCCGGGGGCCGTGGATGCGCCTCTGGTCCTCGGCGATGGGGACGTCGTTGATGCTGGCCTCCCTGCGGCTCATGTAGCCGCGGGCGTCGAACTCCCACTGCTCGTTGCCGTAGCTGCGCCACCACTGGCCGGTCGCGTCATGCCATTCGTACTGGAACCGGACGGCGATGCGGTCGTCGCCGAACGCCCAGAGCTCCTTGCGCAGGGCGTAGTCGAGCTCGCGCTCCCACTTGTCGGTGAGGAACGCCTCGATCCGGTCGCGGCCGGTGAGGAAGGTCGAACGGTTGCGCCAGGTGCTGTCGGGCGTGTAGGCGGCGGCCACGCGCCGGGGGTCGCGGCTGTTCCAGGCGTCCTCCGCGGCCTGCACCTTGTCCCGCGCGGTGTCGGCGGTGAAGGGCGGCAGCGGATGGCGCGGGGGTTCGCTGTCGTGGTGGCCGGTGCTCATGTCGGGCTCCCGATGGGTCGGTGTGGTGACGGCCGGGCCTGCCGGCCGGGATCGGCGCTCGCGGACGTCCGCCAGGCCCGGCCACGGCCGTGGCCATGGCTGTCGCCCCGTGGCCGTGGCCGTCGCCGTCACCGCCGTCGTCCCCGTTGCGTCACCGTCGGAGCCGGAGCCGGAGCCGGAGCCGGAGCCGGGACCGGACCGGGGCCCGTGCCGTCGCGATCCTCGATCGGAGGATCCGCGGTTCCGGGTGCCCGGCGGGCGTACCCGGACGCACCTAACCGTCATAATTGATTTCGTCGGTGAGACGCTACGATGCCGGCATCTAACCTGTCAAACCAGGAAAGGGAGTAAGGTCGGTGCGTGCCGCGGGCGGGCACGCGGGACGAGACGCCGCCAGACCGTCCGGGGAGGGAGCCTCGGCGACCGGCAACGGCCGGCGCGCGTCACCGGTCTGTGCGGGGACGGGTCCTCACGCCGTCGGGAGCAGGTCGGCGACGGCCTCGTCGACGCTGTCGCGCAGCGCGAAGTGGGGCAGCAGGCCGGTGCGGAGCAGC
The DNA here is from genome assembly GCF_044456585.1 of Streptosporangium sp. NPDC050855. Taxonomy (NCBI): domain Bacteria; kingdom Bacillati; phylum Actinomycetota; class Actinomycetes; order Streptosporangiales; family Streptosporangiaceae; genus Streptosporangium; species Streptosporangium sp. NPDC050855. The sequence goes on from NZ_JBITFY010000020.1 coordinate 158,893, forward strand.
AGGTGCCGCAACCCGGGAGGCATGCCCACGAACACCAGCCGGCCGGTGGCGGTGGCGAGGACCCGGTGGTGGGTGTTGGCCAGCACCGCCAGCGCGGTGGAGTCGTAGAAGGTCAGCCCGGAGACCTCCATCACCAGGCGGGGACCCGGGCTCCGCTCCCAGACCGCCTCCACGTGGTCGACGAGCGTGGGCCCGGTGATGAAGTCCAGATGCCCGCCGATCTCCAGGACGCTGCAGTGACCGTGATGGGTCACCCGTACCCGCAACTCCTGGCGGTGCCGCTCGTTCACCCGGGTCCTCCTCTGTCGCGTCGGCGCCGCTGGCGCCCCCGCGATACCCCGATGAAGCGCGGAAATGCCCCCGGCCGCGAACGAGCCCTCGGCCGGGGGCGGATTCTCGGCTACACGTCGGACGCCGTCGCAAGGAGGGGCTGGTAGGTCACCTCCGCGAGGGCCCGCTGCCCGCTGGTGCTGGGGTGGAAGTAGTCCCAGGTGCTGAGCTGGCTCAGCGTGAAGGGGTAGGAGAAGACGGCGCCGCCGTCGTACCGGCAGGTGCTGTACTCCGCGCAGACCCGGGCCAGCACGTCGTTGAACTCGACGACCCGCTGCCTGACCCGGTCACGGCGCGCCTCGTCCTCCGCGGCCGTCGAGCGAGGGGAGGCCAGCATCGACCGGCAGATGTTGAAGGCGCTCCACGCCGTACGCGCCGAGGAGCTGTCCTTGCCGACCGACCACAGGCGCTTGAGGTCGGGGATGCTGGCGACGAACACCGACGCCTGCGGGATCCCGGCCGCCAGCTCCTGCATCGCCGCCCGGAAACCGCTCTCGAAGTCGGCCACCGAGGTCATCGACGACTCCGAGGAGGTGCACGCGTCGTTGGCGCCCATCAGGATCGTCACGTAGTCGACGCCCCGGGAGGCCGCGGTCCTCGCCTGCCCGGCCAGGTCGGCGATCTTCGCGCCCGACCGGGCGTCGTTGTAGGCGACCAGGTCGGGGTTCTGCGTCCTGATCCGGTTGCGGTGGCTGTCGACCGAGGTGCTCGACCCCGTCGACCACGATCGGCTGGTGCAGTCGGCGAACCAGCCGCAGGCGTTGAACCCGCGGGTGATCGAGTCGCCCAGCCCGGACATGGAGCCGGGCGGCGCGACGGTGGCCGAGGTCGCCGGGGTGGTCGGGACCACGGCCCAGCCGAGGGCGGCGAGCAGGATGAGGACGATCTGGAGGGCATGGCGTCTAGACAAGGGACCTACCTCTGTCCGGGGGGTGTGCCGGGTGCTGAGCCGATCATGAATCGCTTCGCGCCCGCCGTACATAGGGGGAACAGAAACCTTACGCTCAGGTCAAGTCCGCTGTCAGGCGGTGAGGGGAACCGTGGGCGGGTCGTGGGCGGGTCGTGGTGCACGGCTGTCACCGCCCTCCCGGAGGCGATGCCCGGGTGGAGGGGCCCGCGGGGTGGACGGCCGAGGAGCAGCGGCGCGTCGAGTCGATGCTTCGTCAGGACGAGCACGGGGGCGCGCCACCGCCCGGCCGTGTCGATTGCGGGCGGGACGTCATCGTCATCACGCTGCCGGACAGGGGGCCGGGGTCGTGACATCGGTGATGCCGGGCGGCGTCGTGCGGTCCTTCGGCCCGGTGGGCTACGGGTTCGTCGGCGACACGCTGGTGCTCACCGGCCTGCGGCCACCACCGTACGGGCACGCCGAACAGGCCCTCCACCTGGCCCGCCGGGACCTGATGCTCTGGTCGCCGTTCTTCCTCCTGTGGGGCCTGTCGTGGACGGTCATGGCCTGGCACCTCACCCGTACGGCCCGAGGGGGTCGCGCCGGCCACGGGAGGGCGGAGCCGGAGGTTCAGTGCCGACGAAGACGTGAACCGGGTCGTATCGGTGGGCTCCACGGTCGTCCGCGTTCACCGGCACGCGGCAGGTGCCGAACCCGCGGCTCAGGAGCAGGAGCGCACCGCATCGTCCCAGGCGCCGGGGCTGCGGTGGTGGTTCTTGTGTCCCGCGGCGAGTACGTGGCGCAGTTCGGCACGATGCCGGGTGTTCGCGGGAAGATCCAGCCGGTCGAGGAGGGCCAGCGCGGCGGCCGGTTCGAGGTCGCCGTAGACGTCGTGGAAGCTCGCCCGAAGACCGCGGAAGAGGGACGAATGCAGGGCGGGAAGCCGCACGACGGTGCGGTACGTCGGCTCCTTCACCGTCCAGCGCACCGGGCCCGAACACTCCAGAACCCGACGGGCTCGGCGCAGGAGGGGTTCCGATCGCTCGGCCACCACTCGGTCGACGTCGTTACCGAGGACCTCGCCGAAGGCCGTCGCGGAAGTGGTGTGGTCCTCGAACCAGTCCACCCACAGCGAGTAGGTGACGGCCTCGACGTCCCGGTCCGCCTCCAACCGCTGACGATAGCCGTCCCACAGGACGCCGGCCGGCAGGGGGCCGTCCGCACCCTCGTTCGCGAACCGGATCTCGCACGTGACCCAGTATTCGTCCAGGAGGTCCAGCAGCCCGAAGGCCAGCCGCACCTGGTCGGCTGCATCCAGGTCCTCGGTGAACACATCGCCGGCCCAGGAGTGCGCCACTTGGCCGGCGGTGAGCGGCACGTCCGGCTTCTCGTCGCTCACCCACCCGTTGCGCACCTGGCGGACGCCCCGATCGGCCAGCCAGCGCCGTGCCGCCTCCAGGGCTTGCATCTCCATCCGGGAAGTATGACAAGCCTCGCAAGAGGCAAACGAAACAGCCTAGTCGCGGAACGACCCGTCCGCCCGGCGCAGGTGGCGGCTCAGCAGGTGCCTGCAGGTCGGGCAGTGCCGCATGAACCCGCGCTTCACCACGAAGCCGACGCCCACGGTGGCCAGGTAGAGGAGGCCGACCATCCAGCGCTGCCCCACGCGGACGACGGCGGCGTTGGTGCACGTCTTGCAGTCTCGACAGGTCACCTCACCACTCTGATCGACGATCACTCGTTCCGCGCGTCGATCCGCGGGTCCGGTTCCCGCCGGGGAGCGTCGGCCGGGCCGGGGTCGCGGGCCGGGGAGCCGTCCCCGTCGGCCCGGCGCCGTACCAGGGGCAGGTACACCTCGTCGACGATCTCGACGAGGACGTCGTCGGACACGGTGGGGACCCCGCGTACGACGAACTCGTTGCGCAGCAGGACGATCGCCACGGTGGCGACCCGCGGATGGAGCGCCTCGGGAGCCGCTTCGCCCCGTGCGACCGCGCGCTCCAGGATGGTCAGCCACGGGGCGGACGCGGCGTCGCCGGACCGTTCCTGCAGCTGCGCCAGGAGTTCGGACGTGCCTCCGGCAGCGGACAGCAGCTCGCGCAGGATCGCGCCGAGGGGAGAGCTCCAGTGGCGGTTCGCCCGGCGCAGCCACTCCAGGACGTCACCGCGCAGATCGCCGGTGTCGGGAGGGGAGACCGTCGTGGTCAGCCGCCGGTAGGCGGCGATGCCCAGCGACAGGCGGTTCGGCCAGCGGCGGTAGATGGCGTTCTTGTTGGTGCCGGCGCGGGCGGCGACCCTGTCCATGGTCAGCCCGGCGTATCCGGCCTCGGTCAGCTCCTCCGCCGCGGCGCGCAGGATCGCCTCCTCCAGGGCGGCTCCGCGTCGCCGTGTCCGCCCGGCGCCCGGCCGTCCCGTCGGATCCTCTGTCATGGCCCTTCCCGCGCTCGGTGCCGATCATGTCCTCCCATTCTGGTTGCCATGCCCACGCGCTCGCACATAAGGTACGGCAAGTACCTTAAAGTTCTCGTTGGAAGAAGGCATGACATGCGGGCAAAAGGCATCAGCTACGACACCGGCTTCCTCCACAAGGGGGTGCTCGGCCACCCGTCCTTCGACCCGGAGGTGGCCGGGCGCGAGCTGCGCGTCATCCGTGACGACCTGCACTGCAACGCGGTCCGCGTCATGGGGGGCGACCCGGAGCGGATGGAGATCGTGGCCTCGCACGCCGCCGACCTCGGCCTGGAGGTGTGGTTCTCTCCCTACCCCCTGGAGCTGACCGAGGAGGAGACGCTGTCGCTGTTCGCCGACTGCGCCGTGCGCGCGGAACGGATCAGGCGGCGGGGCGCCGAGGTCGTGTTCGTCACCGGCGCCGAGCTCAGCCTGATGAACAGGGGATTCCTGCCCGGCGACGACATCGACGAGCGGGTCGAGTCGCTGACCGGGTCGGGCCGTCTGCAGGAGCGGGTCGACGAGGTCTCCGCGGCCGTCAACGACTTCCTCGGCAGGGCCGTCGCGCTCGTCCGCGAGCACTTCGGCGGCAGGGTGACCTACGCGTCCGTACCGCTCGAACGGGTCGACTGGGCCCCCTTCGACATCATGTCCTTCGATCTCTACCGGTCGGCCGAGATCGCCGGTCACTTCGCCGAGGGCGTCGCCGGCCTCGTCGCGCGGGGGAAGCCGGTCGCGATCACCGAGTTCGGCTCGGCCACCTACCGGGGCGCGGGCGACAGGGGCGCCCGCGGCCTGGAGGTCGTCGAGTACGAGAAGGAGACCCGCGCGCCGCTGCGGCTGAAGGGGGAGTACGCCCGGGACGAGGCCGGCCAGGCCGCGTACCTGCGCGAGCTGCTGGAGGTCTTCGAGGCCGGAGGCGTCGACGGCGCCTTCGTGTTCACCTTCGCGCTCCCCGACCACCCGCACCGCCCCGGGGGCGACCCCCGCGACGACCTGGACCTGGCGAGCTACGGCATCGTCAGGTTCTACGAGGACCGCCTCGGGACCACCTACCCGGACATGCCGTGGGAGCCCAAGGCCGCGTTCGCCGCCGTCGCCGACCACTACCGGAGGCACTGAGACGACAGGGGCGGCGGAGCGCCGAGGCGGCGGGCCCGGCGCGTTCCGCACCGGCATGCCGGACGGAATCACAAACGCCGCCGAATTCATTTTCCAGCGCTTTGGCGCTTAAATCATCCTGATTCCATACGGGCCCCGGACACGGTGAGATCTTTACCCGGCCGTCGTGGACCACGCGCGCTTATCCGCCGAGACGTGCCGGATATGATCGCATGGCTTCAGCGCTTTCCTCGGATTATTCACGAGGTGCGCGGGAAAAAAGGAGAATCACATGTTCGGTAGGAGCAGGATCATCGCGTTCGTCTGCGCCGGTGCGGCGATCGGCCTCGCCACGGGGGCCGCCTGGACGGGAGGCGCGAGCGCGAACACCCCGGTCCCGGCCAAGGCCGCGACCCCGTACGCGCAGGCCGCCGCCGTCATCAACGCCGACGGGAGCATCAACCGCGCCAAGGGCGTCAGGGCGGTCACGAAGCCCGCCGTCGGGCAGTACTGCGTCGAGCTGGAGGACAAGGACCTGGACATCACGAAACTCGTTCCTTCGGCCACCCTGCAGTACACGTCCTTCGAGTACGGAATTCGTGTTTCGATGTGGCCGCACCCCGCCTGCGGAACCCAGAAGGACACCTTCCACGTCATCACCGGAATGCCCAACAAGTGGGTGGACCAAGCATTCTCGATCGTCATCATGTGATCCGCCGCCGTTTCACGGCCGGCGCGCGTCGTCCCCCCGTGGCGACGCCGGCCGTCGTACGAAACCACACCCGGGACCGGGGCCGGGACCGGGATCGGCGGGACGGCCGGGCCGGTCGGTGACACGACGCCGCTTTCGGGTACGGGGCGGTCATGATGAAACACGCGTTGTGGCAAGGACTGGTCGCCGGGGCGGCCGGTGTCGCGGTGATGACACTGGGGGAGAAGGTGGAGCAGCGGCTGACCGGCCGCCCCGACTCCCACGTTCCGGCGCGGGTCCTGGAACGGCTGACCGGTATGGCCGAGCGGCCCGGACGCCAGCCCGAGCCGGTGAACTGGGCCATGCACGCCGGGCAGGGCATCCTGCTGGGCGTCCTGCGTTCGGTGATGTCCCACGCCGGGCTGCGCGGCCCGTGGTCCTCGGCGAAGTTCGCGGTGGTCCGGGTCACCAACGACCAGATCCTGGAGAACGCCACCGGGGTCGGCGCGCCTCCTGAGACCTGGCCCCGCCGTGAGCTGGTGGTCGACCTGCTGCACAAGACGGTGTACGCCTTCGCCACCGGTGTCGTGGCCGACCTGCTGGCCGCCCGCTCCGGGCCGGGACCCGGGCAGCGGCACGCCGCGATGCGGCCGGGACGGCGCGCCGGGGTCGGGCCGCTGCCGAGGGAGAAGGCATACGGCCGCTGAACGGCGACCGGCCCGGCGGCCGCCGGGCCGGACATGATCCCGTTTATGAATCTACATTGTAAAGGCGCTGGAACGATCGAGCGCCGATGAGCGGATCGCGCGACACCGGGAATCGACCGGCGATCGACGGGGGCACCCGGACACGGACGGCGCGATCCGCCGGTCGTCGCGTGCGGCCGGGTCCGGTGGCCGCCCGGCCCTCCTCCCGTCCGGGCGGTCCGTGACCGGGAGGGGCGAGGAGGCCCCACCGGCCCGGACGGCCTGGGAGAACACGGCCGCACTTCCCCCGTGATCGGCGCGTCGCCGCATCGCCCCGTGGTGCCGACGAACCCACCGTCCGGTCGTCGTCCGGCCGCCGTGCGGTCGTCGCGCGGTCGTCGTGCGGCGAAGACCTCACCCGGATCCGGCCCTGTCCGCGCGGGTGTTTCGACGGCCGATGAAACGGCTGATTCAGGACGACGGCGCATGAACGCCCGCCTCCGGCCTCGGTGGCACGTTCCATGTGCCTTTCGGACGACCCATTATTATTTATCGGTCGGTCCGTCATTCCCGCTCGACGATGCCGCCTCCGATTCGGCGCTGGTCAGACGGCTCACGGTGAAGGGGTGGGCGGTTTGATGCCCTCTCTGTTAATGGCTGACTTCTGTCGTGTGAATGACTTTTGTCCGCTTAACTCCGTCACTCTCAGTGAGAATGCGGTCGTAATGGACAAATATCGGGGCGGGTGTCCGAGCGACCACTCGACGACGTACTATCGCTCATGTCGTTCATATCCGTCTAAAGTCGATCTCTAGCCGTAGCTATATCGAAGTGCAGCAACTGGGGCTTTGAGTGGGTGCCGTCCTGCCCACTTTCGGGGGGCAGGGTTGTGCGGATGAGCAATTTCGGTGTGCGGAAAAGTCGTCACGACGCCATAGCGATCATCGGGGTCTCCTGCCGGTTCCCCCGGGCCACCGGCACGGCGGAGTTCTGGGCGCTGCTCAGGGACGGTGTGGACGCGATCACCGACGCACCCGCGGACCGTTCCGCGGACGTCGACCGGCGCGGGGGGTTCGTCGACGGGATCGACCACTTCGACCCCGGCTTCTTCGGCATCTCCCCCAGGGAGGCCGCGGCCATGGACCCGCGGCAGCGGCTCATGCTGGAGCTCGGCTGGGAGGCCCTGGAGGACGCCCGGATCCTCCCGTCGAGCCTGCGCGGGAGCCGCACGGGAGTCTTCGCGGGCGCGATCTGGGACGACTACGCCGCCCTGACGGCCCGCCACGGCGCCGAGGCCGTCACCTCCCACGCGATGACCGGCCTGAACCGCGGCGTCATCGCCAACCGGCTCTCCTACACCTTCGGCCTGCGCGGGCCGAGCCTGACCGTCGACACGGCCCAGTCCTCCTCCCTGGTGGCCGTACACCTGGCCTGCGAGAGCCTGCGCGGCGGGGAGTCCACCCTCGCGCTCGCCGGCGGCGTCAACCTGATGATCGCCCCGGACAGCACGATCGTCTCCGCGGCGTTCGGCGGACTGTCCCCCGACGGCCGGTGCGCCACCTTCGACGCCCGCGCGAACGGGTACGTGCGCGGAGAGGGGGGCGCCGTCGTCGTGCTCAAGCCCCTGTCCGCGGCCCTGGCCGACGGCGACCGGATCCACTGCGTGATCCGCGGCACCGCGACCGGCAACGACGGCGCCGGCCCCACCCTGACGACCCCGGAGGCGACGGCGCAGGAGGACGTCATCCGGCGCGCCCTCGACCAGGCGGGCGTACGGCCCGACGAGGTGCAGTACGTCGAGCTGCACGGCAGCGGCACCGCCGTCGGTGACCCGGTCGAGGCGCGGGCGCTCGGCGCCGCGTTCGAGGGCGCGCCGCTGCGGGTCGGCTCGGTGAAGACCAACATCGGGCACCTCGAGGGCGCGGGCGGGATCGCCGGGCTGGTCAAGGCCGTACTCTGCGTCGCCCGCAGGGAACTGGTGCCGAGCCTGCACTTCGAGACGCCCAACCCCCGGATCCCGATGGACGCGCTGCGCCTGCGCGTCCAGACCGAGACCGGTCCCTGGCCCGACGCGGACCGCCCGCTCGTCGCCGGGGTGAGCTCCTTCGGCATGGGCGGGACCAACTGCCACGTCCTGCTCTCCGAACCCCCGGCCCCGCGGCCCCTTCCCGAGCCGCCCGCCCGTCGCCCCGGCACCCCGGTGGTCTGGCCCGTCTCCGCCAGGAGCGAGGCGGCCTTGCGCGCGCAGGCGGAACGGCTGCTGGCCCGGCTGGAGGGCGACCCGGACCTCGGCCTCACGGAGCCCGCGGGGCTCACGGAGCTCGCGGATCTCGGCCACTCGCTCGCCACGACCAGGACCGCCTTCGAACACCGCGCCGCCGTCGTGGCGGCCGACCGCGCCGGACTGCTGCGCGGCCTGACCGGGCTGGCGCGCGCGGAACCCGCCCCCGGCCTCGTACGGGGCACCGGGAGGGCCGGTGGCGGACGGATCGCGTTCGTCTTCCCGGGACAGGGCTCCCAGTGGACCGGCATGGCGGCCCGGCTCCTGGAGACCGCCCCGGCCTTCCGCGAGCGGATGGCCGCGTGCTCGCGCGCCTTCGACCCGTACCTGGGCCTCTCCCTCATCGACCTGCTGGGTGGCGGCGAGCCCCTGGAGGGGGACGAGGTCGTACAGCCCGCGCTGTTCGCGCAGATGGTGTCGCTGGCCGCCCTGTGGCGTTCCCACGGGGTCGAGCCCGCCGCGGTCGTCGGCCACAGCCAGGGCGAGATCGCCGCCGCGTACGTGGCGGGCGCGCTGTCGCTGGACGACGCCGCACGGGTGGTCGCCCTGCGCAGCCGGGCGATGTCGGCCGTCTCCGGGCGCGGCGGCATGCTGTCGGTGGCGCTCCCCGCCGACCGGACCCGGGAACGACTGGCCCGCTGGGGCGAACGGCTCGTGATCGCCGCGGTGAACGGGCCCTCCTCGGTCGTGGTCTCCGGTGACCTCGACGCGCTGGGCGAGATGCAGGCCGCCTGCGAGGCCGAGGGCGTCAGGGTGCGGCGCGTCGCGGTGGACTACGCCTCCCACTGCGCCCACGTCGACGCCGTACGGGACCCGCTCCTCGACGCGCTGGCCGGCCTGCGGCCGGCAGGATCGGGGACGGCGTTCTACTCGACCGTCACCGCGGCCCCGCTGGACACCCGCGAGCTGGACGCCGATTACTGGTACCGGAACCTGCGCGGCCAGGTCCGCTTCGAGGAGACGGTACGCGCGCTGGCCGCCGACGGTCACGACCTCTTCCTGGAGATCAGCCCGCATCCGCTGCTCACGGGGGGCGTCAGGGACACCCTCGGCGCCGGTGATCCCGGCCGTGACCCAGGCCGTGACGCCATCGGTGACGCCGTCGCCCTCGGCACGCTCCGCCGCGACGAGGGCGGGATGGACCGGTTCCTGACGTCGCTGGCCGAGGCCCAGGTCGCCGGGGCGGCCGTGGACTGGGACGCCGTCTTCCCGGGCGCGCGGCCCGTGGACCTGCCGGCATACGCGTTCCAACGGCGGCGCCACTGGCTGGACGGCGTGGCCGGCCCGCTCCCGGTGCCCGCTGCGGCCGGGCCCGCCGTTCCCGCGGCCTCGGAGCCCGAGCACGGAGGCGACGTCCGGGCAGTCCGGGCAGTCCGGGACGTCGAGGGTGCCGAGGGTGTGGTGCGCGCGCAGGTGGCCGCGGTCATGGGGCACTACTCCGCCGACGCGGTGGAGATGGACCGGACCTTCAAGGACCTCGGCTTCGACTCGCCCATGTCCGTCGAGCTGTGCGACCGGCTCACCGCCGCCATCGGCCTCCGGCTGCCGAGCACCGCCGTGTACGACCACCCGACCCCCTCGGCCCTGGCCGCGCACCTGCGTACCGGCCCGGCCGCGTCCCCGGCCATGGCATCGGCAGCGGTCGTGACGTCGCCCGGTGAGCCGATCGCGATCGTGGGGATGGCGTGTCGTTTTCCGGGTGGGGTGTCGTCTGCGGAGGAGTTGTGGGAGGTGGTGGCCGGGGGCCGGGATGTGGTGGGTGGTGTTCCGGCGGATCGTGGGTGGGGGGTGTCGGGGGGTTGGTCGGGTGGGTTCTTGGTGGGTGCGGGGGAGTTCGATGCGGGGTTCTTCGGGATCTCTCCGCGTGAGGCGTTGGCGATGGATCCGCAGCAGCGGGTGGTGTTGGAGACCTCGTGGGAGGCGTTCGAGCGGGCGGGGATCGATCCGTCGTCGTTGCGCGGCAGCGACACCGGCGTCTTCATCGGCGCGATGCCCACCGACTACGGGCCGCGCCTTCACGAGACCGCGGGAGAGACGGCGGGATACGGCCTGACCGGGACGACGTCGAGTGTGGTGTCGGGTCGGGTGGCGTACACGCTGGGGTTGGAGGGTCCTGCGGTGACGGTGGACACGGCGTGTTCGTCGTCGTTGGTGGCGGTGCATCAGGCGGTGCAGGCGTTGCGGGCGGGGGAGTGTTCGCTGGCGTTGGCCGGTGGGGTGACGGTGATGGCCAATCCGGGGATGTTCGTGGAGTTCTCCCGTCAGGGTGGGCTGGCCGCCGATGGGCGGTGCAAGTCGTTCGCGGCGTCGGCTGACGGCACCACGTGGGCCGAGGGTGTGGGCGTGCTGGTGGTCGAGCGGTTGTCGGAGGCGGTGCGTAACGGTCATCGGGTGCTGGCGGTGGTGCGGGGCAGCGCGGTCAATCAGGACGGCGCCAGTAACGGGTTGACCGCTCCGAACGGTCTCGCGCAGGAGCGGGTGGTGCGGTCGGCCCTGGCCGCCGCGGGGCTGGAGCCGTCGGAGGTGGACGCGGTCGAGGCCCACGGCACGGGGACGAGGCTGGGCGACCCCGTCGAGGCCAGGGCGTTGCTCGCCACCTATGGGCGGGAGCGGGATCGGCCGTTGTGGCTGGGGTCGTTGAAGTCCAACATCGGGCACGCGCAGGCTGCTGCCGGTGTGGCGGGTGTGATCAAGATGGTGATGGCGATGCGGCACGGGGTGTTGCCGCAGACCCTGCACGTGGACGAGCCGTCGCCGCACGTGGACTGGTCGTCGGGTGCGGTGCAGTTGCTGACCCGGGCCCGTGAGTGGCCCGATGAGGGCCGGCCGCGTCGGGCCGGGGTGTCGTCGTTCGGGATCAGCGGCACGAACGCGCATGTGATCGTGGAGCAGGGGCCTGCCGAGCCGGTGGTGACCGACGATGCGGTGGGTCCGGTGCCGGTGCAGCGGGCGGCGAAGACCGGCGTGCCGGTTCCGTGGATCCTCTCCGGGAAGAACGAGCAGGCGCTGCGCGACCAGGCGGCACGGCTGCGCGAGCACCTGGACCGGTACCCGTCGCACACCCCGGCCGAGGTGGGACGTGCCCTGGCCACGACGCGGGCGACCCTGACCCGCCGCGCGGCGGTGGTCGCCTCGACACCGGAGGACTTCCGGCGGGCGCTGGAGGCGCTCGCCGCGGGAGACGAGACCCCCGGCGTGCTCCGGGGCGCGGCGCCGGGCAGGCTCGCCTTCCTGTTCGCCGGACAGGGCGGCCAGCGGCACGCGATGGGACGCGAACTCCACGCGACGTACCCGGTGTTCGCCCGGGCGCTGGAGGAGGTCTGGGCCGAGCTGGACGCGCACCTGGACCGGCCGCTGGCGCGCGTCGTGTTCGGTGACGAGCCGGACACCGCGCTCGACCGGACCGCGTTCACCCAGACCGCGCTGTTCGCCCTCGAGGTCGCGTCGTTCCGGCTGCTGGAGCACTGGGGCCTGCGGCCGGACCTGCTGGCCGGCCACTCCGTCGGGGAGCTGGCCGCGGCCCACGTGGCCGGGGTGCTGTCGCTGCGCGACGCGTGCGCGCTGGTGGCGGCGCGGGGCCGCCTCATGGACGCGCTGCCGGAAGGCGGGGCGATGGTCGCCGTCGAGGCGTCGGAGGAGGAACTGCTCCCCCTGCTGGCCGGGCGGGAGCACGAGATGGGCCTCGCCGCGGTCAACGGGCCGTCCGCCGTCGTCGTCTCCGGTGACGAGGCTCCCGTACGGGAGGTCGGGGCGTACTTCCAGGCACGCGGACGCAGGACCCGCGAGCTGCGGGTGAGCCACGCGTTCCACTCGCCGCGCATGGACGGGATGCTCCGCGACTTCGAGGAGGTGGCCGCGGGACTGACCCACTCCGCTCCGCGCGTCCCGATCGTGTCCACCGTGACCGGGCGGATCGCCGACCTCTCCGCCGCCTACTGGGTGCGCCAGGTGCGCGAACCGGTGCGCTACCTGGCCGCCGTACGGACACTGCACGCCGAAGGGGTCCGCACGTTCCTGGAGCTCGGGCCGGACGCGGTGCTGTCCGCGATGGGAGCCGAGTGCGTCGACGGCGCGGCGTTCGTGCCGGTGCTGCGCAGGGACAGGCCCGAGGCGCTGACGGCGACCACCGCGCTGGCGACGGCCGCGGTGCGCGGCGCCGGTGCGGACTGGGCCGCGTTCTTCGACGGTGCGCACCCCGCGCCGCTGCCGACCTACCCGTTCCAGCGGCGGCACTACTGGCTGGAGTCGCCGCCGGCGGGGTCGTCGGGGCCGTCCGGGCATCCCGTGCTGGGACCCGGCGTGGAGTCGGCCTCCACCGGGGAGACGGTGTTCGCGGCGCGGCTGTCGCGCGCCTCGTATCCGTGGCTCGCCGACCACGCGATCGCCGGGACGGTGACGCTGCCCGGGACCGCGCTGCTCGAACTGGCCTGGCACGCGGGCGCGCGGACCGGATGCCCCCGCGTGGAGGAACTCACCCTGGAACGGCCGGTGACGCCGCCCGAGCACGGCCACATCGAGCTGCAGCTCTCGGTCGCCGCCCGTGACGCCGAGGGCCGCAGGGCCCTGACCGTCTACGGCCGCCTTCCGGACGGCGACTGGATCCGGCACGGTGGCGGCGTCCTCACCCCCGCAGCCCCCGTAGCCCTCGCACCCCCCGCCGTCCCCCCGGCCGCCACGCCCGCCGCGCCCGTCGTGCCCGGTTGGCCGTCCCCGGACGATCCCGCCTCGACCGGCATCGCGATCGACGGCCTGTACGAAGGGCTGGCCGCCCGGGGGTACGCCTACGGCCCCGCCTTCCGCGGGCTGCGCGCCGCCTTCCAGCGGGGCGAGGAGGTGTACGCCGAGGTGAGCGTCCCGGCCGACCTGACGCGCGGCGGGTTCGGGCTGCACCCCGCCCTGCTCGACGCCGCACTGCACCCCTGGGCCGGTCGCGCGGAGGCCGGAGACGGCCCTCCGGTCGTGCCGTTCACGTTCGGCGGGGCGTCGCTCACCACGACCGGCGCGCAGACCCTCCGGGTACGGCTGGCACCGGCGCGCAAGGAGAGCGGCGACGGCGAGGACGACACGGTCACGCTGACCGCCGTCGACGAGGCCGGTGACGTCGTCCTGTCGATCGAGGAACTGGTCCTGCGCCCGTCCGCGGAAGCCCCCGCCGCACCCGCGGACGCGATGTTCCGGCTGGAGTGGCCCGCCCTGCCGCTTCCCGGGCCGGCGGCCGGGCCGTTCGCCGAGCCGGTCGTCATACCGGGGGACGACCCGGACCTGACCACGCTGGGAACGCCGGTGCCCGAGCTGGTCGCCGTCGAGTGTCCCGGCGGGGGCGACGTCCACGCCGTCACCCGCCGCGTACTGGAGCTGGTACGCGGCTGGCTCGCCGACGACCGGTTCGCCTCCTCGCGGCTGGCGGTGCTGACCCGTGGCGCGGTGGCGGCGGAGCCCGGGGAGGACGTCACCGACCTGGCCCAGGCCGCCGTGTGGGGCCTGGTGCGCTCGGCCCAGTCCGAACAGCCCGGCCGCCTGGTGCTGCTGGACATCGGCGACACCGACGGAGACACCGACGGAGACACCGACGGCGAGTCCGCCGCGCTCGTCCCCGCCGCACTCGCCACGGGCGAACCCCAGCTCGCCCTGCGCGCCGGCACCCTCCGCGTACCCCGTCTGGCGAGGGCCGTCACCGAACGGGCGGGCACGCTGGTGCCGCCCCGCACCTGTGGCGCGGGCGAGCCTGAGACGCCCTGGAGGCTGGCGGTCGTCAGGCGCGGAACCCTGGAAGGGCTGTCGCCGGAGCCCTGCCCCGAGGCTGCCGCGCCCCTCTCGGCCGGTCAGGTGCGGGTCGCGGTCCGCGCGGCCGGGGTGAACTTCCGTGACGTGCTCGGCGCGCTGGGCCACTACCCGGGCGATCCCGGCCCGCCGGGACTGGAGGCCGCGGGCGTGATCACCGAGGTGGGGCCGGGGGTCACCGGCCTCGCGCCGGGCGACAGGGTGATGGGCGTGTTCTCCGGAGCCTTCGGCCCGGTCGCCGTGACCGACCACCGGGTCGTCGCACCGATTCCCGCCGGATGGACGGACGCCCAGGCCGCCTCGGCGCCCATCGCCTACCTGACCGCCTACCACGCGCTGGTCGAGCTGGCGGGCCTGCGGCGCGGCGAGTCCGTACTCGTCCACTCCGCGGCGGGCGGGGTCGGCATGGCCGCGGTCCGGCTCGCCCGGCACCTCGGCGCCGAGGTGTACGGCACGGCCTCCCCCCGCAAGCACGGCGCCCTCGACGCCCTCGGAGCGCTCGGCCTGCCGCGCGGGCGCGTCGCCTCCTCGCGTACCGCCGAGTTCGAGGACCGGTTCCGCGCGGCCACGGCGGGACACGGGGTGGACGTCGTCCTCAACTCCCTCGCCGGGGAGCTCACCGACGCCTCGCTGCGGCTGCTCGCACCGGGGGGACGTTTCGTGGAGCTCGGCAAGACCGACCCGCGTGACCCGGCCGGTGTCCGCTACCACGCCTTCGACCTGCTCGACCTCGGACCCGAGCGGATCGGCCGCATGCTGTCGGAGATCATGCCGCTGCTGTCGAACGGGACGCTGGCACCGCTGCCGGTCACCTCCTGGGACGTGCGCCGGGCACCCGAGGCGTTCAGGTTCGTCAGCAGGGCCGGGCACGTCGGCAAGGTCGTGCTCACCGTGCCACGGCGACCCGACCCGGAGGGGACCGTCCTGATCACCGGCGGCACCGGGGCGCTCGGCACGGCCCTCGCCCGGCACCTGGTCACCGCCCACGGGATCCGCCACCTCGTCCTGGCCTCCCGGCGCGGTCCCTCCGATCCCGGCGCCGCACGGCTGCGGCACGAGCTCGCCGAGCTGGGCGCGACGGTCACGCACGCCGCCTGCGACGTCGCCGACCGCCGGGCCGTCACGGAACTCCTGAACGCCGTACCCCCCGCGCACCCGCTGACCGCCGTCGTGCACGCGGCCGGGATCCTCGACGACGCGGTGATCTCCGAGCTGACACCGGAACGGCTGGACGCTGTGCTGCGCGCCAAGGCCGGCTCCGCGCTCCTCCTGCACGAGCTCACCCGCGGGTACGACCTGTCGGCGTTCGTCCTGTTCTCCTCCGTCATGGCCACCCTGGGCGGCGCGGGCCAGGGCAACTACGCCGCGGCCAACGCGGTGCTCGACGCGCTCGCCCGGCACCGGCGCGTCCACGGGCTCGCGGCCACGTCCATCGCGTGGGGACCGTGGGAGGAGCCCGGAGGAATGGCCGGGCGGCTCTCGGCCGCCGACCGGGCACGCATGACACGATCCGGGCTGCGGCCGATGTCCGCGCCGGACGCGCTCGCCCTGTTCGACCTGGCGATGGACGGGACCGAGACGACGGCCGTACCGGCGCGGCTGGACCTCGGCGCGCTGCGCGCGGGCGGGGACGTGTCCCCGGTGCTGGGAGGGCTCCTGCCCGCAGCCCCCGCGACCGGACCCGCTCCCGGACCCGCTCCCGGACCCGCTCCCGGACAGGACGGGACGCTGCGCGAACGGCTCGAAGGGACGGCCCCCGACGAGCAGGAGAAGATCCTGGCCGACCTGGTCCGCACGCACGCCGCGGCCGTGCTCGGTCACGGCGCGACCGACTCGATCGACGACGGGGCGAGCTTCAAGGACCTCGGATTCGACTCGCTCACCTCGATCGAGCTGCGCAACCGGCTGAACACCGCCACCGGCCTGCGGCTCCCCGCCGCACTGCTGTTCCACCACCCGAACCCCTCGGCCCTGGTCCGACACCTGCGCGACCGGCTGAGCCCACCGGACCCGGCCCTCGCGCGATCACTTCCGGAGCCGCCCGCGGCCCCGGCCTCGGACGTCGCGGAACTGCTGCGGGAGGCCTCCGTCGACGACCTCCTCAGCTTCATCGACAAGGAGCTCACCCATGGCGAATGACGAGCAGCTCGTCGAATACCTCCGCCGGGTCACCATCGAGCTGAAGGAGACGCGGCAGCGCCTGCACGACATGGAGGCACGTTCGCGTGAGCCGATCGCGATCGTGGGGATGGCGTGTCGTTTTCCGGGTGGGGTGTGGTCTCCGGAGGAGTTGTGGGAGGTGGTGGCCGGGGGCCGGGATGTGGTGGGTGGTGTTCCGGCGGATCGTGGGTGGGGGGTGTCGGGGGGTTGGTCGGGTGGGTTCTTGGTGGGTGCGGGGGAGTTCGATGCGGGGTTCTTCGGGATCTCTCCGCGTGAGGCGTTGGCGATGGATCCGCAGCAGCGGGTGGTGCTGGAGGCGTCGTGGGAGGCGTTCGAGCGGGCGGGGATCGATCCGTCGTCGTTGCGCGGCAGCGACACCGGCGTCTTCATCGGCGCCATCGCCCAGGACTACGCCGCCCCGCTGCACTCCCCGCCGGAGGGCTTCGAAGGCCACCTGCTGACCGGGACGACGTCGAGTGTGGTGTCGGGTCGGGTGGCGTACACGCTGGGGTTGGAGGGTCCTGCGGTGACGGTGGACACGGCGTGTTCGTCGTCGTTGGTGGCGGTGCATCAGGCGGTGCAGGCGTTGCGGGCGGGGGAGTGTTCGCTGGCGTTGGCCGGTGGGGTGACGGTGATGGCCAATCCGGGGATGTTCGTGGAGTTCTCCCGTCAGGGTGGGCTGGCCGCCGATGGGCGGTGCAAGTCGTTTGCGGCGTCGGCTGACGGCACCACGTGGGCCGAGGGTGTGGGCGTGCTGGTGGTGGAGCGGTTGTCGGAGGCGGTGCGCAACGGTCATCGGGTGCTGGCGGTGGTGCGGGGCAGCGCGGTCAACCAGGACGGTGCGTCGAACGGGTTGACGGCGCCGAACGGTCCGGCGCAGGAGCGGGTGGTGCGCTCGGCCCTGGCCGCCGCGGGGCTGAGGCCGGGTGACGTTGACGCGGTCGAGGCCCACGGCACCGGAACCACCCTCGGTGACCCCATCGAAGCGGACGCCCTGCTCGCCACCTATGGGCGGGAGCGGGATCGGCCGTTGTGGCTGGGGTCGTTGAAGTCCAACATCGGGCACGCGCAGGCTGCTGCGGGTGTGGCAGGTGTGATCAAGATGGTGATGGCGATGCGGCACGGGGTGTTGCCGCAGACCCTGCACGTGGACGAGCCGTCGCCGCACGTGGACTGGTCGTCGGGTGCGGTGCAGTTGCTGACCCAGGCCAGGGAGTGGCCCGATGAGGGCCGGCCGCGTCGGGCCGGGGTGTCGTCGTTCGGGATCAGCGGCACGAACGCGCATGTGATCGTGGAGCAGGGGCCGGTCGAGCCGGTGGTGAGTGGTGGTGGTGTTCCCGAGCCGGTGCCGTTGGTGGTGTCGGGTCGGTCGGTGGAGGCGTTGGCCGATCAGGTGGCGTTGGTGGGTGGGCGTTCGTGGCCTGCGGGGGTTGTGGCGGGTGTGGGTCGGGTGTTGGTGTCGGGTCGGGCGCGGTTCGATCATCGTGCGGTGGTGGTGGGGGATCGTCAGGTGCGGGGCCGGGTGCTGGCGGATGCGAGCGAGGGGGTGGTGTTCGTTTTTCCCGGTCAGGGTGCGCAGTGGGCGGGGATGGGTGCGCGGCTGCTGCAGTCCTCGCCGGTGTTCGCGGCGCGGATCGCCGAGTGTGCTGGGGCGTTGGAGCCGTACATCGACTTCTCCTTGGAGGGGGTGTTGCGGGGGGAGGTGTCGTTGGAGCGGGTGGAGGTGGTGCAGCCGGCGTTGTGGGCGGTGATGGTGGGCCTGGCGCAGGTGTGGGAGTCGTTCGGGGTGCGGCCTGCGGCGGTGGTGGGGCATTCACAAGGGGAGATCGCGGCGGCGTGTGTGGCCGGGGCACTCTCGTTGGAGGACGGTGCGCGGGTGGTGGCGTTGCGCAGCCGTGCGTTGGGGGTGCTGGCCGGCCAGGGCGGCATGGTGTCGCTGGGAGTGTCCGCGCAACGCGCCGAGGTGTTGATCGGCACCTGGGGGGCGGGGTTGTCGATCGCCGCGCACAACGGCCCCGAGGTGACGGTCGTGTCAGGAGAGCCCGAGGCGCTGCAGGAACTCCTGGTCCGCTGTGATGGCGAGGGGATCAGGGCGCGGCGGATCGCGGTGGATTACGCCTCGCATTCTCCGCAGGTGGAGCGGCTCAGATCACGTCTGGTTCAGGAGTTGGCGGGGATCGCTCCGCGCTCGGCTGAGGTGCCGTTCGTATCGACGTTGCATGGGCGGGTGTTCGATACCGCCGGGTTGGATGCTGCGTATTGGGTGGACAACCTGCGTCATGCGGTGCGGTTCGAGCAGGCCGTGTCGTTGCTGGCGGGCCGGGGGCATCGGGTCTTTGCGGAGATGAGTGCGCATCCGGTGTTGACGATCGGGATCGAGCAGAGTCTTCAGGCGGCCGGGGTCGAGGGGGTCGCGGTGGGCACGCTGCGCCGCGACGAGGGCGGCATGGAACGGGTCCTGCTGTCGCTGGGCGAGGCGCACGTGCACGGCGTCGAGGTCGACTGGAGCCCGGCCTTCGGCGACGCGCCGCCGTACCTGGACGTGCCGACCTACCCCTTCCAACGCCAACGCTACTGGCTGACCTCCACCGCCTCCCCGGCGGGCAGGGCCGGAACCCCCACCGTGGACGAGTGCCGCTACCGCGTCGAATGGCGGGCCGGTTCCGTCCCGGACGCGGTGGAACTCTCCGGGCGCTGGCTGATCGCCGTACCGCCGGGCCACGAGGACGGGCCGCTCGCGAACCTCTGCGCGGAGACCCTCCGCCTGCACGGCGCGACCCCCGTCGTCGTCCCGGTGCCGGCGGACGGATCCGCCGCGTCCCTCGCCGAGTACGCCGACGTCTCCGGAACGCTGTCCCTGCTCGCCCTCGACGAGACGGCGGCCCTGGAGCCGACCACCCGGCTGATGCGGGCGCTCGCCGAGGCGCGGATCGAGGCACCGCTCTGGCTGGTGACGTGCGGAGCGGTCGCGACCGAAGAGGCCGATCCCCCCGCGAACCCCCGGCAGGCGGCGGTCTGGGGACTCGGCCGGGTGCTGGCACTGGAACGGCCCGCCCGCCGGGGCGGCCTGATCGACCTGCCCGAGCGGACGACGCGGGACACGGCGACGCGCCTGGCCGGGGTGCTCGCGGCCGCCGGCGACGAGGACCAGGTGGCCGTCCGCGACCAGGGCGTCCTGGTACGCCGTCTGGTGAGGGCTCCGCTGGACGGTGCCCGTCCGGTCCGGACGTGGACGCCCCGCGGAACGGTACTGGTCACCGGCACGGGAACGGCCGCCGTCCAGATCACCCGCGCCCTCGCCGAGGCGGGGGCCGACCGCGTCCTGCTGGCCGGTCGTCGCGGACCGGAGGCCCTCGGCGCGGACGACCTGCGGGCCGTGCTCGGTGACGCGGTCACCTTCGCCGCCTGCGACATCACGGACCGGGACGCCGTCACCGCCCTGCTCGCGTCGATCCCCGCCGACCACCCCCTCACGGCCGTCGTGCACACCGACGCGGCCGAGGACGACGAGCCTTCGGCCGAGCCGACCCCCGAACGGATCGCCGACGCCGCCCGGATCCACCTGGAGGGTGCCACGATCCTCGGCGAGCTCACCGGTGACCTGGACGCCTTCGTGCTGTTCTCCTCCCTCGCGGGAACCCTGGGCACGCCGGGACAGGCCGGCACGGCGGCCGGTCACGCCTACCTCGAAGCGCTCGCGCGGCGGCGGCGCGCCGACGGGCTGCCCGCCACCGTGGTGCACTGGGGGGACTGGACGCGCGACGAGGTACACCGCTCCCACGGGCTGCGGGAACTCCCGGCGGACCTGGCGTTCCAGGCCCTGCGGCAGGCGGTCGACCACGACGAGACCGCCGTCGTCGTCGCCGACATCGACTGGCGCCGCTTCCATCTGGCGTTCACCGCGTCCCGCCCCAGGCCCCTCCTGTCCGCCGTGCCCGAGGTGCGCCGGATCGCCGAGGAGAACACCGGCGACACCGGGTCCTCCTTCGCGTCCCGCCTCGCGGCCATGGACGAGGCGGACCGCGAACGCGCGGTGCTGGATCTGGTACGGACCCAGGCCGCCACGGTGCTGCGTCACGACGACCCGGCCGCGGTCCGGACGGGGCTGCCGTTCAAGGACCTCGGGTTCGACTCGTTGCTGGGCGTGGACCTGCGCAACCGCCTGAGCACCGCGACCGGCGTGCGACTGCCCGTGACGCTGGTCTTCGACCACCCGACGCTGGAGGCCCTCGCCCGGCACCTGGTGGAGAGACTGACCGGCACCGTGCGTCACCGGCCCTCGGCTCCGGCCGTCGTCACCGACGAGCCGATCGCGATCGTGGGGATGGCGTGCCGGTTCCCCGGCGGCGTGCGTTCCCCGGAGGACCTGTGGGAGCTGGTGGCGGAGGGCCGGGACGCGATCGGCGACCTCCCCACCGATCGCGGCTGGGACCTGGAGGGGTTGTACGACCCCGATCCCGACCGTCCCGGCAAGAGCTACGTGCGCGGAGGCGGGTTCCTGCACGACGCGCTGGAGTTCGACGCCGCCTTCTTCGGGATCTCGCCGCACGAGGCGCTGGCGATGGACCCGCAGCAGCGGTTGCTGCTGGAGACCTCCTGGGAGGCGTTCGAACGTGCGGGCATCGACCCCTCCTCGGCGCGCGGCAGCGACACCGGCGTCTTCGTCGGCCTCAGCTACCAGGACTACCTGACGCGGTTGCACGAGCAGCCCGAGGGCTTCGACGGTCACCTGCTCACTGGTACCACCGCCAGCGTCGCCTCCGGACGGGTGTCCTACCTGCTCGGACTGGAGGGACCGGCGCTCACCGTGGACACGGCCTGCTCGTCGTCGCTCGTGTCGCTGCACCTGGCCGCCCAGGCGCTGCGCCGGGGGGAGTGCTCGCTCGCCCTGGCCGGTGGCATCGCCGTGATGTCCAGCCCGGACATGTTCCGTTTCTTCAGCCGCCAGCGTGGCCTGGCCCCCGACGGCCGGTGCAAGCCGTTCTCCGCCGCGGCCGACGGGTTCGGCGCCGCCGAGGGCGTCGGCATGCTGCTGGTCGAACGGCTGTCGGACGCGGTGCGTAACGGTCATCGGGTGCTGGCGGTGGTGCGGGGCAGCGCGGTGAACCAGGACGGTGCGTCGAACGGGTTGACCGCGCCGAACGGTCCGGCGCAGGAGCGGGTGGTGCGCTCGGCCCTGGCCGGTGCGGGTCTGGAGCCGTCGGACGTGGACGCGGTGGAGGCGCACGGCACCGGGACGACGCTGGGTGACCCGATCGAGGCGCAGGCGTTGTCGGCGACCTACGGCCGGGAGAGGGACCGGCCCCTCTGGCTGGGCTCGATCAAGTCGAACATCGGTCACACCCAGGCGGCCGCGGGTGTGGCGGGTGTGATCAAGATGGTGATGGCGATGCGGCACGGGGTACTGCCGCGCACCCTCCACGCCGACGAGCCGTCACCGCACGTGGACTGGTCGTCCGGTGCCCTGGAGCTGCTGACCGAGGCGCGGCCGTGGCCGGAGAAGAGCGGGCCGCGCCGCGCGGCGGTGTCGTCGTTCGGCATGAGCGGCACGAATGCGCATGTGATCGTGGAGCAGGGGCCTGCCGAGCCGGTGGTGAGTACCGGTGGCGTGGTGGGTTCGGTGCCGTTGGTGGTGTCGGGTCGGTCGGTGGAGGCGTTGGCCGATCAGGTGGCGTTGGTGGGTGGGCGTTCGTGGCCTGCGGGGGTTGT